>NZ_SJFN01000099.1 GCF_004328075.1 Siculibacillus lacustris | reverse complement strand
GTCCGTGTAGCGATCAACGGGTTCGGCCGCATCGGCCGCAATGTCCTGCGGGCGATCGTCGAGTCGGGACGCACCGACATCGAAGTGGTCGGCATCAACGATCTCGGCCCGGTCGAGACCAACGCCCATCTGGTGCGCTACGACAGCGTCCACGGCCGCTTCCCCGGCGTGGTCACCGTCGCCGGCGACACCATCGACGTCGGCCGCGGCCCGATCAAGGTCACCGCCATCCGCGATCCGGCGACGCTCCCCTGGGGCGAACTCGGCGTCGACGTGGCGCTCGAGTGCACCGGCATCTTCACCGCCCGCGACAAGGCCGCTCTGCAGCTCGCCGCCGGCGCCAAGCGCGTGCTGATCTCGGCCCCCGGCGAGAACGCCGACCTGACCGTGGTCTACGGCGTCAACCACGACAAGCTCACCGCCGAGCACCTGATCGTGTCCAACGCCTCGTGCACCACCAACTGCCTGTCGCCGATCGCCAAGGCCCTGAACGACGCCATCGGCATCGACCACGGCTTCATGACCACCATCCACAGCTACACCGGCGACCAG
>NZ_SJFN01000098.1 GCF_004328075.1 Siculibacillus lacustris | reverse complement strand
GGTGCGACCGCGACGATCTCCAACGTCGAAACCATCGTCGGCGGCGCCGCCACCGACGTGGTGACGCTCGGTGCGGCGGTGACCGCCGCCACCGTCGACCTCGGCGACGGGGCCGACAAGCTGACGCTCGGCGCCTTCGCCAACGTCCTGACCGTGTCCAACGTCGAGACTCTGGTCGGCGGCGCGTCCTCCGACACCGTGACCCTCGGCTCGCAGATCACCACCGGCACCGTCGATCTCGGCGCCGGCGCCGACAAGCTGGTGCTCGGGGCCTTCGTCAACACCGTCACCGTCGCCAACACCGAAACCGTGGTCGGTGCGGCCAATGCCGACACCGTGGTGCTGTCCTCGGCGGTCACCGCCGCGACCATCGATCTCGCCGGCGGCGCGGATTCGCTGACCTTCGGCGCCTTCGTCAACACCGCGACCGTCTCCAACGTCGAGACGATCACCGGCGGCCTGTCGGCCGACACCGTGACGCTGGGCGCTCAGGCGACCGGCGGGCTGATCGATCTCGCCGCCGGCGCCGACAAGCTGACGCTCGGCAACTTCGTCAATACCGCGTCAATACCGCGA
>NZ_SJFN01000097.1 GCF_004328075.1 Siculibacillus lacustris | reverse complement strand
TGGCCCTTGTTGACGTAGCGGGTCAGACCGGCGATCACGCCGCGGGCGCTGTCCTTCCAATACGGCGCATAGAGGCCGGAGAAGGCCGGCACGAAGTACACGCCGCCGTTGTCGTCGACGGTCAGAGCGAGCGCTTCGATGTCCGGAGCGGTGGCGATCAGGCCGAGGTTGTCGCGCAGCCACTGCACCAGCGAACCGGTGACGGCGATCGAGCCTTCGAGCGCGTAGACGGCGGGCTGGTTGCCGATCTTGTAGCCGACCGTGGTCAAGAGGCCGCACTTGGAGGGGACGGCCTTCTCGCCGACGTTCATCAGCATGAAGCAGCCGGTGCCGTAGGTGTTCTTGGCTTCGCCGGGCTTGAAGCAGGCCTGGCCGAACAGGGCCGCCTGCTGGTCGCCGAGGATGCCCGCGACCGGTACGCCGGCGACGGACGGCAGAACCGCCTTGCCGTAGACTTCCGAGCTCGAGCAGATCTTCGGGAGCATCGCCTTCGGGATCCCGAAGTCGGCGAGGATCGCGTCGTCCCAGTCGAGCGTCTCGAGGTTCATCAGCTGGGTGCGCGAGGCATTGGTCACGTCGGTGACGTGCACGCCGCCGTTGACGCCGCCGGTGAGGTTCCAGGTGACGAAGGTGTCGATGTTGCCGAAGATCACGTCGCCGGCTTCCGCCGGCTTCCGCCG
>NZ_SJFN01000096.1 GCF_004328075.1 Siculibacillus lacustris | reverse complement strand
CGTCTTCCAGCGCCCGCAGGCGCTTGGCCTCAGAGACGTCCATGCCGCCGAACTTGGCCTTCCACTTGTAGATGCTCGCATCGCTGACGCCGTGTTTGCGGCACAGGTCCGAGACCGCAACGCCGGCCTCGTGCTCCTTCAGGATGCCGATGATCTGCTCTTCGGTAAAACGGCTTCGTCTCATGCTCTGGTCCTTGAGTTGGGCCAAAGCGAACTTCAAACTGGATTAGGCACGAGGGGCAACGTCAATGCCGATCAGAGTCCTGTATCCGCTCATCGTCAGAATCCCACCAGATCGCCACCCTCGCGGCCGAGTATCTGCCGCGCCTCGTCGGGCGTGGCGATCGCCAGCGACAGCTCCTCGAACACGTGCCGGATCTCGGCGACCTGCTCGGCATTGCGGCCGCGCCAGCCTGCCTTTGCCGAGATCGAGGCCGTCCTCCAGCCCGACCCGGACGTGGCCGCCCATCAGAGCGCCGATCGTGCACGGGCGCAACGGGTGGCGACCGGCGGCGGCGGCGTCGGAGCTTCCGCCCCGAGCGACGGTCCAGATACGACAAACCCTCCGCTTGTTGGGCGGAGGGTTTTTGGTCTGTGGTTGCGGGGGCCAGATTTGAACTGACGACCTTCAGGTTATGAGCCTGACGAGCTACCGGGCTGCTCCACCCCGCGGAAGGGTGTCGGACGGTCCCGCTTCGGCCGGAGGCTTCCGCGAGAGGGTCCAGATGCGATGAAAGCCCGAGGTTCCGGTGAACTCGGGCTTTTCGTCTCGTCGACGAGGG
>NZ_SJFN01000095.1 GCF_004328075.1 Siculibacillus lacustris | reverse complement strand
TCAGTGAATGGGCGACCGTCTTCGGCGATGCCAAGATGACGACCGCGTTGCTCGACCGGCTCACCCACCACTGCCACATCCTGGAGACAGGGAACGACAGCTTCCGCTTCAAGAACAGTTCGGCGAAAACGGCCAAACCAACCAGGGAGAAGACGAGGAACTTGACCGCCAACTGACCAACCGACCATCATCAAGGCGGGTCAGTTCTCAGTGGAAAGCCTGGGTCAGTTCTCCGCGGAAATCAACACGAAGCGGACATTCCGCTGGCGGCCCTGTATCTGACGCCACCTCGAAGCATGCCGACCACCCCTTTCGTAGGCTGCGGTCTCGACGTCATGGCTCGCGAGCACACGGGGTGGGCCGGCGGCTCCTCTATCCACAGCGTGTTAGCCCGATGCTATAAACCATTGTCCAAAAACCAATTATTCATATCCCTGCATGTGTACGAACCTCATCAAAAGAAGAGGACGGTGTTGTGACTACCACCCAGAACGCGCGCGACTATCTCGATTATTATCTCGATCTTGATGGGGATCCGGAGTTTGCTGTCCTGCTCGAAGTGACGTTGCCCCTCGTGCCTAATCCAGTTTGAAGTTCGCTTTGGCCCAACTCAAGGACCAGAGCATGAGACGAAGCCGTTTTACCGAAGAGCAGATCATCGGCATCCTGAAGGAGCACGAGGCCGGCGTTGCGGTCTCGGACCTGTGCCGCAAACACGGCGTCAGCGATGCGAGCATCTACAAGTGGAAGGCCAAGTTCGGCGGCATGGACGTCTCTGAGGCCAAGCGCCTGCGGGCGCTGGAAGACG
>NZ_SJFN01000094.1 GCF_004328075.1 Siculibacillus lacustris | reverse complement strand
GAATAGGATTCCCCTTCGGGTCCAGGAATGATTCAACGTCGCTTTCGGAGGGCGGCGGCGTTGATTCGAGACCTGATGAGCGACGAGGAATGGGCGTTCTTCGAACCCTTCGTGACGAGACGTGGCCCGCACAGCGGCCGGCGACCTCAGGGCCATCGGCGTGTCCTCGACGGCGTCTTCTGGATCGCCCGCACCGGCGCCCAGTGGCGCGATTTGCCCGAATTCTTCGGCAAATGGTCGTCGGTCTATCGCCAGTTTCGTCGATGGACGCTCTCCGGGCTCTGGGATCTCCTGCTCGAGGTGTTGAATGACACCGAAGGGGTCGGCGAGACGGTTCAGATGATCGACAGCACCGTCATCCGGGCGCACCACTGCGCCGCCGGCGCAAGGGGGGGACTCCGAGACAGGGTCTCGGGCGCTCGCGAGGTGGGTTTTCGACCAAAATTCATCTTCGCACCAACGGCGCCGGCCTCCCCGTAGCCATCGACATCGCGCCGGGCCAGACGTCGGATTACACCGGTGCCCTGCCGCTCCTCGACGCCGAGGGGCCCGAACCGAAGGTTCTTCTGGCCGATCGCGGCTACGATTCCGACCATATCCGAGAGGAGATGGAGGCTCGTGGCGTCACACCGATGATCCCGATGCGGCGAAGCCGCAAGATCCAGATCCCCGTCGATGACCACGTCTATGCCCTGCGAAACAGGATCGAGCGCTGCTTCAACAAGCTGAAGAACTTCCGCCGCCTCGCCACCCGCTACGACAAGACCGCCGACAGCTACCTCGGCTTCGTCCTCATCGCTGCTGTCCGCCTATGGACGCGCGTATTCGTCAACAGGACCTA
>NZ_SJFN01000093.1 GCF_004328075.1 Siculibacillus lacustris | reverse complement strand
GATCGTGTCCCGAGAGGTGGTGTAGCTGACCGGTGGCCAGCGGGCGCGCCGATATGGGCGGCGTCCTCAGGCCGCCATGTTCGGCAGGCCGAGGACGGCAGGATCATCGTCGATGGCGGCGATCGTTTCCAGCGTCATGTAGCGGGAGCGTTGGACGGCCCATTCGTCGTTCTGTTCGAGCAGGATCGCCCCGACCAACCGGACGATGGCATCTTCGTTGGGGAAGATGCCGACGACCTCGGTTCGGCGCTTGATCTCGCCGTTGAGGCGTTCGAGCGGGTTGGTGCTGTGCAGCTTCGCCCGATGTGGGGCGGGAAAGCTCATGTAGGCGACGCCGCGCAGGCCCCGGCGCGCGAGCTTGCGGAGGAAGCCGGTCCAGAACGTCTCGGCCTCCGACGGTCCGATGTCCATGCCGAGCACCTCGCGCCGACCGTCGGTGTTGACGCCGACCGCGACGATCACCGCCACCGACACGATCCGCCCGTTCTGGCGGACCTTCAGGTAGGTCGCGTCGATCCACAGATAGGGCCAGTCGCCTTCGATCGGGCGATCGAGGAAGGCCTTCACCCGTTCGTCGATTTCCTCGCACAGTCGGCTGACCTGGCTCTTCGAGATCCCGCTCATCCCGAGCGACTTCACCAGATCGTCGACCGAGCGCGTCGAGATGCCCTGGATGTAGGCCTCCTGGATGACGGCGGTCAGCGCCTTCTCGGCCATCCGCCGCGGCTCCAGGAAGCTCGGGAAGTAGCTGCCGGTGCGAAGGCGCGGGATACGCAACTCGACGGTGCCGGCTCGGGTCTCCCAGTCGCGCTCGCGGTAGCCGTTGCGCTGTGCCAGACGATCCTTGCTCTTCTCGCCCCATTCGGCACCGGTGTGGGCGCCGATCTCCAGCTCCATCAGGCGCTCCGCGGCGAAGCCGATCATCTC
>NZ_SJFN01000092.1 GCF_004328075.1 Siculibacillus lacustris | reverse complement strand
CCCTGGTCGGTGTTGAAGATTTCGGGCTTTCCATGCGTCGCCAAGGCCTCCTCGAGAGCGGCGATGCAGAAGTCGACGTCCATCGTGTTCGACAGTCGCCACGCCAGCACCCGCCGGCTCGCCCAGTCCATCACGGCGACGAGGTAGAGGAAGCCCCGGCGCATCGGGATGTAGGTGATATCGGCGCACCAGACGTGGTTCGGTCTGATGATGTCGAGCCCGCGCAGCAGATACGGCCATTTCTTGTGCTCGGGATGCGGGACGGTCGTCCTCGGTCGTTGATAGACAGCCTGCAATCCCATCTTCCGCATCAGCCGCCGGATCCGCTTTCGGCCGACCGAATAACCTTGCCGACGCAGATGACGAGCCATCTGCCGTGAGCCGTACCACGGCGTCTCCAGAAACTGCTCGTCGATCAGCCGCATCAGCGACAGGTTCAACGGCGTCTCGGCCGCTGTCGGACCGTAGAAGGCCGAGCGGCTGATGCCGACGAGTTCGCACTGCCGCCGGATCGTGAGCCTGGGGTGATGGGGTTCGATCATCTCGCGCCTCCGGCCGACGCTCAGCGTCCGGAGGCTCGTTTTAAAAAATCCCTCTCCACGACGAGTTGGCCGATCATCGCGTGCAGCTTCTCGACTTCACCGTCGCGCGCGTTCTCCACCGCTTCGGCTTTCCCGGAGAAGACGCCTGACATTCCGTCGACCGCCTGCTTCTTCCACGCGCTGATCATCGTCTGATGGACGCCGTACTTGACCGTCAGCTGCGCCACGGTCGCCTCGCCCCGGATCGCCTCCAGCGCGACCTTCGCCTTGAAATCTGCCGAATACCGCTTCCGCTTCCCCGTCATCGGGATCGTCCTTCTCTCAGGTCGACCCAAGCTTACCGAACTGCCCGCC
>NZ_SJFN01000091.1 GCF_004328075.1 Siculibacillus lacustris | reverse complement strand
CCCATCTCGTGGCCGCCCACGGGATGAGTGAACGGCGGGCGTGTAAAGCCACCGGCTTTTGCCGCATGACCATTCGCTACGAGACCACGCGGCCGGACGACCGTGTGCTTCGTGAGCGGCTGACGGAACTCGCCCGCGAGCGCAGGCGGTTCGGATATCGTCGCCTGCATGTGTTGCTGCGGCGCGAAAGCCTGGTCGTCAATCACAAGAAGCTGTTCCGGCTCTATCGCGAGGAGAGGCTCGGCGTGCGCCGGCGCGGCGGCCGAAAGCGCGCCCTCGGCACGCGGGCGCCGATGCAGGTCGCCCTGCGGCCGAACGAGCGGTGGAGCCTCGACTTCGTCTCGGACCAACTGACCGACGGGCGCCGCTTCCGCATTCTGACGATCGTCGACGACTGCACCCGCGAGAACATCGCCCTGATCGCCGACACCTCGCTCTCGGGTCTGCGGGTGGCAACCGAACTCGATCGGTTGGTTGCCGCACGCGGCAAGCCGAGGATGATCGTCAGCGACAATGGAACAGAGTTCACCAGCAACGCGATCCTGCGCTGGGCCGACCAGTCCCGGGTCGAGTGGCACTACATCGCACCGGGAAAGCCCACCCAGAACGCCTTCATCGAGTCGTTCAATGGGCGCCTGCGCGACGAACTCCTGAACGAGACGCTGTTCACCACGCTCGCCCAGGTCCGTGCGCTGCTCGGTCGCTGGCGTGCCGACTACAACGAAGCCCGACCGCATTCTCGGCTCGGCTGGCAGACCCCGGTCGAGTTCGCCCGCACCTTCCCGCGTCGTGAGACGGCGCTGCGCAACCCGACCAGCTCCGCGCCGTCTCCCGCCGCTCACCCCGCCCCGAAGGACAATCCCAACCGTCAGAGCGAACTCCGAATTGGATAAAACTTGGGGGCAACGTCAG
>NZ_SJFN01000010.1 GCF_004328075.1 Siculibacillus lacustris | reverse complement strand
TCTTCTCGCCCCATTCGGCACCGGTGTGGGCGCCGATCTCCAGCTCCATCAGGCGCTCCGCGGCGAAGCCGATCATCTCGCGCAAAACATCGGCGTCGGCGCTCTTCTCCACGAGCGTCCGTAGGCTCATCATCATGTCGGTCATCGGTGGCTCCTCGGTCGGGTTGGTTCTCGCAACTCCGACCATACCGCCGCACCGCCGATGACCACCGTTCTCGTCAGCTACACCACTTCATGGGACACGACCGAGGATGCAGGGGACGAGCGGCCTCCGCCCTCGTCGAAACAAGGAACGAACGTCATGTCGGATCACCTTCGTGAGACGGATCGGGACGGGGGACATCGGTCGGCCACGGCACGTCTGCGGGCCAGTGGGCGGCGAGCCAAACCATCGCCACCTCGAAGCGGCAGGTTGTGAGGTCCCCGCCCTCGCGAAGCATGCGGAGCTTACGGCCATCACCGAAAACGAGCGTGGACACGCGCGACAGCGAGAGGCGGCGGTGGTCCGCGTAGATCTGGGCAGTGGAGAGCAGGTGATCGGTGAATGAGCTCATACGCTCAGTATGGGATCAAATTATCCCATGTCAACGATCTTTTGATCCCGCGACGCCGGCCGCACGACAGGATAGAAAGATCGCACCATGAACCCACACGACACCATACAGCGGGATGCCTTTCTCGCCCGCGTTCTAGAGCGGAGAAATGAGCTCGGATGGTCAGAGCGCCATTTGCTTCGAGAGGCACGATTGTCTGAGGCGGCCATCAAAAACATTCGCGGCCGCGAAGACGCTCTACCGTCAATGCGGACCGTCAATCTGCTTGCGAGCGCCCTGCAGGTACATGCAACGTGGCTCGCATTTGGGCGCCCGCCCAAAATGTTAAGCGACGGAGAAAGAGTATTAATTTCTATCGAAGAAGCAGAAAGTAATGGGAGCGACGATACCGATCGCAGGGGCATGCCAGAATATGGCGGGGCCTACAATCTTGGCAAGAATGGGGKTCCTGAGATGGCCGCCTTAGGGCGCCTTGGTAGCGGCGGCGCCGCCGCCTTCTTGTCGGCAACCACATCGAACGGCATTACAATTTCAGAAGATCTGATCGCGGCGGAGTGGGGGATCCCTGACTCCTTCATAGGCCTACTAAGGGTCCACCGTCGCGCCTTGCGAATACTTCCCGTTGACGGTGATAGCGGCTACGATCCAGGACGGCCCGACTTACCGGGATCCCTGTTCCCTGGCGATAAGGTCTTTGTTGATACGGACGATGTAACCCCCAGCCCGCCTGGGCCCTTCGCACTATTCGATGGGATCGGTGTCGCGGTGAAATGGCTCGATGTCGACGATTCTATCAACCCACCCCAATTAGTAATGATATCGAGAAACCCAGCATACTCTACGAAACGCAAGACATTTGAAGAGATAAAGATCTTAGGTCGCATTAGAGGAAAGATAACTGCCTTCTGATTTCCATCATTGTTGCGGAATTTTGCACGGTTCAGCAAACTCAGAAAACGCCTGATCGATGCCACCAAGAGAGATTTTATAGTCAGTCGACACTGATTCTCCCGAAACGCGGATTGCCAAAACCTTGGCAGTCCTCATATCGCGGTAAAAATAATCTTCTATGTCATTTGTCTCTAAAACCTGAGAAGACAGCGCAGTTGCTCCGGCCTCAACGATAGGACCGCGGTCCAGCCTCAGTTTCAATGAAAAGCTGCCGCCTGCTTCAAATCGTTCTGGTGTCACCATCGCGAGATTTGGCACACCGCTGAAGCAACGAACCATGATAATAATGCGTTCAGCCGACTTCATTAACATAACTTTTTCGCTATCAGAAAAGGCATCTTCAGATTTCACAATAGTCCACCCACCAACTGTTTTTTTTGTTTCTTTCGCAAGGGCCGGACAGATCGCAATGAATACTGCAATTGCGACAGCATAGACCCGCTTCATGATAGCCCCCTATACCCCTGGTTCGGGGATCATAGCGGGGTACCGCGTGGGTCGCACGGTATCAAATAATCCCATTTTTTGTTGACTGGATCATTTGATACCAGTACCCTCCCTTCCATCGGCACATTTCGTCCCCGATGGTGACCTCCCCCATGCGCGGATTCCTCCCGAAGCTCGGCAGTCTCTTCGCCAGCCTCGTCATCAACGCTCACACCCTCGGCGGCATGGCCTCGCTGACCGGGTTCCCCGGACCACGGGCGCCGAAGCGACCTCGCCTCGCCGTCGTGGCGCGTCGCACCAAGGTGATGCGCCCCAAGCGCTACGCCCGCGACGGCAAGCGCATCCTGCCGGCGGTGATCGTCGACTTGACCGTCTGCACCCACCTGCCGCGCGGCAAGGCGTGGTCGCGGGTCGCGACCCCCGTCACCCGGTCGTGGGGAATGGCCTGATGACCGACTCCACCGCGATCCGCACCGGCCCGAGCGAGGAGATCCCCGATGTCGGAACAGGTCTTCGAGCACCTCGTCTATTGGGGCGTCGCCACCCTGGGCTGCGGAATCGTCACGATGACGACGTTGCTCGTCATGCTTGCAGTGGAACTCGTGGTCAGAATTTTGATGCGCAGGTAACGGCGAGCGCGCAGGAGCCGGACAATCGAGGCAATGAAGCCCGGAGCCGGGGCAACGAAAAGAGGGACCTCCATCGTCCGACCGGGTTCGATGGATTGGTGCGGTTTCAGCACCTTGAAGGGGATCGGCGGCGGATTCGGCAGAAGTATCCGGCGCTCGTTCACATCGGCCTGTGGAACGTAGATCGCGGCCCGATACGTGAGGCGATAACCGATGGAACTGGCCGAAATGGAAGAGAGCGTGATCACGTGGTCGAAGCGATTGCGGATCGTGAAACTCACCAACAGGTAACCATCCCACTGCGCGATGCGGGACGCCGCCGCATCGATCGCAATCGGGTCGTTCGCACGAGCAGCAAGCCGATGGGACAACCATGCGGATCGCGCCTGAATGAAAGACGCGAACGCGGCGGCCAGCGAAACCGCGAATGCGGCGAGCGACACGCCGAGAGAGAGCGCGGAAATGACATCCGCCCGCTGCCATCCGCTGAAATCCGGCCACATGAACCGAGCCCCCCCGAGATGCTCAAAGGCGGACATTCGCGCATCCGATCCATAGCAGCAACCACGAGTCTATTTCGAACAGGAGGGTCTGAGATGATCGGCACCCAACGCCTCGTCCCCCGCGCCGGCGAGACCATCGCCCGGCGCGACCTGACCGACCCCGCCGCAATCGTCGACCGCATGGCCCGCGACATCGTCGCGGCCCGCCGTGAAGGCGTTCACGGACTCGTCGACCTGACCGGCTTCGGCTGGAGCGGCGCGCAGGTCATGCGCCACGCCACCGCCGCCCACGCGGCCTCGCGGCATGTCGGCCTCATGTGCGTCGGTGCCGGCGAGCGGACACACACCATCGGCGGCCGTCCGAGCCCGGTCACCGGTGACATGACGCAGATGGTCGATGACCTGGGGAGCGCCGCATGAGCCGCCGCCCCGATTTGCTCGATCACCTCGCGCCCTTCTCGACGCGGAACGCCGCCGGGGCGCTCGCCTGTCTGGCCATGGCCCTCACCATTGCGGCGAGCCTCTGGCGCCTCGCCGCCCTCGCCCCCGTCGGTCCGTGAGGCCCGCCATGCACGAGTCCTGCGACATCATCCGCGAATTCGTCGACGACGGCTCCGGCCCGATCGAAATCGCCCACTGCCGCACCTGCGGTCGCCGGTGGTCCGACGAACCGGAGGAGTGCCCCGGCGACGCGCCGGCCCTGCCCGCGATCTGGCCGCCCGTCGTGGCGATGACGCTCGCCGCGCTGGCGACCGCCTTCGGTCTCGCGGCCCTCACCTTCGGCGGTTTCCTCGCCCCCGTCCTCACCCGGCTCGGAGGGTGGCCCTCATGAGCCGCAAACCCACCGACCGCCAGACCGCGATCGCCGTCGCCATGTTCACGCGTGACGCGCCCCTGGTCGTCACCACCGACGGCACGGCCTTCGTGCCCCGGTGGGGCTCGCCGCCGATCGCACAGGCGACGGTGTCGGGCATGGATGCGCGCGGCCTCATCGCCCGCGCCGCCCGTGCGGGACGCGTCTACGTCCTCACCGAGGCGGGCCGCACCGCCGCCCGCGCCGCGATAGGCACCCGACAGCCCGAACAGAGGGAACGCGCCGCATGACCGCCTGGATGCAGACGTCGACCGGATGTGCCGTCGACCTCACAAAGCCGAGCTTGGTGCGGCTCGACGTCGCAGCCGACATCGCCGGGCCGTTGTCGCGCCTGGCGCGGTTCAACGGCCACATGGCCGACAATACCGCCGGCTGTAGGCCGATCTGGTCGGTTGCCCAGCACTGTGTGGTCGGTGCCGATGCCGTCCTCGTCGAGACACGCTCGGTCGCCTCGGCGCTCGCCTTCCTGACCCATGACGCGCACGAAGCCCTCATCGGCGACATCACCACGCCGGCCGCGCAGGCGATCGAAGCCCACGTCGGGTGGGCGCTGCGCCACGTCTTCGGGATCGAGGCGACCCACACCGTCCGCGCCGCCCTCGGCACGGATCTGGTGGCCGCAGCGCTCGGCGGCCTCAAGGCCCAGATCGACCGCCATATCCATCGGCTTGCCGGCCTCCCCGAGGTCCTGCCGGAGGCGATGCGGCGCATCGTCAAGGAAATGGACCTGCGGATGCTCGATCTCGAGCGCCGTCAGATCCTCGGCGACTGCGACGATCCGACGATCTGGCCTCCGAGCGTGATCGCCGCCCGTCCCGTGCGCATCCGTGGCGCCCTGACACCGTGGCCGGCGAAACGAGCAGCCGCCGAATGGCTGCGCCGCTGGGACGCCTGGCGCATCCGGACCGCGGTCGCGCCCACCCCGAACGATTCCAATCCCCGCCGCCGCAACGGTGCGGCGGTCGCCGCCTGAGGAGGCCCGAAGTGTCCACCAAGATCCGATCCACCACGACCATGCTCGGCCTGATCGGCGACGGCGAACTGATTGCCGAACTCGACGGCAAGATGGTCGCTCTCAACGCCGCCCTGCTCGCCCAGACCCAGGGCCGACGCAAGGCGAAGGCCAAGGGCTCGATCACCCTCACGCTCGGCTTCGTCGTCGAAGACGGCACGGTGACGATCTCGCCGGACATCGCCGTCAAGGAGCCCAAGCCGGCCCGCGCCAACGGCTTCTTCTGGCTGCGCGACGACGGCTCGCTCTCCACCGAGCACCCGTCGCAGACGCGCATGGACTTCGCCGGCAACGCCAAGTCCGGCGCCGCCGTCGTCGCCGTCTGACCCCCCCGTCCCAACTCACGAGGCCACGCCCATGGAACCCCAGACCATCACCGCAGAGGCGATCCGCGAGGTCACCGCCCTCGCCGACAAGTCCCGGAAGATCGAGATCATCGAGATCTCCAACGTCGCCGGCACCGTCGGCGTACCCGAGAAGATCGCCGTCGGCATCAAGACCGGCGAGCGCCCGGAGATCGTCGGGCTCGAGACGTTCTTCGAGAGCTACCGCGAGCACCCGAAGGCCAAGCGCGGCGCCGCCAAGGCACTCACCCTCGCCAGCTTCGTCGACCTCACGCGCCGCCACATGACCGAATCGTCGGCCATCTTCGCCTCGACCGACTGGCGCCGCCCCGCGCTCCTGACCGTCATCGACTATCACGCGCCCAACGACGAGAGCACCATCGGCACCCCCGGTTGGCTGCGTCATCGCATCGAGTACGGCTATCCGATCTCCGACGATTGGAAGATCTGGGTCGAGGGCGACGGCAAGGCGGTCGCACAGGGCGACTTCGCCGCGTTCATCGAGGATCGGATCGCCGATCTGGCGGCACCGAGCGACGCGGAGCGGACCGAGCTCGAGCAGGTGTTCGAGACCAAGATGGCGACGCCGAACGAACTCATCCGGCTGTCGCGCGGCCTGCAGGTCAATGTCGAATCGAAGATCAAGAACGTCGTCTCGTTGCAGACCGGCGCCGCTCAGATCGCCTTCGAGGAGACCCACCAGGATTCCGACGGCAAGCCGCTGACGGTGCCCGGCCTGTTCCTCCTGCAGATCGCCCCCTTCGCCTCGGGCGACCGCATCCGTTTGCCGGTCCGCCTGCGCTACCGCGCCCAGGGCGGCAAACTGGTCTGGTTCTACCAGATCTATCGGCCCGACCAGTACATCACCGCGCGCCTGCGCGAGGACATCACCCATGTCGCCGAGGCGACCGCCCTGCCGATCTTCGAGGGCACCCCCGAGGCCGCGTGACCTCCCGGGGGCGGCAACCTCCCGCCGCCCCTCACCTCCGCCCCGGGCGCGGTCTCGCGACCGGGGCGGCCTTTCTCGACCCGAGGACACGCCCATGAAGCTCACCGTCGCGCGACGCGACCTGCACCCAGCACTCGCCGCCGTGTCTCGCATCGTCGAGGCGCGCAACACCGTCCCGATCCTCTCCAACGTCGCGCTGGAGGCGACCGGCGAACGCCTGACCATCCACGGCACCGACCTCGACATCGAGGCGCGGGCGCGCATCGAGGCGTCGATCGACAGCCCTGGCGCGCTCACGATATCGGCGGCACGGTTCAAAGACATCGTCGGCAAGCTCGGCGACGGCCCCATCCGGATCGAGTCCGACGAGAGCGCCGGCCTGCTGAAGATCAGCGCGGCGCGGTCGAAGTTCAGCCTCGCCACGCTGCCGATCGCCGATTTCCCCGACCTCACGACCGGCGAATTGCCCCACCATTTCGGCCTCGCCGGCGATCTGCTGGCTGCGGCCTTCGAGGCCTGCACCTTCGCCATCTCGACCGAAGAGACGCGCTACTACCTCAACGGCGTCTACGTCCACGCCGCCGAGGGCCGGTTGGTCTTCGTGTCGACCGATGGTCATCGGCTGTCCAAATGGACCACCGAGGCGCCCGAGGGGTGCGACGGGATGCCCGGCGTCATCGTGCCGCGCAAGACCGTCGCCGAGATCGCCCGCCTCGCCAAGGGCAACCCGAACCGGGTGGCGATCGCCCTGTCCGACTCCAAGATCCAGGTCACCTTGGGCGACACCGTCCTGGTGTCGAAGCTGATCGACGGCACCTTCCCCGACTATGGCCGCGTCATCCCACGGGACTATCCGTCCGCGGTCGAGATCGACCGATCGGCGTTTTCCGCTGCGGCCGACCGCGTCCTCACCATCTCGTCCGAGCGAGGGCGCGCCATCCGCTGCGACGTCGACCCCGGCCGCCCCGAGATGATCCTGGATGTCGCCAACCCCGACGCCGGGACCGCGACCGAGACCGTCTCGCTCGGCGACACCGTGGGCGACACACCCGTCGTGGTCGGCGTCAACGGCCGCTACTTGGTCGATGCGTTGGCGAGCATCGGCGGCGATGCCGTCCGCGTCGCCTTCGCCGACGCCGGCTCACCGATCCTCCTCACCCCCACCGACGATCCCGCCGGCCTGCGCCGGACCATCGTCATCATGCCGATGAGGGTGTGACCATGGCCAAGCCCGAAGCTCGCCCTGATCCGGTCGCCTATGCCCCGCTCGGACTCTCGCGTGATCAGGCCGCTCGCTATGTCGGCGTCGGCGCGACCAAGTTCGACGAGATGGTGTTCGATGGACGGATGCCGAAACCAAAGCGCGTCGACAGTCGTGTGATCTGGAACCGCCTCGCTCTCGAGGCAGCGTTTCATGACCTTCCGGACGAAGGTTCGCTCAACAAGTGGGACAAGACCTTGCCGGGTCGCGCAGCGCGCATATGATCGCGCAAGCGCCCGGAGGCACCATGGCCACCCACCCAGACTACCCGTTCATCTCGTCGTTCCGAGATCGCCATGGCCGTGAACGGTGGAGATTTCGGCGCGCCGGAAAGACGATTTCCATGGTCGGCGCGCCTGGCGAAGCCGCTTTCGAAGTCGCCTATCGCGCCGCGATCGAGGGCAGGAAGATCGAGAAGGCCGAGGTCCGACGCCTGCCGGCCGCCGCGCCGCCGCGGTCTCTGCGCGCCGCATGGCGGATTCTCACCACTGGCACGATCGAGTGGAAGAGCCTCGGCGCCGTGTCGAAGGCCAACCAGACCGCGATCGCCGAACGGTTCTTCACGACGCCCATCTACGAAGGCGCGAAAGAGGTCTATGGCGACATGGGGATCGACGAGTTGGAGCGCCGCCACGTCAAGGCCATCCTGGCCCGATGGGCAGCGACGCCCCACGCCGCCGCCCATATCCTCCGGCTGATCCGCAAGTTGGTGACGATCGCGCTCGACGAAGAATGGATCTCCGTCGATCCGACCCACCGCCTGCGCTACCGCCCCGAATATGAAGGCTGGCGCGCATGGACGGCAGAAGAGCGGATCGCCTACGAGGCGCGCTGGCCGATCGGATCGACGCCACGACTCGTCTATGCCCTGGCTCTCTACTCGGGCCAGCGCCGCGGAGATCTGGTCGCCCTACGGTGGGCCGACATCAATCGCGATGAAATCACGCTGGTGCAGCACAAGACCGGCAAGGCTCTCTGTCTGACCATCCATCCCGACCTCGCGACCGTGCTGCAGGCTGCGCCACGTTCCGGAGAAACGATCCTGGTCACGCAATATGGCCAGCCATTTTCCGACAAGGCGCTGGGCATGAGAATGCAGGACTGGACCAAGGCGGCCGGCATCGGTGCCGGCGCCACGCTGCACGGACTGCGCAAGACCCTCGGGAAACTTCTGGCGGAATCGGGCGCGACGACGCGCGAACTGATGGATGTCCTCGGCCATGACGACATCGCCCATGCCGAACTCTACAGCCGGGAAGCGGAACAAAAGCTGATGGCCAGGAACGGCATGGCCAAGCTCGGCAGGGCCAAGCGACCGCAGCTCGTCAAAGGCCAGAAGTAGCCAATGGCAAACCCTGGCTAACCATCCTGGCTAACCACTACATAACGCTTTGATTTTGTTGGTGTATGGCGCTCCCAAGGGGAATCGAACCCCTGTTTTCGCCGTGAGAGGGCGACGTCCTGACCGCTAGACGATGGGAGCGGAGGGCGGTTGTGCCGCCGGACAGGGGCTCGATATAGCCGGGCCGATCCGCCCTGGCAAGCCGGAAAAGCGGGCCGGTGGGAAACTTCCGATGGGCCGTCACGCCACCCGCGGTTCGCTCATGCGAGCCCCCCACGGCGCCGGCGGCCGGGCCACCCCGCGAGAGGCGCCCCGACCGGCCCGATCGCCGCAGATCGCCGCTGTCCGGAGCCCGGACACCGGCGCCGCCGTCACACCCCGCCGATGCAGACGTATTTGACGTCGAGATAGTCGTCGAGACCGTATTTGGAGCCCTCCCGGCCGAAGCCCGAAGACTTGACCCCGCCGAACGGCGCCACTTCGGTGGTGATCACCCCTTCGTTGACGCCGATCTGGCCGAACTTCAGCCGCTCGGCGACGCGGAACGCCCGCGCCAGATCGCGGGTGTAGAAATAGCCGGCGAGCCCGTATTCGGAGGAATTGGCCGCCGCCACCGCCTCGTCTTCGGTCTCGAAGCGGAACAGCGGCGCCACCGGTCCGAAGATCTCGTCGCGCGCGAAGGCCATCTCGGCGGTCGCATCGGCGATCACCGTCGGCTGGAAGAAGGTCTGCCCGAGGGCATGGCGCGCGCCGCCGGTCAGCACCCGGCCGCCCTTGGCGGTGGCGTCGGCCACGAAGCCCTCGACCTTGGCCAGCGCCCGGCCGTCGATCAGCGGCCCCTGGACCACCCCGGCCTCGAAGCCGTCGCCGACCTTCAGCGCCGCCACCGCCGCCGCGAAGGCCGCGGCGAAGGCGTCGTAGATGCCGGCCTGGACGAAGAAGCGGTTGGTGCAGACGCAGGTCTGGCCGGAGTTGCGGAACTTCGAGGCGATCGCCCCGGCCACCGCCCGGTCGAGATCGGCGTCGTCGAAGACGATGAACGGCGCATTGCCGCCGAGTTCCATCGAGATGCGCTTCAGCGCCGTGGTGGCGCGGCCGGCGAGCTGGCGGCCGACCGCCGTCGAGCCGGTGAAGGTCACCTTGCGCACCGCCGGGTTCTCGATGAATTCGTCGCCGATCGGCGCCGGCTTACCGGTGACGATGTTGACGACGCCGGCCGGGATCCCGGCCCTTTCAAAGACGAGGCCCCAGGCGAGGCCCGAATAGGGGGTCAGTTCCGCCGGCTTGACCACCGCCGTGCAGCCGGCGGCGAGCGCCGCGCCGATCTTGCGGGCGATCATCGACGACGGGAAGTTCCAGGGGGTGATCGCCCCGACCACCCCGACCGGCTCCTTGATCACCAGGATGCGGCGATCGGCCCAAGGCGAGGGGATGGTGTCGCCGTAGACCCGCCGCGCCTCTTCGGCGAACCACTGCAGATAGGCCGCCGATCCCGCGATCTCGCCGCGCGCCTCCGCCAGCGGCTTGCCCTGTTCGAGGGTGAGCAGCGCCGCCAGGTCTTCGGCATTGGCGCGGATCACCTCGACCGCCTTGAGCATCAGAGCGGCGCGCTCGGCCGCCGTCTTGGCCGCCCAGGCCGGGAATGCGGCGTCCGCGGCGGCGACCGCGCGGGCCACTTCCGCGCGGCCGACCGACGGAACCGTGCCGATCCCCTCTCCCGTCGCCGGATTGACCACCGCCAGGGTGGCGCCGTCGTCGGCTCCGACCCACGCGCCGCCGATCAGATTGGCTTCCACCAGCCAGGGATTCTTCGCGACCATGCCCGATCTCCTCGAAACGATGCCTCGGCGCGATTGGCGGGGAAGCGACGCGCCGCGTCAAGAGGAGGCGACGCTCGGGAGATCTGCGGATGCGCAGCGTGCGTCGCGCGCGACCGTCTCAGCGGTGGCCGTGGCCGTGGCTGCCGTGCACCGGATCGTCGTGACCGTGGTCGTGCGGGGTCGCCGGGCCGTCGTGGACGTCGTCGTGGTCGTGACGGCCGTCGTGGGTGTGGACGTGGACGTGGCCGTGCTCGTGGGCATGGACGTGGGTGTGGGGGTGCGAATGCACCACGTCGCCGTGGCGATGGGGATGGTCGTGGCTGTGACTGTGTTCGTGCGAATGGCGGTGGGCGTGGTCGTGGGCGTGCGGTTCGGGGTGATCGTGCCCGTGATCGATTCGTCGGTCGTCGCCCATCCCCGTCCCTCCCCGCTCCGCCCCGCTCACTTGCCGAAGCTCGGGGCGATGAACTGCCGCACCACCGCGCGGCCCGCGTCGATGGTCATCTTGACCTGTCCCGGCTCCAATTTGAAGCGGGTCGGCACGCGCCCGAGCTCGGCGGCGAGCGCCGGATCGAGATCGTCGAAGGCCACGTGCTCGACCCGGATCGACACCTTGTTGCAGTCCCAGCCCTCGGCCGAGCCGCGCACCTGGGCGATGTCGGCCTTGTCGAGCGAACAGCGCCACGACTTCAGCTTCTGTTCCCACAGCCGCATCTGCAGCCGCATCACCTCGAAGGAACTCTTCACCGCGCTGTCGACCGCGGTGTCGGCGACCGCGTCGACCAGTTCCTGGGCATTGGGGCCCTCGAGCGTCTTGACCCAGTCGCCGCTCGAGGTGCGGCCGGCATCGACCACCACCAGCAGGAAGTTCTCGACGGTGATCGCGTCGGTGCGGGTCAGCGGCCGATAGGGCTCGGGCGCGGAGGCGAGCTGGACGTTGAGCCCGGCGAGGCCCCAGTTGTCGGTCAATCCGCCGTCGAGCAGCTTGATGTACTTGATCTTGGCCGGATCGCGGTAGGCGAGCAGGGTGTTGATGTAGGACCGCACGATCGGCGAGGTGTCGCGGCTCTGGCCCTGATGCTCGAGATAGGCCGGCAGCTTGAAGCCGCATTTGTCGGCATAGTTCTGGATCACCACCGGCGCGAACACGATCGGCACCGCGGCGGAGGCCGCCACGGCTTCCGACAGCGGATAGCTCTCGTAGTCCGAACAGATCGCCGCGAAGGTGATCGGCTCGAACACGAAGGGGGTCTTGGCATAGATGTCGGAGGCGTTGATCCACACCACCGGATGGCCGGGACGGTTGAGGTCCTTGAGGGTGGCGCCGCCGAACAGGTTGGCCTGCAGCCAGGTCGGCAGGCCGGAGCGATCGTTCACGCCGCCGTCGAGCGCCCGCATCATGTTGCCGACCGAATAGACCTGGGTGCGCAGCGCCTCCTCGGCGTTGCGGTAGAGGAAGCGGCTCTCGAAGTCGCCGAGCGCCGCGCGGCCCTTGAGCCCGAAATAGGCCGCGGTCACGGAGCCGCCCGAGACGCCCGAGACCAGCCGCACCTGATCGAGCAGGCGGCCGCCGCCTTCGGTCTCGACCTCGTCGAGCCCCTTCAGCACGCCGAAGGAGAAGGCCGCGGCGCGGGTGCCGCCGCCGGAGAAGGCGAGCCCGAGGATCGTCGTGCGCAGCGTGTCGTCGCCGGCCATGGTGTTGGCCTGGGTCAGGCGCGGCAGCGACGACGGCCGGTTGATCGGCGCATTGTCGATCGAGGCGCACCCGCCGAGGAGCCCGACGGCGAAGGCCAGGGCGGCGAGGGGACGGGCGACGGACGACACGGTCATGGCGACGAGATCTCGGAGGTGGCCGGCACGGGCGACCGGCAGGGGGGAGCGGCGACGATGCACCGTCGCGAGAGCGACGCGCCGACAAGGGGACGTCGCCGTCGCGCCCCATCAACGGGGAGAATGCGGCAGGGCGAGGGCGAACGGTTTCCGTCGACCGGAGCTCCCTTGGGAGGACTGCGTAGTCGATTCTCGCGGCGGACGCGACGTCACCCCGGCGACCGTGAAACACTGGGACACGGAATTCACGGTTCACAAACCCTCTCGACCCGAACAACTTGATTTCCCCCGGAAACCGGCGGTTTTATCGTTTGGGGCACAGGTTGGGTTCGGACCACGACATGCAGCAGATCGTCATTCCACCGATTTCCGAAGACTTGGCCCGCGTCGTCGAGCGGGTCGAACACATCCGCGGACTCGACGCCGACTTGTGCGAGCGCCTGACGCGATCGGTGGCCCAGCTCTGGGGCCATGCCGGCGCGCTGTGCAGCGACGACGACCGCGCCTCCTTCGACCGCATCCTGGTGCGCATCACCCCCGAGGCCAGCGTCGACACCCGTCTGTTCCTGTCCGATCGTCTCGCCGCAGTGGTCGAACCGCCGCGCGGCATCCTGTTGGTCCTGGCCCGCGACGTCGTCGAGGTCGCCCGACCGGTGCTGGAGAATTCCCCCGCCCTCACCGACGCGGACCTCGTCGAGATCGCCCGCAGCCGCGGCGCCGCCCACATGGAGGTGATCGCCGAACGCCGCGACCTGTCGATCCGCGTCACCGACGTGCTGGTGCTGCGCGGCGACGACGCGGTGCGGCGGGTGGTCGCCGGCAACGGCGGCGCGCGCCTCTCCGACAAGGGCTTCACCCGCCTGGGGCTGCAGGCCTGCAACGATCACGTGGTCGAGACCCGTCTGGTCCGCCGCGACGATCTGCCCGACATGATCGTCCATTTCCTGATCGAACGCGGCTCGCCCGAGGCGCGCAGCGAACTGGCCAAGCGCGCGCGCCATGCCCTCGACGGCGACCGCCTCGGCTACAGCGCCCTGTCGATCCGCGCCACCGAGGACGGCTGGCTCGACCCCTACGACTTCGTCCAGGCCGCCGGCGTGTTGTCGCGCCTCGACGAGTTGCGCCACCACCTCGACAGTTTCGTGCGCAAGCTCGCCCAGACCGAACGCTTTCCCGAGATCGTCCACGTCCTCGCCGCGGCGACCGGCCTGCCCCTCGACACGATGAAACACGTCATGGTCGGCCTCGACACCGAGCCCTTCGTGGTCGCCGCCCGCGCCATCGGCCTCAAGGTCGAGACGGTCGGCGAGCTGCTGGCCACCGGCCCGTGGCTGCATCGCCTCGACGCCCGCGCCCGGGCCGCCGCCGAAGCCGCCTTCCATGCCCTGCCGACCCAGGAAGCCCGCCGGCGCCTCGACGCCTGGATCGCCGCCGGGCCGCGGCCGAGCTGAGCGCCGCCGCGCGGGCCTCGCACGATCGGCGGTTTGCGCGCGCCGCGACGACGGTTAGTGTCGGCGGATCGTCCCGTCCGATCCCGTCGCCGAGAGCCCCATGCACATCGACATCCGTGAACTGGTCCCGACCTTCCCGGCCTTCCGGGTCGGCGTCGTCGTCGCCGACGACCTCGCCGTGGCGCCGACGCGCCCCCCCGCCCTCGACGCCGAGATCCGGGCGCGCCAGACGGCGATCCGGGCGCGCTGGGGCGGTCGCGAACTCGCCGAGATCCCCGGCATCGCCGCGTGGCGCCTCGCCTACAAGGCCTTCGGCATCAAGTCGACGCGCTACCGCTGTTCGGTCGAACGGCTGGTCAAGAACACCCTCGCCGAGCGCGATCTGGTCGGCATCAACAGCTTCGTCGACGCCTACAATGCGGTGTCGCTGGCCCATGTCTTCCCCGTCGGCGCCGACGATCTCGACCGCCTGACCGGCGACCTCGCCTTCCGCTTCGCTCGCGACGGCGACGGCTTCGTCGACATGTCGGGCGGCGAGGCCGGCGACGGCCCGGTCGAAGATCCGCCGAAGCCCGGCGAAGTGGTCTATGCCGACGCCGAGAAGGTGCTGTGCCGCCGCTGGAACTGGCGTCAGGACGCCCGCTCGCTGGTCCTGCCGGAGACCCGTCGCGCGGTGGTCACGGTGCAGTCGTTGGGCGAAGGCGACCTCGAGGCGGCGCTCGCCGATCTCGTCGACCTGCTCGGCAGCTTTTCCGGCGCCCGCTGCGCGGTGACGATCGCCGACGCCGGCGCCCCGCACCTCGTCGTCGCGGAGCCACCGAGCGCCTGAGGGCACCCTCAGCCGCCCGACGAGCCCCCGTCGAGGCGCTTCTTGATGCGCATCTCCAGCCCGTCGCGGACGCTGCGGTAGCTCTCCATGATCTGATCGCGCGAGCCGGTGGCGATCTGCGGATCGGGCGTCGGCCAATATTCGACGTCCATCGCCGAGGTCCGGGTCATCTCCAAGGCCTTGTGGTGGGCCTCCGGCGCCAGGGTGATGACCAGATCGAAATTGCCGTCCTCGATGTCCTCGATGGTGTGCGGGCGGTGTTTGGAGATGTCGAGACCGACCTCTTCCATCACCTTGACGGAGAACGGGTCGAGCTCGCCGGTGCGCACGCCGGCCGACTGGATGTAGATCGCCCGGCCGTAGAGCCGACGCGCCAAGGCTTCGGCCATCGGCGAACGCACCGCGTTGAGGCCGCAGACGAACAGCACGGAGGTCGGACGCGCCCCGGTCATCGCGGCTCAGCCCTTCCAGCGCAGCGCACAGATCAGGGTGAACAGCCGTCGCGCCGTGTCGAAATCGATGTCGATCTTGCCGGCGAGACGATCGACCAGCACCTGGGATCCGTCGTTGTGGAGACCGCGCCGCCCCATGTCGATGGCCTCGATCTTCGACGGCGAGGCCGTGCGGATCGCCGCGAAATAGCTGTCGCAGACGAAGAAATAGTCCTTCACGATCCGCCGGAAAGGCGTCAGCGACAGGAGATGCACGGCCACCGCTTCCCCCGTCTCGGTGGTGATCGCGAAGGCCAGCCGATTGTCGACCAGCCCGAGCTTCAGCCGGTAGGGGCCGCCGTCGTGGCCGACCGGGGCGAAGCGGTTGTCCTCGACCAGGTCCCAGATCGCCGTGGCGCGCTCGTGTTCGACGTCGGCACTGCCGCGGGCGATCGACGCCTCGTCGAGCTCGACGGCGACGAGGCGGGCCGGCGGCTTGGCGTCCGGGTCGGCGGCGACGTCGTGCTCCATGGCTTCGGTCGCCCCTTCCCGCCCGGCGGTCTCGATCATCGGTTCAACCGGATGCCCACCGAGCGACGGTGGGCGTCCAGTCCTTCCGCGTCCGCCAGCAGCATCGCCGCGGGACCGAGCGCGCGCAAGCCGTCGGCGTCGAGCCGCAGGATCGAGGTGCGCTTGACGAAGTCGAGCACCGACAGGCCCGAGGAGAACCGCGCCGAGCGCGCCGTCGGCAGCACGTGGTTGGAACCGCCGACGTAGTCGCCGATCGCTTCCGGGGTGTGATGACCGAGGAAGATCGCTCCGGCATTGCGGATCTGCGCCGCGAAGGGCTCGGGGTCGTCGAGCGCCACTTCGAGATGTTCCGCGGCGATCCGGTCGGCGAGCGGCACCGCCTGCTCGAGCCGGTCGACCACGATGATCGCCCCGTAGTCCTGCCAGCTCGCCCGCGCGGTGGCGGCGCGGCCCAACATCGGGATCTGCGCCTCGACCGCCGCCGCGACGCGGTCGGCGAGTTCCGGCGAATCGGTGATCAGGATCGACTGCGCCGCGGCGTCGTGTTCGGCCTGGGCGAGGAGATCGGCGGCGAGCCACTCGGGATCGTTGTTGCCGTCGGCGACGATCAGCACCTCCGAAGGGCCGGCGATCATGTCGATGCCGACCTTGCCGAACACCCGCCGCTTGGCCGCCGCGACATAGGCGTTGCCGGGCCCGACGATCTTGGCCACCGGGGCGATCGACTCGGTGCCATAGGCCAGCGCCGCCACCGCCTGCGCCCCGCCGATCCGCCACACCTCGTCGACCCCGGCGAGGTCGGCGGCGGCGAGCACCAGCGGATTGAGCCTGCCGTCCGGGGTCGGCACCACCATCACCACCCGGTCGACGCCGGCGACCTTGGCCGGCACGGCGTTCATCAACACCGACGACGGATAGCTCGCCGTGCCGCCCGGCACGTAGAGCCCGACCGCCTCGATCGCCGACCAGCGCGAGCCGAGCGTCACCCCGAGCGCGTCGGTATAGACGTCGTCCTTGGGCATCTGGCGAGCGTGGTGGCTGCGGATCCGCTCGGCGGCGAGCTCCAGCGCGGCCAGCGTCGGCGCATCGATCTCCCCGCGCGCCGCGGCGATCTCGCTCGCCGAGACCTGCAGCCCGACGCCGGTGAGGTCGACCCGGTCGAAGCGCAGGGTCAGGTCGTAGAGCGCCGCGTCACCGCGCGCCCGGACGTCGGCGATGATCTCGGCGACCGCCCGATCGACGTCCTCGGAGACTTCGCGCTTGGTCTCGAGCAGCGCGGCGAAACGCTGGGCGAAGTCGGCGTCACGGCTGGTGAGGCGGATGGGCAAGGCGGCGGACCTCGATTGCGACGGGACGGGAGAGGCGCCGCGGTCGACACGGGGCCGGTCGCCGCCGCGGGTCTCGGCCGAGACTGGTAGCCGATCGGCCGGGCGGCGGCAACGCCGGCCGCCGCCGATCGGCCGCGTCGATCACACCTCGTGGGCCGGACAGCGCCCGGTCGCCCACGCGGTGCCGAGGTCGCCGAGCGCCGCTTCCAGGCACTCGACCTCGACCCGCAGCTCGCCGCCGCCGGCGAAGATCATCTCGACCACCCCGCTCGGCGCATCGCCGACGGTAAAGCGGACGGCGAGCAGTTCGAGCACCGTGTCGGCGGCGTCGCGGTTGAGGCGATGGGACTGCACCCGCGTCACCCGGGCGAAGCTCAGTGCGGCGCGGCGCCGTTCGAAACTGCGCGACCGCCGGCCGTCGGCGGTCTCCCAGACGAAGCGGTTGAGGGTCAGCACCAACCGGCGCTCGCCGGCCAGCCAGTGCACGTCGCCGACCTTCATCACCGCGTCCTGGAGATGGGCCGACAGGATGTCGAGATCTTCGGCGTCGAGTGCGAGCAGTTTCAGGTCGGACATGTCGGGGCATCTCGTGGCGTTCGGGGCGACCGGGGGGCCGCGCGCGGGGATGAGTTCAATCGAGCGGTTTGACGCCGTCCTTCTCGGCCTGCACCGAGCGGGCGGTGAGCCGGCCGTCGCCTTGCGGCAGGCCGATCACCCGCACCGTCGCGCCGGGGACGAGCAGCGACCGGTCGCCGGCGACGAAGGCCACCACCCGCGCTTCCGGACCGACCAGGATGGTCTGTTCGCCGTCCTTGTACTTCAGCCGCAGCACGCCGGCGGTGCTCGCCGCGGCGACTTCCGCCACGGTGGCGTTGGTCATGGTCTGGTCGGGCAGGTCCATCGGCCGATGGCCTTCGCCGAGGCCGCGCTGGGCCGCGGTGAAGATGTGGACTTCCTGGGCGTGGAGTTGGCCGTCGACCCCCTTCATCGCCGCCGATCCGACGTAGTCGCCGGCGTGGATGTCGGACAGCGTCCGGTCGGCGACCGCGCCGATCGCCAAGTCCGCAGGGATCGTCACCGCCACCGTCTCGCCGCTCCGCGCGGCGAGCCGCAGCACCGAGCCGTCGAAGGCTTCGACCACCCCGGTGACGCGCCGCGTCGTCTGCGCGTCGGCGGCGGTCGTGGACACCAGCGCCGGCAGGGCCAGGGCGATCAGGGCGACGAGCAAGGGGTGGCGCATGCGGAGGCCTCCGGGTGCGGCGCCGCCCGCGGATGGGGCGGCGTCCTCGCCCTTCATCTAGGCACGAACCGCGCAGGAAGAAGACCCGACCGTCATCTTCGGGGAAAAAACCGCGCTCAGCGCATTCCCTCGCCGGAGATCCGCTCGATGATCGCGCCGCAGCGCGACAGCTTCTCCTCGAGCCGCTCGAAGCCGCGGTCGAGATGATAGACCCGCGAGACCATGGTCTCGCCCTCGGCGACCAGACCGGCGATCACCAGCGACACCGAGGCGCGCAGGTCGGTGGCCATCACCGGCGCGCCGGCCAACCGCTCGACGCCCTCGACCCGCGCGGTGCGGCCGTCGATGGCGATCCGCGCCCCGAGGCGGGCGAGTTCGGCGACGTGCATGAAGCGGTTCTCGAAGATCGTCTCGGTGATCGACGAAGTGCCCGACGCCCGGGTCATCAGCGCCATGAACTGGGCCTGGAGATCGGTCGGGAAGGCCGGGAAGGGCTCGGTGGTCACGTCGACCGGCAGGATCGGGCCGGGTCCGCGCCGCACCCGGATGCCGTCGGAGGTCTCGGTGATCTCGGTGCCGGTCGCCGCGAGCACCTCGAGGGCGGAGCGCAGCAGATCGGCCGAGGTGTGGGTCAGCGTCACGTCGCCGCCGGTCATCGCCACCGCCATGGCATAGGTGCCGGTCTCGATCCGATCCGGCAGCACCCGGTGGGTGGTGCCCGACAGGCGATCGACGCCCTGGATGCGGATGGTCGAGGTGCCGGCGCCCTCGATCTTGGCGCCCATCGCCACCAGGCACTTGGCGAGGTCGACGACTTCCGGCTCCCGCGCCGCGCCTTCGAGCACGGTCTCGCCGCGCGCCAGGGTCGCCGCCATCATCAGCGTATGGGTGGCACCGACCGACACCTTGGGGAAGCGATAGCGCGCACCGACCAGCCCGCCGGGCGCCCGGGTCACCACGTAGCCCGCCTCGATCTCGATCTGGGCGCCGAGCGCCTCGAGACCGGAGATGAACAGGTCGACCGGCCGCGTGCCGATGGCGCAGCCGCCGGGCAGCGACACCCGCGCCTGATGAGCCCGCGCCAGCAACGGCCCGATCACCCAGAACGAGGCGCGCATCTGGCTGACCATCTCGTAGGGCGCGCGGGTATCGACGATTTCGCGGGCGGTGAGATGGATGGTCTGGCCGGTGAGGTGGTCCTCGCCCGGGCGCTTGCCGTTCAGCGAATAGTCGACGCCGTGGTTCGACAGGATCCGCGTCAGCATCGCGACGTCGCGCAGCCGCGGCACGTTCTCGAGGGTCAGCGTCTCGTCGGTGAGCAGCGAGGCGATGATCAGCGGCAGCGCCGCGTTCTTGGCGCCGGAGATCGGGATCACGCCGTTCAGGGTATTCCCGCCGACGATGCGAATCTTGTCCATCGATTCCGCCTTCTCGAGATGTCTCGTGGCTCGGTTCGCCGGCCACGCGAGGCCACCGCCCCGCGGCCGGTCGCCGCTCGCGTCGATCGGCCCGCGCCCACGCGGCGCGATCCGACCCACTCGGGCCGCCGCGCTCCGCGCTCCCATAGAACGTCGCCGGGACGGGAGCAAGCCACGGCGCCGTCGCGGTCCCCTTTCCCAACAGGCGAAGCGGGCGGAAGCGTGGCGGGGCTGCGCCGCCGCGAGCGACGGACGGTCGCGCCGATGCGGCCCCCGGTTCACGGGACCGCCGAACCGGGAGGGCACCGGACTCGGATGCCGCCGCGATCGTCCGCTTCGGATGCATCGGCGGATCGCGCACGCGCTTCGGCGGATCGGTCGGCACGGGCCCGCCCTCCCCCTCACCCGAAGTTTCCGCCGGCGGCCGGATACTCTGCGAGGGCCGATCGACGACACGGATCCCGGGATCGTGGCGCTCGGGCCGGGGCGATCATCGCCGCGCGCCCCCGGACCGGCGGCGCTCCACCTTCGTCGCGCGTCACGCCTCCGATTCGTCGACGCTCGGGTCGGCCGGCGAATCGCTGCTGCGGCGACGGGCCTGATCCTTGCGTCGGCGCAAATTCTCGCGCAGCGCCGCCGCCTGACGTTCGGCGCGCGCGACTTCCGAGGCCCGCACCGGCGGCGCACCGGCGGCGCGCGCGCGCCGCACGGGAGGCGGGCGGGACGGAGGATCGGAAGATACGGTCATGGCGATCGACGGACGCGTTCGAGGAGAGGCCGCAGGGTCCGGTACCGCCGATGCGGGCGGCACGCGGCGGTGATCCCGCGACCGGGCGAACAAACCACGCCCGCGCGTCCGGCGCCAGTCCCTGCGACGGGGCCCCGGCGAGCGACGTCGCCCGCCGTATCGCGCGCATCCGGACGCGCTCCGTCCACGATCGCCGGCGATCCCACGGCCGTGGGCCCGATGGACGACGCCCGCACCGCCGTCGACGACGCCCTCGTCGAGGCCGTGGTCGCCGGCGCTCGTCGACGGGTCGACCGACGCCCTCGCCTCGCCACGCTCCTCCGCCCGCCCCCTGATCCGACCGCGCCGCCTCTCCGCGGGAGCGCCTTGCCCGGCGCCCATCGGGCGGCGGCGCGGAACTCCTGAGCCGGTTGTCCACATCGCGGTCGAACGAGGCTTGCGCCGACCGGCCGCCTGTGGCACATAGCGGGCCGCGCGACACCCCCGGTCCACCGACCGAGGTCGAGCGTCGTCCAGCATCGCCGCATCGCGCGGTCGCCGGGCGTCTCGCGGATCCGGTCCCCGGCATTCGGCGAAGGCTGCCGTAGCTCAGTGGTAGAGCACTCCCTTGGTAAGGGAGAGGTCGAGAGTTCAATCCTCTCTGGCAGCACCATTCTTTCCCATTGATTCTTCAGAAGATATTGCGCCATGAGGCGTTCGGCCGTTCCAGCTCGGACACGGAAACGGTACACATGGTGCTTCTGATGGCTCGTCCCTGAAGCGAACCCTCCGGCCTTTTGTCGGTCGGACTTTCGCGCCGCAGCGACGGCGGCGATCCGATGACCACCGCCCGAGCTCCTGCGCGGATGCCCGCAATTTGCCGTCCGCGAGACGGCGCCGTGCGAGCCCGGCGCATCCGCGTCGCTTCGCGCGCTCCGTACGCTCTGTGCGTGTCTGGGCAGGAACCGACGAGGAGGACGGGAAACGCCCGCGTCCGAATATCGATACCTTGCGAACTCTCGCCGCGTAATGCGGCGATCGTCCGGCGTGCGGGTGCTCGCGTTCGGCTCCCCCCGAGTCCCGCGCCGTCGGGAACGGAGGGGATCGATCGAGACGGGAGACGGACGAGCTCGACCGCTCGTCCGTCTCCCGAAATCAGCCGTCCTCGGGCCGATCGACGGGGCGATCAGGCGGCGCGGACGTTGGCGAGGAAGGTACCGACCTCGTGGCGCAGGCGTTCCGATTGGCGTGACAGTTCGTCGGCCGAGATCAGCACCTGCGACGCCGCGGCGCTCGATTCCTCGGCGGCGCGGGTCACGCCGACGATGTTGCTGGAGACCTCCTGCGTGCCGCGATGGGCCTGCTGGACGTTGCGAGCGATCTCCCGGGTCGCCGCGCTCTGCTCTTCGACCGCGCTCGAGATCGAGGCGGAGATGTTGTTGACCTCCTGGATGGTGTTGCCGATGTCGCGGATCTTGATGGCGGCTTGCCGAGTGGCCGATTGAATGCCGCCGATCTGCAGACCGATGTCGGCCGTCGCCTTGGCCGTCTGCTCGGCGAGCCCCTTCACCTCGGCCGCGACCACCGCGAAGCCACGCCCCGATTCGCCGGCGCGCGCCGCTTCGATGGTCGCGTTGAGGGCGAGCAGATTGGTCTGCGCCGCGATGTCGTTGATCAGGCCGACGATCGAACCGATCTTCTCGACGGCCCCGGTGAGGCTCGAGACGTCGACATTGGTCTGCTCGGCCTCGAGGGCCGCCCGCGCCGCGATCTTCGACGACTGTTCCATCTGACGAGCGATCTCACCGACCGACGACGACAGTTGCTCGGCCGAAGCCGCCACCGTCTGGACGTTGGTCGAGGCCTCTTCCGAGGCGGACGAGACGGCCATCGATTGCGACGAGGTCTCTTCGGCGGACGAGGTCAGGGTCGCGGCCGTCGCCTGGAGTTCGGTCGCGGCGGCGGACACGAGTTCCACGACCCCGCCCACGGCCTGCTCGAACCGATCGGCCAATTCGCGGATGGCCTTCTTCTTCTCGGCCTCGATACGGTCGGCGTTCTTCGCCTGTTCGGCTTCGAGGCGGCGCATCTCGACGGCATTGCTGCGGAACACGCCGACCGAGCGGGCCATCGTGCCGATTTCGTCTCCCCGTTGGATGCCGATCACCTCGTCGTCGAGATCCCCCTTCGCCAGACCGACCATGCGCGCCGCGAGCCGCCCGAGGGGGCGTGCGATGCCGGCGACGGTCAGCCAGATCATCGCACCGAGGACACCGATCGTCGCAGATCCGACGACGATTTCCTGGAGCAGGATCTCACGGCCGGCATCGGCCTCGGCAACCATCGCGGCGCGCTTGGCTTCCACGGTCAAGGTGTCGACCATCTTGCCCATGTCGGCCTTGAGCGTGTCCAGCGGCTTGTCGAACTGGTTTTCGAGCAGGACCAGAGCCTCCTGTCGCTGCCCCTTCTCGGCGAGAGCGGCGGCCTTGCGAGCGACGCCGACGACCGATTCGAAATCCGCGATGTAGTGATTGAACTCGCCGACGCCGCGCGGCAGCGACGTCTTGGCGATGTCCATCTTCTCGTGGAATTCGACCATGAGCCCGTCATAGCGGTCGACGATGCCCTTGATCTCCGACACGTCGGTGCGCGAGAGGGCGCGATAGGCGATGTCACCGGAGCGGAAGACCCTCTGGCTGGCGCGCGAGAGAAAGAGCGCCGCTTCCTGTTCGTGCTCGATGACGCTCTGCGCTTGGGCACTGACCCGATGAGTGATGGTCGATCCGAATACAACACTTCCGACTGTTACCGAGGAAATGATCAACAAACCTGAGACGATCTTCGTCACGATCGGAATGTCTGAAACTTGCATTGCCTGGGCTCCACCGCTGGAATTTGTGTTGGCCGCGAATGTCGGCCCCAATCGATTACAAATAATTAACTGTCGTATACGTAAAGTTTCGGATGCAAAATTGTCGCACCTACGCGATGGCAGGTCAGATCGGCACCTGTATATCGATGATTACCTGACGGAAACTTCTGCATCCGGAGGAACGACCGGTGGCCGCCGCCATGAGGCGCCGCCGGGTGCGGTCGAGCGCCCCGGTGCGATCCGGCCCGAGCCTCCGAGCCGTCGCGGGCAGACCGGGCGACCGGAGGACGACGCGCTCGACCGCCCGGCGGCGGCACGCATCACACCGCCACGACGTCGACCCCCCGATCGTCGATGCGCAGGCAGGTCAGGCGGTCGGTGGCATAGGCGCCGGTGTCGATGCAGATGCGGTTGGCGCGGAACTCCGGCGCCAGGATCGGCGTATGGCCGTGCACCACCACCGCGCCGAAGTCGCGGTCGTCGCCGAGGAACGGCTCGCGGATCCAGTGCAGATCCTCGCGGCTCTGGGCGTCCAGCGCCACCCCCGGGCGGATGCCGGCGTGGGCGAAGAAATAGCCACCGATCCGGTGGCGATCGACCAGCCTCTCCAGGAACGCCCGGTGCGCGGGCGGGACCATCGCCTCGAGCGCCGCCGCGAACGGCCGGTCCGCCAGGCCCGCGAGATAGGGCAGATCGCCGCCGTAGGAGGCCAGCGTCGCCAGTCCGCCGACCCGCCGCCAGTCGTCGAGCCCGATCTCGCCGTCCATCGCATCACGGAACAACTGTTCGTGATTTCCCCTGAGCATCACCGTGTCGTGAAATTCCGCCCGCAGGATGAGGCGGTCGACCACCCCGGCGGAGTCCGGACCGCGGTCGACGTAGTCGCCGAGATAGACCTCGGTGACTCGGCGACGGCGGGCCGCTTCGGTCCGGTCGATCGTCGCCAGGGCGCGGTCGAGCAGATCGCTGCGGCCGTGCAGGTCGCCGAACGCATAGACGACGTGGTCTTTCGGCAACACCGGGTAGGCGGGCCGAACGACCACGCGAGAACGAAACCAGTCGATCATGGGCCTTCGAAAACGGCAGGAGAAAACGCGATCGGAAGCAGCCGAAGGCCCGCCCGACCCGGCAACGCGGCGATCGGGCGGAGAGATTCCACCCACGGCATCGCGCCAGGACGCGGAGGCTAGCACGGCAGGGGCCGAATTTCGCCTCAATTAACCTTCACGAGAGGTTACCTTCGAAGACAGGCACTCTTCAGATCTGGAAAGGTATATATTTCGTTTCCGACGCTACTCCGTCCTAGATTTTCGGGTGCATCATGTCGAGATTGGAGCAGAGCCGAATCGATTCCGACTTGTGGCACGGCGGCGTCGCCGATCGCCGGAGTCTGCGCTGGTCGGTCGAGGCTCTCCAGGCCTTCGCAATGCTGTCCGACGTCTTCTTCGTCGTCGGTGCAGCGATTCTCGCCTGGTCGGTCCGGTCGGGCGAGTTCGCCACACCGTGGCACGGCATCGACGAAACCCTGAAGGTCGGCCTGCTCTCGGCGATCCTGTTCGTCGGTTACATGATGATGCGCGGCGGCTATTCGCTGGCCCATCTCAGCGCCGTCCGCCGCCAGTTCGTGCTGGTCGCCCAAGGCTGGGTGCTGACCTTCTTCGTGCTCGCCTGGATCGCCTTCCTGTTCCAGGTCACCACCAGCTTCTCGCGCGGCGTTGTCTCGCTCCACTTCCTGTTCGGCTTCGCCTTTCTGATGGTGACCCACGTGGTCGCCGCCCGGTCGCTGGCCAAGCGCTTCGCGCTCGGGCGGATGTCGCTGCGCCGGGTCGCGGTGGTGGCGGTCGCCGACGATTCCGGCCTCGACCGGATCCGCCGCCGCCTCGCCCGCAAGGGCATCGAAGTGGTGATGCTGTCGCCGATCTCGCCGACCCGCGTCGGTCGTTCCGGCTTCATGGGTGCCTGCCGCGGCGCCGTCGGCGACGTCCGCACCGCCCTCGCCTCGACCCAGATCGACGGCATCTATCTGTTCCTGTCGTGGAAGGAACGCCGCCACATCGACGAGCTCAAGGCCGCCCTGTCGCCGATGCCGGTGCCGATCTATCTCTTCGCCGACCAGGACACCGAGCGCCTGCTGCGCCGACCCCGCGTCCAGGTCGGCGACATGCTCGGCTTCGAGCTGCAGCGCGCCCCGCTGACCCGCACCGACCGCGCCGCCAAGCGCGCCCTCGACGTCGCCGTCGCCGGCACCGCGCTCTTGATGCTGTCGCCCTTGATGCTGCTGACCGCCGTGGCGATCGCCATCGAGACCGGCTTCCCGATCCTGTTCCGCCAGAACCGCAAGGGTTTCGGCGCCCGCCCCTTTCCGATCCTGAAGTTCCGGTCGATGACCGTCCAGGAGAACGGGTCGGTGGTCACCCAGGCCTCGAAGAACGACGTCCGCGTCACCCGCCTCGGCCGGGTTATCCGCCGCACCTCGATCGACGAGCTGCCGCAGTTGATCAACGTGCTGCGCGGCGACATGTCGATCGTCGGTCCGCGCCCCCATGCGGTCGCCCACGACGATCTCTACGACGGGCTGATCGCCTCCTACGCCTTCCGCCAGCACGTCAAGCCGGGCATCACCGGCTGGGCTCAGGTCAACGGCTGCCGCGGCGAGACCCGCGAAGTCGACCAGATGCGCGCCCGCGTCGAATACGACATCTGGTACATCAACAACTGGTCGCTGTGGCTCGACGTCCGCATCATCGTGCTGACCGCCTTCAAGATCTTCGTGGACAAACAGGCCTACTGACGGGCCTGCCCGTGCCGGGACGCGCGGGACGACAGAGCCGGCGGAGATCGCTCCGCCGGCTCTGTCGTGTCCGGAATCCTGCGTCCGACGCGGCCGCTCAGGCCGGGGTCGGGTCGTAGGCGAGGATCGGCGCCAGCCAGCGTTCGGCGGTGGCGAGATCCCAGCCCTTGCGCGCCGCATAGTCCTCGACCTGATCGCGTTCGATCTTGCCGACCCCGAAATAATGGGCCTCCGGGTGCGAGAAATAGAGCCCGGACACCGACGCCGCCGGGCTCATGGCGTAGCTCTCGGTCATCTCGATGCCGGCGCGATGCGACGGGTCGAGCAGCTTCCACAGCGTCGCCTTCTCGGTGTGGTCGGGCTGGGCCGGATAGCCCGGCGCCGGTCGAATGCCCTGGTACTTCTCGGCGATCAGGTCGGCCGGGGTGAGCCGCTCGTCCGCCGCATGGCCCCACAGTTCCTTGCGCACCTTCTCGTGCAGCCATTCGGCGAAGGCTTCGGCGAGGCGATCGGCGAGCGCCTGGCTGAGGATCTTCGAATAGTCGTCGTTGGCGCGGGCGTAAGCCTCGGCGATCGCCGCCTCGCCGATGCCGGCGGTAACCGCAAAGGCGCCGATCCAGTCCTTCGGCCCGCCGATCGGCGCGACGAAGTCGGCGAGCGCCAGATTGGCGCGCTGCGAGCCGGTCCGCCCCATCTGCTGGCGCAGCGTATGGAGGCGGGTCAGCGTGTAGTGCCGGCTCTCCTCGGAGAACAGCACGATGTCGTCGCCGATCGACTGGGCCGGCCAGAAGCCGACCACGCCCTTGGCGGTGAGCGAGCCCTCGGCGATCAGCTTGGCGAGCATCGCGCGGGCGTCGTCGTAGAGCGCCTGCGCCGCCGGCCCGACCTTGGCGTCGGTGAGGATCGCCGGGTAGCGGCCGATCAGCTCCCAAGTGGCGAAGAACGGCGTCCAGTCGATGTAGGGCACCAGATCGGCGATCGCCACGTCGATGGTGCGGGCCCCGAGGAAGCTCGGTTTGACCGGCGGATGCGCCGCGAAGTCCGGCCGGAAGGCGCGGGCGCGAGCATCGGCGAGCGTCACCCGCTCCTTGTCGGCACGGCCGCGGGCGTGGCCTTCGCGGATCTTGACGTAATCGGCGGCGATCTCCGCGGCGACGCGGGTCCGGTCCGCCCCGATCAGCGACGAGGCGACGCCGACCGCCCGGCTGGCGTCGACCACATAGACCGCCTGTCCCGCCCGATAGGCCGGATCGATCTTCACCGCGGTGTGGACGCGGCTGGTGGTCGCGCCACCGATCAGCAGCGGCAGAGTGAAGCCCTGGCGCTCCATCTCGCCGGCGACATGGACCATCTCGTCGAGCGACGGGGTGATCAGCCCGGACAGACCGATCAGGTCGGCCTTCTCCTCGCGCGCCCGCTCGAGGATCTTGGCGGCCGGCACCATCACCCCGAGATCGACCACGTCGAAGTTGTTGCAGGCCAGCACCACGCCGACGATGTTCTTGCCGATGTCGTGGACGTCGCCCTTGACCGTGGCCATGACGATCTTGCCGGCCGAGGAGCGTCCGACGCCGCCCGCCGCCGCCTTTTCGGCATCCATGTAGGGCGTCAACACCGCCACCGCCTGTTTCATCACCCGCGCCGACTTGACCACCTGCGGCAGGAACATCTTGCCCGCGCCGAACAGGTCGCCGACCACGTTCATGCCGGCCATCAGCGGCCCTTCGATCACCTCGAGCGGTCGCCCGGCTTCGAGCCGCGCCTCTTCGACGTCGGCGCCGATGTAATCGGTGATGCCGTTGACCAGCGCGTGTTCCAGCCGCTTGGCGACCGTCCAGGTGCGCCAGGTCAGATCGACCTCGCGGGTCTTGCCGACCTCGCCCTTGAAGCGCGGCGCCGCGTCGAGCAGCCGCTCGGTGGCGTCGGGTCGCCGGTTGAGCACCACGTCTTCGGCGAGATCGCGCAGATCGGGGGTCAGCTCGTCATAGACCTTCAGCGCCCCGGCGTTGACGATGCCGAAGTCCATGCCGACCTGGGTGGCGTGGTAGAGGAACACCGAGTGCATCGCCTCACGGACGGAATCGTTGCCGCGGAAGGCGAAGGACAGGTTCGACACCCCGCCCGAGACATGGGCGTGCGGCAGGTGCTCGCGGATGAACCGCGTCGCATCGATGAAGTCGACGCCGTAATTGGCGTGCTCCTCGATGCCGGTGGCCACCGCGAAGACGTTGGGATCGAAGATGATGTCCTCGGGCGGGAAGCCGACCCGGTCGACCAGGATGCGGTAGCAGCGCTCGGTGATCTCGGTCTTGCGCGCCAGCGTGTCGGCCTGGCCCTGTTCGTCGAAGGCCATCACCACCACCGCGGCGCCGTAGCGGCGCACCTTCTCGGCGTGCAGCACGAAGGCCTCTTCGCCCTCCTTGAGCGAGATCGAATTGACGATGCCCTTGCCCTGCAGACACTTCAGCCCGGCCTCGATCACGCTCCACTTGGACGAATCGACCATCACCGGCACCCGCGCGATGTCGGGTTCGGCGGCAACCAGATTGAGGAAGGTCACCATCGCCGCTTCGCTGTCGAGCAGACCCTCGTCCATGTTGACGTCGATGATCGTCGCCCCGGATTCGATCTGCTCCTTGGCGACCGCCAGCGCCGCCGGATAATCGCCGGCGGTGATCAACTTGCGGAATTTGGCCGAGCCGGTGACGTTGGTGCGCTCGCCGACGTTGGTGAAGCGCATCTCGGGCAAGTGGGTGAAAGGCTCGAGCCCCGACAGGCGCATGCGCGGCTCGATCACCGGCACGACCCGGGGGGCGTGCGGCGCCACGGCCGCGGCGATCGCCGCGATGTGGTCGGGCGTGGTGCCGCAGCAGCCGCCGACCACGTTGACCAGACCCGAGGCGGCGAACTCGCCGACGAGCTTCGCCATCGCCGCCGGGCTCTCGTCGTAGAGGCCGAATTCGTTGGGCAGCCCCGCGTTGGGATAGGCGCACACCAGCGTGTCGGCGACCCGGCCGATCTCGTCGACGTGGGCGCGCATCTCGGCGGCACCGAGGGCGCAGTTGAGGCCGATCGAGAACGGCCGCGCGTGGCGCAGGCTGTACCAGAAGGCGGTCGGGGTCTGACCCGACAGGGTGCGGCCCGACAGATCGGTGATCGTGCCGGAGATCATCACCGGCAGGCGGAAGCCCTTCTCGGCGAAGAGTTCTTCGATGGCGTAGATCGCCGCCTTGGCATTGAGCGTGTCGAAGATCGTCTCGACCAGCAGGATGTCGGCGCCGCCGTCGACGAGCCCGCGCGCCGCCTCGCCATAGGCGATGCGCAGATCGTCGAAGCTCACCGCGCGGTAGCCGGGGTCGTTGACGTCCGGCGAGATCGAGGCGGTGCGGTTGGTCGGGCCGATGGCGCCGGCGACGAAGCGCGGCCGGCTCGGGTCGGCGGCGACCGCCGCGGCGACCGCCTCGCGGGCCCGCCGGGCACCTTCGAGGTTGAGCTCGTAGGCGAGGGATTCGAGGCCGTAGTCGCCCTGCGCTATGGTGGTCGCCGAGAAGGTGTTGGTCTCGACGATGTCGGCGCCGGCGGCGAGATACTCGGCATGGATGCCGCGGATGATCTCCGGCCGGGTGATCGACAACAGGTCGTTGTTGCCCTTGAGGTCGCGCGGATGGTCGGCGAAGCGGTCACCGCGATAGTCGGCATCGCCGAGCGCATGGCGCTGGATCATCGTGCCCATCGCCCCGTCGAGCACCAGAATGCGGCGCGCCGCGGCCTCGGCGAGGGTCGTCGCGAGCGTTACGGCGGTGGCGGCGTCATGGGTGAAGGGCACGGTCATGATCTCACTCTCGGGTCTGCGTTCGACGGCGATCCGCTCGCGCGGACCTTCGGGGGTCGTGAGCCGCACGGGCCCCGCCCCCCTCCCTGTCCCTCCCCCTCGACGGGGAGAGAACGATGTGGCGACGGCGATCGGAGATCCGAAGGCCGTCCCGCGACGCGCGACCAGCGCCCGCCGTATCGAAGTCCCCCTCCCCAGGGTCCCCTCCCCCCTTGTGGGGGAGGGACAGGGAGAGGGGTATGCGGAGGTACCGCAGGGAAGGACTTCGGACGAGGCCATGCCCAGCCCCCCCCCTCCCTGTCCCTCCCCCTCACGGGGGGAGGGAACGATGTGGCGGCGACCATCGGAGATCCGAAGGCCGTCCCGTGACGCGTGACGTGCACCCGCCGTATCGAAGATCCTCTCCCCCAGCGTCCCCTCCCCCCTCGAGGGGGAGGGACAGGGAGGGGGGGCTGGGGCCTCGCGGATCTCGCAACGACGGCGCTCGAACCGCCCCCGGCTCACCCCACGCGGTCGCCCGCCGTTATCCCCAGCGCCTCGACGATCCCCACCACCAGATCGGCGCGGTTCATCGTGTAGAAGTGGAAGTCTGCGATCCCGCGCCGCCGCAGATCCGCGACCTGCACGCGGCCGAAGTCGATCGCCGCCCGCGCCCGCGCGCTCGCCTCCTCGCCGACCCCGGCGAAGCGCGCCGCGACCGCAGCCGGCATCGACGCCCCGGTCTTGGCCGCGAAGCCGGCGACCGCGGTGAAATTGTGGATCGGGATGATCCCCGGCAGGATCGGGATGGTGATCCCGGCCCGGGTCACCCGCTCCAGGAACCCCTCGAACAGATCGTTGTCGAAGAAGAACTGGGTGATCGCCCGGCTGGCGCCGGCATCGACCTTGCGCTTCAGATTGTCGATCTCGATCTCCCACGAGGCGCTCTCGGGATGGCGCTCGGGATAGGCCCCGACCGAGATCTCGAACCCGCCGATCGCGGCGATTCCCGCCACCAGGTCGCTGGCATAGGCATAGCCGCCCGGATGCGGCGCGTAGGCCGCGCCGACCCCGGCCGGCGGATCGCCGCGCAGCGCCACGATGTGGCCGACCCCGACCCCGGCATAGGCCCGGACCACCGCGTCGACCTCCTCGCGCGTCGCCCCGACACAGGTCAGATGCGCCGCCGGCTTCAGCCCGGTCTCGCGGACCAGCCGCGCCACGGTGTCGTGGGTGCGCTCGCGGGTGGTGCCACCGGCCCCGTAGGTGACCGACACGAAGGCCGGCGCCAGCGGCGCCAGCGCCTCGATCGCCGTCCACAATCCGGCTTCCATCTTCTCCGTCTTGGGCGGGAAGAACTCGAAGGACAGGCGCGGCCGCGGCGGCAGAGGGGAAGGCGAGGTCATGCGAACTCCGAGGTTCGGGTGTCGGCGAGCACGACCCGCCGGTCGCGGGCGAGCCACAGGGTGACGGTCAGTTCGGCGGCCGGCGCACCGGCCCGCGGCGAGGCGGCGAGATCGGTGACCGAGACGAGCTCCAGCCCGGCCTGTTCCAGCGCCCGGGTGATCTCGCCGTGACTGAAGCCGAGCCGGCGATGGGCATGGGCCTCGCGCAGGAATTCGAGATCGTGGGGGGCGAAGTCGACGATCAGCAGGCGTCCGCCCGGCCGCAGCACCCGCGCCGCCTCGCGCAGCGCCCGGGTCGGCTCGTCGAGGTAATGCAGCACCTGATGGATGGTCACCAGATCGAAGGCGTCGCGGGGACCCGGCAGGGCATGGACGTCGCCCTGCTGGACGCGCGCCTGGGCCACCCCGGCCCGGTCGATCTCGGCGCGGGCGATCTGCAACATGCCGTGCGAGGCGTCGATGCCGACCGCCCGCTCGTAGCGATCGGCGAGCAGGGTCAGCATCCGCCCGGTGCCGGTGCCGAGATCGAGCATCGCCTCGATGCGGCGCTCGCCGACCGCCTCGCGAATCGCCGCTTCGACCCGATCTTCGGCGACGTGCAGCGAGCGCAGTTCCGCCCATTGCGCCGCGTGCGCGGAGAAATAGGCCTCGGTGCGCGCCGCATGCTCGGCCTTGACCGCATCGAAGCGCTCGCGGTCGCGCACCACCGCGGGATCTTGCGAATCGAGCACACACAGCAGCGCGCCGACCACCGTCGCCACGGTGGCGTCGACGCTCGGCCGGTAATAGACCCACGAGCCCTCGGGAAAGCGATCGACCAGCCCGGCCTCGGTGAGCAGCTTGAGATGGCGCGAGATGCGCGGCTGCGACTGACCGAGGATGGCGGTGAGGTCCTTGACGGTCAGATCGCCGGCGGCGAGCAGCGCCAGGATCCGGAGTCGCGTCGGCTCGCCGCTCGCCCGCAGGACGGCGACCAGGGACTCGGCGGAGACCGTGGCGGGTTCGAACGGCGAAGGGTACGGGGCTCGCGACATGAAAAATGATATAAAGATATCTTTATATGATTTCAAGCGGCATCACGGCGGTGCGTCGACCTGCGCCGTCCGCCCGCCCGCCCCACGCTCGGGGCGATCGTTCGGAGGCGACGAAAAGCACAGCCCCGCGGCCCTTTCCCTTCTCCCCTCGTGGGAGAAGGTGCCCCGCAGGGGCGGATGAGGGGGCCGCGCGCCAGCGCGCAACCGGCCTGTCCCCCGGGCATCGCGGCGGAGGGTGAGGCCGAGCCCCCTCATCCGGCCTTCGGCCACCTTCTCCCGCGAGGGGAGAAGGGAAGACCGCGCGTTCCGCGACCCCCGCATGCGCCGCACCGCGCGATCGCGCCTGCCCTTCGGGTTCCCTTTCCCGCCCCGATCGGCTAGCGTTCCGCCCCGTTCCATCCCCCCGAGAGGCAGATCATGACCGTCGCCCTTCCCAAGCTCGTGCTGGCGTCCGCCTCGCCGCGCCGATTGGGACTGTTGCAGCAGATCGGCCTCGAGCCCGACCATCTGCATCCGACCGACGTCGACGAGACGCCGCTGCCGGCCGAATTGCCGCGCCAGCTCGCCCAGCGTCTGGCCAAGGTCAAGGCCGAGGCGGCGCTCGCCTGGTCGAAGCGCGACGAAATCTGGACCGGCGCCTATATCCTCACCGCCGACACGGTGGTGGCGGTCGGCCGCCGCATCCTGCCCAAGGCCGAGACCGTCGACGAGGCCGAGGCCTGCCTCCATCTCCTGTCCGGCCGCTCCCATCGGGTGTGGACCGGCCTTGCCCTGGTGACCCCGGCCGGGGCGATCAAGGCGCGGCTGGTGGAAACCCGGATCCGCTTCAAGCGCCTGTCGCGCGCCGAGATCGACGCCTACATCGCCTCCGACGAATGGCGCGGCAAGGCCGGCGGCTATGCCGTCCAGGGCCTCGCCGGGGCTTTCGTGGTGTCGCTCCAGGGCTCGTGGCCGAGCGTCGTCGGCCTGCCGCTGGCCGAGACCGTCGGCCTGCTCGAGGCCGCCGGCTTCCCCGTCCGCGCCAATTGGCCGGCCCCCCTGGTTCCGGTGCTGTGAAGGCCTCCCGCCCCATGGCCTCCGCGACCCCGCCGCCCGGCGATGCCCCCGCCCGTCCCTGCCCGATCTGCGGCAAGCCGGCGAGCGCCGCGGCGCGACCCTTCTGCAGCCCGCGCTGTCGCCAGGTCGACCTCCACCATTGGCTGACCGGCCGCTATGCCATTCCGGTGGTCGAATCGGACGACGACGACGAGGCCTGACCGCCGCGCTCGCGCCGAAGAGCCGCCCCCAATCGACGCCCGCCGCGCCGATCATCGGCCCGAGGCCGCCCCTGCCGGACCGAAATCCGCCCCCCGCCGGGCTTTGCCGGCGAAGCGCGACCGACCTTTCCGGTCTCGACGATCGCGTGACGAAGGGGTCTGGACAGCCCGGATCTCTCCGACTATAACGCGCCCACCTTCGGGACGCCGACCTTCCGGTCACGCCTCCCGCCCGGTCGCCTGGGTAGCTCAGTTGGTAGAGCAGCGGATTGAAAATCCGCGTGTCGGCGGTTCAAATCCGTCCCCAGGCACCACTTCCCCCTCCCGAGAGCTCCACAACCGGCTGACATCAGCGGGTCGCCGCCGTTTGCACCGCCGCCGCCCGGCGAAGCCCGCGGCGGCGCCGATGCGCGGTGCCGGCGACCGCGACCGCGACGCGGATGGAACCGGAAGCGCTTCGGCGCGTTGTGTCAACGCGCCTCGTCGTGATGGACGGGCTTCCGGCATATATTGCAGACTTACGAGATCGAATTTGCCGCGAGTCTCTCGGGCCGCAGGAGAACTTCCCCATGCGCTCTTCCCATTCCTTCCGTGCCGGTCTCGTCGCTCTGGTCGCCGTCGTCGCCGCCAGTCTGTCGACGGCGGCCTTGGCCGACAGCGGAACGGTCCGGATTTCGATCTACAAGGCCGGTTGGTTCGTCGGCGGCTCCGGCGGCGACGGCACGCTGACCTTTCACGGCAAGCGCTACCCGCTGTCGATCGGCGGCCTGAGCGCCGGTCTGGTGTTCGGCGCCTCGAAGACCGAATTCGTCGGCAAGGTGCGCAGCATCCGTGATCCGTCCGATATCGCCGGGGTCTATGGCGCCGGTGGCGCCGGTGCGGCGGTCGGTGTCGGCGTGCGCGCCATCGTGCTGACCAACGGCAAGGGCGCCGTGCTGGAACTCACCGGGCGACAGATCGGATTGATGGCCAACGCCGACTTGAGCGGCATGGCGATTTCGCTGCGCTGACCGCACTGCGCCGCCACGAGACACCGCCACCCGGCCGGGCCCCGCGAGGGGCCCGGCTCGCGTCGCCCGGCGCCCCGTTCACGGCCGCCGCCGCGTCTCAGCCGTCGCGATGGCGCGGCAAGTGCACCGACACGCGCGTACCCTCGCCCGGCGCGCTCTCGATGCGGATCCCGCCGCCCGCGCCGTCCGCTCGACGCTGGTCAGCCCCAGACCGGTGCCGGAATCGGGTCCTTTGGTCGAATAGAACGGCTCCCGCGCCCGCGCCAGCACGTCCGCGGTCATCCCCGTGCCGGTGTCGACCACTTCCAGTACCACCTGATCGCCACCCCCGCCGTCGCCGTCGAAGACGTCGCCGACGGTCGAATTGCGCACGAAGATGGCCAGTCGCCCGCCCGCCGGCATGGCATCGCGGGCGTTCATCACCAGATTGAGGACGATGCTCTCGATCTCGCTCGACGACACCCGCACCGGCCACGGATCGTCGTCGATCGTCAACTCGAGCCGGATCGCCGCGTCCAGGACGCGCTCCGCCAAGCGTGCCGCCTCCCGGACCGGCAGCGCGACGTCGATCGGGTTCGGCGGCCGATCGCGACGGTGGGACAGCGCCAGCAGACGACGGTTGAAACGACTGCCCCGCTCGGCCGCCTCCTCGGCGCGCCGGACGTGCACCAACGCCTCGTCCAACTCTCGGCACATCTCGGCGAGTTGCAGATTGGCGGAGATCACGGTGAGGAGATTGGCGCAATCATGGGCGAGAACCCCGGCGAACTGGCCGACCATGCGCAGGCCCTCGTCGCGGATCAGGGCTTCTTCGGCGTTCTTCCGCGGCGTGATGTCCTGGTGAATGACCAGAGCGCCGCCACTTTCCACCACGTCGAAAGGAAACACCGTCATCTCGAACCAACAGAGACGATCGGCCGTCGTGCAGGGATACTCCATGACGAACGTCGGCGTCGATCGAGACAGTATGGCCGACAGACCCTCCAAGGCTCTCGAGGCGTCGTCATCATGAGCCGCAGCGGAACGACAGATGTCGAGATAGTCGGCGCCGATACCGAACGCCTGTTCGTCACGCAAACCATTCCGCCTTGCGAAATCTCTCCAGGCGGCATTGACTTCGACGACCACGCCGCGCGGATTCAACACCGCGATGTTTCCGGGAAATGCGTCCAGGATCGGTCTGACGTGACTATTATCGGTCATTGAATATTCTCATGCCGGCGACACTTCATAACACCGTTTCATCGGCCTCGCAGATACGACTCTCTGATAGGCGCGCCGGCCGGGACCTCCGCCGTCGGCGGGCCTCGGGCGGGCAGACGCCGAAATAGAGCCGAAGATTTACGCAGCGTAATATTTGGCGCGGGCGCTCGGATGCGCGCGTTCGTCTGATCGCGCGGCGCGAAGACATCGAATCCGCGGCGGAAGAAACCAAGTCTTAACCATGTTTCGACACTTTCGACCCGACCGCATGGGGACCGTCGGAAGATGCAGAGCTTCACCGTCTCGGAACGTCTCGCCCTCGCGGTCCTCCCACCGCTGCTGATTCTCGTCGCGCTGTTCGCGGTGCTGGTCGGCCAGCGCTTCGACGAGGTCGGCCGCTCCGAACAGGTCCTCGCCTTCGCCGAAACCTCGGGCACGATCTCCGCCCTGGTGCACGAACTGCAGCGCGAACGCGGCGCTTCGGTCGGCGTCGTCGCATCCAAGGGCCAGAAACCCGAGGCCCGCGCCCTGCTGGCCGAGCAACGCCGCCGCACCGATGCCGCCCTCGACACCTTCCGACGCGTCGAGCGCGCCGCCACGGCGCCTCGCGACGGCCGCTTCGCGGCGATCCTCGCCAGGGCCGACGAGCGCCTGACCGCCCTCGACGTCCGCCGTCGCGCCGTCGACACCCTCGAGGACGGCGTGCCGGCGGTTTTCGAGTGGTACACGGGGACCATCCGCGACTTCCTCCGCACCTCGGCCGAAGTGGTCAAATCGGTCGGCGAACGCCGCGCCACCGTGTCGCTGATCGCCCTGCAGGCGCTGATGGAAGCCAAGGAGAACGCCGGCCGCGAACGCGCCTCCGGCAATGCCCTGATCGCCGGCGGCACCGTCGATCCCACCCGCTACCGGGCCTTCGTCGAGGCCGCGGCCCAGGAGAGCGATCGCCTGTTGGCCTTCGCCGCCCTCGCCGAAGGGGTCCACGACGACCTCCTCGCCGCGGTTCTCCGGGCCCCGACCCGCGAGCCGGTGGAGCGGCTGCGCCGCACCTTGGTCGGTGCGCTCGAGACCGGCAGTCTCGGCACGCTGACCACCGCCGACTGGTGGGCCGCCACCACCGCCTGGATCGACAGCATGAAGACCGCCGAAACCGCCCTCGACGCCGCGATCGTCCAGGCCAGCGGCGAGGGCGCGGCCGCCGCGCGCCGCCTGTTGGTCTTCTACGCCGCCGCCGGCGCGATCCTCCTCGCCGCGGTCGCCCTGTTCGGCTTCCTGGTCGCCCGCTCGATCGCCGGCCCGATGCGCCGCGCCGCCGGGGTGATCGACGCGATCAACGCCGGCGTCGACGACGTCGCGCCGCCGCCGCGCCTGCCGGCCCGCAGCGAGATCGGCCGGGTCTCCAACGCCATCCGCCAGTTCATCGACACGCTCGCCGAACGCCGACGGCTGGAGGCCGAACAGCACCGCCGCGAGGAGGCCAACACCCGCTCGCGCCGCATCATCCTCGCCGGCATGGCCGACGAGGTCGGCGACGCCACCGATCGCGGCATGGCCTCGATCGTCGACGGCGCCGGCGCCGTCGAAGGCCGCGCCGGCGACATGCTCGCGACCCTGCGCGCCGCCCATGCCGCGACCACCGTCGCCGCGTCCTCCGCCGCCACCACCCGCGAGCTCAACGCCCAGGCCGCCGCCATGACCACCCAGGTCACCCTGGCGATCGGCGAGATCGCCGATCAGGTCGGCCGCTCGTCGCAGCTGACCCGCGACGCCGTCGACCGTGCGACCCGGTCGCATGCGGTGATCGACGGCCTGACCCGGGTCACCGCCGACATCGACGCGATCGTCGCGACCATCACCCAGATCGCCGGGCGGACCAATCTGCTCGCCCTCAATGCGACGATCGAAGCGGCCCGCGCCGGCACCGCCGGCCGTGGCTTCGCCATCGTCGCCCAGGAGGTCAAGGCGCTGGCCGGCCAGACCGCCCATTCCACCGAGGAGATCGGCCGCAAGGTCGTCGAGATCCAGACCGCGTCGCGCGACGCCGTCGAGTCGATCCGCACCATCGCCGCCGAGATCGTCGAGATCGACGGCGTCTCCGGGGCGATCGCCGCGGCGATGGAGGAGCAGCGCACCGCCATGGGCTCGTTCTCCGCCGCCATCCAGGAGGCGAGCGGCGCGGTCGACGACGTCGCCGCCCGGATGATCGACATCGCCGGCATGGTCGACCGCTCGACGGCATCCGCCGAAGCCGTGGTCGGCGTCTCCGGCGACATGCGCCGCTCGTCCGAACGGGTGCGCGCCGAGATCCCGGCGATCGTCCGCGCCGCCACCGAGCGCGCCGAGACCCGCGAAGCCGCCTGATCGCCGCCGTTCCGCGCCCCCGCCCCGACCCCGCCCCTGGATGGTTCGCCGGATGGCGGGCGCGCACGCCTTCCGATAGCCTTCGCGGCGAAGAGGAGACGTCATGGAACGGCTGCACGACATCGTCGCCGGGGGCGAGAAGTGGCTCACCGCCCGGATCATCCACTATGCCAAGCAGCGCGGCTTCACGCCCTTCACCTCGACCCTCGAACAGGCCTGGCTCGCTTCGATCCGCGGTCTGTCGGAACCGCTGCTGGCCGCCCTCGCCGAAGGCCGCACGATCGCCGCGGTGTCGGCCGAGCCCGACTATGCCCGCGATCCGATCGCCCGCTACGGCATCGAGGCGGCGCGCCGCCACCGCACCCGCGGCATCACTCTCGGGCTGTTCCTCGGCCTGATGAAGAGCTACCGCCGGTCCTATCTCGATCTGGTCGCCGCGACCGACCTCGCGCCGGAGGAGCGCGCCGCCGCCGCCGATCTGGTGGAGAACTTCTTCGACCGGGTCGAAGTCGGCTTCTGCGACGAATGGGCCGGCCGCCCCGCCGACGAGCAGTTCGATCAGCTGCGCGCCCAGAACCGGGCGATGACCAACGAGAAGAACAAGTATCTGACCATCTTCGAGAGCCTCAACGATCCGGTGGTGCTGATCGACGAGACCGGGGCGGTCGAGAACCTCAACCACGCCGCCTTCGCCCTGTTCGGAGCCGGCGACGCCCCCGGCGCGCGCTACTACGGCGACGCGCGGGTGCCGATGGCCGAGATCCTCGGTCTCGATCTGGTCGGCGGCGCCGATCTCGCCTGCGAGCGCCGGCTGCCGACCAACCTCGGGCCGCGCTGGTTCGACATCAAGACCCAGCGGATGCTCGACGTCTCGGAGAAATACCTCGGCACCGTGGTGATCCTGGTCGACATCACCGAATATCGCCGCGCCACCGAAGACGCCGAACGCGCCGATCGCGCCAAGTCGGCCTTCCTCGCCACCATGAGCCACGAGATCCGCACCCCGATCCACGGCATCCTCGGGCTCGCCGAGTTGCTGCGCGAGCGTCCGCTCGACGACCAGGACCACGACAAGGTCGAGGCGATCGCCCGCTCCGGCGAGATGCTGTCCTCGGTGGTCTCCGACATCCTCGACTATTCCAAGATCGAGGCCGGGGTGCTCGATCTCGAACACATCGAGTTCTCGGTCGCCGCGGTGATCGACGACGTCTTCGGCCTGATGCAGCCGCTCGCCCGCCGCAAGCCCGACCTGCGCCTGATCCTCGAGACGCCGCGCCTGCCGACGGTGGTCGGCGATCCCGGCAAACTGCGCCAGATCCTGCTCAATCTGATCGGCAATGCCGTCAAGTTCACCGAGAGCGGCACCGTCTGGCTGGCGATCGAGGACGTCTCGGGGCCCGGCGACGCCTGGATGCTGCGCTTCGTGGTCGCCGACACCGGCATGGGCATCGCCGAATCCAAGCTCGCCTCGATCTTCGAACCCTTCACCCAGTCCGACGGCTCGGTCGCCCGCCGCTTCGGCGGCAGCGGTCTGGGGCTCGCCATCTGCCGCAGCCTGGTCCAGCGCTTCGGCGGCGAGATCGGCGTCGACAGCCGCCTCGGCGAGGGCAGCCGTTTCTGGTTCACCGTGCCCTTCGAGCGCGGCCTCGGCCTGGAACCGGCCCGCCGCGCCGGCAGCGACGCCGATGCGCCGCCGCTGCCGGCCTCGCTCGACGTGCTGGTGGTCGAGGACAACGAGGTCAACTCGATGGTCGCCGGCGGCCTCCTGGAGCGCGCCGGCCATCGCGCCACCATCGCCGCCACCGGTGCCGACGCCCTCGCCTGCATCGAGTCCGGCCGCCATCATCTGGTGCTGATGGACCTGCGCCTGCCCGACATGGACGGCCTCGAGGTGACCCGCCGGATCCGTGCACTGGCCGATCCCGCCAAGGCGGCGATCCCGATCGTCGCGCTGTCCGCCCAGGTCCTGAAGGCCGACATCGAAGCCTGTATCGCCGCCGGCATGAACGACTTCCTCGGCAAGCCGTTCCATCTCGACCGGCTCGAGGCGACGCTGCGCCGGGTGATCGCCGCCGCCCCGCCGCCGGCCCCGCCCGTCGATCCCGAACCGGCGGCGGGGATCGAACCCGCCACCATCGACGAGACGGTGCTCGCCGGCCATGTCGCTGTCCTCGGCGCCGCGCCGACCGGCCGCATCGTCGCCGCCTTCGCCGCCACCACCGCCGATCTGCCCGCCGATCTCGAACGCTGCGCGGCGACCGGCGACCGCGCGGCGATCGCCGAGATCGCCCATCGCCTGAAGAGCGCCTCCGCCCATGTCGGGCTCGCGGCACTCGCCGCCCGCGCCGCCGCGGTCGAGACCACCGCCCGCGGGACTCGCGACGGCGCGATCACCGGCCCCGCGAACGATCTGGCCAGCGCCTGTCGCGACGCCCGCGCCCTTCTCGATCGCACCTGGCGGCGTCTCGGCGAGGCTCAGCCGGCGAAGACGTAGCCGACGCCGTGCACCGTGACGATCAGGCGCGGCCGCGCCGGATCCTTCTCGATCTTGCGCCGCAGCCGGCCGACCAGCACGTCGATGGTGCGGTCGAGCGGGTCGCGCTCGCGATGGCTGACGTGGTCGATCAGCCCGTCGCGGGTCATCACCCGCCCGCGGTGGGTGACGAAGGTCGCGAGCAGCTCGAATTCCGCGCGGGTCAGCCGCACGTCCTCGCCGTCCGGCGCGGTCAGGGTCCAGTGGGGAATGTCGAGGGTCCAGCCGTCGAAGGTCTTGATCGGCTCGTCGGCGGCCATCGCCCGCGCCGCCACCACCCGGCGGGCGAGGTTCTTGGTACGCGGCAGCAGCTCGCGCATCATGTAGGGCTTGGTCACGTAGTCGTCGGCGCCGAGCTCCAGCGCGACGATCCGGTCGACGTCGTCGTCGCGGCCGGTGACCATGATCACCCCGACCTCGGACTGGCGGCGCAATTCGCGCAGCAGCGACAACCCGTCCTCGCCGGGCAGGTTGATGTCGAGCATCACCACGTCGACGTCGCCGGCCGCGAACACCCGCCGCATCGCCGCGCCGTTCTCCGCCTCGGAGACCCGATGGTTCTCCTTGCGCAGATAGGCGGCCAGCGTCTGGCGCCCGACCGGGTCGTCTTCGACCACGAGGATGTGGTGGCTCTTCGTCATGGCGCCCGTTCAAGGACACCGGCGGGGCACCGTCAAGCGGACAGTTCGGCCGTTCACACCCGTTTACAATTCTCTACATCGCATTCACCGCCTGCCGAAAGCCTGTTCACCGCGCTGCGCCATGGTTCCGGCCATCGTCACGGCAGAGGGACTCGCGCCGGTGTGGAAGATCTTTGCCAGATTCGATCGAAAATGGACCTTGGCCGCGGTCGGCCTGATCGGCGCCGTCGTCGGCGTGATCGGCTGGGGCGGCTTCAATACGGTGATGGAAGCCACCAACAGCCTGGAATTCTGCATCTCCTGCCATGAGATGCGCAGCACCGTCTACGAAGAGTACAAGAAGTCGATCCACTACTCGAACCCGGCCGGCGTGCGCGCGATCTGCTCCGATTGCCACGTCCCCAAGGACTGGACCCACAAGATCGTCCGCAAGATCCAGGCGACCAACGAGCTCTGGCACAAGGTCGCCGGCACCATCGACACGCCCGAGAAGTTCGAAGCCGAACGCCTCGGCCTCGCCCGCCACGTCTGGCAGACGATGAAGGACAGCGACAGCCGCGAATGCCGTAACTGTCACTCCTTCCAGGCGATGGACTTCACCCACCAGCGGCCCAAGGCCGCCGAGCAGATGCAGAAGGCGGCCACCGACGGCTCGACCTGCATCGATTGCCACAAGGGCATCGCCCACAAGCTCCCCGACATGTCGACCGGCTACAAGTCGCTCTACGAGGAGCTCGCGACGCTCGGCAAATCGCTCGCGCCGAAGACCGGCGATACGCTCTATACCCTCGCCACCAAGCCGTTCTGGTTGGCCCGCCCGGCCGATGCCGATGCGACCAGCGACGGCAAGCTGCTCGCCGCCACCCCGGTCGCGGTCCTCGCCCGTGACGGCGACTGGCTCCAGATCGCGGTCGCCGGCTGGCAGCAGGAAGGCGCCGAGCGGATGTTCTACGCCCTCCAGGGCAAGCGCATCTTCGCCGCCGCCCTCGGTCCCGACGCGGTCGAGAAGGTGGTCCGGTCCAAGACCATGACCGACCCCGATACCGACCAGGTGTGGAGCGAGGGCCGGCTCACCGCCTGGGTCAAGAGCGACGGCCTGGTCGCCGACCGCGCCCGCCTCGATGCCTACGGCGCCGAAATGTACAACGCCAGTTGCGGCCTCTGCCACTCGCTGCCGCCGACCGGCCACTACCTCGCCAACCAGTGGATCGGCAACCTCAACGCCATGAAGCGCTTCATCGGGCTCGACGACGAGCAGTACCGCTTCCTCCAGAAGTACCTTCAGATGCACGCCCAGGACACCGGAGGCCGCCATGAGTGAGGTCGCCGCCGTCGACTCCGCCCGCCTGTTCGGCTGGCTGGCCGCCCTGTTCGCCGCCCCGCCGAATCGCGAACTGGTCGCCGACCACCGCGGGGGCGCAGCGATCCCCTGGCTCGACCTGTTGGCCGCCGACCCCGACTGCGCCGAGGCGGTCGTCGAACTGCGCGCCGTGTTGGCGGCCGCCCGCGACGACGATGCCGCGACCGCGCAGCTCGGCATCGGTTACGGCCGGCTGTTCGAGGGGATCGGCGGCCCGAACACCGTGCCCCCCTACGAATCCGCCCATCGCGGCGACGGCCGCCTGTTCCAGGCGCCGGTCTCCGAAATGGAGGCCCTGCTCGCCGCTCACGATCTCTCCGTCTCGGTCACCGTCGCCGAGCCGGCCGACCATCTGGCGATCGAACTGGCCCTGATGGCCCGCTTCGTCGCCGCCGACGATCCCGACCGCGCCGTATTGGCCGCTCGCCTCGCCGGTTGGATCCCCACCTTCGCGTCTCGCTGCATCGCCGCCGACACCACCGGCTTCTGGGCCGCCGCCGCCCGGATCCTGGTCGTCGCCGTCGCCCGCGAGTGCCCAACGCAACCCGGCCGTACCCAACAAGAAGCCCACGGCTAGAGGAGGACTCCCATGTCGATCGCGTCCAAGGAAGAGTTCCGCGCCGAACTGTCTCGGCGTTCGTTTCTGAACTACGGCGTCGCCCTCGGCGCCCTCGGCCTCGCCCCGTCGCTGCTGGTGAACGGCGCCCGCGCCGCCGGCATGCCCGACGGCGAGATCCTCACCGGCTGCCACTGGGGCGCCTTCCGCGCCAAGGTCGAAGGCGGCCGCATGGTGTCGGTGAAGCCCTGGGAGAAGGATCCCGCGCCGAGCCATCAGCTCGCCGGCGTGCTCGACTCGGTCTATTCGCCGACCCGCATCAAATATCCGATGGTCCGCCGCGCCTGGCTCGAGAAGGGCCCCGGCGCCGACGTCGAGAGCCGCGGCACCGGTGACTTCGTCCGCGTCAGCTGGGACAAGGCGATCGAGCTGGTCGCCAAGGAACTGCAGCGCGTCGAGAAGACCTACGGACCGGCCGCCACCTTCGCCGGCTCCTACGGCTGGAAGAGCCCGGGCCGTCTCCACAACTGCCAGAGCCTGTTGCGCCGGATGATGAATCTGAAGGGCAACTTCGTGAACTCCTCGGGCGACTATTCGACCGGCGCGGCGCAGATCATCATGCCGCACGTGGTCGGCACGCTCGAGATGTACGAGCAGCAGACGGTGTGGCCGGTCGTCGTCGAGAAGACCGAGCTGATGGTGTTCTGGGGCGCCGATCCGGTGGTCACCAACCAGATCAGCTGGGTGATCGGCGATCACGGCGGCTACGAAGGCATGAAGGCGCTCAAGGCCAAGGGCACCAAGGTCATCTGCATCGATCCGGTCCGCACCGAGACCGCCGAGTTCTTCGGCGCCGAATGGCTCGCCCCGCGGCCGCAGACCGACGTCGCCCTGATGCTCGGCATAGCCCACACCCTGGTGGTCGAGAAGCTGCACGACGAGAAGTTCCTCAAGACCTACACCACCGGCTTCGACAAGTTCCTGCCCTACCTGATGGGCGAGACCGACAAGACCCCGAAGTCGGCCGAATGGGCGGCGGCGATCTGCGAGATTCCCGCCGACACCATCAAGGACCTCGCCCGCCGCTTCGCCAAGAACCGCACCATGCTCGCCGGCGGCTTCGCGCTGCAGCGCCAGCAATACGGCGAACAGCGCCACTGGATGCTCGTCACCCTCGCCTCGATGCTCGGCCAGATCGGCCTGCCCGGCGGCGGCTTCGGCTTCTCCTACCACTACGCCAACGGCGGCACGCCCTCGGCCGACGCCCCGGTCCTGACCGGCATCACCGACGGCGGCAAGGCCAAGGAGGGTGCCGCCTGGATGACCGAAGCCGGCGCGGCGACCATCCCCTGCGCCCGCGTCGTCGACATGCTGCTCAATCCGGGCAAGGAATTCGACTTCAACGGCACCAAGGCCAAGTATCCCGACGTCAAGATGGCCTATTGGGTCGGCGGCAATCCGTTCGTCCATCATCAGGACCGCAACCGGATGGTCGAGGCCTGGAAGAAGTTCGAGACCTTCATCGTCCAGGACTTCCAGTGGACGCCGACCGCCCGCTTCGCCGACATCGTGCTGCCGGCGACCACCTCCTACGAGCGCAACGACATCGACAGCGTCGGCGACTATGCCGGCTCGGCGATCCTCGCCATGAAGAAGGTCATCGACCCGGTCTTCGAGTCCAAGACCGACTATGACATCTTCGCGCTGATCGCCGACAAGCTCGGCAAGGGCAAGGAGTTCACCGAAGGCAAGACCGAACTCGAATGGATCAAGTCCTTCTATGACGCGGCCCTGACCCAGGCCAAGGCCAAGAAGATCCCGATGCCGGAGTTCGACGCCTTCTGGAACGGCGCCGGCGTCGTCGAATTCCCGGTCACCACCGGCAAATCCTTCGTCCGTTATGCCAAGTTCCGCGAGGATCCGCTGCTCGAGCCACTCGGCACGCCGTCGGGCAAGATCGAGATCTACTCGAAGAACATCGAGAAGATGGGCTACGACGACTGCGGCCCCCATCCGATGTGGATGGAGCCGAAGGAACGCCTCGGCGGCCCGACCACCAAGTACAAGCTGGCCATCGCCACCAGCCACCCCAAGAGCCGCCTGCATTCGCAGCTCTGCGGCACCAAGCTGCGCGAGACCTACCAGATCGCCGGCCACGAGCCCTGCCTGATCAACGTCAAGGACGCCGAAGCCCGTGGCATCAAGGACGGTGACGTCGTCCGCGTGTTCAACGACCGCGGTCAGATCCTCGCCGGCGCCAAGCTCACCGACAAGATCCGCCCCGGCGTGGTGCGGGTCAACGAAGGCGGCTGGTACGATCCGATCGAACCGGGTAAGCCCGGGTCACTCTGCCGTTACGGCGACGTCAACGTCCTGACCATGGACGTCGGCACGTCGAAGCTCGGCCAGGGCAACTGCGCCCACTCGGCGGTCGGCGAAGTCGAGAAATACGCGGGTCCCGCGGTCACCGTCGGTGTCTTCACGGCACCGAAGGGCGCGGAATGATCCGTGCGCCGGCCGCGGAGTGACCGGGTACGGGTCACCCGCGGCCATCCCCTGCGGCGACGATGGGGGGGAGCGGCGACGCTCTCCCCCATCCGCGTGACAAGCGAGCGACACATGAAGATCTTCGGACTGGTCGGCCGTTCCGGCTCCGGCAAGACGACCCTGATGGTGGCCCTGCTGCCGGCGCTGATCCGCCGCGGCTTGACCGTCTCGACGGTCAAACACGCCCATCACGGCTTCGATCTCGACCGGCCCGGCAAGGATTCGTTCCGCCACCGCGAGGCCGGCGCCGGCGAGGTGATGCTGGTCGCCGGCGACCGTTGGGCCCTGATGCACGAGATCCGCGACGGGGTCGAACCGCCGCTCGAAGAGCTGATCGCTCGCCTCGCCCCGGTCGATCTGGTGCTGATCGAGGGTTTCCACACCCACGCCCACCCGACCATCGAGATTCATCGCCCGTCCGAAGGCCACGACCTGATGTGGCGCGAGAACTCCGACATCGTCGCGGTGGCCAGCGACCAGCCCTTGATCGGGGTCGGCGTGCCGGTCCTCGACCTCGACGACGTCGAGGCGATCGCCGATTTCGTCTGCCGCCGCGTCGGTCTCGCCGGCTGACTCCGCCGCGCCGCGGTCACGCGACCCGCGTGGCCCGACGGGTCGCCAGCACCATGGCGTGGCCGATGCCGCCGAGCGCCGCCGCGTCGACCGGTTGCAGCGTCGTGCCGACCCGTTCGAGATCGAAGCCGAAGTCGTCGAGCACCGCGAGGAGGCCGGCGGGATCCTCGCCGACGCCGCGGATCTGGCCCGGCGACCATTCGAACAGGATCCGCATCTCCGGCTGGCGTTCGATCAGCCCGCGCATGCCGCGCAGCACGAAGGGCTCGGCGCCCTCGACGTCGATCTTGACCAGATCGATGCGTTCATCGTTGGCGCGGAAATGGTCGTCGAGCGACACCGCCGCGACCTCGATCGCGATCGAGGCATCGCGCAGGGTGTCGAGATCGGCCTGCCGGGTCTGGCCGATGCTGGTGTTGCCCTTGTATTTCTGGCGCTGATGCAGCGTCAGGGTGCCGGAGGTCTCGTAGGCCGCCTTGTGCACCAACTCGACATCGTCGAAGAACCAGTTGAGATTGACGTTGTCGGTCAGGTATTCGAAGGTCACCGGATCGGCCTCGAACGCCCACAACTTGCCGCCCGGGCGATTGAGCCGACCGGCGAGGCAGGCGAAGTAACCGACGTTGGCGCCGACGTCGACGAAGTTCATGCCCGGCTTCAGGATGTCGACCAGCAACTGCGTGGTCTCGGGCTCCCACAGACCCTCCAGCAGCAGGATCGGCGTCAGGATGATGTCGCGGGTGTCGAGGATCATCCGCACCCCGTGGCGGGTCCGGGTCAACACGCGATGATCGCCGAGAAACACGCTGGGCGGAACCGTCGGAGCCGGCGCGGGGGCCGGGGCCGGCGCGACCGCGATCATCGGGGCGGGTTCCGGCGTGGCATCGGGGCTCCGCGCCCCTCCGAACAGGCGGCCGAACAGGCCACCGGGCGAAGATCCGGTCATCGCAGAGTCCTTTCGGGTCGGCCGACGGGAAGCGGGAGGAACGACACCGCACCACCATAGGCCATCCCACGCGCCGAGCCAGCCACCGCCGGCCTCCCGACGATCAAACCGACGTCAATCGCCGCCGGGCCGGTTCAGGGCAACCATCACCAGCCGCCGGTCGTCGCGCCGCCACACCTGCGTCGCCGCCGACAGGGCCTCGGGCGAGGTGCGCGCGGGATCGGCGATCACCAACACCGCGGGCACCGCATCGACCGCCGCCACGCTCAGCGACTGCGCCAGGGTGGCCGGCGCCGGACAGTCGAGCACCACCAGATCCCACATCCGGCAGAGATCGGCGATCAGTTCCGGAAAGCCCGGATCCGCGGCCACCGACCAGAAGCCGGCGGGTCGGCCGTCGAAGGCGGCGACGCTGACCCGGTCGTAGGTCTCGGCGGGCGGATCGCGGTCGAGATCGGCGGCGCCGTCGAGGAGGTCGCGCAACGACGGATCGAGGGCGCCGTCGCCGTCGTGGTCGGTGACGATCAGCGTGGCCAGCCCCGCAGCTTCCGCCGCACGGGCGATCGCCAGGGCCAGCGTGGTGCGGCCGATCGCCCCGGTCGCCGCGGTGACGATCAGCGCGGTGCCTGCGTCGGTCGGCAGATGGGCGAGGAAGGTCGCGGCGAATCCGGCGATCGCCCCGCGCGCATCGACCACGTCGAGATCGACGTCGATATCGGTGGCGTCCTCCGCCGATCCCACCAGCGTCGGCACGTCGGCGACCACCGGCAACCCGAGCGTGGCGAAGATCGTCGCCGCGTCGAGGCGGGACGGCACGGGCGGCGGCACGACGATCGCCGGCGACGGCCGGGCGACCACCGCGGCCGGAGCGATCGGGATTTCGGCCGGTGCGGCCGGCGCTGGTGCGATCGGTTCGGACGGGGCCGGTACCGGAAGGACGATCGGGGCTTCCGCCGCCGCAGGAATCTGGGGCGTCGCGACCACCGCGGGCGGAGGGACCACAGCAGAGGGAGCGACCACCGCGGGCGGAGCGATCGCCACCGGCGTCACGGAGGGCGCGGCCACGGGGATCGCCGCTGCGGCGACCGACAGCGCCGGGGCCTCCTCGTGGTGCACCAGATCCGCCACCCGGACGCGGCGCAGCACGCCGAGCGGCGCGAACCGCGCCGGCACCGGGGCCTTGGGTCCGCGGCCCACGGCCCGGACTCCGCCGGCCAGCAGCCCGATCATCGCCCCGACCACCGCCACGACGATCGGGCTCGGCTTGTCGGACTTGGCCGGCGGCAGCGCCGGCGAGACGATCTCGGTGTCGGGACGGGTGAGCGCCGGCTGCTCCTGCGTCGCCTTCTGGCGGGTGAGGAACTGCTCGTAGATCTGACGGTCGCTCTGGGCGCGGCGGATCAGGTCGCGCAGTCCGACCTCGTCCTGGTCGAGCGCCAATTCGTCACGGGTGCGCGTGGTGAGTTCCAGTTCCGCCGCCGCCGTCTGCTTCGACAGGGTGTCGAGTTCGGTGCGCGCCTGTTCGACCAGCCGATCGGTCTCGGCGCGGATCTGGCCGGAGAGCGTGGCGAGGCGCTGCTGCGCCGCTTCGACGCGGGGATGCCGCGGCCCGAACACCCGCGTCGCCTCCGCCGACTGCCGCGTCTCCTCGGCGAACTGCGCCCTGAGCCCGGAGAGCAGGTCCGAGCGCGGCGAGGCCGAGCCGCCGACGTCCTGGGACCGTGCCCGCTTCAATTCCTCGAACCGCGCCCGCGCCTCCTCGAGGCGGCCACGCAGCGCCGTCGCCTGCTGGGTCAGCGCCGACAACCGCCGTTGCCCGACGCTGGCGTCCGCCCCGGCATCGAGCAGTCCGTGGGCCTGGCGATAATCGGCGACCGCCCGTTCAGAGGCCAGCGCCGCGGCGCGCAGATCGGCGAGCCGCGCCCCGAGCGCCCCCGACACGCCGGTCGAGGCCTCGATCCGCGTCGCGCTCTGGCGGCGCACGATGTCGGTGGCCACCAGATTGGCGATCTGCGCCGCGCCGGCGGCGCTGCGGGCGGTCATCGACACTTCGATCACATAGGTCAGGCCGCGCCGGGCGACCTTCAGCCCGCGCCGGAGCGTGGCGGCGACATCCGCCGACGCACTCGACGCCCCGGCGAGGTCGGGCATCGCCGCGAGCTTGGCGCTCTCGATCAGCGGAATCAGCACGCCGTCCGAGGTGGCGATCTCGGCGAGGCTGGCGATCGCCATGCCGTCGCCGCCGATCCCGGGCAGAACCTCGTCGGTCGATGTCGCCCGAGCGGTGCGCGGGTCGATCATGATCAGGGCGGTGGCGGTGTATTTCGCCGGCCACACCGTCCAGACGCCGACCGCCACCGCCGCCCCGAGGATCGTGGCGATCAGGATCGACGGCCAGCGGGCGGCGAGTGCCGCGGCCACGCCGGTGAGATCGATCAGCCCGGGCAGGCGCACGACGGGGGCCGCCGCGCGACCGCCCGGTTCCTCCCAGTCCAGCCCCGATCCAGCCGATGCCATGGCAGTCCTTCGATGGGTCGGCGGCGTCGCCCCCGAGGTGCCGCCGCGAGGCGCGGCCGGTCGCTCGTCGCCGGCATGCGCCACGCTCCATCAAGCGCGATCTTGGTTAACCCTTGCTTACGACTTCGGCGGTATCAGGAAAGAGACGCAACCGCCCGCGCAACGACCCTCGCGAGGAGGACCGGATGGACGCCGCCGCCCCGCGCCTCGGCGCACCGCCCGCCGACGGCAGGGCCACCGCCCCGGTCGCCTTCGGCTCGGTCGCGGCGACCTTGGCCCTGGCCTGCGGCGTCACCGCCGCGCCGATGCTCGCCCAACTGGTGTCGCCGCTGATCGGCGTGCCGCTCGCCGTGATCCTCGCCTTCCTCCTCGCCAACCACCTCTGGCGCTTCGTGCCGGCGGTGCTGATCTTCGCGATGATGTTCCAGAACCTGTTCGTGTCGCTGTTGTCGCCGCTGATCCCCGATGCCGACGTCTTCACCTTCATCCGCGGCTACACCTTTCTCGAGACCGTGGTGGTCTGGGCGGTGTTGATCGTCGATTTTCTACGCGCCCCCGCCGCGCATTCGCCGGCGATCCGCCGCCTGATCTTCCAGGGCCTCGGGCTGTTCGCGGTGATCGGCGCCTTCGCCGCCCTCGGTCTGCCGGCCAACGGCTCGGCGACCATCGTCTACACCCGCAACATCGTCACGCCGCTGCTGCTGTTCCACATCTGCCTGCTCACCGCCGCCCGCGCCCGCCTCGACGTCGGCCGGATGATCGTGGTCTATGCGGGCATGGTCTTCGCCTGCGGCTGGCTCGAGATGCTGTCGCGGCGCAGCTGGCTGGCGCTGACCAACGGCGACGGCTATTGGGAGTTCAACGCCGCCGGCATGCGCAGCTCGGGCTATTGGGAGGACGTGCTCGCCCAGACCGGCTTCGTCTATCGCGACATCGAGGACTATTTCCGTATCAACCTGTTCAACACCCCCTATTTCGACGGTATCGAAGTGATGCGCCTGCACGGGCCGAACATCCACGCCATCGCCTTCGGCTATGCCCTGGCCTTCCTGGCGCTCTACCTGATCGCCGCCGGCCGGCCGCTGTTCGCGGCGCTTTCCGCGCCGCTGCTGGTGCTGGCCTCGGTCAAGGGCGCGATGGCGCTCTTGCTGCTGGTCGTCGCCGCCTGGGTCGGCTCGCGGGCGATCGGCGCCGCGCGGACCTTGCCGGTGCTGCTGGCGGTATTGGTGATCTATGTCGCGGCGATGATCGTCACCGGGCTCGCCGGCGGCGACTACCACGTGATCGGTCTGATGGGCGGGCTCAAGGGCTTCGTCGCCCTGCCGCTCGGCCACGGCATCGGCTCGGGCGGCAACCTCGCCGGCGCCATCACCATGGCGGAATGGTCGAAGGCCCAGGAGGCCGGCAGTTTCGACGGCGCGGTGGAGAGTGCGATCGGCGTGCTGTTGTGGCAGATGGGGGTCGCCGGCCTGCTGGTTCTCGCCCATTATCTGGCGATCGCCGCGCGGGCCTGGCGTCTCTACGCCCGCTCCGGCAACCTCCACCAGGGCCTCGCCGCCTTCGCCACGCTGATCGTGGTGGTCAACGGCCTGTTCCAGGAGGAGGCGCTCTTCTCGCCGCTCGCCCTCGGCCTGGTCCTGGCCTTCACCGGTCTGGTGATCGGATCCGCCGAACGCCGTCCCGAACCGGCGCCCGCCGCCCTCGCCGTCGAGAGGACCTGATGGCCGACACGCCCGACACCCCGGCGAGCCCGCCGGCCGCCCGCCCGCGGACCGTGCTGATGATCCAGACCCAGGCGGAGAACGCCGGCGCCCAGGAGATCTCCCGTCTGGTCGGCGCCGGCCTCGCCCGCCGCGGCCACGCGGTGCGCCATCTGTTCTTCTACAGCCGCACCGGGGGAGCCACCGATCTCGGCGACGTCGAGGTCTGCGTCGCCGCACGGCCCGGCAATCCGCTGGCCTTCGCCCGTTTCCTGGTCGAGACCCGCCGCCGCATCGCCCGCATCGCCCCCGACGTGGTCCTGACCTTCCAGCACTGGGGCAATGTCCTCGGCGCCCCCCTGTCGCGACTCGCCGGCGTCCCGGCGATCGTCGCCAATCAGGTCTCGGCGACCGAGGTCACCAACGGCCCTTTGCGCATCGTCGACCGCGCGCTCGGCCGCTTCGGCCTCTACGACCGGATCACCGTCAATTCCGACGAGACGGCGCGGCTCTATGCCGGCCATCCCGCCGCCTACCGCGCCCGCATCGTGGCGATCCCCCACGGCTTCGAGCGCAAGAAGAGCCCGCTCGACCGCGCCGAGGCCCGCCGCCGCCTCGATCTGCCGCAGGACGTCGAGCTCCTCGGCTGCGCCGCCCGGCTCCATCCGACCAAGCGCCTCGACGCCGCGGTGCGTCTCCTCGCCCGCATGCCCGACCGCCATCTCGCGCTGGCCGGCCAGGGCCCCGACCTCGCCCGCCTGACCGGCTTCGCCCACGAGCTCGGCGTCGCGGCCCGCGTCCATTTCGTCGGCGAGCTGCAACCGACCCGAGTCGGCGATTTCCTCGCCGCCCTCGACGTCTTCGTCTTCCCCACCGCCGCCGAGACCTTCGGCCTCGCCGGGGTCGAAGCCGCCCAGGCCGGCATTCCGGTGGTCGCCGCCGACCTGCCGGTGCTGCGCGAAGTGCTGGCCTGCGACGGCGCCGCCGCCGCGCTGTTCGTCGACCCGACCGACGGCGCCGCCTTCGCCGCGGCGGTCGACCGGATCTTCGCCGATCCGGGGCTCGCCGCCGACCTCCGCCGCGCCGGCGCCGGGCTCGATCGGCGCTTCTCGCTCGATGCGATGGTCGACGCCTACGCCCGCCTGATCGATGACGTGACCGGAGGGGGGATGCGATGAAGCTGCTGCTGATCGTCGAAACCGCCCGCCCGCGCCGTTGGATGGCCGACCTCGCCGCGTCGCTGATCGCGCGCGGCCACCTCGTGCGTTGCGAGGGCGTCACCGCACCACCGCCGCCGGCGCTCCTCGCCGAAGTGCTCGAGCTCGAGCGCCTGCTGGTCGGCCGCCTGCGGCCGAGCGGCGCCGACCGGGTTGCGCCGACGACCATCGCGCCGCCGCCCGACGCCGACTTCGCCCCCGACCTGACCCTCGATCTGACCAGAGCGCCGCCGGAGCCCGGCCCGGCAAACCGGCTGGTCCTCCACGCCGACGGCCTTCCCGGCGAAGATGCGGCGATCGCCGCGCTCACCGCCGGATCGACCCCGCTGATCGAGATCGTCGACACCGCCGGCGCCGTGGTCGAACGCGGCCTGCCCTCGCTCGAGGCGGCGGCCGGCCTGCGCGGTGGGATCGAAGCGGTCGGCGCTCGGGTCGCGACCCTGGTCCTCGCCCATGTCGGCGCCGTCGCCGCCGGCCGCGCCCGCCCGATCCCGCCGGCGATTTTCGCGCCCGCCCGCGGCCTCGCCCGCTCCGCGGGCCGCGCCTTGGCCCAGACCTTGGCCGCGACGCTGGTGCGCAGCGTCTATCGCCTGTGCTGCCACGCCCCCCATTGGCGGGTCGGCTGGCGCCTCCACGACGGCCCGGGCATCGCCGAGACCGGCGATCTCTCCGGCCCGCTGTTTCAGGTCCTCGCCGATCCCGGCCCGCGCTTCTACGCCGATCCCTTCGTCGCCACCTGGGAGGGCCGCACCGCGCTGTTCGTCGAAGACCTCGACCACCGCCTCGGCCGCGGCGTCGTCTCGGCGATCCCCTTCGACGCGCGCGGCCCCAGCGGCCCCGCCCGACCGGTGCTCCAAGAGCCCTGGCACCTCTCCTACCCCTTCGTCTTCGCCCATGACGGCGCGCTGTGGATGATCCCCGAGAGCACCGGCGCCCGCGACGTCGCGCTCTACCGCTGCACCGCCTTCCCCGACCGCTGGGAACGGGTGGCGACGCTGCTCGACGATCTGGTCCTGTCCGACGCCACGATCTTCGAACACGCCGGCCGCTGGTGGATGTTCGGCACGGCGCGCGACGGCGGCGGCGGCTGGTCCGACACCCTGTCGATCCACGTCGCCCCCTCACCCTTCGGCCCCTGGCGGCCGCACGCGGTCGAGGCGCCGCTGGTCGATCGCACCCAGGCGCGTCCGGCCGGCGCGGTGTTCCGCCGCGGCGACCGGCTGTTCCGCCCCGCCCAGGATTGCAGCGACGGCTACGGCGGCGCCCTGGTGCTGGCCGAGATCACCCGGCTCGACGACGACGATTTCCGCCAGGAGGTCCGCGCCGTGCTGCGTCCCGGCCGGCGCTGGCCCGGCCGTCGCCTCCACACCCTCAACCGGGTCGGCCGCCTCGAGGTGATCGACGGCTCGGTGCTGCGGCCGCGCTCCCGCCTGCTCGCCCGCGTGGTCGAGGCGCGGACCCGCCCGCGAGGCGAACCGTGATGTCGCGTCTCGCCCGTGCCCTCGCCGACCGCTCGATCCGCGGCGCCGGCCTCGCCCTGGCGGTCAAGGTCGCCGGCTCGGGCACCGCTCTGGTGATGTTCGCGCTGGCCGCGCGCACCATGGACGTCGCCGCCTTCGGCCTCCTGGTGATCGTGTTCAACGTCGTGTCCTTCCTCGCCGTCCTGGCGGTGCTCGGACAGGAGACACTGATCCTGCGCGCCTGGGGCGAGTTCGTCGAACAGGCCCCGGGCACCGCCCGCGGCGCCCTGCGCTGGGGCCTCGCAGTGGCGAGCGGCGGTGCGCTTCTCGCCGCCGCCGGCTTCGTCGGTTGGGCCGGCTTCGTCGACGGCCGTCTCGCCGCCCCCGATCTCGCCGCGGCGGCCGCCTTCCTGGTGACCCAGACGCTGCTGCTCTACGCCTCGAGCCTGACCCGGGCGGTGCGCGGCATCCTCCATTCCGAACCCCATCGCGAACTGACCTGGCGCCTGCCGCTGGTGCTGGTGCTCGGCCTCGGCCTCTTGGCCGGTCGCACCACCTCGATCGCCACCTTCTTCGCGGTGGCAACCGTCGGCCAGATCGTCGCGCTCCTCGCCCAGACCGTGGCGGTGCGGCGCGGCCTGCCCGCCGCGGTCCGCGTCGCACGCCCGACCTATCTGGCCGCGGCCTGGTCGCGACTGGGCGCCACCATGACCAGCGCGGCGATGATCGAGGCGGCCAATCAATATGCCGACGTGGTGCTGATCGGCGCGCTCGCCGGGCCGCGCGTCTCGGCCGGTTGGTTCGTGGCGGTGCGCATCGCCAACGTCTTCACGATGCTGACCAGCGGCCTGCACAACTACACCGCCTCGCGCATCTCGACCCTCTACTTCGCCGACCGCCACGTCGAACTCCAGGCCTTGATGAGCCGGGTGATGGCGCTGGCCCTGGTGCTGGTCGCCGCGGTCCTCGCCGGCGTGCTGTTCGGCGGCGGCTGGCTGTTGTCGCTGTTCGGCGCGGCCTATCGCGAGCAGACGACGATCCTGTCGATCCTCGCCGGTGTCACCGCCTTCGGCACCCTCGCCGGCCCCGGGCCGCTGTTGATGCTGACCACCGGCCGCGAGCAGCTCTATCTGCGCCTGATCGCCGTCGCCCTGGTGGTGCGGGTGGGACTCTTCGTCGCATTGGTGCCGAATTTCGGGCTGATCGGCGCGGCGATCGCCGTGGTGATCGCGGTTGCCCCGTTGGCGATCGTCGTCACCGTCGTGTGCATCCGAAAAATCGGCATCGATCCGAGCATCTTCGGGATCTTCCATAAAATGCCGATGAATTCGCCCGATCGCGATTAACGTTTACAGCTAAAATGCCAATTTGAATCGCTGCGGATTCACTCCTTCGACGGGGCGTGACGCTAGGGTTCTCGGCGGGAGAAGCCCGTCGATGAACAAACATTCGACTCCCGTGGTCGGTCGCAACCCTCGAGGTAGCGGCCTCCACCACGCAGAGACGTCACCACTCGCTCGCAGCCAACGGTCCGTGCTCATCGGCGGCCTGCCGATCGCCGTGGTCGATCGGCCGGAGGCGGCGCGCCGTATCGTCGAAGTGGCGCTGTTGCGCCGTGGCGTGGCCATGCCCCCGAGCTTCCAGACGTCCGCCAACGGCCAGGTTCTGGTGCTGTGCGATCGCGATCCCGAGGTGCGCCGCCAGTTCCTCGCCGCCGACGCGATCCATGCCGACGGCATGCCGATGGTCTTCGCCTCGTGGCTCTTGACCGACACGCCGCTGCCCGAGCGCGTCGCCACCACCGATCTGATCCACGACGTGATGGGACGGGCGGCCACCGACGGCGTCCGCTCCTTCCTGCTCGGCGCCACGGCGGACGTCAACCGCGACGCCGTCGCCACCCTCAACCGGCTCTATCCCGACGCGCCGGAAGTGCGCGGCCACCACGGCTATTTCGCCCGCGACGAGGAGGAACGGATCATCGATCTGGTCAACGACTTCGCCCCCGACGTGCTGTGGCTCGGCCTCGGCGTGCCCAAGGAGCAGGACTTCGCGCTGCGCAATCTCCACCGCCTGACCGGGGTCGGCGTGGTCAAGACCGCCGGCGGCCTGTTCGACTTCGTCGCCGGACGCCGGCCGCGCGCGCCGCGACTGCTCCAGGACCTCGGGCTGGAATGGGCCTGGCGCACCGCCCTCGAGCCGCGCCGCCTCGGGCCCCGTTATTTCCACACCAATTTCTCGGCCCTGCGCCTGCTCCTGACCCGGACGGGGTGACCGCATGGACCACGCCGCCGTCGCCCGCACCGTGATCCTCGCCGCCGCCCTCTTCGCCGGGCCGGTCGCCGCCGCGACCCCCGACTGTCCGGTGGCGCCGGGGGATCCGCTGGCGCGCGGCTTCTCGCTCACCGGCTGGTTCGACGACGTCCCCGCGCGCCCACCCGAGGCCCGCATGCTCGCCGACCTGCGCGCCCGCGGCATGACCCATGTGCGCCTGCCGGTCCGCGCCGAGACCCTGTCGCCGCGCTTCACACCGGCCGCCGACGTCGCCCGCACCCGCCGGGCGGTCGCCGCGGCGATCGACCGGCTGCTCGCCCTCGACTTCGCGGTGGTCGTCGATCTGCACGGCGGCGACGCCCTGGAGACCCTGTTCCGCACCGATGCTTCCGCCGCCGAACGGGCGGTGATCGCCATCTGGACCGAGCTCGGGCCGATCCTCGCTGCCCGCCCGGCCGGTCGCGTCTTCGCCGAGATCCTCAACGAACCGCCGCTCGACGATGCCACCTGGGCCCGCATGCAGGCCGAGATCGTCGCCGCAGCGCGCCGGGTGATGCCGTCCACGACGCTGATCCTGTCGACCGGCGGTCCGCAGCGGGTCGAGCGCCTCGCCGCATCGACCCCGCTGCCCGACCCGGCGACGGTCTGGGCGGTGCACTATTACGATCCGATGGTCTTCACCCACCAGGGCGCCGACTGGATGCGGCCCGATCCGATCGCCGAGTTGAAGGGCGTGCCCTTCCCCTTCCGCGGCGACGATCGCCGCCTCGCCGCGCTCGCCGCCACCGCCCGAGCCGGCGGCGCCGGCGAGGTCGCGACCTATCTCGACAGCCTGCGCGCCGTGACCTTCGGCCTCGACGACATCGAGCGCCACATGGCGCGCTTGGCGGACTGGAGCCGGGCGCGCTCGCGTCCGGTGGTGATCGGCGAATTCGGCGTCTACCGCGGCGCCGCCGCGCCGGCCGAGCGCCGGGCCTGGCTCGCCGCGGTCACCGCCGCCGCCGAGCGCCATTGCCTGGGCTGGACCCATTGGGAATTCCGCGACGGCTTCGGCTTCGTCAACGCCGACGGGCGCCTCGATACGGCGACCCTCGCCGCCCTGCTGCCGCTCGCCCCGCTCCCCGCGACCGCCCGCCCGTCGCGGCCGGCCTCCGCCCGCAGCGAGGGCACGCCATGATCCGCTCGGCCCTCTTCGCCTCCGCCGCGTCGTTGTTCCTCCCGCTTCCCGCGGCGCTGCGCCGTTTCCGCCCCGCGACCGTGCCAGCCGCCGCTCAGCCCGCGCCGGCCGGCACCCGGCGCCTGCCGCGCCCGGTCGCCCTCGGCGACGCCGCCGCCTGGTTCCATCCCGCCGCCGGGCGCCGCGGCGTGGTGATCGCCGGCGCCTTCGGCTACGAGGACCTCTGCGCGCGGCCCGCCCTCACCGGCTTCGCCGACGCCTGCGCCGCCGCCGGCCTGCCGGCCCTGCGCTTCGACTGGCGCGACACCGGCGATTCCCTCGATCTGCCGCCCGAAGCCGACCGCGTCGCCGCCTGGATCGACGACGTCGGCCGCGCCGTCGACTGGATGCGCCGGGTCGTCGGGGTGCGCGAAGTGGTGCTGGTCGGCTTCCGCCTCGGCGCGCTGATCGCCGCCGCCGCCACCCGCCGAGAGGCCCCCGTCGAACGGCTGGTGCTGCTCGCCCCGCCCAACGGCGGCCGCGCCCATGCCCGCGAACTGACCATCCTCGCCCGCCTGACCGGTGCCCCGATCGATCCGACCCTCGCCCCCGGCGACGTCGACATCGCCGGATTCCGCCTCTCCGCCGCCACCCTGGCGGGGCTGCGGGCGATCGATCTCGAAGCCCTCGACCATTGCCCGGCCGCCGACGTCCTGGTGGTCGGCGAAGCCGACTCGCCCGCCACCGCCCGCTTGGTCGAGCGTCTGGCGGCGACCGGCGCCCACGTCGACTGCGAGCCCTTCGAGGGCTATGCCCGGATGATGTGCGATCCGACCGCCTCGGAGCCGCCGCTCGCCACCCTCCGGCGGGTGGTCGATCGTCTGGTGCGGCCCGGCCTGCCGATGCCGGTCGCCGCGCCGCGCCGAGCGCCGCTCGCCCCGCCGGTGCTGCACGGCGACGGTTGGACGGAGGAGGCGCTGGTCTTCGCCGACGGCCTGATCGGCATCCTGTGCCGCCCGGCCGACGGCGGATCGCCCGACCATGCGGCGATCTGGATGAATTCCGGACGCAACCACCACATCGGCTGGGCCCGCCAGACCGTCGACCAGTCGCGCCGCCTCGCCGCCGCCGGGGTGGCGGTGCTGCGCTTCGATTTCGCCGGCATCGGCGACAGCCCGGCCCGCCCGGCGACGCCGCGCACCGCGCTCTACCACGGCGACGGCCGCACCGACGTCTTCGCCGCCCTCGACGAGATGGAGCGTCGCGGCTACCGCCGCATCACCCTGATCGGCGCCTGTTCCGGCGCCCATCAGGCGTTCCACGCCGCCGCCGACCCCGACCCGCGCATCGCCGGGCTGGTGCTGGTCAACACCCTGTGCTTCGTCTGGGCGGCGGCCTATGCGGTCCATCTCTCCGCCTGGATGACCGCTCGTCCCCACGAGTTCGAGGCCGAGGTCCGCGCCGCCTCCGGGCCCGAAGATGCGCCGCCCCTCGGCGCCCTCGCCCGCCTCCTGGCTCCGGCCCGCAGCCTCGCCCGGCCGATCCTCGCCGGCCTACGGCGGGTGCTGCTCGGGCGCAGCGACGGGCTCGTCGAGCGGCGCTTCCGCGACTTCGCGCGCCGCGGCCTCGCCGTCTCGGTGGTGCTCTCCGACGGCGACCGGGCGGTCGAGGAATTCGAACACCATTGCGGACCCGGCGGCGAACGGGTCGCCGACCTGTCGGGACTCGAGATCGTCCGGATCGCCGACGCCGACCACTCGCTGACCACGGTCGCCGCCCGCACCGCGCTCGGCGACCACCTTCTCGCCCGCCTCGCGCCTTCGGCCGACGCCGACCGGCGGCTCACGCCGCCCGGCGCCGATCCCCGCCGCCGCGCCTGAGCGGCGTCGCGCCGGTCACAGTTCGGCCTTGAGCCGCATCAGCCCGAGCAGGAACTTGTCGCGCCGCGCCGCCAGTTCCGCGGTCGAGCGCCCGGCGACCTCCTCGAGGATCGCCGCCTCGACCAGCGCAATGGTCTCCGGGGTCAGGTCGGGATGGCCGAGATCGTCCCACCAGCTCTGCACCGGCCCGCCGAGATGCTTCAGGAAGGCGCCGATGCCGCCCTCGCCGCCGCCGAGATGGAAGGTCAGCGACGGCCCCATCAGCGCCCAGCGCATGCCCGGCCCGTAGGACATCGCGTCGTCGACGTCCGCCGCACTGGCCACCCCGGTCAGCACCAGATGCAGCGCCTCGCGCCACACCGCGCCCTGCAGACGGTTGGCGACGTGGCCGGTGACCTCCTTGTTGAGGCGGATCGGGTGCTTGCCGATCGCCCGGTAGAAGTCGATCGCCGCCTGCATCGCCGCGTCGCCGGTCTGGCGCCCGGCCACCACCTCGACCAGCGGGATGATGTGCGGCGGGTTGAACGGATGGCCGATCAGGCAGCGCTCGGGATGGGCGCAGGCGCTCTGGACGTTGGAGATCTTCAGCCCCGACGAGCTCGAGGCGATCACCACGTCGGCCGGCAGCACCGCGTCGAGGCGGCGGAACAGATCGATCTTGAGGTCTTCGCGTTCCGGCCCGCTCTCCTGCACGAAGTCGACGCCGTCGAGATCGAGCGCCCCGTCGGGGGTGATGGTCAGGCGGTCGAGGGAGGCGCCGGCATCGAGCCCCATCGCCTCGAGCACCGGCCAGAAGCGATGGACCATCTCCAGGATCCGCTCGCGCGACCCCGGCGCCGGATCGGTCGCCACCACGTCGAGCCCGCGCGCCAGGAAATAGGCCGCCCAGCTCGCGCCGATCGTCCCCGCACCGACCACGCCGATGCGCTTCACCACTCTGCCCGTCATCGCCTCGCCTCCCTGCCCGGCGACTTGGCGTCGCCGTGGATCGCATCGGTTTAATCCTGCCGTCGGGCAAAGGCTTGATTCAGGTCAACGGGGGCGGGAAAGCCGCCTTCGACCATAGTTTCGGGCCCCTCACCCCCAGGCCGCCAGACCCCAGCCGACCACCGCCGCCACGGCCAGCGTGCGCGCCACGCCGAACCGCAGCCCGAACAGCGCGGCCGCGGCCAGCGCCGCCACCACCGCGGCGCGCGGATCGAAACTCGCCGCCACCGGCACCGCCAGCCGCACCGGCCCGACCTGCCAAGTGCCGACCGCACCGAACAGCACGTGCAGCGCGAACCACAGGGCGAGATCGGCGATCACCCCGACCACCGCCGCGCCGATCGCCGCCGAGGCGGCGGAGAACCAGCGGTTGGCGCGCAGCCGCTCGACATGGGGGGCGCCGAGGAAGATCCACAGGAAGCACGGCGCGAAGGTCACCCAGGTGGTGACCACCGCCCCGAGGAGCCCACCGACCAGCGGCGGCAAGGCCCCCGGCGCTCGGAAGCCGGCGAGGAACCCGACCCAGGTCAAGACCAGGATCAGCGGCCCCGGCGTCGTCTCGGCGAGCGCCAGACCGTCGAGCATCTCGCCCGGGGTCAGCCAGCCGTCGACCGCCACCACGTGCTGGGCGACCGCCGCCAGCACCGCATAGGCGCCGCCGAAGGTCACCACCGCCATCTGCGAGAAATAGGTCGCGAGTGCCAGAAACCGGCTGTCGGCGCCGAAGATCACCGCCACCGCGACGATCGGCACGAGCCAGACGCCGCCCCATACGGCGATCACCCGCCCCGCCCGTCCGAACCCGCCCGCCTCCGACCGTGGCGCCGCCGGCACTGCCGCGCCCTCGCCGCCGAGCACCGCGCCGATCGCCCCGGCGACCAGCACCACGACAGGGAAGGGCACCGCGAACACCGCGAGGGCGAGAAAGGCGGCGATCGCCAGGACCAGCGCCCGCGGCGTCTTCAACGCCCGTCGCCCGACCTTGATCACCGCCTGCACGACGATCGCCAACACCGCCGCCTTGAGCCCGAAGAACTGGCCGGAGAGCCAGGAGGTCGACCGGAACTCGACATAGAGCACCGACAGGGTGGTCAGCAGCACGAAGCCCGGCAGCACGAACAGCCCGCCGGCGATCAGGCCGCCGCGCGTGCCGTGCATCAGCCAGCCGAGATAGGTCGCCAGCTGCTGCGCCTCAGGCCCCGGCAGCAACATGCAGAAATTGAGGGCATGGAGAAATCGGTCCTCGTCGACCCAGCCGCGCTCCTCGACCACCTCCTGGTGCATCAGGGCGATCTGGCCGGCCGGTCCGCCGAACCCGAGGCAGCCGATTCGCGCCCACACCCGCGTCGCCTCGGCGAGGCTCGGCGGCGGGCGGTCGGCGGCGCAAGGGTTGGGCGTCGGGTCGGCCATGGAATCCGTCGCGGTCGGTGAAGGGCGCGGCCAGTCGACCAGACCGCCGGCGCCCTGTCAAAGCCGCCGATCGGCGGGGTCGGCCGAGGTGAACCCGGTCACCGCCCCGAACTGCACCAGGTCGGCCAGCGCCGCGTCGGCGTCGCAGCTCTCGTCCGCGGCCTTCGCGGCCGCCGTCGCCGCCGCGACGCTCGCCCCGGCGAGCAGGGCGGCGGCGAGCGCGTGCGCCCCCGGCGTCAGGCGATGGACCCGCACCTCGGCCTCCGGCCGCACCACCAGGGCCGCTTCCCCGACCCAGGCCGCCGGCGGCTGGGGATCGCCGTCGCGGCGATGGGCGAGCCAGATCGACACCACCGGATGGTCCGAGGCCACCAGACCGACCGACGGATGGGCGACGATCGTCGCGGCCTGCCGGTCCGGCGGGGCGAGCGCGTCGAGGGCGGCGGGCGTCAGGGCGACCGCCTCGGCGGCGTGATGGGCGCGCGCCCAGGCCGATTCCAGCCGCGCCACGTCGGCGAGATAGGGGATCCGCGCCGACGGCCGGAAGCGCCCGAGGAACGCCGGCAAATCGTCGCCCCAGGCGAGGAGCAGCGGCGAGGCCGGCGGATGGGCGGCGACGAAGGCCTGGGCCATCGCGGTGAAGAAGGCGTCGCCGACCAGCCGCGCCACCACCGGATGGCGGACCTCGAGCGCGCCGATCAGGCCGGCGAGCCGCGCCGCGCGATGAACCGCGAAGCGTCGCGCCACCGGTCCGCCGTCGCGGCCGATCAGCCCTTCGGGCGGCGGTCGCTCGGTATCGATCAGCGCCGCCGCGAAGGCCGCCTGGATCTCATGCGGCGGCATCGGCGGTCCCCCGGGCGCGGCGCAGGGCGGCGAGGCGCCGCTCGGCGCGCGCCGCCTCGGCCGCCACGATCGTCCAGCCCGGCAGCTCGGCGTCCCATTCGATCACCGTCGGGATCGGCCCCGACCGCGCCAGCGCCCGCTCCCACAGGCTCCACACCGATTCCGGCACCGGCCCGTCGTGGGCGGCGACGAACAGCGGCTGGCCGGCCTCGTCGACCGTCTCGAACCGCCCGGCGAGATGGATCTCGCCGACGTGGCGCATCGGGAAGGCGTCGATCGCCGCCGCCGCATCGAAGCCGAGGTTGGTCGCCGAGACGTCGAGATTGGCGACGTCGAGCAGCAGGCCGCAGCCCGAGCGTTCGGCCACCGCCGCCAGGAAGTCGACCTCCGGAATCGTGCTCGCCGCGAAGCGCAGATAGGACGCCGGGTTCTCGAGCAGAATCGGCCGACCGAGCGCCGTCTGCACCTCGTCGACGCGCTCGACCACCCGCGCCAGCGTCTCCTCGGTGTAGGGCAGCGGCAAGGGTTCGCCGAGATGTCGGCCGTCGTGGCTCGACCAGCCGAGATGTTCCGACACCGCCGCCGGCTGGTAGCGCGCCACCAGACAGGCGAGCCGCGCGAGATGATCGCGATCGAGCGGCTCCGCGCCCCCGATCGACAGGCCGACCCCGTGCACCGACAGCGGAAACCGCTCGCGGATCGCCGTCAGCCGCCGGTGCGGCGGCCCGCCCGCCCCCATATAGTTTTCCGCAAGGACCTCGAAGAAACCGACCGGGGTACCGCCGGCCAGGATCTCGGCGACATGGGCGGGGTTGAGGCCGACGCCGGCGACCGCCGGCAAGGTGACGATCGGAGAGCCGGATGCGGTCGGGGTCGAGATCATCGCTACCTCGCGTCTGGAAGGGATCGACGGGGACCCGCTGCGGCGGGGATGGAGCGAAAGCGGACGGCGGGCCGCCGGGGAAACGGCAAAACAATCGGAGCGGCGAGTCGGGACGGGAGTCCGAAGGCGGGAAACGACCGGAGCGAGCGACCGTCGCAAACGTTTTGATCCGCTCGTTACGTGTTGCTACGTAGCGTAGCTCAACCCGATCACTCGGGCACAGATCACGTTTTCGTGAGGACGATCGGCGCCCGAACCGACGCATCGCGGAGCCGACCGAAGGCGCGACGGGCGGCCGCGTCTGATATCGTCGCGCCGGTTGTCGGAGTCGGCGCCCGGCCGGGGTCGGACCCGGTGTGGCGCCGGTGACGGCGCGCTCCCGGCCCGCCGTCACCCCGGCGACGCGACCGATCGCCCACGGAGATCTTCCCCTCGGTGTCCTCGTCCGCAGAGTCCTCCCGCCCCGCCCTCACCCGCCGCGCCTGGATCGACGAGGCCCGCCGCGTCCTCGTCGACAAAGGGGTCGGCGAGATCAAGATCGACGCCCTCGCCCGCCGATTGGCGGTGACGCGGGGCAGCTTCTATTGGCACTTCGCCGCCCGCGACGATCTCCTCGACGCCCTCCTCGACGACTGGCGCGACTGCGCGCTGGCGCCCTTCGCCCGCGTCGTCGCGGAGGTTCGGGGTCGCCCCGAACGCCGGCTCCTGGCCTATTTCGAGGTCTGGCTCGATACCGCCCGCTACGATCCCGACCACGACGCGGCGGTGCGCGACTGGGCGCGCGGCAGCGCCGCGGTCGATGCGGCGGTGCGCGCCGTCGACGGCGCCCGCATCGCCGGGCTCGCCACCCTGTTCGCCGAACTCGGCTGTTCGGCGATCGAGGCCGAAGTGCGCGCCCGCATCGTCTACTACCATCAGGTCGGCTACTACGCGCTGCGCATCGCCGAACCCGACGATCTCCGGCGCCGCCTGCTGCCGACCTATTTCCGGGTGCTGACCGGGGTCGACATGCCCGCCGACGACGATCCGCACAACTGCTGACCGGCTTTAGACGGGGCCCGCCGCGCTTGCCGAGGTTCCATACGCTTGTGTATCTTGGCCCGCCCCGACGTCGAGGAAGGTTCGCCCGAGCGGTCCCACGTCCTTTCGAACTCGGCGACGGCTCGCGCCGTGACCGCACGGCGGTCCGGACGCCTCAGGGAGTGGAACTCATGAACTACGAGATCAAGGGAACTTGGCTGGGCCTCGCCCTCGCCCTGGTCGCGACGCCCGTCGTCGCCCAGGACATCACCATCGCCGTCGTCGGTCCGATGACCGGGGCGCTCGCCTCGATCGGCGAACAGCAGAAGCGCGGTGCCGAAGCCGCCGCGGCGGTGATCAACGACAAGGGCGGTGTCGCCGGCAAGAAGATCAAGATCGTCATCGAGGACGATCAGTGCGACCCGAAACAGGCGGTCACCGTCGCCAACCGGATCGTCGGCAACCAAGTGAAGTACGTCGCCGGCCACGCCTGCTCCGGCGCCTCGATCGCCGCCGCCGACGTCTACAACGAGAATTCGGTGTTGATGGCCACCCCGGCCTCGTCGAACCCGGTGCTCACCGAAAAGGGCTATCCGACCATCCTGCGCCTCTATGGCCGCGACGACGCGCAGGGCGCGTTCATCGGTCCGTGGATCGCCAAAACCTATGCCGGCAAGAAGTTCGTGGTCATCCACGACAAGGGCGCCTATGGCAAGGGCCTGGCCACCGTGGTCAAGGAGACCGCCAACGCCGCCGGCCTCAAGGACATCTTCTTCGAGGGCATCACCCCCGGTGAGAAGGACTATTCGGCGGTCGTCTCCAAGCTGAAGGCCGCCGGCGCCGACGTCGTCTACTTCGGCGGCTACCATGCCGAGGCCGGCCTGATCCTGCGTCAGGCGTCGGATGCCGGCTACAAGTTCACCCTGATCATGGGCGACAGCCTCGCCACCGCCGAGTTCTGGTCGATTTCGGGACCGGCCGGCGAAGGCACGCTGTTCACCTTCCCGACCGATCCGCGCCGCTCGCCCAATGCGGTCGCGGCGCTGGCCAAGTTCAAGGAACAGAAGTTCGAGCCGGAAGGCTTCACCCTGTTCAGCTATGCCGTGGTCGAGGCGATCGCCGAAGGCGTCAAGCGCGCCGGCGCCGACAACGCCGGCAAGGTCGCCGCCGCCCTGAAGGACGGCAAGCCCTTCGAGACCGTGCTCGGCTCGATCGCTCTCGACAAGAAGGGCGACATCAAGGACCCGAGCTACGACATCAACAAGTGGCACGAAGGCAAGTACGCGCCGATCGCGCCGTGATCCTCGCCGCCCCTCGCCGCGCGCCGGCGGGGGGCGACACACCATCGACGGAAAAGGCCGGATCGTCGCCCGACGCTCCGGCCTTGTTCGTCCGATCGAGACCGGCCGCCTCAGCGGGACGGCCCGAACACCTCGCGCGACGACAGGCGCCGCGCCGCGGTGCCCCGGCGCATCTCGTCCGGCACCGTGACGCCGAAGGCGGTCGCGGCGTCGACCAGAATCTCGGCGAAGAACCGCCCCTGGCTGCGCGCCACCATCAGATCGAAGCCGTCGCCCTCCGGCGCCGCCTCGGCGATGCGCCGCTGGACATGGACCAACACCCCGTCGGCGCGGGTGGTGGCAAAGGCGTCGATCGGAAACACCGCCTCGGCGAGATCGATCGGCACCAACCGCGCCAGCAGCCGCCGCGCCGTGCCCCCCGCAACCCGGAACCCGACATGCGCCCCGGTTTCGGCCTGCATCACCCAGCCCTCGCCCTCGCCGAGACTCGGCGCGTCCGAAGTCTCGGCGATCACCAGCGCCCTCCGCGGCGCGGTCCACCACACCCGACCCTGCGGCGCGGCTTGGGCTCGGCGCCCGTCGTTCGGACGCTCCACCCCGAGCGCCGCGACCAGGCGGGCGAGCGACTCCTCGCTCCAGGCGGTGGCCGAGAGGATCCGGGCCGGACTCCACGGCCGCAGTGCGAGATCGTCGCCGTCGAGCGGCGGCAACGGATGGCGATCGGTGAGGACGTCAGCCACGGACACGGTCTCCTTCCGGATCGTGGAACACCGGGGCTCCGACGACCAGTTCGACATGGCGGCCGGCCAGAGGGTCGGCCGCGAAGATTCGCCCGCCGATCCGCGCCCGGCCGTCGGCGAGGAAGCCGAGGCCGATCGTTCGCCCGAGCATCGGGCTGGCGCCGACCGAGGTGATCCAGCCGAGCGAACGCCCGGGCGCCCGCGCATCGGCGCTCGCGACGAGATGGGCCCCGGCCGAGAAGCTCTGCGTCGGATCGGCGGCGACGAGCCCGACCATCGCCGGCCGCAGCGGATCGGCGAGGCCTTCGCGCCGCGCCAGCACCGCCCCGGCATGGCCGCTGCCGGGCTTGGCGAAGCGGTCGAGGCCGAGGTCGGCGAGCGTGGTGCGGCCGTCGATCTCGGCGCCGGCCGGATAGCCCTTCTCCAGCCGCAACACGTCGAGCGCCTCGAGCCCGAAGAGTTCTAGCCCCTGCGGCTTTCCCGCCGCTTCGAGCTCGGCGAACAGCGCCGTCGCCCGCTCCGCCGGGACGTGCAACTCGTAGCCGCGCTCGCCGGTGAACGACACCCGGAGCAGCCGGAAGCCGATGCCGCCGCGGGTCGTCGCGAGGCGGTGGCTCATGTGCGGCAGGGCGGCGTCCGAGACGTCGAGGCCCTCGGCGACCAGCCCGGCGACGACCTCGCGCGCCCGCGGTCCGGTCACCGCCAGCGCCGCGAAGGTCTCGGTCGCCCAGGTCACCGCCACTTCGAGCTCGGGCCAATCGATCTGCAGGCGCTTGGCGAACAGCGCCTCGATCTCGCCGGCCTTGGCGGTGGTGGTGGTGAGGTAGAAGCGCGAAGCATCGATCCGGCAGACGATGCCGTCGTCGAAGGCATGGCCGTCGTCGCGCAGCATCACGCCGTAACGCGCCCGCCCCGGCTTCAGACTGGCAATCCGCACCGCATAGAGCCGTTCGAGGAAGACTGCCGCGTCGGGGCCTTCGACGAAGACCTTGCCGAGGGTCGAGACGTCGCAGACGCCGACCCCCTCGCGCACGTATTGCGCTTCGCGCAGCGCCGCCGCGACGATGCCCTCGTCGCCGCGCGGATAGAAATGCGGCCGGAGCCAAGCCCCGGTGCGGATGAACACCGCGCCGCGGTCGCGGTGGATCGCGTGCAGGGGCACCAGCGCGGTCGGCCGCAGATGCAGCCCGACCTGGCGCCCGGCCAGCGCCCCGAGCGTCACCGGCGTATAGGGCGGGCGATAGAGCGTGGTGCCGACCTCGTCGATCGGCAGGCCCCGGGCCGAGGCGAGCCGATCGATCGCCGCGACGGCGCCGGTCTTGCCCTGGTCGATCGCCATGCCGAGCGTGGTGTAGCGCTTCATGTGCTCGACCGAGACGTAGCCCTCGCGCGCCGCGAGCGCCACGTCGGAGACCTTCACGTCGTTCTGGAAGTCGAGGAAGGCGTGATCCTCGCCCGAGGGCGGCGCCGGCGGCGGCACCGCGGCGATCGGCGCGGGGCGCTCGGCCGGAGCGCGGGCGGTGGTGCGCCCGAGGACGGCGGCGACCCGTTCGCCGACCGCCCGGCCGTCGGCCTGCGCCGCGGCGAGCGTGCCGCGACCGTCGGCGGCGCCGGCGACGAACACCGGTCCCGCCGAGTCCGCGAGACGGAACGACGCGGTTTCGGGATCCCACACCGGCCGCTCGCGGCCCTGCGCGGCGAGATGGATCGCCGGGGCGAAGCCGCCCGAGGTCACGATCGCATCGCATTCGATCGTCGACGGCGCCCCGAACACCGGACCGATCTCGGCCCCGGCGACCGCCGAACGACCGCGCGTGCCGTGGATCGCCGTCGCCGGCCGCACGTCGATGCCGAGATCGCGGGCCCGCGCCACCAGATCGGTCGGCGGCGTGACCCGGCGATCGGCGATCACCGGCACATCGAGCCCCACCGCGACCAGATCGAAGGCCGTGGCATAGGCCGCGTCGGTCGCGGTGGCGACGACGATCCGCCGCCCGACCGCCACGCCGAAGCGGTTGAGGTAGAGCCGCGCCGCCCCGGCGGTGAAATGGCCGGGACGATCGTTGTCGGCGAACACCAGCGGCTGTTCGATCGCCCCGGTCGCCAACACGATCGCCCGGGTGCGCAGGACATGAAGGATCTCCCGCGCGGCTTCCACCGACCCCGGTGCGACGCGCTCGACCAGTCCGACCGAGCCGCCGTCGTAGAGCCCGAAGGCGGTGGTGCGGGTGAGCACGCGGACGCCGAGCCCGGCGAGCCGGGCGAGCGCCGCGGCGACCCGATCGGCCGGCGCGGCGCCGTCGACGAGACCGCTCTCCGCCAGGATCGCCCCGCCGACCCGATCGCCCTCGTCGACCAGCGTGACGCTCAGCCCGGCTTCGCCCGCCGCCTGCGCCGCGGCGAGCCCGGCGGCGCCGGCGCCGACCACCAACACGTCGGTATGGCCGAAGATCCGCTCGTAGCGATCGGGATCGGTACCTTGCGGCGCGGCCCCGAGCCCGGCGGCGGCGCGGATGATCCGCTCATAGACCGGCTCCCACCACGACGCCGGCCATTTGAAGGTCTTGTAATAGAAGCCGGCCGGCAGGAAGCGCCCGAACGGCCCTGTCACGAAGGACATCAGATCGAAACCGAGGCTCGGCCAGGCGTTCTGGCTCGCCGCCTCGAGGCCCTGGGTCAGCTCCACCATGGTCGCCCGGGCGTTGGGATCGCGCCGCGCGCCGTGGCCGAGCGTCACCAGACCGTTGGGCTCCTCCGAACCGGCGGTGAGAATCCCACGCGGCCGATGGTATTTGAAGCTGCGGCCGATCACCCGGACGCCGGCGCCGAGCAGGGCCGAGGCCAGCGTGTCGCCGGCGAAGCCGGTGAAGGGCGTCCCGTCGAAGGTGAAGCCGAGCGGCCGGGCGCGATCGATCAGCCCGCCCCCGTCGAGGCGATGGGGTCCCGCGCTCATGGCGTCTCTCCTTCGCCGACCCGCAGCCCGGCCAGCACCGCACCGGCGACCGCATGGGTCGCCGTGTCGCGGGTCACCTCGACCCATTGCCGGCAGCCGAAGGCGTGGAACCACAGTTCGCGGTGGCTTCCGCGCGGATTGTCACGGGTGTGGACATAGTCGAACCAGCGCGTGGGATCGGCGTCGTCGGGGGCCGGGCGTTGCACCGTGGCGTCGCCGCCATAGGCGAACTCGGTCTGATCACGGTCGCCGCACCAGGGGCAGGAGATGAGGATCACGGTCGGTCGTCCTGGGTGAGATCGAGAGCGGCGGGCGCGGCCCGCCACGGTCATTGGCGATTGGGCACGGGGCCGTTGCCGGTCTCGTCGAGGAGCCGGCCACGGGCGAAGCGGTCGAGCGCGAAGGGCGGCGCCAGTTCGTGGGGGCTTCCGGTCGCCGCGGCGTGCGCCGCCAGCCAGCCGCCGGCGGGAATCGCCTTGAAGCCGCCGTAGCACCAGCCGACGTCGAGGATCAGCCCGTCGACCGGCGCCGGCCCGATGATCGGGCTGCCGTCCATGGTCATGTCCATGATGCCGCCCCAGTGGCGCAGCAGGCGCAGCCGCGAAATGTTCGGCATCAGGCCGATCCCGGCCGAGATCACGTCTTCGACCAGCGGCAGGTTGCCGCGCTGGGCGTAGGAATTGTAGCCGTCGAGATCGCCGCCGAACACCAGCCCGCCCTTGTCGGACTGGGAGATGTAGAAGTGGCCGGGGCCGCCCCACACGATCACCGTGTCGACCAGCGGCTTCAGCCCTTCGGTGACGAAGGCCTGGAGCAGGTGGCTCTCGATCGGCAGGCGCAATCCGGCCTTGGCGGCGAGCAGCGACGCCGAACCGGCGGTCGCCAGCACCACCTTGTCGCAGGTGACGTCGCCGAGCGTGGTGCGCACGCCGGAGATCCGCCCGCCGGTCCACAGGAAATCGAGCGCCTCGCAGTTCTCGACGATGTCGGCACCGCGCGCCGAGGCGCCGCGGGCCAGCCCCCAGGCGACCGCATCGTGGCGGATGGTGCCGGCCCGGCGCTGCATCAATCCGCCGTAGATCGGCCACAGGCCGTCGTCCTCGCCGACCACGTTGGGGACTTCGCGCCGCACCTCGTCGCCGGAGAGATACTCGGCGTCGGTGCCGGCGAGCCGCATCATGTTGCCGCGCCGGCGCAGCGCGTTCATCTCGCCGAGCGAGGTCGCGAGCATCAGGCAGCCGCGCTGCGACACCATCAGGTTGAAGTCGAGCTCTTCCGTCAGCCCTTCCCACAGCTTCAGGGCGTGCTCGTAGAAGCGGATGTTGTCTTCGAGCAGGTAGTTGGAGCGGAACACCGTGGTGTTGCGGCCGACGTTGCCGCCGCCGATCCAGCCCTTCTCGATCACCGCGACGCGGGCGACCCCGTGATTGGCCATGAGGTAATAGGCGGTCGCCAGACCGTGGCCGCCGCCGCCGATCACCACCACGTCGTAAGCACCGCGCAGCGTCGCCTTGCGCCACGCCGGCTCCCAGCCGCGATGTCCGCCGAGCGCCCGGCGCGCCAGGGAAAAGGCCGAATACCGCTGCATCGCGTCACCGCTCGAAGACCGCGGGCGAACCCCGCGATCTCGACCATACAGGACTGTATGGAGGCGGCAAGCCCTTCGCCCGCGCGACTCTTCGGCGCGCGTCGCCGACGGACGGGGGGACGCCCGCCGACGGCGCGCGGCCTCAGCCCGGCGCGGCCGACGCGCCGAGCGCAGTGACCGAGCGCATGATCAGCTTCTGCAACACGATGAACACGAACAGCAGGCCGCCGATGACGATGCGGATCCACCAGCTGTCGAGCGACCCGTCGAAGATGATCAGCGTCTGGATCAGGCCCTGGATCAGCCCGCCGAACACCGTGCCGATCACCAGACCGACGCCGCCGGTGAGCAGCGTGCCGCCGATCACCACCGCGGCGATGGCATCGAGCTCGACGCCACTGGCCGCCAGCGGGTAGCCCGACGAGGTGTAGAAGGCATAGGTCGCCCCCGCCAGCACCCCGAAGGCGCCGTTGAGCGCATAGACCCCGACGATCGTCCGCCGCACCGGCACGCCGAGCAGCAGCGCCGAGGCCGCATCGCCGCCGACCGCATAGACGTTGGCGCCGAAGCGGGTGAAGTGGGCGACGACCACCGCGAAGGCCAGCGCCGCCAGCATCACCAGCGCCGGCCCCGACAACCACCCGTCCCCGGGCAGCGCCAGATGGAAGTCGGAGAAGGCCTCGACGAAGGGATGCTTGATCGGCACCGAGTCGAGGCTGATGACGAAACACAGGCCGCGCAGCAGGAACATCGCGGTCAGCGTCACGATGAACGGTTGGATCTCGAAGGCGTCGATGATCCAGCCCATGAGCGCGCCGAGCACGATGCCCATCACCAGCAGCACGGCGATCGCCGCCAGCGGATGCCAGCCGTGGGCGACCATCGTCGCCATGGCGATGCCGACGAAGCCGATCATCGAGCCGACCGACAGATCGATCCCCCCGGACAGGATGACGAAGGTCATGCCGAGCCCGGCGATGATGACGAAGGCGTTGTCGGTCAACAGGTTGCCGAAGACACCGGTCGACAGGAAGTGGTTGAAGTGGAGGCCGCCCAGCGCATAGAGCAGGACGAAGACGGCGATGGTCGCCAGGATCGGCAGGCGTCGCTCTCTCATCGTTCCGTCCTCCTCGGCCGGAAGGCCGCCACCAGCGAACCGACCGCCGTCCGTACCTTCGGCGCCTGCACCAGCAGAACCGCCAGGATCACCACCGCCTTGACCACCAGATTGAACTCCGGCGGCAGGCCGCTCATCAGGATCGAGGTGGTCAGCGACTGGATGATCAGCACCCCGACCAGGGTCGTGGCGAGGAAGATGCGGCCGCCGTTGAGCGACGCCCCGCCGAGCACCACCGCCAGGATGGCGTCGAGTTCCGACCACATCCCCGCGGTCACCGCATCCGACGAGCGGGTGTCGCCGGTGATGATGATCCCGGCCAGCGCCGCACAGACCCCCGAGATGCCGTAGGTCGCCAGCGTCACCATCCGCGTGCCGATGCCGGCGAGCCGCGCCGCCGACGCATTGCCGCCGACCGCTTCGACGAACAGGCCGAAGGCCGTGCGCCGCAGCACCGCCCACAGCACCAGGAACACCAGCGCCACCAGGAACAGCCGCGACGGGATCACCCAGATGCGGCCGGTCGACAGCGCCGAGAAGAAGTCGGAGCGGAAGGTCGGGATGCGACCGCCGTTGATCATCAGGGCGATGCCGCGACCGGCGACCATCAGGATCAGCGTCGCGATGATCGGCTGGATCGACAGGACCGCCACCAGGAAGCCGTTCCACAGGCCGCACAGCAGGCCGACCGCCAGCGTCGCCGCCACCACCACCGCCGGATCGAAGCCGAGATGGATGAAATGGGCCATCACCGCACCGGCGATCGCCACCACCGAGCCGACCGACAGGTCGATACCCTTGGCACCGATGACGATCGCCATGCCGAGCGCCAGGAGTGCGATCGGCGTGCCGCGATAGACGATGTCGATCAGGCTGCCGTAGAGCCGCCCTTCGACGAGGCGGATCGAAAAGAAGGACGGGCTGATGAAGCCGTCGACGACCAGGATCGCCGCCAGCGCGACGAGCGGCCACACCACCGCCGGCAACGGCCGGCGCGTCTTGGTGGCGGGTTCCGAAGGAGGGGGGACCGGGATCATGAGTTGGCGATCGCCTCCACGATGGTCGACTGGGTGATGTCGGCGCCGACGATCTCGGACACCTTGCGCCGATCGCGCAGCACCGCGACGCGATGGCTGAAGGCGACGATCTCCTCGAGCTCCGACGAGGCGACGATCAGCGCCAGACCTTCGCGGCACAGCCGCCGAATCAGGCCGACGATCTCGGCATGCGCGCCGATGTCGATGCCGCGGGTCGGTTCGTCGAGGATCAGCAGCCGCGGCTTGGCCGCCAGCCAGCGCGCCAGGATCACCTTCTGCTGATTGCCGCCGGACAATTGTCCGACCGGCTTCTCGGCGTCCGGCGTGGCGATGCCGAGCGCCGCGATCATTTCGGCGGCGATACGGTTCTGCTCGGCCTGACCGACCCGGTTCCACCATCCGCGCCGACACTGCAGCGCCAGGATCAGGTTCTCGCGCACGCTGAGGTCGAGGATCAGCCCCTCGTGCTTGCGGTCTTCCGGACAGAATCCGAAGCCCATGCGGATCGCCTGACCGGGCGAGCGCAGGGTCACCGGGACACCGTCGATCACCAGCGAGCCCTTGTCGGCCCGTTCGGCGCCGAACAGCAGCTTGGCCGTTTCGGTCCGCCCGGATCCGAGCAGGCCGGCGAGCCCGACCACTTCCCCGGCGCGCACCGAGAGATCGATCGGTTCCAACCAACGGGCCCGCCCGAGCCCGGTCGCGGCGATCACCGGCGCGCCGGTCTGGTCGATGCTCTCGGTGGTCGGCCGCTCGGCATAGTGGCTCTCGATCTGCTTGCCGAGCATCAGGGTGACCAGCCGCATCCGCGGCACTTCGGCGATCGTGCCGGTGCCGGCGAAGCGCCCGTTGCGCAGCACGGTGATCCGGTCGGCGATGGCGTAGACCTGATCGATGAAGTGGGTGATGAAGACGATGGCGATGCCGCGGGCGCGGATGTCGCGCAACACCGTGAACAGGCCTTCGACCTCGTGGGCGTCGAGACTGGCGGTCGGCTCGTCGAGCACCAGGACGCGGGTGTCGCGATCGAGCGCCCGGGCGATCGCCACCAATTGTTGGATCGCCAGCGAGCAGGAGCCGAGCGACCGGCCGACGTCGACGTGGATCTTGAGGCGGGCCAGCGCCGCCTCGGCCCGTTCCCGCGTCTTGCGCCAGGAGATCAGCCCGAAGCGCGACGACTGCCGCTCGAGCATCAGGTTCTCGGCCACCGACAGGGTCGGGACGAGATTGACCTCCTGATAGACGGTGTTGATGCCCAGATCCTGGGCCGCCGCCGGTGAGGCCACCCGGATGGGCACGCCGTCGAGTTCGACCGTACCGGCATCCGCCGCCAGAACCCCGGTCAGAACCTTGACCAGGGTCGATTTGCCCGCACCGTTCTCGCCGAGCAGGGCATGGATCTCGCCCGGGGCCAGAGTGAAATCGACGCCGTCGAGGGCCTTGACCCCCGGAAACGTCTTGGTGATGCCCCGCATGACGACCCGGGGCCGCGCCGGAACGTCCATGCGCCGCTGCTCCTGTGGTGGTTCGCAAGTCTACGTCGCGGAACGGTCCGCGGCGAGCGTCGATGCGTCGCCCCGTCGCGGATCTCGCCCCACGCCGCCGCGCGTCCGCGGACAGGCGGCCGACGGGGGTCGCCGTCGGCCGCCCGGACCGCGCCCCCGCAGCGAGGAGGAGGAACACCGGAAGGGGCAGGATCCGCACCGTGAGAGCCGGGCGGGCGGGGACGAACCCCGACCCGCACGGCCCTCGGTCTCACTTCAGTCCGCGCTTGGCCAGCTCGGCGGCCGCGTCGGCCTGGGTGTGCAGATCGGACGGGATCAGCACCCACTTCGGGAAGTCGGTCTTGCCCTTCAGGTAGGCTTCGACCACGTCATAGATGTTCTTGCCGATGTCGGACTTGAGTTCGACCGAGGCATTGGCCTCACCGGCGGCGAGCAGACGGAACATGTCCGGCACGCCGTCGACGGAGACCAGCAGAACGTCCTTGCCCGGCTTCAGGCCGGCTTCCTTCATCGCCTGGATGGCGCCGAGCTGCATGTTGTCGTTGTGCGCATAGACCGCGCAGATGCCCTTGAAGCCGTTGGTCGCCTTGATGAAGCTCTCGGCCACTTCCTTGCCGCCGGCGGTGGTGAAGTCACCCGACTGCGACTTGACGATCTTGATGTCCGGGAACAGCGCGGTGACCGACTCGAAGCCCTTCTTGCGCTGCAACGCCGGCGCGGAACCGACCGTGCCCTGCAGCTCGACGACGTCGCACTTGCCCTTGCTCGCCTGTGCGAGCCAGGCGCCGGCGAGACGACCTTCGAGGTTGAAGTCGGCGGAGATGCGGGTGACGAACAGCGACGGATCCGAGTCGACGTCGCGGTCGGCCAGGAACACCGGGATCTTGGCGGCCTTGGCTTCCTTGAGGACCGCGTCCCAACCGGTGACCACCACCGGCGCGATGATGATCGCATCGACCTTCTGGGCGATGAACGAACGAACCGCCTTGAGCTGGTTCTCTTCCTTGCCCTGGGCGTCGGAGTACTTGAGGTCGATGTTGCGCTTGGCCGCTTCGTCCTTCATGTCCTTGGAGAAGGCCGGCCGCCAGTCACCTTCCGAACCGACCTGCGAGAAGCCGATGGTCAGCGCCGAGGCGCTGCCGGCCGCCAGAAGCAGGCCGAACCCGAAGGTCGCGGCGCCGAGAAGCTTGGTCCTGGTCATGGTCTTCCTCCACATCGTTGACGTCTTGTTCTGGTGTCGGCGATCACCACCCGCCGGACGCGTTGGGCGTCTCGGACGAGGCGGCACGGACGGCAGTCGGTCTCGGATCCCACCACCCGCCGTCCGCCGCGGGTCCGGATCCTGTTCCCGGGCGGCGCTCGACGCGTCGCCCCTGCGGTCGGAGCTCCCGACCGTGATTCCGAGTCGCCCGCCCCGAGACCTGAGCCCCGGAGCGGCAACCGCAGCCGGACCGATCGGCCGGCCCCTGCGAGGAGGCGAGGCGCCCCGCGAAGCGCGCTCCCACGACCCCTCACGCTCGGACGTTCGGCGGCGCCGAACGAATTCGCTCGCATTTCAGAATATGGACGATCTTCGTCCGCAGCGGCTCATCCGCGCAGGTCTCGTCCGGTCCGTTCTGGAATTTCGTGATCGATACCCGGCGCGATCGAGCCGGGAGTCCGTCCGCGTGGCCGACGGCATCGAGCCTCGACGCGCATGCGCCGAAGATCGCCGACGGCACCGTGGGCGGTCTCAGATGTTCGGGCTGACCATGATCGAAGCACCCTTTCCCCTCGGGAGCCGAGCTCCCGTTCCCTCCGACGGCGACGGCTCATGCGACTGACCGCACCCCTCGCTTCTCGTTCTTCGACACTGCGGTCGATTGATCGTCCGGGAGTATAAGCATCGGCCCGGATCGCGCACAGTGGCGATCCGGCTGTTTACATGGAGGATTCTGTCGGGCGTGAAATAGCACCGGAGGGTCCGAAGACCGGCTCCGTCACCGCCGGAAGGTCGGCGGAAAGGACGAGAACGGGCGCGAGATCGCCAGATTCGGCAATCGGATCGGTCATCCGAGCGGTGTGCGACGGCAAAGCACCGGGCCGGCCTCGCCGTTGCGCGGACGTCGCCGCACCGGGCGTCGCCACGGATCGACCCGCCCGAACCGGCCACCGCCGCAGATCGGCCCGACGCACGACCGGGGTCGCGCGTCGGGTCGTCCCGTCATTCGGCGGCGGTATCGAGTTCCGCCACGGTCTTGTCGCCGGCGGCCGCCTGGATCGCCGTGAGGGCGATCGTATAGACGATGTCGTCGACCAGAGCGCCGCGCGACAGGTCGTTGACCGGCTTGCGCAGCCCCTGCAGCATCGGACCGACCGACACCACCCCGGCCGACCGCTGCACCGCCTTGTAGGTGGTGTTGCCGGTGTTGAGGTCGGGGAAGATGAACACGTTGGCATGGCCGTCGAGCGGGCTGTCGGGCGCCTTCTGGCGGCCGACGCTCTCCACCGACGCGGCGTCGTACTGGATCGGCCCGTCGATCACCAGATCCGGCCGACGGCCGCGCACCAGGGCGGTCGCTTCGCGCACCTTGTCGACGTCGAGGCCGGTGCCCGAGGAGCCGGTCGAATAGGAGATCATCGCCACCTTCGGCTCGATGCCGAAGGCCCGCGCCGAATCCGCCGACTGGATGGCGATCTCGGCCAGTTCCTGGGCGGTCGGGTCGGGGTTGATCGCGCAGTCGCCGTAGACCAGCACCTGATCGGGCATCAGCATGAAGAACACGCTCGACACGATCGACGAGCCGGGCGCGGTCTTGATCAGCTGCAGTGCCGGCCGCACCGTCGAAGCGGTGGTGTGCACCGCGCCGGACACCAGTCCGTCGACGTCGCCCTTGGCCAGCATCATGGTGCCGAGCACCACCGTGTCCTCGAGCTGCTTGTGAGCCTGGAGGGCATTGAGGCCCTTGGCCTTGCGCAATTCGACCATCGGGTCGACGTAGGTCCCCCGCACGGTCTCGGGGTCGACGATCTCGACCTCGGCCGGCAGATCGATGCCGTGCGCCTTGGCGACCGCGCGGATGCGGTCGGGCGCCCCGAGCAGAACGCAATGGGCGATGCGCTTCTCCGCGCAGATCGCCGCAGCGCGGATGGTGCGGGGCTCGTCGCCCTCCGGCAGCACGATGCGCTTGCCGGCGAGACGCGCCGCCTCGACCAGACGGTGACGGAACACCGGCGGCGGCATCAACTGTTCGACCGGCAGGTCGAGCCGGCGCAGCAACGGCCGGGTGTCGACCTTCTCGGCGATGAAGGAGATCATCCGCTCCATCCGCTCGCCGTCCTCGCGGCCGACATGGCTCGACAGGTTGGACAGACGCGACGCGGTGGTGAAGGTGTCGTCGTCGGTGGTCAGAATCGGCAGACGGTCGAGCGGCGGCGTGTCGAACAGCGCCGCCAGTTCCGGCACCATCGTCCCGCCGCAGGTCAGCACCAGGCCGGCCAGCGGCATGCCGCGCTGCGCCACCAGCGCCGCGGTCAGGATCGCGTCGCTGCGGTCGGACGGGGTCACCACCAGGGTGCCCGACTTCAGATGGCGCATCAGCTTCTCGGGCGAGCGGGCGGCGACCAGGATCGACTCGGCGCGCACCGTCTCGATCGCGCCGCGATGGAAGATGCCCAGCCCCAGGCCTTCCGCGACGTCGAGCACGCGCGGCGCCGACACCCGCGTCACCGTCGGCACCGCCGACAGGATCGCCACCGGCTTCTCGGTGCCCGGCACGTCGAGCGCCCCGACGGTCATCAGCAGGTCGGCGCCGGCGCCGTCGCCGCAGTGGTTGACCAGCACGCCGGCCAGCGGCCGCCGGCCTTCGTCGCCGTATTGTTCGGCGGCCGTGGCGGCGATCGCCGCCAGTTCGGTCGCGTCACGGGAACCGCCGGCGATCACCGGGATCAGATCGGCGCCGAGGCTGCGGATCGTGCCGATGTTGAGGCGGGTGGCGATCTGGATGTCGGCGTCGGGGATCAGGCCCTCGACCACCACCACGTCGTGGTTGGCGCGCACCGTTTCGACCAGCGCCACCACTTCTTCCATCAGCGAACCGATCTGACCGGTGCGCACCAGTTCGGCGGCATGGGCGAAGGGGATCGGGTCGGGGGTCGTGGTGCCGCACAGGGTGCGGGCGAAATGGCTGGCGAGATCGGTGTCGCCGATCATCGATTCCGGCTGGACGATCGGCTTGACGAAGCCGACCCGCACGCCGGCGAGCTGCAGGGCGCGGACCAGACCGAGGGCCATCGAGGTGAGGCCGGTCTCCCGCGAGATCGGGACGAGATAGAAGGTGCGATGACGAGAGCGAGCGTTCATGGCGCGACGTGTCCTCGAGAGTTGAGTGCGTCGGGTCCCGCGGGCGCGCCCACGGAACCCGGGACGCGTGCGGATCAGGCGGAAAGACCGGCGATACGGGCGGTGTCGCGGGCGATCATGCTCTCCTCGTCGGTCGGCACCACGGCCGCGACGAGGCCGGACGGGGCGACGGCGATCTTGCCGGCCTTGCCGCCGACCGTGGCGTCGTTGGCCGCCGGGTCGAGCACGAGGCCGAACACCGCGAGCCGGGCGATGGTCATGGCGCGGATGCGCCGCGAGTTCTCGCCGATGCCGCCGGTGAAGATCAGCGCGTCGAAGCGCGGCAGCGCGGTGGCGAGGCCGCCGACGTGGCGGGCGAGGCGATGCACGAAGACGTCGAGCGCCAGCTTGGCGCCGTGATGGCCGTCGTCGATCGCCGCTTCCAGGGCCCGGCAGTCGCTCGACAGTTCCGAGATCCCGAGCAGGCCGCTCTCCTTGTTGAGCAGCGTCTCGACGCGGTCGAGGTCGAAGCCTTCGGCCCGGGCGATGTGGGCGATCGCCCCGAAATCGACGTCGCCGGCCCGCGTCCCCATCACCAGACCTTCGAGCGGGGTCAGCCCCATGGTGGTGTCGACGCTGGCGCCGTTCAGCACCGCGGTCGCCGAGGCGCCGTTGCCGAGATGGGCGATGACGATGCCGTGGTCGGCGGGATCGAGCGCCAGCAGCCGCACCGCCTCTTCGGCGACGTAGCGATGCGAGGTGCCGTGGAAGCCGTAGCGGCGCACGCCGAGCTCACGATAGTATTTCTGCGGGATCGCGTAGGTATAGGCCTCGGGCGGCATGGTCTGGTGGAAGGCGGTGTCGAACACCGCCACCTGCGGGATTCCCGGCAGGCTCGCCAGCGCGGCGCGCACGCCGAGCAGGTTGGCCGGGTTGTGGAGCGGCGCCAGCGGGTTGCAGGCCTGGATGTCGGTCAGGATCTCCGGGGTGATCAGCGCCGAGGCGGTGAAGCGCTCGCCGCCGTGGACCATGCGATGACCGACCGCACGGATCGATTCGAGCAGCCCGAGTTCGCGGATGTGAGCCAGCAGCGAGGCCAGCGCCTCGCCGTGGGCGCCGCCGAGCAGCGACGAGGTGGTCTTCTCACCGTCCTTCTTGATCACCAGCCGGGCGTCGGCGAGCCCGAGGCACTCGGCCAGACCCGACATCAGCGGCTCGTTGCTACCCACCGGCAGGAGCGAGAATTTCAGCGACGAGCTGCCGCAGTTGATCACCAGGACGAGTTTCAGAGCGGACGACATGACGGGCCTCGGTGGCAGGAGGACGCGCTGCGGCGGCCTCGGTTCGGCGGAAATGGTTCTGTGTGTCGCGGTCGGCGCAGTGCGGCAGGACTCGTGCTGCAGTGCGGATCACCGGACGGAGCGTGCATTGCAGCAAACACTCTCGATTTTCCTTCGTGACGAGTGGGACCGAGTGACGCAGCCACCCCGTCCGCCGTCGTCGTACGACGAATGTAGCAGACAGTTGGTGGCCCTTTCGGCCGTCGCCGTCAAGCCGTCGGGAAGCATCTACCGCCCGCGACGGGGGGGCATCACGGTGACTACGTACGCTCGACTGCTCAGATTTCGAAATCTTGCTGCGCTGCAGCGGGTCTCGCCGACGTCCGGACGTTGACGTTCGCGCGATCACTCTTCGCAATTGCGAAATTTGCGCGCTGCTCGCGACGCGGCGATGACGCCCGACGGCCGCGCGCTGTCCGACGAACGAAAACGGGCCGGGAAGATCCCGGCCCGCTGAGCGGCTTCGACGATGGTGGTGTCGATCAGACTTCGACGTATTCGATGCCGGCGAGTTCGCAATAGGCCTTCCAGCGCGGCCGCACGTCGCCGAGGTGCAGCACCTGATGGTGGGTGCCGCCGTTCTTCAGCCAGCCGGTCAGACATTCGGTGACGCCGGTGTCGGGCCGATAGAAGAAGTAGGGCATCTCGACGGTCGGCAGGTCCTCGGTCTCGAGAATCGTGCCCTGCACCACCACCAGCCGGTAGGCGTCGCCGCCGAGCGACACCAGACTGACCAGGGTCGCCGGACCCGGCTCGGCCTGGAACAGCACGGTCGGCGGATTGTCGAGCCCACCGATGCCGAGCGGCCGATCGATCAGCTTCGGCTTGCGGTCGCGCCGCGCCACCTTCCAGTTGCCCTCGCCCATGTGGCTCTGCAGCGCCGCGTCGCGCTCGAAGTCCATGGCGTACATTTCGGTGAAGTGCGGATCCGGGGCGATCGCCCGGGCCGCGACCATCAGCGAGGCACAGTTGGTGTCGCCTTCCGCGGCATAGCCGTAGCCTTCGGCCATCAGGTTGGAGGCGGCCATCATGTGGATCTGGGTGAAGCGCCCGTCGAAGCCGATCTCGTTGAAGTACAGCGAGAAGCCGTCGTAGCCACCCTTCTCCAGCACGCGGGCGATGCCGACCTGGATCTTCGCCGCCTCTTCGAGCTGGGCCGGCTTGAGCTTCGGATCCATCTCGAAATTGGCGTTGCAATAGGCCAGCACCGCGTCGATGTCGGCCTTGGTCGACTGCTCCATCTCGTAGACGATCGAGCCCATGCCGATGTGGTCGACCTGCGGCCCGAGACGCCGCATGAAGGTGTGCGGATCGGTCAGGATGTCGCCCATGCCGGGCATCCGCCCGAACACCGCGATCTTCGCCTGCTTCATCGCCGTGACCGTGTGGGCGGCGACCGCGAAGGTCTCGAACGCCGTCACGAAGGCCTCGCTCTGCCAGTCACCGGAGAACACCGTGAACTGCTTGCCGAGACGGATCAGCGTGTTGGCGGTGTCCTGGGCGCCATGGACACCCTGGTTGTAGGTGAGGTCGCCCATGTCCCAGGCCGGCGTCACCTTGGGCTCCGGCTGGATGTTGGCGAGCATCAGGGGCAGCGAGCAGTCGCGGAAGGCGTTGACCAGCCGCAGGCCCGGCCCGTAGGTCAGCATGACGATCAGCACGCCGTCGACGCCATCGCGCTGGAAGCCGCCCATCACTTCTTCGATGTCTTCCCGGCAGCGCACCGCCTTGGGGAAGCGCACCTCGGCGACGCCTTCGAGTTTCGCCGCCACGGCGCGTCCGTAGCTTTCCTGCCGCTCGGTGATCCCCGGCAGCATCTTGTCGTAGAGTTCCTGCATGATGCCGAGCAACCCGATCACGGGCTTCCGACCGACCACGGCGAGTGACATGTCGCGCTTCCTCCGTCTTGGCTCTGGTTCCCGTCTTCAGGACGTCTTCTGGCCGTACCAGGCCCCGGGACCGTGTTTGCGTTGATAGTGATATTCGAGCACGTGGTCCTCGACCGGCTGCGCCGCCGGATCGATGGCGATGGTCGCGCTGGCGATCCGGGCGATCTCTTCCAGGAACACCGCGTTGAGCACCGCGTCGGCCGCCGACTTGCCCCAGGTGAAGGGCCCGTGGCCGGCCACCAGCACCATCGGCCGGGCCAGCGGATCTTCGTTGCCGAAGCGCCGCACGATCGCCAGTCCGGTCTCCGCCTCGTAGTCCGAGGCCACTTCGGCCGCGCTCAGCGGCGCGGTCAGCGGCACCGGCCCATGGCAGTAGTCGGCATGGGTGGTGCCGAAGCAGGGAATCTCGCGCCGCGCCTGCGCCCAGGCGACCGCATGGCCGGAATGGGTATGGGCGACGCCGCCGATCGCCGGGAACGCCCGGTAGAGCACCAGATGGGTGCGGGTGTCGGTCGACGGGTTGAGATCACCCTCGACCACCGTGCCCTCGAGATCGACCACCACCATCTTGTCGGGGGTCAGCCGGTCGTAGGAGACGCCCGAGGGCTTGATCACCACCAGCCCACGTTCGCGATCGATCGCCGACACGTTGCCCCAGGTATGGACCACGATGCGCCGCCGCTCGAGCTCGAGATTGGCTTCACAGACGGCGTCGCGCAGGGTCTTCAACTTCATCGTGTCCCCTTTCCGGGTTTTTCGGATCGATCCGCCCACGCGCCGCCCTTGCGGGCGACGGCGGCCGGGGATCGGCGCGTCCCGAGATGCGTCACGACACCGGGTGGGCGTCGGCTTCGGCGTAGGCGGCGAGCCGTCCACGCCGGGCGTAGAGCTCCCGATAGGCCGCCGCGGCGGCCGGATCGGGGGTATATTCGGTGAGGATGCCGCTCTTCATCGCCTGCTTGGCGGCTTCCGCCGACTGATGGCAGCCGGAAACCGTCGCCGCGAACACCGCCGCGCCGAGCGCACAGCACTCCTCCGAGGCGACCACGCCGATCGGCCGATCGAGCACGTCGGCGCAGATCTGGACGGTCAGCGGCGACTTCTGCGGGATCCCGCCGAGCGCGACGATCCGCGTCACCGGGATGCCTTCCTCGACGAAGCGATCGACGATCGCCCGCGTGCCATAGGCCGTCGCCTCGATCAGCGCCCGGTAGATCGCCGGCGCCGTCGAGCCGAGATGCAGGCCGGCGATCGCCGCCTTCAGCCGCTGATCGGCGTCGGGGGTGCGCCGTCCGTTGAACCAGTCCAGCGCGATCTCGCCACCGGCCCCCGGCGGCAGAGCCGCCGCCGCTTCGCCCAGCGCCTTGAGGAGACCGGCGCTGCGCTCCGACCCGGCATCGCCCCAGGTCAGCAACTGCTTGAACCAGGCGAAGACGTCGCCGAACGACGATTGTCCCGCCTCGAAGCCGATGTAACCCGGCAGCACGCTGTCCGGCACCTGGCCGCAGATGCCGGCGACCAGGGTCGAGCCGACGTCGGCCGGCGGGGCGATCAGGATGTCGCAGGTCGAGGTGCCCATCACGCGGGCGAGTTCATAGGGCTCGAGGCCGGCGCCGACCGCGCCCATGTGGCAGTCGAAGGCCCCGACCGCCACCACGATTCCCGCCGGCAGACCGAAGGTCTCGGCCCATTCCGGCGACAGTTTGCCCGCCGGCTGATCGGCGGCCACCGGCCCTTCGTAGAGCGGATAGGGCAGCTTGGTCAGCAGCGGATCGAGCTTCTCGTAGAATTCGCGGCCCGGCAGACCACCCCATTCGGGGTGCCACAGCGCCTTGTGCCCGGCGGCGCAGCGGCCGCGGACGATCTTCGCCGGGTCGCGCACGCCGCACAGCAGCGCCGGAATCCAGTCGCACATCTCCACCCAGGAGACCACCGCCGCCGCCACCTTGGGGCTCGAACGATGGATGTGGAGAATCTTCGCCCAGAACCATTCCGAGGAATAGATGCCGCCGACGTAGCGGGTGTAGTCGGTGATCGCGCCGGAATGGCACAGACGGTTGATCTCTTCGGCCTCGATCAGCGCGGTATGATCCTTCCACAGCACGCAGAGCGCATCGGGATCGTCGCGGAAGGCCGGGTCGTAGGCGAGCGGCAGACCGTCGGCGCCGAGCGGCAGCGGCGACGAGCCGGTGGTGTCGACGCCGATGCCGACCACCTTCGCGGCCGCGGCCGGGGCCGCCGCCACCAGCCCGCGCACCGCTTCGCGCATCGATTCGGCGTGATCGAGCGGGTGCTGACGGAACTGCTGTCGGCCGGCGTCGCAATAGTCGCCCCGCCCCCAGCGGGGATAGGCGATCACCGAGCGGGCGACTTCGCCGCCGTCGTCGGCCCGGAACAGGACCGCGCGGACGCTGTCGGAACCGAAATCGAGCCCGATGACATGGGCATCTGAAGCGTGAGCCATGATGCGGATCCTCCCGGCCGGCGGAAGCTGTGCTCATCTCCCCGGCTCTTCGTCGTGACGCCGCATGCGGAGCGGTCTCGTCCGCTCCCCAGGTCAGCGCTGAAATTTTTTAAATTGCTGTTATTGTTCACATAGCCGGCGCGGACTATAGTCGCTCCGGGCGATGACCCAAAGGGGCGATCCGGCTTTTTACATGGATGATTCTGCCGTCTCGAGCTCGACACCGATCCAGGTCGAGAGCATCATTCGCCGCCTCTCGCTGCTCCAGGCGGGCACCGAGCGCTCGCCCGATCCCGAGGTGGCGCCGCTGTTTCCCGGCTTCCACTTCGAGACCCGGCTGGTCGCCGGCATCACCCCGATCGAGCGCGACGGACCCCTCGACTTCGGCATCTCCCGCCCCGACGGGATGCACGGCTGGATCATCAACCTGACCATCAAGGGCGTCGGCACCATCCACGACGGCCGTGGCCGGTTCCGCGTCGAGGCCGGCGATCTGGTGCTGTTCCCGCCCGGGGCGATCCACGACTACGGCCGCGACCCCGGCGCCGGCGAATGGTGGCATCGCTGGATCTACTTCCAGCCGCGCGCCTCCTGGTCGACCTGGTTGTCGTGGCGCGAGGCCCAGGGCGGGCTCTATGTCCAGCGCCGCCGCGACGGCGATCTGCTGCCGGTGCTCGATGGCCTGTTCGCCGAGGTCGCCGGCTGGTCGGCCAACACCGACCTGTTGTCGATGGAACTGGCGATGAACATCCTGGAGCGCATCATCCTGCTCTGCGCCAAGAGCGATCGCGCCACCGTCGCCACCAACCGCTTCGACGAGCGCCTGTTGATGGCCTGCAAGTTCATGACCGACAACCTGCACCGGCCGCTGACCGTCGCCGAGATCGCCCAGGCGGTGTGTCTGTCGCCGTCGCGGCTCGCCCATCTGTTCAGCGCCACCCTCGGCCGTTCGATCCTCAAATGGCGCGAGGAACAGCTGATCCAGTTCGCCTGCCAGCTGCTCCTGGTCTCGCCGAGCCCGATCAAACAGATCGCCGCCCAGGTCGGCTTCGAGGATCCGCTCTATTTCTCGCGCGTCTTCCGCCGCTACACCGGCCGGAGCCCCCGCGCCTTCCGCACCCATCACGGCCGCCCGCCGGTGCCCTTCGAGGAGCGCCGCGTCCTCACGCCGGTCCCGTGATCTGCTCGCGCACCAGATCGAACAGGATCCGCGCCGCCGGCGACAGCGGCCGCCCCTTGACCCTGAGCAGGCCGTAGGGGGCGATGGCGATCGGCTCGGCGAGCGTCAGGGTGCGGTAGTCGCCGGTCTTGAGGAAGATCTCGGCGACCGGCACCGGCAGCGGCGCGATGGCGTCGGTCCGGCCGGTCATCACCAGGGTCATCAGGATCGAGGCGGAAGCCACCACCCGGCTCGGCGCCGGCAGACCGTGACGCAGCAACATCGTCTCGACGCTGCGCCGGATCAGCGAGCCGCGCGGCTGCATCAACCATTCGCGGTCGGCGAGGTCGCTCGGCCGCACGCTCGCCAGCTCGGCCAGCGGATGGTCGCGCCGCACCATCATGCACAGCGTCTCCGCGCCGATCTCCTCGTAGTCGAAGGGCTCGGGGTCGAAGCCGGCGGGAATCCGCGAGATCACGAAGTCGAGCTTGGAGGCGAGGAGCCGTCCGACCAGCACGTCGCTGGTCTCGACGTCGATGGTCACCTGCAGGCCCTTGAGACGCGCCCGCGCCGCCGTCACCGCCGCGGTCAGCATCTCCACCGCCGGCGCCATCACCGCGCCGATCGACGCCGAACCACCGGTGCCCGAGCGCAGCGCGGCGATCTCCTCGCCGGCCTGGCCGAGCTCCGACAGCACCGTGCGGGTCCGCCGGATCAAGGCTTCGCCGTACCAGGTCGGCTCGATGCCGCGCGGCAGGCGGTCGAACAGCGACACCCCGACGATCTTCTCGATCTCGGCGAGCATCTTGGAGGCCGCCGGCTGCGACAGGCGCAATTCGGTCGCCGCCCGGTTGAGCTTGCGGTGGTCGTCGAGGGCCACCAGCAGGTGGAGATGGCGCAGCTTCAGCCGCGTGGTGATCGGATGGTCGAAGGCGCCGCCGCGCGGCCCCCGGCCGTGGTCGAGCGCGGTCTCGTCGAAGCTCACGACCGCCCCTCCTCGGGCTTGCGCACCGGGCTGCGGTGGCGGACGATCCGCCCGTCGGGCGTGGAGCGCACGGCCTCCGGCATACCGAAAGAGAGATCTCGCAAGGTCGAGCGGACGGCGCTCCGATGTGCGTTTGCGACCTTAGTAGGGCAAACTCGTCGCACCCTGGAAGATCCTGCCACGCGTTCGAGCAGGGCTGCCCCGCTCCGGCGACCGCCCGGAAACATACGCAAGGCGCCGCAAAGCAATCGAAATTTCAGTACAAGTCGCTGATCGAACGCCATTTATCCCCCCTCCCGGGTCTCGTCCCGAGGCCCCCGCGACGGGGTCCGGCGACGATCGCCGCCGCTTCGTCGGGCCATTCGGCGCCGTGGCAGAATCTTGAAGGTATACTCCAAACGATATGGATATCCGTCAACTCGTCATTTGACAGCCCGTCGGGTCGGACGGAAGTTGCGGGCTGCGATCGGGCGTCGGCTGTGGCTCGGCGATCGGTCGACCGTGGCAAGGGTTCGGGGGCGCACGACCTCCGGCGCCATGGGGGACGGCCGGTGTCGCCGGCGGTCCGGCAACGATCAGGGGAGAAGACGAGGATGAGGTTTCTCAAGACGGCCGTGGCGGCGTTGGCGCTGGGTCTGATGACGCTCGGTTCGGCCTCTGCCGCGGAGAAGGGTTCGATCGGGGTATCGATGCCGACGAAGTCTTCGGCGCGGTGGATCGCGGACGGGGCGAACATGGTGAAGTATCTGGAGGAGAAGGGCTACAAGGCCGATCTCCAGTACGCCGACGACGACATCCCCAACCAGCTGGCGCAGATCGAGAACATGGTGACCAAGGGCGTCAACGTCCTGGTGATCGCGGCGATCGACGGCACCACGCTGACCGACGTGCTGCACAAGGCGCACGAGAAGAACGTCAAGATCATCGCCTACGACCGGCTGATCCGCGGCTCGGCCGACGTCGACTACTATGCGACCTTCGACAACTTCCAGGTCGGGGTGATCCAGGCCTCCTACATCGAGAGCGCGCTCGATCTGAAGGCCGGCAAGGGTCCGTTCAACATCGAACTGTTCGGCGGCTCGCCCGACGACAACAACGCCTTCTTCTTCTACAACGGCGCCATGTCGGTGCTGCAGCCCTACATCGACTCCAAGAAGCTGGTGATCGGCTCCGGCCAGACCGGCATGGACAAGGTCTCGACCCTGCGCTGGGACGGCGCGGTGGCCCAGGCCCGCATGGACAACCTCCTGTCGGCCTTCTACTCCGGCAAGGGCAAGCGGGTCGACGCGGTGCTGTCGCCCTACGACGGCCTGTCGATCGGCATCATCTCGTCGCTGAAGGGCGTCGGCTACGGCGGCAAGGACCTGCCGATGCCGGTGGTCACCGGTCAGGACGCGGAAGTCCAGTCGGTCAAGTCGATCCTCGCCGGCGAGCAGCGCTCGACGGTGTTCAAGGACACCCGTGAACTGGCCAAGGTCACGGTCGGCATGGTCGACGCGCTGCTGACCGGCAGCCAGCCGCCGATCAACGACACCAAGACCTACGACAACGGCAAGAAGGTGGTTCCGTCCTACCTCCTGAAGCCGGTCAGCGTCGACAAGTCGAACTGGAAGGCGATCCTGATCGACAGCGGCTACTACAAGGAGAGCCAGATCCACTGATCGGGCTCGACCTCGTCCCTCGTCCCCCGGGTCGGCTGCGGCCGGCGCGGGGGACCCCGTCGTCCGCCGGCCGACCCGGCTCGCCGGCCGTGACCCGGCGGACGGTCGCGAGCGGCAGCCCGCGCGGCGTTCCGCCCGGTGCGCGCCGCGATCCGACGCCGCGCCGCCCCGGGATCGCCCGGGTGGGCGACCCGACCGGGCCTGCCGCTTCTCCACCGCCCGCGGTGCGGGCGGTGCCGACCGACCGGACCCGCCGGGCCGCCGGTCCCGTCCGCCTCCGCCCGTCCTCCTCTGCCCCAGGGGCCCCAAGATGCCATCGGACGCCTTGCCCATTCTCGAGATGCGCGGCATCACCAAGACCTTCCCGGGGGTCAAGGCCCTCGACGACGTCAACATGACGGTGGTGCCGGGCGAGATCCATGCGCTGGTCGGCGAGAACGGCGCCGGCAAATCGACGCTGATGAAGGTGCTCTCCGGGGTCTATCCCCACGGCACCTACGACGGCGCCATCGTCTACGAAGGCGAGGAACGCCGCTTCGCCTCGATCGCCGACAGCGAGAAGCTCGGCATCATCATCATCCACCAGGAGCTCGCCCTGGTGCCGCTCCTGTCGATCGCCGAGAACATCTTCCTCGGCGCCGAACCGGCGCGCTGGGGGGTGATCGACTGGCACGAGGCGGCGCGCCGCACCCGCACCCTGCTCGACAAGGTCGGGCTGTCGGAGCCCGCCGACACGCTGATCACCGACCTCGGGGTCGGCAAGCAGCAGCTGGTCGAGATCGCCAAGGCGCTGTCCAAGGAAGTGCGCCTGCTGATCCTCGACGAGCCGACCGCCAGCCTCAACGAGGCCGACAGCAACGCGCTGCTGGCGCTGCTGGTCGAGTTCCGCAATCAGGGCATCGCCTCGATCCTGATCTCGCACAAGTTGAACGAGATCGCCCGGGTCGCCGACCGCATCACCATCCTGCGCGACGGCACCACGGTCGAGACCATCGACTGTGCCGGCACCCGCGCCGACGAGGACCGGATCATCAAGGGGATGGTCGGGCGCGAGTTGTCGGACCGCTATCCGAAGCGCCAGCACCGGGTCGGCGAGCTGCTGTTCGAAGTGAAGAACTGGAACGCCGACCACCCGATCCATGCCGGCCGGCGGATGGTCAAGGACGTGTCGCTGACGCTGCGGCGCGGCGAGGTGGTGGGGATCTCGGGCCTGATGGGGGCGGGGCGGACGGAGTTCGCGATGAGCCTGTTCGGGCGCTCGCACGGCCGCAACATCACCGGCAAGGCCTATCTCGACGGCCGCGAGATCGACGTCTCGACGGTGTCGAAGGCGGTCGCCGCCGGCATCGCCTATGCCACCGAAGACCGCAAGAGCTGGGGTCTGGTGCTCGGCGAGGACATCCGCACCAACGTGTCGATGGCCCATCTCGACGGGGTGTCGCATCGCGGGGTGATCGACGAGGTCGCCGAGATCGGGGTGGCCGAGGACTATCGCCGCCAGATGCGGATCCGCGCCCGCAACGTCTTCCAGGAGACCGTCGATCTGTCGGGCGGCAACCAGCAGAAGGTGGTGCTGGCCAAGTGGCTGTTCGCCGATCCGCGGGTGCTGATCCTCGACGAGCCGACCCGCGGCATCGACGTCGGCGCCAAGTACGAGATCTACGGCATCGTCAATCGGCTGGTCGCCGACGGGCGCGGGGTGATCCTGATCTCTTCGGAGATGCCGGAGCTCCTCGGCGTCGCCGACCGCATCTATGTCATGGACGAGGGCGCCGTGGTGGCCGAGATGCCGGCCGCGGAAGCCTCGCAGGAGAAGATCATGCGTGCGATCATGTCGTCGCGGGAGTTGGTCCGATGAGCAGCGAAACCCTGGAAACCCCGGCCCCCGAGCGGCCCAAGGCGCCCTCCGTGCTCGGCTTCGCCGGGCGCAACCTGCGCGACTACGGCATGTTGCTGTCGTTGATCGCGATCATGGTGTTCTTCCAGTACATGACCAACGGCACGCTGCTGTTGCCGCTCAACCTGACCAATCTGGTGCTGCAGAACAGCTACATCGTGATCATGGCGCTGGGCATGCTGCTGGTGATCGTCGCCGGCCACATCGACCTGTCGGTCGGTTCGGTGGTCGGCTTCATCGGCGCGCTGGCGGCGATCCTGATGGTCGACTACGGCGTCGACTTCGTCACCACCACGGTGATCAGCCTGATCGTCGGCGGGGCGATCGGCGCCGCCCAGGGGTGGTTCGTCGCCTACTTCCGGATCCCGGCGTTCATCGTCACGCTGGCCGGCATGCTGGTGTTCCGCGGCCTGTGTCTGGCGCTGTTGGCCGGCCAGTCGGTGGGGCCCTTCCCGGTGGCCTTCCAGCGCCTGTCGTCGGGCTTCATCCCCGACCTGTTCGCCGTCCCCGGGGTCCATGTGCTGACGGTGATCCTGACCGTGGCGGTGCCGACGATCCTGGCGGTGGTGTCGATCCGCGACCGGGTCAAGCGGCTCCACTACGGCGTCGAGGTCGAGCCGATGCCGTTCTTCGTCGGCAAGATCGCCGCGCTGTTCGTGGCGATGGTCGGGCTCGGCTGGCTGCTCGCCTCCTACAAGGGCCTGCCCAACGTGCTGATCATCATGTTCCTGCTGATCGTGCTCTATGCCTTCGTGACCCAGAAGATGACCATCGGCCGGCGGATCTAGCTCGACGTGATCGCCGCCTGCTTCATCGGCGGGGCCTCCGCCACCGGCGGCGTCGGCAAGGTCACCGGCGCGGTGATCGGCGCCTTCATCATGGGCGTGATGAACAACGGCATGTCGATCCTCGGCATCGGCATCGACTGGCAGCAGGTCATCAAAGGCTCCGTCCTCCTCGCAGCCGTCTTCTTCGACGTCTACAACAAGGTCAAACGCTGAAAACACCCAACCCCCGGGAAAGAAGCCCGGGGGGGAACCTTCCTTTCGCCATTCCTCTCTCTCCAGCCCCGGTCGGCCCTGGCCGGCGCGATCAGCAAGGACGTCCCGACGATGCCCGATCTCGACCTTCTCGTCCGCGATTTCGTGGGGCGGTATGGACGCCGGCCGCAGATCCATCGGGCGCCGGGGCGGGTCAACCTGATCGGCGAGCACACCGACTACAACGACGGCTTCGTGATGCCGGCGGCGCTCGACTTCGCGACCTATGCGGCGGCGGCGCCGCGCAGCGACCGGATCCTCCGGGTCCATTCGCGGGCCCGCGACGAGACCCGCACCTTCGATCTCGACGATCCGACCCCGACTCCGGTCGAGGACTGGAGCGACTACGTCCGCGGCGTCGCCGTGATGCTGGAGCGGGCCGGCCATCGGCTGACCGGCGTCGACCTGACGCTGACCACCACCGTGCCGATGGGCTCGGGGCTGAGTTCTTCGGCGGCGCTGGAGGTGTCGGTCGGCCATGCCCTGCTCGCCGCCGCCGGCGTGGCGATCGACCTCACCGCCCTGGCGCTGACCTGCCAGCGTGCCGAGAACGAGTTCGTCGGCATGCGCTGCGGCATCATGGACCAGTTCATCTCCTGCCGCGGCGTCGCCGACCACGCGCTGATGATCGACTGCCGCAGCCTCGAGGCGCGCGCGGTGCCGATCGATCCGCGCGCCAAGATCGTCGTGGTCAATTCGATGGTCCACCACCAACTGGCCGGCGGCGGCGACTACAACGCCCGGCGGCGCTCCTGCGAAGAAGGCGTGGCCCGGCTCCAGGATGCGCTCGGACCGATCCGAGCGCTGCGCGACGTCGGCCCGACCGAGCTCGAGGATCATGCCCATCTCCTCGACGAGGTCACCCATCGCCGCTGCCGCCACATCGTCACCGAGAACGAACGGGTGGTGGCCGCCGCGGAAGCCCTCGAGGTCGGCGACCTCGTCACCTTCGGGACGCTGATGAACGCCTCCTACGCCTCGATGCGCGACGACTACGAGATCAGTTGCGCGGAGGTCGACGTGCTGGTCGACATCGCCCAGAAGCTGCCGGGAGTGCTCGGCTCGCGGATGACCGGCGGCGGCTTCGGCGGCTGCACGGTCAGTCTGGTCGAGACGGCGGCGGTCGGCGAATTCATGGCCACGGTGGCGGCGTCCTACCGGGCGGCGACCGGGCTCGATCCGACGGTCTTCGCCTGTTCGCCGGCGGCCGGCGTCGGTGTCGTCGAGGTGCGGTCATGAGTGCGCCGCAGAACGCCCCGCATCGCCGCTTCAACCCCTTGACCGGCGAATGGGTGCTGGTGTCGCCGCATCGCACCCAGCGGCCGTGGCAAGGGCAGATGGAAGCGGTCGCCGTGCCGGCCGGGCTCGCCCACGATCCGACATGCTATCTCTGCGCCGGCAACACCCGGATGGGCGGGCAGCGCAACCCCGACTATGTCGACACCTTCGTGTTCGACAACGACTTCGCCGCGCTGACGCCGACCGCGCCGGCGGCGCGCAACGACGACCGCGGCCTGCTGGTGTCGGAGGGCGAGCCGGGGATCTGCCGGGTGGTGTGCTTCTCGCCGCGCCACGATCTGACGCTGGCGCGGATGAGCGTCGCCGAGATCGCCCGGGTGGTCGAGGTGTGGGTCGACCAGACCCGCAACCTCGGCGCCGATCCGGCGATCGGGGCGGTCCAGATCTTCGAGAACCGCGGCGAGATGATGGGTTGCAGCAACCCCCATCCCCACGGCCAGATCTGGGCGAGCCACAGCCTGCCCAACGAGCTGGCCAAGGAGACCGAGCATCAGGCGGCGTGGCACGCGACCCACGACGACTGTCTGCTCTGCGCCTATCTGGCGCGCGAGCTCGCGCTCGGCGAGCGGATCGTCCACCAGAACGCGGATTTCGTGGTGTTGGTGCCGTTCTGGGCGGTGTGGCCGTTCGAGACGATGGTGCTGTCGCGCCGCCATGCCGCCTCATTGACCGATCTCGATGCCGCCGAGCGGGAGAGCCTCGCCGAAGCGCTGTCGGCTCTGACCATCCGCTACGACAATCTGTTCCAGACGTCGTTTCCCTATTCGATGGGCTTCCATCAGGCCCCGACCGACGGCGCGGCCCATCCGGAATGGCATCTGCACGGCCATTTCTATCCGCCGCTGCTGCGCTCGGCGACGGTCAAGAAGTTCATGGTCGGGTTCGAGCTGCTCGGCTCGCCGCAGCGCGACATCACCGCCGAGGCCGCGGCGGCACGGCTGCGCGAGATGCCGGCGGTGCACTACCTCGACCGCTGAGGCCCGCGACGACGGGCCCCTCGGCCCGCGGCTTCCCAAGGGAGGCCCGGCGCGGCTATGGATGGGGCGTTCCGCCTCCGCCGGGGGCGGCCGACGAGGATCCGTGCGATGAGCCCGACGACCGTCACCTGCGGCGAACGACTGGTGCAGCTGCTCGAGGCCTATGGCATCGACACGATCTTCGGCATTCCCGGGATCCACACCGTCGAGCTCTACCGCGGCCTGCCGGCGACCCGGATCCGCCACGTCACGCCGCGCCACGAGCAGGGCGCCGGCTTCATGGCCGACGGCTACGCGCGGGCCTGCGGTCGGCCGGCGGCGGCGTTCATCGTCACCGGTCCGGGCATGACCAACATCGCCACGGCGATGGGGCAGGCCTATGCCGATTCGGTGCCGATGCTGGTGATCTCGGCGGTGACGGGGCGGGCCGATCTCGGCATGGGCCGCGGCAAACTGCACGAATTGCCGTCGCAGCGGGCGCTGATCGCCGGAGTGTCGGCCTTCAGCCACACCCTGCTCGACCCGGAGCAATTGCCGGAAGTGCTGGCGCGGGCCTTCGCGATCTTCGCGGCGGCGCGGCCGCGGCCGGTGCACATCGAGATTCCGATCGACGTGATCGTCGCTCCGGTCGCCGGGCCGGCGGTTTCGCCACCGCCGCGGCCCTTCGCGCCCGGGGCCGATGCGCGCGCCATCGAACAGGCGGCGATCTGGCTCGCGGCCGCGCAACGGCCGTTGATCGTCGCCGGCGGCGGCGCGGTCGGGGCGGCGCGGGCGATCCGCGGCCTCGCCGAGCGGCTCGACGCGCCGCTGTTCACCACGGTCAACGCCAAGGGCATCCTGCCGCCCGATCATCCGCTCGGGCTCTCGGGCAATCTCGCCTTGGCGCCGCTCTACGACGAGCTCGCCGCGGCCGACGTGGTGCTGGCGATCGGCACCGAATTCGGCGAGACCGAGATGTATCCCGACCCGCGGCCGCTGACCTTCGGCGGGCGGTTGATCCGCATCGACATCGACCCCGAACAGACCTCGCGGCCGGCGCTGGCGGCGCTGTCGATCGTCGCCGATGCCCGGATCGCCGCCGAGGCGCTGCTGGCGCGCCTCGGGGCCGGTCCGGGGCGACGCGACGGCGCGGCGCGGGCGGCCGATCTGGTGCGGCGCACCGAGGCGCTGCTGTGGCCGGCCTGCCGGGTGCATGCCCATCTGTTCGCGGCGATCGATGCGGCGCTGCCCGACGCGATCGTGGTCGGCGATCAGACCGAGCCGGTCTATGCCGGCAACCAGATCCACCGCGCGCCGCGGGTGCGGTCGTTCTTCAACGCCTCGACCGGCTACGGCACCCTCGGCTACGCCCTGCCGGCAGCCTTCGGGGCGAAGCTCGCCGCGCCCGAGCGGGCGGTCGTATGCGTGATCGGCGACGGCGGCCTGCAGTTCACCGCACCGGAACTGGCGAGTGCGGTCGATGCCGGGATCGGCGTGGCGGTGATCGTCTGGAACAACCAGGCCTATGGCGAGATCAAGACCTGGATGCGTGGGCAGGACTTGCCGACGATCGGCGTCGACATCGGCGGGCCGCGACTCGACCTGCTCGCCGAAGCCCATGGCTGCGCCCATGTCGCGCCCGATCGCGACGCCGATCTGGTGGCTGCGCTGGCGGCCGCGGCCGCCGCCGACGTGCCGACGCTGATCGAGATTCGCGCCGACGGGCTGCTCGCCCGCAGCTGGGGGGCGGCGGGCGCCTGACGGTGGGGGAAGGCGGTGCGCCGGGTCGCGGCGATATCACCCGTACTTTCCCTCGCGTAGCCGCTTGACCGAAGGGCCTGCGGTCGGGCTTAGTCGGAGCTCGCATGACGAACTCATGAAGGCTCCGTCATCATGTGACGTCCTGTCGAGAGCGGGCGATTTCCGCGGGTTAGCAGCGACACGATACGTTCATGTCGGCTTGATAGCCCAGGGTCGTCTCATGCATTTCGCCGCCGCCCGCACCGCCCGGTGCCGAGCGTGCTGGCCTTCGAAGGGGTGTCACCGATGAAGACCGATCGTATCCTGTTGGCCTCGGTGGCGGCGCTCGCCGTCGCCGCCTCCGTCTCGACCGTCGCCGCCGCGCCGCTCGACGATCTCGTCGCCGCCGCCAAGAAGGAAGGCGAACTGACCGTCATCGCGCTGCCGCACGACTGGTGCGGCTATGGCCCGATCATCGAGTCCTTCAAGGCCAAATACGGTCTCAAGGTCAACGAGCTGAACCCCGACGCCGGCTCGGGCGACGAGATCGAAGCGATCAAGGCCAACAAGGGCAACAAGGGCCCGCAGGCCCCCGACGTGGTCGACGTCGGCCTGTCGTTCGGTCCGACCGCCAAGGCCGACGGCCTGATCGTGCCCTACAAGGTCTCGACCTGGGATTCGATCCCGGCGAGCCAGAAGGACGCCGACGGCTACTGGACCGGCGACTATTACGGCGTGCTGGCCTTCGAGGTGAACAAGGATCTGGTGAAGACCAGCCCGACCGACTGGGCCGATCTGTTGAAGCCGGAATTCAAGAACGCCGTGGCGCTCGCCGGTGATCCGCGCGCCGCCAACCAGGCGATCCAGGGCGTCTACGCCGCCGGCCTCGCGGCCACCGGCAACGACGCCGCCAAGGCCGGCGAAGCCGGCCTCAAGTTCTTCGGCGATCTCAACAAGGCCGGCAACTTCGTGCCGGTGATCGGCAAGGCCGCGTCGCTGGCGCAGGGCGCCACCCCGATCGTCATCCGCTGGGACTACAACGCGCTCGCCGACCGTGACACGCTGAAGGGCAACCCGCCGGTCGACGTGGTGATCCCCAAGACCGGCGTCGTCGCCGGCGTCTACGTCCAGGCGATCTCGGCCTTCGCGCCGCACCCGGCCGCCGCCAAGCTGTGGCTCGAGTATCTCTACTCCGACGAGGGCCAGGTCGGTTGGCTCGCCGGCTACTGCCACCCGGTGCGCTTCGCCGACCTGATCGCCAACAAGAAGGTACCGGCCGACGTGCTCGCCAAGCTGCCGCCGGCCGAGGGCTATGCCAAGGCGGTGTTCCCGACGCTCGCCGAGCAGGCGGCGTCCAAGGACGTGATCACCAAGCAGTGGGACGCCGTGGTCGGCGCCAACGTCGCCAAGTGACCTCGTTCGGGCCTCCGACGGCGACGCCGGAGGCCCGATCGCCGATCCACCGCCGGGCCGGGATCCGTCCGGTGGTGGATCGGATCCGACGCGAGTGAACGGGGCGAGGGGCATGGCGGCCGGAACGATCGCAATTTCGAAGCCGGCGCGGCGTCCGTCGGGATCCGCGCTGGCGTGGATCGGCGTGGCGCCGTTCTTCCTGTTCGCCACCCTGTTCTTGATCCTGCCGACGGCGTTCCTGATCATCGGCGCCTTCCAGGACGCCGACGGCCATTTCACCCTCGTCAACCTCACCGATCTGTCGCAACCGACGATCCTGGCGGCCTACAAGATCAGCCTCGAGATCTCGGCCGCCTCGGCGCTCGGCGGCGCGCTGATCGGCTTCGCGTTGGCCCATGCCGCGGTGTCGGGCGGGCTGCCGGCGTGGATCCGGCCGACGCTGATGACCTTCTCCGGCGTCGCCTCGAACTTCGCCGGCGTGCCGCTGGCCTTCGCCTTCCTGGCGACGCTCGGGCGCACCGGCCTCGTCACCTGGGCGCTGATGCAGTGGTTCGGCTTCAGCCTCTATGCCACCGGGTTCAATCTCCTGAACTTCTTCGGCCTGACGCTGACCTATCTCTATTTCCAGATCCCCTTGATGGTGCTGATCCTGACGCCGGCGCTCGACGGATTGAAGCGCGAATGGCGCGAGGCGGCCTCGACGCTCGGGGCGAGCCGCGGTCAGTACTGGCGCTGGGTGGTGCTGCCGGTGCTGTGGCCGAGCCTGCTCGGCTCGACCCTGCTGCTGTTCGCCAATTCGTTCGGGGCGGTGGCCACGGCCTACGCGCTCACGGGATCGTCGCTGAACATCGTCACCATCCTGCTCTATGCCCAGATCCGCGGCGACGTGCTGCACAATCAGAACCTCGGCTACGCCCTGGCGCTCGGGATGATCATCATCACCGGGGTGTCCAACGTCGCCTACATCTGGCTGCGCGGCCGGGCCGAGAGGTGGTCACGATGAAGGCCTCGCGAATCGGTCCGTGGATCGCCGTCACGCTGGGGGCGCTCTATTTCCTGGTGCCGCTGATCGGCACCTTCGAGTTCTCGCTGCGGATGCGGCGCGGCACCTATTCCTTCGACGCCTACCGGATCGTGTTGGGCGACCCGAACTTCCAGGCGTCGTTCCTCTATTCGGTGGTGTTGGCGCTGGCGACCATCGTGGTCGGGACGCTCTTGGTGGTGCCCACCGCCTATTGGGTGCAGCTGCGTCTGCCCAAGCTGCGGCCGCTGGTCGAGTTCGTCACCCTGCTGCCGCTGGTGATCCCGGCGATCGTCATCGTGTTCGGTTATCTCCGGCTCTACAATTCGCAGAGCATTCTGCCGCTCACCGACTCCTCGCGCGGCACCGATCTGCTCCTGACCTTCGGCTACGTGACGCTGGCCTTGCCCTATCTCTATCGCTCGGTCGACACCGGGCTCCGGGCGATCGACGTGCGCACCCTGACGGAGGCCGCCGAGAGCCTCGGGGCGAGTTGGTCGACCATCCTGTTCAAGGTGATCTTCCCCAACATCCGCTCGGCGATCCTGTCGGGGGCGTTCCTGACCTTCGCGATCGTGATCGGCGAGTTCACCTTCGCCAGCCTGCTCAATCGGCCGGCCTTCGGCCCCTATCTGCAACTGGTCGGCGCCAACCGGGCCTATGAGCCGGCGGCGCTGGCGATCATCGCCTTCGTCGTCACCTGGGCCTGCATGGGGCTGATCCAGGTGTTCGGGGCGGCCCGGGGGCCGACCCAACCGAAATAGCAACGTCCGCCCGATCGCCGGGCGACGGTCGTTCCAGGAGCTCCGATGACCTTCATCGACATTCGCAACCTCAGGAAGTCGTTCGGACCGGCCACGGTGGTGCACGACTTCGCGCTGGCGGTGGAGCGGGGCGAATTCGTCTCCTTCCTCGGACCCTCGGGCTGCGGCAAGACGACGATCCTGCGGATGATCGCCGGGTTCGAGACGGCGAGCGCCGGGTCGATCACCATCGACGGGCAGGAGGTCACCGACCTGCCGCCGGCCAAGCGCAACGTCGGCATGGTGTTTCAGGCCTACGCCCTGTTCCCCAACATGACGGTCGCCCAGAACATCGCCTTCGGCCTCAGGGTCGCCCGGCGCGGCCCCGACGAGATCGCCGCGCGGGTCGAGGAGATGCTGCGGCTGATCAAGCTGCCGGACATCGCCGGCCGCTATCCCTACCAACTGTCGGGCGGCCAGCAGCAGCGGGTGGCGCTCGCCCGGGCGATCGCCGTCAAGCCGCAGGTGTTGCTGCTCGACGAACCGCTGTCGGCGCTCGACGCCAAGATCCGGGTCAGCCTGCGCGAAGAAATTCGCTCGCTGCAGAAGGACCTCGGCATCACCACGATCTTCGTGACCCATGATCAGGAAGAGGCGCTGTCGATGTCCGACCGCGTGGTGGTGATGAACGAAGGCCGCGCCGAGCAGATCGGCACGCCGTTCGAGGTCTACAACTACCCGCGCACCCGCTTCGTCGCCTCCTTCGTCGGCACGCTCAACATCCTCACCGCCACGGTGATCGACGCCGAGAACGGGCGCCTGGCGATCGACGGACGCGAGGTGTTGGCGGCGCATACGGTCGAGGGGCGGGCGAGCGGTGATACCGTGACGGTGGCCCTGCGGCCGGAGGCGGTGACCTTCGGGGAAGCCGCGGACGGACGCGACGAGCTGGCCGGGACGGTCGAGGCGGTGAGCTTCCTCGGCGCCGTGGTGCGGATCCGCGTGCGGCTGGAGAGCCAGACGGTGTCGCTCGACGCCTTCAACCAGCCCGCGGTGCGCCTACCGGCGGCCGGCGAGCCGGTGACCCTGTGTTTCGCCCGCGACGATCTCCTGGTGGTGGCCGGCGGGTGAGGGCATGAGCGACGGCATTCGGGCGATCCTGTTCGACAAGGACGGCACGCTGCTCGACTTCTGGCCGAGCTGGGGACCGATCGCGGTGCGCGCCGGGACTCATGCGGCGCGCGGCGACGCCGCTCTCGCCGAGCGACTGCTGGCGGTCGCGGGCATCGGGCTCGACGGACGCCGGGCCGATCCGGACAGCGTCTTCGCGGCGGGATCGGCCGCCGACATCGCCCGCGTGTGGATCGCCGCGGGGGCGCCGGGCGACGTCGATTCGCTCACCCACGAACTCGATGCGATCTTCTGCGCGGCGGTCGGCGACGTGGTGCCGGTCGGCGATCTCGCGGCGATCCTCGGGCGTCTCGCTCGGCGCGGCTATCGCCTCGGCATCGCGTCGAGCGACGGCGAGGCGGCGATCCGCGCGACGGTCGAGCGGTTCGGGCTCGAAGGGCTGATCGACTTCGTCGCCGGTTGGGATTCGGGTCACGGCGGCAAGCCCGGGCCGGGCATGGTGCTGGCCTTCTGCCGGGCGATCGGGGTGGCGCCGGAGGCGGTCGCGGTGGTCGGCGACACGCTGCACGACCTCGCCATGGCCCGCGCCGCCGACGCCGGCCTGCGCGTGGCGGTGCTGACCGGCACCGGCACCCGCGCGCGCCTGGCGGCGGAAGCCGACGTCGTGCTCGGGTCGATCGCCGAGCTCGAGGCCCTTCTGGTCGACCCTGCCGCGGCGCCGGCCCCCTGAGGCTCGACGCCGCCGCGGTGGGCGCGGGCCCGGCGCTCAGCGCTCGGGTTCGCCGAAGATCACGCCCTTCTTGATCATGAAGCAGCCGTAGGCGCGCGGATCGCCGACCTGGACCACCGCGAAGCCGCGGGCGGCGGTGTCGTAGAAGGCGAAGCGTTCGATCCGGCCGAAGGTGGCGTCGGGGACCCGGGCGGTCAGTTCGGCGAGCACTTCGGCGTGGATCGGCAGCACCTCGTCGGGCTTGCCGACCACTTCGATGCGGCGGACCGGATCGGGCACGAAGGTGTCGATCGGCAGGACCGAGAAGATCGCCCGCGCGGCGCGGGCCATCGACATCGCCGGCAGCCGGATCAGACGGCCGGAGGTGGTGCGCCGGGCGATGGTCTCGGCCGGGAAGTTGGAATCGACGAAGGCGAGATCGTCGCCGTGGCCCATGGCGGCCAGAACCCACAAGAGGTCCGGGGTCAGGAGCGGATCGAGGTCGATGAGCATGGGGTGTCCTCCGATGGGCGGCGCGCTCTGCGGCGGCTCGGCCCGTTCTGTCTAGACCCGTGGCGGGGCGAGGGAAAGCCGCGAGGGCTCTGGTGGCGGTCGACCCGAGGCGAAGCGGGCGAGGACCGCACTTCCCCAACGTCATGTATTGGCGGCGCGAGGTCTGCCCTCGGCGATCGATGCGGGGGCGATCGGTAAAAATTGCAACAAATCGTCACGGCACTCGTAAGTCGCCATCAAGGTCGATGTGTCCGAATATGCGAGATATGCCGGCCTTTCTACTTTTACATTGAATTTGCGTTCATTTTTTTGCGCGTAGAGTGACGGTCTGGTCACGGCATTGGTCGAACCATGAAGAAGGTCATGGCTTCGAGAGATCGCAGGCGGGGATCGTGGACATGCACGCAGTTCTGATGGTCGACGACAACATGACGAACCTCGCTCTGGTCCGCCAGTTGGTCACGCGCGTCGGTGACTGCGAGGCGGTGGCGATGGCCGATCCGGTCGCCGCCCTGGCACTGGCGTCGGACCGGGTGTTCGATCTGGTGCTGGTCGACTACATGATGCCCGAACTCGACGGGATCGAGTTCATCCGCCGTCTGCGCCGCCTGCCGACCCACGAGCACGTGCCGGTGGTGATGGTCACCACCGCCGACGAGCGCGAGGTCTGCCTCGAGGCGCTGCAGGCCGGCGCGACCGACTTCCTCACCAAGCCGCTCGATCCGACCGAGTTCAAGGTACGGGTGCGCAACCTGCTCGCCCTGCGCTCCGCCCAGAAGGCCCTGGCCGATCGGGCCGCGGCGCTCGACGTCGAAGTGGCGGCCAAGACCCGCGAATTGCTCGATCGTGAACGCGAGATCGTCTGGCGCCTGTCGAAGGCGACGGAACGGCGCGACACCGATACCGGCGACCACATCGCCCGCATGTCGCGGATCTGTCGGGTGATCGCCGAGGCCCTGGGGGTCTCCGAGGAAGAGTGCCGGCTGCTCGAAATCGCCTCGCAGATGCACGACGTCGGCAAGGTCGGGATCCCCGACGAGATCCTGTTCAAGCCGGGAAAGCTGACGCCCGAAGAGCGGGTGGTGATGGAGACCCATGCGATGCTCGGTTGGGACATCCTGTCGGGGTCGCCGTCCAAGCTCCTGCAGATGGCCGCCGAGATCGCCCTCAGCCATCACGAGAAGTGGGACGGGACCGGTTACCCAGCCCGGCTCGCGGGCGAGGCCATTCCGCTGGTCGGGCGGATCACCGCGCTCGCCGACGTGTTCGATGCGCTGATGTCGGTCCGGCCCTACAAGGCGGCCTGGACCCTGGAGGCGGCGCGAACGCTGATCGAGGAGGGACGCGGGCGCCATTTCGATCCGGCCTGTGTCGACGCTTTCTTCTCGCGTTGGGACGAGGTCATCACCATCGCCGGCACCACGCCGGTGGCCTGCGCCGCCTGAGGCGACCGCCGCGGCGCGATCCCGAAATATCCCAACGCCGCCCGGGGCCGCTCGCGCGGTCCCGACGACAGGAGACCCGGATGTTCTTCAAGACCGTCGCTGCCCTGTTCGGTGTCGCCACGATCTTCGCGGTGGCCCTGCCGAGCGCCCGCGCCGCCACCCTGCGCGATCCGACGGGGCCGGTGGTGCTGACCGTCACCGGCAAGATCGGCGTCGCCAACGCCGGTCCCAAGGCCGATTTCGATCTGGCGATGCTGGAGGAACTGCCGGGGCGGACGACCACCATCGAGACGCCGTGGACCAAGGGTCTCGTCGCCTTCCAGGGCCCGCTGTGCAGCGTGCTGCTCGACCGCCTGCGGGCCGACGGCACCGTCCTGCACATCGTCGCGCTCAACGACTATGCCGTCGACGTGCCGATCTCCGACTGCCGCCAGTGGCCGGTGATCCTGGCGACCCGCAAGGACGGGAAGCCGATGCCGGTGCGCGACAAGGGACCGCTGTTCCTGATCTATCCGTTCGATGCCGAGCCGGCCCTCTACAACGAGAAGATCTTCACCCGGTCGGCTTGGCAGATCCGATCGATCGACATTCGATGATGCCTTCGGTGGTGGTCGCGGGGCGACCCGAGAGGAACCGGTCGATGCGCCTCGGCATACGTTGTTGGAACGCCTGCGAGGCGATCGCGCGCAAGAAGGGGCTGGTGGCGCTGGTCGGTGTCGGCCTCGTCCTGCTCGCGTCGATCATCGCGATCTTCGGCATGCTCTACGAACGCCAGAATTCGGTCGCCGTGAGCATCCGCGAAGATGCTCTGTGGGCGACCTATCAGACCGATCGTGAAGCCGGAAAACTCACCGCCACGCTCGCCGATTTTCTCGACGGACGCCCCGACACCAGTCTCGAGGAGGTGTTGCGACGTTTCGACATCCTCTATTCGCGTCACGAGGTGATGGAGGTCGCGGACTTCCCGAGCAAGTTCCGCTCCGATCCGGCCTTGCAGGAACTGACCGCCGATCTCGCCACCCGGCTGCACGGACTGCTGCCGGTGTTCGACCGGATGCAGGCGGAGCACGCCGTGCAGTATGTCGAGATGGTCGGTGTGCTCGGCAAGGTGCGGGCGTTGCGCTCGGTCACCGAGCGCCTGCTGTTCGCCACCAGCCGGGTGCAGGCGGAGATCCAGGTCGACGAGCGGTCCGAACTGTCGCGGATGTTCGCCGGGCTGGCGCTGTCGGTCGGGGCCCTGACCCTGGCGATGGGTGCGGTGATCTGGCTGATCTGGCGGCAGTTGCGCCAGGGCGAGGTGTCGCGCCAGCATCTGCAGACGCTCAGCGAGGAACTGGCGCGATCGGCCGAGGCGGCGCGCGCCGGCAACACCGCCAAGTCGGCGTTCCTGGCGACGATGAGTCACGAGATCCGCACGCCGCTCAACGGCATCATCGGCATGGCCGACCTGATGGCGACCGAACGTCTGGATCCCGAACAACGCGAACAGCTCGACACGATCCGACGTTGTTCCGATGCGCTGATCTCGCTGATCAACGACATCCTCGATTTCTCCAAGCTCGAATCCGGGGCGATCGACCTCGAGCGGCGCACCATGGTGCTCGGCGATGTGGTCGACGACGTCGTCGACATCCTGACGCCGCGGGTCGAGGGCAAGGATCTCGCGCTGGTCGCCAGCTACCCGCTCGGCAGTTACGAGACCGATCCGACCCGCCTGCGTCAGGTGCTGATCAATCTGGTCGGCAATGCGGTGAAGTTCACCGACGGCGGTGCGGTGGTGATCCGGGTCAGCGAACTGCGGGCCCGGCGGCGGGTCACGGGCCTGCGCTTCGAGGTCGAGGATACCGGCATCGGCATCGCCGAGGAGACGATGGGTCGGCTGTTCTCCGAATTCACCCAGGCCGACGCGACGATCAGCCGGCGCTTCGGCGGCAGCGGTCTCGGCCTGGTGATCTCCAAACGCCTGGTCGTCGCCCTGGGCGGACAGATCGGCGTCGACAGCCGACCGGACGTCGGCACCACCTTCTGGTTCGAGATTCCGGTCGAAGCGGTCGGCGAGCGGGACGAACCGCCGCCGATCGGCGATCTGACGGTGCGCGTCGGCGGCTCGCGCCGCTTGGTGAGCGAGCTCGTCGCGCGCGATCTGGCGTCGCTCGGTCCTGTCCTCGATCCGGTGCTGCGGGCGAGCCGCGAGCCGGACCTGACGATCTGGGACGTCGCCTCGTTCGAGGCGGCGGCGGCGGCGGGCGAGCCGATCGATCCGTCGCGGACCGTGGTCCACGGGTTCGGGGCCCGGCGTTTGTCGGGGATCGTCGCCGGGGTGATCGAAGGGGCGGTGACCACCCGACGTCTCGCCCGCATGCTGGCGCGCCGCGCCGGCTCGGAGAGCTTCGAGGCGGCCCCGCCGCCCGCCGACGACGGTCGCACCGCCGTCGCCCTGCGCCATCGCGGCCATGTCCTGGTCGCCGAGGACAATGCGGTCAATCGGCGCGTCGTCGCCGGCATGTTGTCGCGCCTCGGCTTCACCAGCGAAATCGCCGTCGACGGCTCGCAGGCGGTCGACCGGCTGACCCGGCCGGGCATCGACATCGTGCTGATGGACATGCAGATGCCGGTGATGGACGGGCTCGAGGCGACCGCGCGGATTCGGCGCGGCAGCGGCCTGTCGGCGGTGGTGCCGATCATCGGCCTGACCGCCAATGCCTTCGCGTCGGACCGCAACGCCTGTTTCGCCGCCGGCATGAACGACTTCGTGGTCAAACCCGTCACGCGCCACCGTCTGGAGGCCGCTCTGATGCCCTTCGCTCTAGATCTTCCGCTGCCGGCGCCGTCGAGCCGCACGTCCGAACCGCGCTCCGACATGTCGGAGGCCGCCGCCGCCTCGATCCGTGTCGACGACGCGCCGCTGCTCGACGTTCGGCATCGCCGCCACCTCACCGAGGAACTCGGCGCGGACACCCTCGACGAACTGACGGCGGTGTTCTGGGAGGACGCGACCACGCTGTTCGCGGCGATCGGCGCCGCCTGGGCGGCGGACGACCTCGCCGAGATGCGGCGGCAGGCGCTCACCCTCAAGGGGGCGGCCGCCAACGTCGGCTTCTCCGGCCTGGTGGCGGCGGCGATGGATCTGCGCCGCGTCGCGGCGTTCGATCGCCCCGACCTGATGATCCGTTTGTCGGCGGTGCTGATGAAGACCCGGTTGGCGGTGGCCGGGACCCGCGCGCCGGCCGCGGAGGCCGCGTCGGCGCCCGAGGCGCCCGTGTCTTTACAGGCCTGAGCCTTTCCGGCAGACTCGCGGTTCGCCTCGATACGGGGCGGCGCGCGCAGGCCGCTCCGGCGCCGCGAGCCGGGTGGTCCCGCCGCCCGTCGGGACCGACCACGGGAGGTGGGCCGTGAGCAGCGTCGAACAGATCGATCTCCGAGCGGCGCATCGTCCGGGCGGGGCGACGCGGGCCGACGTGATCCGGGCCGACGTGATCGGGGCGATTCTCGAACAGCGACTGCGGCCGGGCACCAAGCTCGGCGAGGACGAGGTCGGCTCGATCTACGGGGTCAGCCGGACCATCGTGCGGGCCGCGCTGCAGTCGCTCGCCCACGAAGGCATCGTGGTGATCGAGAAGAACCGTGGCGCCTTCGTCGCCCATCCGAGCGTCGCGGAAGCCCACGAGGTGTTCCAGGCGCGGCGTCTGATCGAGGCGGAGACCACCGAACGCGCGGCGGCGCGCTGCGACGCGGCGGCGGCGGCGGCGCTCGCCGCCCATCTCGACCAGGAGCGCCGGGCCAAGCGCCGCGGCGACGAGAGCGGGGCGATCCGCCTGTCGGGCGAATTCCATCTGATGATCGCCCGCATCGCCGACCACGGCGTCTATGCGAGCTTCCTCGGCGAGTTGGTGGCGCGCTCGTCGCTGATCATCCTGCTCTACCGCCGGGCGGTCGGGCACGCCTGCAACGTCGACCACCACGCCGCGCTGGTCGAAGCGATCGCGGCGCGACGCGGAGACGAGGCGGTGGCCTCGATGCGGCGCCATCTCGACGAAATCGAATCCGACTTGGAACTGGTCGACACGTCGATGGCGGTGTGGCCGCTCACCGACGTCCTCGGCCCGACCCGGCGTCGCTGAAGAGCCCGGCGGCTCAGAATTCGACGTCGAGTTCGTCGAGTTCCTCGGGTTCGGACTTGGCGGTCTCGATCCATTCGGCCATCAGCGGCCAGGCCATGATGGTGCGGCGGTAGCCCTCGCAGACCGCATCGAGCTTCACGTCGTAGGTGGTGAAGCGGGCGGCGACCGGCGCGTACATGGCGTCGGCGAGCGTCGGCCGGGCGCCGAACAGGTAGGGTCCGCCGGAGGTGCGAAGCGCGTTGCGCCAGATCACCGCGATGCGCTCGATGTCGCCGAGCGCCCCGGCCCAGACCTTGAAGCCGGAATAATGGGCGCCCAGATTCATCGGCAGGGCGGAGCGCAGGTTGGAGAAACCCGAGTGCATCTCGCCGGCGATCGAGCGGCAATGGGCACGCGCCACCCGTTCGAGCGGCACGATCGCCGCGCCGGGGTTCCATTCGTCGAGATATTCGGCGATCGCCAGGGTGTCCCAGATCTGGAGCCCGTCGTGGTCCAGCGCCGGCACCAGGAAGGACGGCGACAACAGCAGCAATTCGGCGCGGGTCGAAGGGTCGTCGATCGGCAACAGTCGTTCGTGGAAGTCGAGACCGCTCATCCGGCACAGGAGCCAGCCGCGCAGCGACCAGGACGAATAGTTGCGGCTGGAAATGGTCAGCGTCGCCGAGGCCATTGGGCGTTCCTCCCCCGAGAAAGCCTTGCGTGGAGCGCAGGTCACGCCCGGCCGGAGTGGCCGCGCGGGCGAATTGTCTCGCACCTCGTTCCGAATTGCACTAGCTTTCGTCGGATGCGCCCCATCCCTTCGCAGTATCCGCGAAGTGCGGGTGTCCTCCCAGCGACGGTGGTCCACCGAACATGCTCTATTTCGCCTATCAGAGCCAGAACGACGTCATGGATCCGATCCGGACCGTGGCCCGCTCGATGCTCTCGCTGATCGGCTCTTGGAACGGCATGGCCGGGGCCGGCGGCGCGCCGTTGCGCTCGATGGCCGCGGCCTACGAGTTGATCGCCCGCGCCGGGCTGACCCACACCCGCCCGGCCTATGGCATCGAGTCGGTGACGGTCGGCAACGAGACGGTGGCGGTGGTCGAGCGGTCGCGCTTCGTGGCGCCGTTCGGCACGCTCCTGCACTTCAAGAAGGACGTCGCCGTGGCGCAGCCGCGGGTTCTGGTGGTGGCGCCGCTGTCGGGCCACTTCGCGACGCTGTTGCGCAACACCGTGCGCACGCTGCTCGCCGATCACGACGTCTACATCACCGATTGGCACAATGCCCGCGACGTTCCGCTGGCCCAAGGTCCCTTCGCCTTCGACGACTATGTCGAGACGTTGATGACCTTCCTCCGGGTGCTCGGCCCCGGCACCCACGTGGTGGCGGTGTGCCAACCCTGCGTGCAGGTGCTGGCGGCGGCGGCGCTGTTGGCGGAAGACGACGATCCGGCGCAGCCGCGCTCGATGACCCTGATGGCCGGCCCGATCGATACCCGCATCAACCCGACCAAAGTCAACGAACTGGCGAGTTCCAAGCCGATCGAATGGTTCGAGAAGAACCTGATCGCCACGGTGCCGGGACGCTATCCGGGCGCCGGACGGCGGGTCTATCCGGGCTTCGTCCAGCTCTCGGCGTTCATGGCGATGAACATCGACCGGCACGTCAAGGCCCATGTCGAGCTCTACGAGAACCTGTCGCGCGGCGACATCGAGAAGGCGGCGGTGGCCAAGACCTTCTACGACGAATATTTCGCGGTGCTCGACCTCGACGCCGAGTTCTATCTGGAGACGGTCGCCCGGGTGTTCCAGGAGGCGCAGCTCGCCGAGGGCACGCTCGCCTATCGCGGGCGCAAGGTCGATCCGCGGGCGATCCGGCGGACTGCGCTGCTGACCGTCGAGGGCGAGCGCGACGACATCTGCGCGCTCGGCCAGACCGCGGCGGCCCACGATCTGACGCCGTCGCTGAAGCCCTACCGCAAGCGTCACCACATGCAGGCCGGCGTCGGCCACTACGGCGTGTTCTCCGGACGGCGCTGGGAGAACCAGATCTATCCGATCGTCCGCAATGTGATCCTGTCGGCCGATTGAGCCCGAGACCGGTCGGCGTCGCCACCGACCGGCGAGCCTTCAGCCGCGGCGGAACGGCAGCATGCGGGTCAGAGTGCGATCCTTCAGCCAGTAGTGATGGCCGAGGCCGGCGACGGCATGCAGGAGGGCCACCGCCATCAGGGCGTGGGCGGCCAGTTCGTGCAGTTCCTTGACCGGGCGGGCGGCGAGACGGGCGGTTTCGCGATCCGGCCAGACGAAGGGCGAGGGGATCTGGAACAGGCCGAACACCGACAGGCTGATGCCGCGGCGCAGCACGTAGCCGACACCGAGCAGGGTCACCGCGGCGAGCAACAGGTAGAGAACCCCGTGGCCGGCGGCGGCGAGCTTGCGTGCCCAGGGCTCCCAGGGGGTCTGCTCCGGTTCCGGCGACGTCCAGACGAGACGGCCGACGACGCGTCCGACCAGCATCAGGATCACCGCCAGACCGAGCGATTCATGGACGAAGACCGCGCCCTTCGGCCAGGCGTCGATGGTCAGTCCGAGAATCCAGGCGGCGACGACGCAGAGCGCGCTCGTCCAATGGAAGAACTTGGCGCCGGGCGCCCAGGAGGTCGATCGATCGGTCGCGAACATGCTTTGGTCCTCGGTATGGTAGATCGGGGCGGCGGGAGGTCCATCCCCGATCCCAGCCGATACCAGATCTCGCGCTCACGGCGGATGAATGTTTCGTCATATTCGTCCGCTCTTCGTCGGAGGCTCACCATTGCATGGTGGTGCCGTCCCAGACGTGGAAGGCCGGCGAATGGCCGATGCTCATCCGGTCGACGATGCGGGTGATGCCGGTGGCGCTCATCTCGGGGGTGAGTTCGGCACCGTCGCCGCCCATCTCGGTCTTGACCCAGCCGGGATGGCAGACCGCCACGGCGATGCCCTCGCCGCGCAGGTCGGTCGCCAGACACTGCATCACCTTGTTCACCGCCGCCTTGGACGAGCGATAGGCGACGCGGTCGGAGCCCTTGGCGGCCATCGACCCCATGGCGGTGGAGACGGTCAGGATCTTGGCATGATCGCCGCGGCGCAGCGCCGGCAACAACGCCTGGGCGACGGCCAGCGGCGCCAGGGTGTTGACTCGGAAGGTGTCGAGCCAACCGGCGAAGTCCATGTCGAGCGACGACTGACGCTGTGGGCCGATCACCCCGGCGTTGTTGATCAGCACGTCGAGCGGGCGGTCGTCGAGCCGGGCGGCGAGTGCAGCGATCGATACCGGATCGGTGACCTCGAGGGCATGGACCTCGACCAGATCGGGGAAGCGGGAGACCACCGCGGCCAGGCCCTCGACGGTCGAGGGATCGCGGGCGGTGGCGATCACCCGGTCGCCGCGGGCGGCGAAACACTCCACCAGGGCGAGGCCGATGCCGCGGTTGGCGCCGGTGATCAGGATGGTGGCCATGGGGGGAAGTCCTCGTGTCGGGTGGGCCGGGGTACAGCATGCGCGCGGGCGTGGGGTCCCGACAAGGGGGGCGTCGGCGAGGAGCGTGACCGGCCGGCGCCGGAGATCGGTCGATCGACCTCGCCGATCCGTCCGGGGGCGGTGCCACCTCGTTCCCTCCCCCCTCGAGGGGGAGGGACAGGGAGGGGGGCAGGGAGCCGCCTCCTCGACGGCCGCGCGAGGGGAGAGTCCGGCCCCCTCTCTGTCTCTCCCCCTCGAGGGGACCTTTGCACAATCCGTCCCAGGGTCTTCGATCCGCTCGAACGGATACCCGAGAGGGTGCACACCCACCGCCGTCATCCCCGGCGGCGCGGCACGCGCCGGGAAGGGGATCCATAATATTTTCAGTAGTTTACTGAAGTTCTGGGCTCCCTTCCCTCGCTGCGCTCGCCGGGAGCGACGGTAGAGCTCGATCTGCAGCGAAAAGAATCGGGAAATTACGCAAAGGTCCCTCGAGGGGGGAGAGGACGCCTACAGCCGAGCCCGTCGCGGGTCGACGCGGAACCGGCATGACCGACCTCGACGGTCAAATCTCGACATGACAGTCGTGAAGTCGTCAGCCGACGATCGGCGGCCCGAGCGGCTTGCGCATGAAGATCTCGGTCTGGCCGAGCACCGCCAGGTCGGGCGCCGGGCCGATCTCGACGAAGCCCAGCGCGCGATAGGCGGCGCGGGCGGGCGTGTTCCATTCGGTGACGCAGAGCCACAGATTGCTCGCCTCGCCGGCGACCTCGCGCCCCATCCACTCGACCACGCGGCGGGCGACGCCGCGGCGCTGGGCCTCCGGGAACACCGCGATCGTCTCGACATAGGGGCCGCGCATGAAGGGATGGCGCAGGCTGACGCAGCCGACCGGGCGACCGTCGAGGCGCAGGGCGAAGCGGTAGGTCGCGGCCATCGGCCGGGTCAGGCGCCTCCGCATCGCCTCGACCGGCAGGCCGGCGCGGGCCCAGGGGTCGAGGGTCGCGAGAACCGCGGCGATCGCGTCGACGTCGTCGCCGAGGGGTCCGAGGACGAGATCGCCGAGATCGTGGGTCTCGGCGGCGAAGGCGGCGGGGCGGGACGTGGGGGTCATGGCGTGGGCTCGGCGGTGCGGCGGGCGGGCGGGGCGATCGGCGGTGCGTCGGCGCCGCGCAGGCCCACGGCGGCGACCGGCAAGGGCGGGCGCGACGGACGTCGACCGGCGCTCCAGCGATCGTGGCGGTCGGTGTCGCCGGGGTGGGCATCGAAACACGTGTCGGTGATCACCGGGCGACCGCGGGCGAGGAGTTCGCCGACCGTCACGAAGCGATAGCCGCGGGCGGTGAGCGCGTCGATCAGGCGGGGCAGGGCGGCGCCGGTGTGGAAGCCGCGGCCGTTGGCGTGGGCCAGCACGATCGAGCCGGGGCGCACCCCTCGCAGCGTGTCGGCGACGATGTCGGCGGCGCCGGTCAGCGGCGACGGATCGCCGGTCGAGACGTCCCACTGGATCGCCGCCATGCCGGCCCCGGCGACCGCGCCGAGCGATCGCGCGTCGCAGGCGCCGAAGGGGAAGCGGAACAGGGTCGAGCGTTTCGCCGCCGCCGGCGAAATGCCGGGGCATTGCGGTCCTCCCGCGAGGGCGGCGCGGAAGGCGGCCTCCGGGGCGAGGATCTGCCGAGCCAGTTCGCCGTCGTCGACGGTGCGCAGGTTGGCGTGGGTCCAGGTGTGGTTGCCGATCTCGAACAGCGGGTCGGCGGCGAGCTCGGCGAAACGGCGGGGATGAGTGGCGGCCCAGTGGCCACCGACGAAGAAGGTGGTGGCGACGTGGCGGCGGCGCAACTCGTCGACGATCTCGCCGTCGTAGCCGGCGACCTCGTTTTCGGTCTCGCAGAGGTCGAACGTGAGGGCGACCAGTTTCTCGCCGGCCGGCAGCTCGACCCGGCGGATCGAGCCGCGCCGCTCGGGGGCGAGCGCCGGGGCGGTCGGCAGGTCGGCGAACGGTGGCACGGCGACGTGGGCGGCGGCGACGTGTTTGGCGATCGCCTTCTCGGCGGCCGTGCCGGGGGCCGGGCACAGGGGCCCGGGCGGCGCTTCGGTCGCGGCAGCGGAGCCGGTGAGCAGGGCGAGGAGAAGGGCGGCGGGAGCGAGCGGGCGGAACATCGAGGGTCTCGGGGGAAGGCGAGGGCGGGCTGGGAATCGGGGCCGCGCGCCCGGACGAGCGGCGCGAATCGACCCGATCGAGCGCCCATCGACGTTAACGCCGCGTTTCCCAATCCGCGCGCATCGTCGACGTCATGAAACGTGTTCTCACCGTCGCCCTGGTCATCGGATTGTCGGCTACGATCGGCGGCTGCGCGCTGTTCGGCTCCTGGTGGGGTCCGAAGCGGGCGGCCTGGCGATCGGAGGCCGAGCGCGCCTGCCTGACCGCCGGCGCCGTGCAGCCCTCCGCCGACGTCCGGCCGATGGGCGAGATCGACGGGCCGGGGACCTGCGGCGCCGATCGGCCGTTCAAGGTTTCGGCGGTCGGCCGGCGCAGCAAGGCGCCGCTCAACGAATCCACCGCGCTGAACTGCCCGATGGTGGCGGCGGTCGACGACTGGTTCGACCGCATCGTCCAGCCGGCGGCGGAGGCCGACTTCGGCCAGCCGGTGGTCGGCATCGAACACATGGGTTCGTACAACTGCCGCCCGATCGCCGGTCATCGCCAGATGTCGGAACACGCCTACATGAACGCCCTCGACGTCTCGGGCTTCAAGCTCGCCGACGGGCGCACGGTCCGGGTCAAGAACGGTTGGCGCTCCGGCGACGCCGTCGAGGTCGCCTTCCTCAACACCGTCGGGGCGGCCGCCTGCGAGGACTTCACCACGGTGCTCGGGCCCGATGCCGGCGCGGCGCACGCCGATCACATTCATCTCGATCTCGCCCGCCACGGCCAAGGCCGTCGCGTCTGCAAGGGCGGCAGCGAGCCGGTGCCGGAGGGCGGGCGGCTCTTGTCGTTCTTCGAAGGTGCCGAGCGCACCGGTTCGGTGCCCAAGGGCTCCGACGGCGAAGACGAGGACGATCCCGCCGCCCTCGACCGCTGACGTCGAATCGTCATGTTCTCTTCCCCTCGCCGTGTCACACCTGTCGGCATGACGGGGCGACGGAGGATCGGCATGGCGATGCGCAAGTTCGAGACGGGCCGCGAGGCGGCTCTGAAGCTGCGACCGGACGAGCCGGTCTACTGCTTCCGCCCGACGGTGCTGACCCGCGACGTCCAGACCTTCCTCGCCGCCTTTCCCGGCAAGACCGCCTATGCGGTCAAGACCAACGGCGAGCCTTTCGTCCTGAAGACCGTGGCGGCGGCCGGGGTGACCGCCTTCGACGTCGCCTCGCGCGCCGAATTCGAGGCGGTGCGCGCGGTCGCGCCGGCGGCCGAACAGCTCTACATGCACCCGGTCAAGGCGGTGTCGGACATCCGGTTGGCGCTGGAGCGCTACGGCATCCGGACGCTGGCCCTCGATCACCCCGACGAGTTCGAGAAGATCCGGATGATGGTCCAGGCGCTCGATCTCGATCCCGGCGAGATCCTGCTCGCCGTCCGCCTCGCCACCAAGGGCCACGCCGCCTACGAGCTCTCCAAGAAATTCGGGGCGGCGCCGGGCGAGGCGGTCGACCTCCTCCAGCGGATCGACCGTCACGGTTTCCGCGCCGGCCTGTGTTTCCACGTCGGCAGCCAGGTCGAGGACATCGCCACCTACGAGCAGGCGCTGGGGCTCGCCGCCGGGGTGCGCGACGCGTCCAAGGTGCCGATCGTCTCGATCGACGTCGGCGGCGGCTTTCCCGCGCCCTACGGCCGCGATCCGCGCACGCCGGAAAAGGCGGTGCCCGATCCCGGGCGGCTGATCGCCGACATCGTCACCGACCTCGATCGCTACGGCTTCTCCGGCGTCGACTTCGTCGCCGAGCCGGGGCGGGTCATGGTGGCGCGCTGCCTGTCGGTGATCGTGCGGGTGCTGCTGCGCGACGGCAAACGCATCTACATCAACGACGGCATCTGGGGCTCGCTGTCGGATTCCTGGACCGGCAAGATCACCCTGCCGGCCCGGCTGATCCCCGATCCGGCGCGGCGGCGGCGCAACGGCGATCCGACCCGGCTCGACGACTTCCGGGTGTGCGGCGTCACCTGCGATTCCGTCGACATCCTGTCGCGGCCGTTCTGGCTGCCCTCGTCGGTCGACACCGGCGACTTCATCGAGATCGGCCACATCGGCGCCTATTCGCTGTCGCTCCGGACCCGCTTCAACGGCTTCTATCCCGACACCTTCGTCGAGGTGGCACACGCCTTCGAGGACGATCGCGACGGGCTCGAGGGCTTCGCCACGGTCGAGACCTGGGGCGAGCCGGTGACCGAGGCGGTGGCCGGCGAGGACGCCTGAGAGGGTCCTCGCGGCTGCGTGATTTCGCGTAGTAGCCGCCTGTTACCCGAGGGCACGTGATTTCCCCGATCCTGAGGACAGAGGCGCCCGAGAAGGCGTCCGTCGATCATCACGGGAGGAAAATCACATGGCCAAGAAGATCCTGTTGCTCGCCGGGGACTATGTCGAGGACTACGAGGCGATGGTGCCCTATCAGACGCTGCTGGCGGTCGGGCATGCGGTCGATACGGTCTGCCCGGGCAAGGCGCCGGGGGACTCGGTCGCCACCTCGATCCACGACTTCGAGGGCGCCCAGACCTATTCGGAAAAGCGCGGCCACAATTTCGCGATCACCGCCGACTTCGCCACCGCGACCGTCGAGGCCTACGACGCGCTGGTGATCCCGGGTGGCCGGGCGCCGGAATATCTGCGCCTCGATCCGGCGGTGATCGCGCTGGTCCAGGGCTTCTCGGAAGCCGGCAAGCCGATCGCCGCGATCTGCCACGGCGCCCAGATCCTGGCCGCGGCGGGCGTGATCGCCGGGCGCACCGTGTCGGCCTATCCGGCCTGCGCGCCGGAGGTCCGTCTCGCCGGGGCGACCTACGCCGAGATCCCCATCGACGGCGCCTATACCGATGGTAATCTGGTGACGGCGCCGGCCTGGCCGGCGCATCCCGCCTGGATGGCCCAGTTCCTGGTGGTGCTCGGAACCCGTATCGAGCACGGCTGAGGGGGCTCGCCGCACGACCGTCGTCCTTGGGAGGGGAGGGCGGTCGTGCGGTTCCCATCCGGCGGCGACGACGGCCGGAGAGGGAGGGGAGCCCCATGTGTCACATCTTCGCATCGACCGATCCAGGACTGTTCGAGCCGGCGACGCGGTCGGTCCGCATAGCCGGCGTGGTCACCAGCCTGCGCCTCGAGGCGGCCTTCTGGCGCATCGTCGACGAGATCGCCGAGGCCGAAGGCCTGACCACCGGCAAGTTCCTGTCGACCCTGTGGGACGAGGTGGTCGAGATCCGCGGCGACGTCGGCAACTTCGCCTCGCTGCTGCGGGTGATCTGCTGCCGCTGGATCTCCGGCGAGATCACCGGTCGCGCCCGGCCCGAGGCCCTGGCGGCGGCGATCGTCGCGGCTTGAGGCGGGCGGAAGTTCCCGAGTCTTCTCAGGCGTCTGACGGCGCGGGCTGGGGCGACGAGTCCGGCCGTGCGTCGGCGTGGCCGCCGCGCCGTCTCGAGAGTATGGGGCATCTCTCTGAACGAACAGGGGAATTCCCGTTTCTGTGACGTTGGGTGAAGAGCTCCGTCGCGGGGGCGCGGGCCGGCGAAAAGACGAGTCGGCGGAATCGCTTGGCGCCACCGGCGTAGATTTCGATTCCGCTGCGGAAAGCGCCCACTTCATGTTCCGATTCCGCATCGGGTCGTTCGACTTCACGCTTCGATTCAACCGGCGCCCCGGCAGGACCATCGCCTCCGATCGCCGCGAAGCCGCCCATCCGCCCGACCGGTCGCCGCCGGCTCCGGCCGGGGCGGAGGTCCGAAGAGCGGGCCGCTTCGTATGCATCCGTCCCGACCGTCGCGCCGGGCGGTCCGGTTGATCGCCGTGGCCGGGCGTGGTTACGATCGGGGGACGCGGCGCGGTGCCGCCGGAGAGACACGACCTTGCGCAGCGGGACCCGGGACGACAGCCTCCACGATCTGATCGACGAGGCGCAGGAGATCCGTTGCGGTCTGTGGCAGGCGCTGCGGCGCGCCCTCGGGGTGGTCGGCGAGATGACCGGCCTCGCCCCGCTCTACGACGTGATCGCCACGCGGCTCGCCGAATGGGGGGCGGCGCGCGAGCCGGTCGCCTTCACCGTGGCGCTGATCGCCCTGTCGGCGAAGATGGCGCGGGCCGACGGCGTGGTGTCGATCGACGAGGTCGAGATGTTCCGGCGGATCGTCGAGATCCCCGAGGGCGAGGAGCGGGCGGTCGAGCGGCTGTTCGATCTCGCCCAGCGCGACATCGCCGGCTTCGAGTCCCATGCCGCGCGCATCGCCGGGCTGGCGACCGCCGATCCGGTGCTGCTCGGCGACGTTCTCGAAGGGCTGTTCCACATCGCCGCCGCCGACGGCTTCGTCCACGAGCGCGAACTGGCCTTCCTCGAACGGGTCGGCGAGATCTTCGGACTGGCGGGGCCCGCCTTCGAGCGCATCGCCTCGGGCTTCGTGCGCCGGCGCGGACCCGACCCCTATCGCATCCTCGGCATCCCCCGCGACGCCGATGACGAGACGGTGAAGAAGGCCTGGCGCAAACTGGTGGTCGAATGCCATCCCGATCGCCATTTCGCCCATGGCCTGCCGCGCGAGGCGATGGCCATCCTCACCGACCGCATGGCTTCGATCAACGCGGCTTTCGAGCAGATCCGCCTGGAGCGCGGCCTCGGACGGGTGGCGGGCTGACGGATCGCCGCCGCGCGGTATATGATGGGTCCATGACGAGCCTCATTCCCTCCGCGGCGCCCGTGCTCCTCGCGGCCGCCGACAGTGGTCTGGTCGCCGATCTGCGGCCGTCGCCGAACCACGGCGAACGGCGCGGGCCCTTCGCGACCCACGGGCCGGATCTGGTGGTGCTGCATTATACCGGCATGCCGGCCGGGCGCGGTCTCTCCGCCGCCGAGCGGGCGATCCGCTGGCTGACCGATCCGGTCTCCGAGGTCTCGGCCCATTACGTCGTCGCCGAGGACGGCGCGATCACCCAGCTGGTCGCCGAGAGCCGGCGAGCTTGGCACGCCGGCCGCGCCTCGTGGCACGGCGAGAGCGACGTCAATTCCGCCTCGATCGGCATCGAGATCGTCAATCCCGGCCATTGGTGGGATCTCGCGGTGACGCCCGATCGCGACCCGGGCGCGCCGGTCGAGGTCCATCCCGGCTGGATCGACTATCCCGAGGCGCAGATCGCCGCAGTGATCGCCCTGGTCGGCGACATCGTGGCGCGGCGCGGATTCGATTCCCGCCGGGTGGTCGGCCATTCCGACGTGGCGCCGGGGCGCAAGCGCGATCCCGGCGAGCGTTTCCCGTGGGGACGGCTGGCGGCGGCCGGGCTCGGGGCGGCGATCGATCCGGTGCCGATCGACGGCACGACGACGCCGCGGCTCGAGCTCGGCGACGCCTCGCCGCCGGTGGCGGCGCTGCAGCGGCTGCTGGCGATCGCCGGCTACGGGATCGTCGTCGACGGCGTGTTCGGCGAGGCGACGCGGGCGGTGGTCGAAGCCTTACAACGGCATTTTCGGCCCGAGCGGGTCGACGGCCGCGCCGATCGCTCGACCTTCGAGACCCTGCGCGCGCTCGTCGACCGCGGCGGATCGCCGGGAGGCCGGACATGACCGGGCGGCGCGGGATCGGCTCGGCGGTGATCGTCCGACGGACCGCCGGCCGGGCGGCGGCGGTGCTGGCCGCCTGGGCGGTCGCCGGCTTCGGGCCGGTGCCGGTGCCGCGGCCGCGCCCCGAGACGACGACGAGCGGCCCGCGGGACACCGCCGAGACCCCGGCAGTGACCGTCCGCCCGGTGTCGGTGCCGGCCGAGGCGGCCTTCCCGCAGAGCTTTTCCGCCGGGGTCCTCACCGACGGCGGGACTCCCCTCACGACCACGACCACGACCACGACTGCGCCCGAGCCCGAGTGGGCGGTCGCGCCGGCGTCGCCGCCGGCCGGGCCGGTTGCGGCCGCGCCGTCGCCGCCGTCGGGGCGCGGCGATCGTCTGGTCCCGCCGGCCCGCATCGCACCCGTACCGCCCGAGCGCATCGCCGCGGCCTTCGATCTGTTCCCGGCGCCCACCGGCCTGCGTGGGGCGAGCGGCACCGGCCCGGTCGGCGGTGCGCCCTTCGTCGCGCCGGCCCCGGCGGTGATCACCCCGCGGGTGGCGTTGGGCGATCCCGCCCCCGCGCCGATCGCCGGACTTCTCGCCTTCGCCCCGGAGGAGCCGGCGGCGGCGATCGATCGGGCGCGCGCCTCGCCGGGTGGACGGCCGATCGCCGTGCCCTTGCCGCGCCAACGGCCGCGGCCGATCGTCGAGACCGCGGTGTCGGATCAGCCGGCTCTGCCGGCTCTGCCGGCGGCGCGTCCGCGAGACGAGGTCCGGCTCGCCTCCCTCGGGCCGACGCCGGGCGAGAGCGTCGACGAGGACGGCGAGGCGCCGGTGGCGGCGGGGATCCGGCGGGCGAGCGGCGAGCCGCGGCGCATACCGACGCGGGCCGAGCCCTATCTGGCGCTGTTGCGGCGCGAGGCGGCGGCCAACGGCGTGCCGCTGTGGCTGGCGATCGGCGTCGGCTGGGTGGAGAGCAAGTTCGATCCGAACCTGCGCGGCCGGCACGGGGTGATCGGCCTGATGCAGGTGATGCCGGGGACGGCGCGTTACCTCGGCTACCGCGGCCCGATCGATCGGCTGCGCGATCCCGAGACCAACATCGTATGGGGGATGCGCGAGCTCGGCGCCGCCTGGAAGGCGACCGGCGGCGACGCCTGCCTGACCATCGCCAAATACACCGGCGGCATCCGCACCACGACGATCACGCCTGCGGCAGCGACCTATTGCCGGACGGCCCGCGACGTCACCGGGATGAGCTGAGCAGGGCGTGGGCGGTGAGGCCGCGCCTCGCGCGACGCCGGTTCGATTGCTCGCGTTCGCCGGAGTTTGGCGGCGTGGCGGGATCTCCTTCTCCCACGAGGGGAGAAGGGGGGGCGCCCGTGGCCGATCCACGGGACGCCCTCACCGCCGGCGCACGCTCCGCCCTGCGTACACCCCTCGCTGCCGCGCACCCCGCACCGCGCGCGCCCTTGACCGCGGCGGCGGGAGGCCTCAGAAGATCCCCACCAGTCGGCCGGGCGGCCGCTCCGGGTCTCGAAAGAGGCGCGGGGAGGAAAGTCCGGGCTCCACGGAAAGACGGTGCCGGATAACGCCCGGCGAGGGCGACCTCAGGGACAGTGCCACAGAAAACAGACCGCCTCGGTCCGGACGGCGTTCGCGTCGTCCCGTCCGCAAGGGTGGAAGCGGTGGCCGCAAGGGCATCGGTTCGATCGAGGTCAGGGTGAAAAGGTGGGGTAAGAGCCCACCGCGGACCCGGCAACGGGGACGGCACGGCAAACCCCACCGGGAGCAAGACCGAATAGGGGCGGCGCGGGCTCGAAAGAGTTCCGGTCTTTTCCGGACCAGTCGCCCGGGTTGGTTGCGCGAGGCGTCCAGCAATGGGCGTCCCAGACGAATGGCCGCCACGTGGGGGAAACCCCGCCATACAGAACCCGGCTTACAGGCCGACTGGCCCTTTCTCCTCACCCGGCCGGCGACGCTCGCAGCGTCGACCGCCCGGGTGAGCGAGCGCGGCCGCCGTGGTTTCCCGGCCACGCCCGGGCGTCCCGTCCGGCTCGTAAACGGGCAGTTAACCCTAAAAGAGTTTCAATGGCGGTCAGGCGCGACGCGGTCGGCGTGGCGCCGTGGTTTCGTTGGCGTCCCATGAGATCCCATGTTATCCCAAGACATCCCGTTGCCATCGTCGCTTTCGACGGAACGCCGCAGCGCCCATTCGGCGCGTGTCGGTGCGTCGACGTCGGCCGTCGGTGCGGCCGATCGGGTGGGGCGCGGCGGGACAACCGAGGTCGATGATGCAACGGTTTCTCGGACGCCATGCCAAACGGATCGACGCCAAGGGGCGGGTTTCGGTGCCGGCGGCGTTCCGGGCGGTGCTCGCCGCCGACCGGCTCGACGGGCCGTTCTGCCTGCGCGCGCTGGGTCATCCGGCGATCGAGGCGGGCGGACGGGCGCTGATCGCGGCGATCGACGCCCGGCTCGCCGATTTCCCGTTGTTCTCTCCTGCCCACACCGCCTTGGCGACGACCCTGCTCGGCCAGAGCGAAGCGATCGGCGTCGATCCGGAGGGCCGCATGAGCGTGCCGGAATGGATCCGCGATGCGACCGGAATCGACCGGGAGATGGTCTTCGTCGGTCTCGGCGACCGTTTCCAGATCTGGGAGCCCTCGCGCTTCGCGGTCTTCGAGACCGCGGCGCGGGTCGCGGCGGAGCGGTTGCTGGCCGGCCTGCCGGCGACGGAGGGCGGGGCATGACCGAAGCGGACGCGACGGACCGGCCCCATCGGCCGGTGATGCTCGACGAAGTCCTGGCGCATCTCGCGCCGCGCGCCGGCGAGGTGCTGGTCGACGGCACCTTCGGGGCGGGCGGCTATACGTCGGCGATCCTGGCGAGCGGCGCCGAGGTCGTGGCGATCGATCGCGATCCGACGGCGATCGCCGCCGGCGCGGCGATGGTCGCGGCGGCGGACGGACGGCTGCGGCTGGTCGAAGGCGCCTTCGGCGACCTCGACGAGCATCTCGCCTCCCTCGGCCTCGACGCCGTCGACGGGGTGGTGCTCGACATCGGCGTGTCGTCGATGCAGCTCGACCGCGCCGAGCGCGGCTTCTCGTTCCGCGCCGACGGGCCGCTCGACATGCGCATGGCGATTGCCGGCGAGACCGCGGCGGATGTGGTCAACACCGCCGACGTCGGCACGCTCGCCCATATCTTCCGGGTCTACGGCGAGGAGAAGCGCGCCGGATCGGTGGCGCGCGCCATCGTCGAAGCGCGGGCGAAGGCCCCCTTCGTCACCACCGGGCAGTTGGTCGAGGTGGTCCAGACGGTGATCTGGGCCAAGCCCCACGAGATCCATCCGGCGACGCGGGTGTTCCAGGCGCTGCGCATCCACGTCAACGACGAGCTCGGCGAGTTGGTGCGGGCGCTGGCCGCCGCCGAACGGGCGCTGAAGCCCGGCGGGCGGCTGGTGGTGGTGACCTTCCATTCGCTCGAGGACCGCATCGTCAAGCGCTTCTTCGCCGATCGCTGCCGCAGCGAGGCCGGTGGCTCGCGCCATGCGCCGCGGGTCACGGTGGCGCCGGCGACCTTCGAGGCGGCCTCGGACGGGGCGGAGGCGGCGAGCGAAGGCGAGATCGCCGACAATCCGCGCGCCCGCTCGGCCAAGTTGCGGGCCGGTCGACGCACCGCGGCCCCGGCCCGCGACGTCGATGCCGCCGCCCTCGGGCTGCCGCGGGTCGATCCGATGAAGCGGGGAGGGCGGTGATGCTGCGCACCATCAACATCCTGCTCGTCGCCACCATGTTGGTCGGGGCCGGCGTGGTCTACGACTTCAAGTACGAGGCGGAGCGGGCGACCGCCAAGCTCAGCCGGATCACGCGCAAGATCGAGGCCGAGCGCGACGCCACCGCGACGCTCAAGGCCGAGTGGAGCCTGCTCAATCAGCCCAAGCGCCTGCAGGACCTGGCGACCCGCTATCGCAGCTATCTCGAGCTCGATCCGCTCGATCCGACCCAGATCGGCACCATCGACGACATTCCGTTCAAGCCGGTGATGCCGCCGGCCGACAGCGCCCAACCGGCGGCGCGCGGCTCGATCCGGCTGGCCCAGCCCGACAAGCCGATCGAACGCACCGGATCGATCGGTAAGCTGGTCGACCGGCTGCCGCCGACCCGCAGCCCCGGCGCAGGTGCCGGGGTGGGGTCGAGCAAGCCGGCGACGACGGTCGCCAATCCCGCGGCGCCGATGCAACTGGTGCCGCGAACGATCGTTCCGACGGGCGACGCGCCCCAGGTCAAGGTGGTGCGATGACGACGGCGACGATCGACGGGGCCCCGGAAGAGCGGACCGGCGCGGAACATCCGGAGGTGCGGGCGGCCCGCACCCAGTCGGAGTCGCGCGGGCGCATCCTGGTCGCCGGGCTCGGCTTCGCCGGGATCTATGCGGCGATCGTGCTGCGGCTGATCGGTCTCGGCATGGCCAGCGACGACCATACCGCGGCGCTCGACAGCGCCCGCGCCCAGATCTCGACGGCGCGGCCCGACATCGTCGACCGCAACGGCGAGGTGCTGGCCACCGACGTCAAGTCGTCGTCGCTCTATGCCGAGCCCAAGCGCATCCTCGACGTCGACGAGGCGGTCGAGGCGCTGGCCTCGGTGATCCCGGAGATGCGCGGCGACGACAGCGTGCGGCGCAAGCTCGCCAGCAAGACCGGCTTCGTCTGGCTGCGGCGCGAGCTGAAGCCCGAACAGCGCGCCAAGATCTTTCGCCTGGGGATCCCCGGCATCGGCTTCATGGACGAGAACCGGCGCTTCTATCCGGGCGGCGCCACCGCCGGTCACGTGCTCGGCACCGTCAACGTCGACAATCAGGGCATTTCGGGCATCGAGAAGACCATCGACCAGGACATGGGGCTGGTCGAACTGCGCAATCTCGGCATCGTGCCCGACCGCGGCATCGAACCGCGGCGGCTGTCGATCGACCTGCGCGTCCAGCACGTGGTGCGCGACGAGATGCTGGAGGCGATGGCCCGCTTCCGCGCCGTGGCGGCGGTCGGCATCGTCCTCGACGTGCGCACCGGCGAAGTCGTGGCGATGACCTCGGTGCCGGACTTCGATCCGAACCATCCCGAGCAGGCGCTCGAGAAGCAGAACATGAACCGGGCGACCGCCGGCGTCTACGAGATGGGCTCGGTGTTCAAGACCTTCAATTCGGGGTTGGCGCTCGATTCGGGCAAGGTCAAACTCACCGACACCTTCGACGTCACGCCGCTGCAGTTCGGCTCGCAACGCATCGGCGAATTCCATTCCAAGGGCCATCCGCTGTCGGTCACCGAGATCTTCCTCTATTCGTCGAACAACGGTTCGGCGCGGATGGCGCTCAGGGTCGGGTCGCAGGCGCAACGCGCCTTCTTCGAACGGCTGGGATTGCTCAAGCGGATCGACACCGAACTGCCGGAAGTCGCTGCGCCGCTGGTGCCCAAGGGCCTCTCGGACGTGTCGACGGCGACCATGGCCTTCGGCCACGGCATCTCGGTGACGCCGATGCACACGGCGATCGCCGGTGCGGCGATGATCAACGGCGGCCGTCTGATGCCCCCGACCTTCTTCCCGCGCACGCCGGAGGAAGCCGATCGGCTCGCGGTGCAGGTGATTCGCCCCGAAACCAGCGACAAGATGCGCTATCTGTTTCTTCAGAACGCCACCTCGGGCACCGGCGGATCCGGGTCGAAGGCGGCGGTTCCGGGCTACCGGGTCGGCGGCAAGACCGGCACGGCGGAAAAGATCGAACACGGCCATTACAACGCCGGAAAGCGGTTCAACTCGTTCCTCGCCGCATTTCCGATGGACGATCCGCGCTACTTGGTGTTGACCGTGCTGGACGAGCCGAAGGCGGAAGCCGGCGGCGAGGGACCGGCCACCGCCGGCCTCAACGCGGCGTCGGCGGCGGGCGGCATCATCCGCCGCATCGCGCCGATGCTCGGGGTGATGCCGCGCTACGACCAGCCGAGACCGGCGGTCGCCTCCAATTGATCGTCGCGCGTCGGCCGTCGCCGGCCGCCGACGCAGAAGGGTGTGGACAGATGCGCCTCAGCGAACTCACCGCCGGACAGGTCGACCCCGCCCCGGGATCCGATCCCGAGATTCTCGGGCTCTCCGCCGACAGCCGCAAGGTCGGCCCCGGCTTCCTGTTCGTGGCGCTGGCCGGCGCCCGCGACGACGGCGCCCGCTTCGTCGCCGACGCGGTGGCGCGCGGGGCGGTGGCGGTGCTCGCCGCCCGCGCCGCCGAGGTCGGGACGCTCGACGTGCCGGTGCTGCGCAGCGTCGAACCGCGCCGCGCCCTGGCGATCGCCGCCTCGCGCTTCTACGGAACCCAGCCGGCGACCATCGTCGCGGTCACCGGCACCAGCGGTAAGACCTCGGTCGCCGACTTCGTGCGCCAGATCTGGACCCGCGTCGGCCTGCGCGCCGCGTCGATCGGTACGATCGGGGTGATCGGTCCGGAGGGTGCGCGCTACGGCAGCCTGACCACCCCCGATCCGGTCGACCTCGCCCACGATCTCGCCGCACTCGCCGCCGACGGCGTCACCCATGTGGCGATCGAGGCCTCCTCGCACGGGCTCGACCAGCATCGCCTCGACGGGCTCAGAATCGCCGCCGGCGCCTTCACCAACCTGTCGCGCGACCATCTCGACTATCACCCCAGCCTCGAGGCCTATTTCGACGCCAAGATGCGGCTGTTCGAAGTGCTGGTGCCGTGGGGCGGCGCGGTGGTGATCGACGCCGACGGGCCCGACGCCAAGCGGGTCGCCGCGCGGGCGGTCACGGCGCGGCGCGAGCCCTTCACCGTCGGGCGCGAGGGCACCGGCCTGTGGCTGGTGGCGGCGCGGCGCGACGGCCAGGTCCAGCGCCTGCGGATCACCGTCGACGGGCTCGCCCACGAAGTGGCGCTGCCGCTGATCGGCACCTTCCAGGTCTCCAACGCCCTGGTCGCGGCGGGGCTGGCGATCGCCACCGGCTCGCCGGCCGGCGCGGTGCTGGCGGCGCTCGAACATCTCAAGGGCGCGCCGGGACGGCTCGACCTCGCCGGCCGCACCGCCCTCGGGGCGCCGGTGTTCGTCGACTATTCGCACAAGCCCGATGCGCTGGAGAAGGCGCTGGCGGCACTCCGCCCCTCGACCCGCGGCCGGCTGGTGGTGGTGTTCGGCTGCGGCGGCGATCGCGATCCCGGCAAGCGGCCGCTGATGGGCGAGATCGCCACGCGCGCCGCCGACGTGGTGATCGTCACCGACGACAATCCGCGCTCGGAAGACCCGGCGACGATCCGTCGCGCCATCCTGGCGGCGGCCCCCGGGGCGATCGAGATCGGCGACCGCGGCGAGGCGATCCGCCGGGCGATCGCCATGCTCGGCGCCGACGACGTGTTGATGGTCGCCGGCAAGGGTCATGAAACCGGCCAGATCGTCGGCAAGACGGTGCACCCCTTCTCCGACCACGACTGCGTGGTCGCCGCCCTCGAGGACAAGCCCCGATGACCGCCGCCCTCTGGACCCTCGACGCCCTGGTCGCCGCCACCGGCGGCCGCGTCGTCGGGAGTCCCCGTGCCGAAGTCCACGGCATTTCGATCGACAGCCGCACCATCGACAGCGACGAAGCCTTCTTCGCGATCCTCGGCGACAGCCGCGACGGCCACGACTTCGTGCCGGCGGCCTTGGAGCGCGGTGCGGCGCTGGCGGTGGTGGCCGAGGCGCGGCTCGCCGAACTGCCCGCCGACGGGCGCTATCTGGTGGTCGACGACGTGCTCGAGGCGCTGCGCGCCATCGGTCGCGCGGCGCGGGCCCGGACGAATGCGCGCATCGTCGCGGTGACCGGTTCGGTCGGCAAGACCTCGACCAAGGAAGCGCTGCGCCACGTCCTGTCCGAACAGGGCAAGACCCATGCGTCGGTCGCCTCCTACAACAATCACTGGGGGGTGCCGCTGACGCTCGCCCGGATGCCGGCCGACTGCGCCTTCGGGATCTTCGAGATCGGCATGAACCACGCCGGCGAGATCACTCCGCTCGCCCATCTGGTGCGCCCGCACGTCGCGGTGGTGACCACCGTGGCGCCGGTGCATCTCGAGTTCTTCCGCGACGTCGACGCCATCGCCGAGGCCAAGGCCGAGATCTTCGACGGCCTGGAGCCGGGCGGCGCGGCGGTGATCGACGGCGACATCGACCAGACCCCGATTCTGGTGGAGGCGGCGCTCGCGCACGGCGCCCGGGTGGTCCGCTTCGGGCGGACGCCGGCCTGCGAGACCCATGTGGTGCAGATGTCGCTGCAGGCCGAATCCTCGACGGTGATGGCCGACGTCCTCGGTCACGCGCTGACCTACAAGATCGGCGCGCCGGGCCGCCACGTGGTGCGCAACTCGCTGGCGGTGCTGTCCTGCGTGGTGCTGGTCGGCGCCGATCTCGCCCGCGCCGGGCTGGCGCTGGCGGCGATGACCCCGCCCAAGGGCCGCGGCGAACGCCACGTGCTGCACCTCGGCCACGGCGAGGCGATGCTGATCGACGAGAGCTACAACGCCAATCCGGCCTCGATGCGGGCGGCGATCGACCTGCTCGGCCATGCCGACGTCGGCCTCAAGGGGCGGCGCATCGCGGTGCTCGGCGACATGCTGGAGCTCGGCTCGCGGGGCGAGCGGCTGCACGCCGAGCTCGCCGGGGTGCTCGCCGCGGCGCGGATCGACCGCTGCTATCTCGCCGGCCCGCTGATGCACGCCCTGTGGCACGAGTTGCCGCCGGACATGCAGGGGGCGCATGCCGCCACCGCCAAGGAGATCGAGGCGACGCTGCTCGCCGCGGTCCAGCCGGGCGACGCGATCATGGTCAAGGGCTCGTTCGGCAGCCGCATGGGGCCGATCGTCGAGGCGCTGAAGGCCCGCTATTCCTCCACCCGCGCCAAGAGCGACGACCTCTGACGAGGAAGGAACGACCGATGCTCTACGTCCTGGGCGAACTCTCCGACCGGTTCATCCTGTTCAATCTGTTCCGGTATCAGAGTTTCCGCACGATCGGCGCGCTCCTCACCGCCCTTCTGTTCGTGTTCCTGTTCGGGCCGGCGATCATCGCCACGCTGAAGGTCAAGCAGGGCAAGGGCCAGCCGATCCGCGAAGACGGGCCGGCCTCGCATCTCTTGACCAAGAAGGGCACGCCCACCATGGGCGGGCTGATGATCCTGTCGGGGCTGGTGGTCTCGACGCTACTGTGGGCCAATCTGTCCAACGTCTACGTGCTGGTGGTGATGGCGGTGACCCTCGGCTTCGGGGCGATCGGCTTCTGGGACGACTATCTCAAGGTCACCAAGCAGAGCCACATGGGCTTTTCCGGGCGCCAGCGCCTGGCCTTCGAGTTCGTCATCGCCGGTCTGGCGGTGGTGGTGATGGTGTGGGCGAGCCGCTCGTCGCACCCGATGGCGCTGGCCTTCCCGTTCTTCAAGGATTTCTTCCTCGAGCTCGGCTGGGCCTTCGTGGTGTTCGGGGCCTTCGTGGTGGTGTCCTTCGGCAATGCCGTGAACCTCACCGACGGGCTCGACGGACTGGCGATCGTGCCGGTGATGATCGCCGCGGCGACCTTCGCGGCGATCGCCTATCTGACCGGCCGTGTCGACTACTCCGCCTATCTCAACATCAACCACGTCGCCGGCGCCGGCGAGTTGGCGGTGGTGCTGGGGGCGGTGGTCGGAGCGGGCCTCGGCTTCCTGTGGTTCAACGCGCCGCCGGCGGCGATCTTCATGGGCGATACCGGATCGCTGGCGCTCGGCGGGCTGCTCGGCTCGGTGGCGGTGGCGATCAAGCACGAGATCGTGCTGGCGATCGTCGGCGGCCTGTTCGTGCTGGAGGCCGCCTCGGTGGTGATCCAGGTGGCGAGCTTCAAGATGACCGGCAAGCGGGTGTTCCGCATGGCGCCGATCCATCACCATTTCGAGCAACTCGGCTGGAAGGAGGCCCAGGTGGTGATCCGCTTCTGGATCGTCGCCGTGGTGCTGGCGCTGATCGGCCTGTCGACGCTGAAGCTGAGGTGAGACGATGATCGCGGTGGAAGGCTTTCGGGATCGCACGGTGGCGCTGTTCGGGCTCGGCGGCTCGGGGCTGGCGACGGCCGCGGCGCTGGTCGCCGGTGGCGCCCGGGTGATCGGCTGGGACGACGCCGAGGGCGCGCGCGCCACCGCGGCGGCGGCGGGGCTGGAACTGCGCGAGCTGCACGAGCTCGACTGGCGCCAACTCGACGCCCTGATCCTGGCGCCGGGGGTGCCGCTGACCCATCCGAAGCCCCATTGGACCGTCGATCTCGCCCGCAACGCCCATGTGCCGATCCTCGGCGACATCGAACTGTTCGCCATCGAACGTCACGTCCGCTCGCCCAAGTCGCCCTTCGTGGCGATCACCGGCACCAACGGCAAATCGACCACCACGGCGCTGCTGACCCATCTGATCGCCACGGCGGGACGCCCGGTGGAGATGGGCGGCAACATCGGCCGGCCGGTGCTGTCGCTCGAGACCTTCGCGCCGGAGCGCGCCTATGTGGTCGAGTGCTCGTCGTTCCAGATCGATCTGGCGCCGAGCGTCGATCCGTCGATCGGCATCCTGACCAACCTGTCGCCCGATCATCTCGATCGCCACGGTACCTTCGCGGCCTATGCCAAGATCAAGGAACGGCTGATCGAGGCGGCGGGGATCGCGGTGGTCGGGGTCGACGACGAACCCTCGGCGGCGATCGCCGATCTGATCGCCAGCGAAGGCCACAAGGTGGTGCGGATCTCGGCGGTGCATCGGCTCGCCGACGGCGTCCATGCCGAGGGCGGGGTGATCTGGGAAGCGACCGGGGGGACGCGCCGGCGGATTGCCGATCTCGCCGGTATCGGGTCCCTGCGCGGTCGCCACAACGCCCAGAACGCCGCGGCGGCGAGTGCCGCGGCGCTGGCGCTGGGGCTCGATCCCGCGACCATCGCCCGCGGTCTCGCCTCGTTCCCCGGGCTCGCCCATCGCATGGAGACGGTCGGGCGGCGCGGCCGGGTGCTGTTCGTCAACGACAGCAAGGCGACCAACGCCGATTCCACCGCCCAGGCGCTGGCGAGCTTCGACCGCATCCACTGGATCGTCGGCGGCAAGCCCAAGGCCGGCGGCATCGCCGCGCTCGACGGCTTCTTCCCCAAGATCGCCCGGGCCTATCTGATCGGCGAGAGTTCCGACGCCTTCGCGAAGACCCTCGACGGCCGCGTCGACTTCGTGCGCGCCGAGACGATGGAGCGGGCGCTGGAGCTCGCGTCGGTGGCTGCGGCCGCGGACGATGCGGCGGAGCCGGTGGTGCTGCTGTCGCCGGCCTGCGCGTCCTACGACCAGTTCAAGAACTTCGAACAGCGCGGCGATCGTTTCCGCGCCCTGGTGGCGGCCCTGCCGGGCCTCGACGACGGGGGGGCCGCAGCCACATGAATCGCACCGATCGTTCGATCTTCGCGTCGTGGTGGTGGACCGTCGACCGCACGCTGGTGGCGGCGTCGCTGATCCTGCTGGTCGGCGGCCTGGTCCTGTCCTTCGCCGCGTCGCCGGCGGTGGCCGAGCGCATCGGCGCCTCCGACAGCTTCTATTTCGTCAAGCGCCATGCGGTGTTCTTCGTCATGGCCCTGCCGATCCTGTTCACCGTGTCGTTCTTCTCGCCGCGGATGGTCCGGCGCAGCGCCCTGGTGGTGTTCGCCGGCGCGATCGTGCTGCTGGTCGCGGTGCTGTTCTTCGGGCAGGAGGTCAAGGGCGCGCGGCGCTGGATCACCCTGCTCGGCTTCTCGATCCAGCCGTCGGAATTCGTCAAGCCGGCCTTCATCATCCTCTCGGCCTGGCTGTTCGCCGAACAGCAGCGCCGCCACGACCTGCCCGGCAACATCCTGGCGATCCTCGGCTTCATCGGCGTCGAGGCGCTGCTGATCGCCCAGCCGGACATCGGCCAGACGATCCTCACCGGCGCGGCCTGGGGCGCGGTGTTCTTCGTCGCCGGCATGCCGATGTGGTGGATCCTCGGGCTCGGCGGGATCGGTGTCGGCGGCGGCTGGGCGGCCTATACCTTCGTGCCGCACGTCCATGCCCGCATCAACCGCTTCCTCGCCCACGATGCCGGTCGCGGCCACGGCGGCCCGATGACCGCCGACGGCTATCAGGCGCAGCAGGCCCACGACAGTTTCCTCAACGGCGGCTGGTTCGGCCGCGGACCGGGCGAGGGCACGGTCAAGCGTCTGCTGCCCGACAGCCACACCGACTACATCTTCGCGGTGGTCGGCGAGGAGTTCGGGCTCCTGGTCTGCGCCCTGCTCGCCGGGATCTTCGGTTGGATCGTGTTCCGCGGCCTGTCGCATGCGACCCGCGAGGAGGATCCGTTCATCCGCTATGCGATCGTCGGTCTGGTCGTGCTGGTGGGCGTCCAGTCGGGGATCAACATGGCGGTGAACCTGCAGCTGATGCCGGCCAAGGGCATGACGCTGCCGTTCATCTCCTACGGCGGCTCGTCGCTGCTGGCCATCGCCTTCGAGATGGGCTGCCTGATCGCGCTCACCCGTCGGCGGCCGCAGGCGACGCGGTTCTCGGCGCCGATCCAGATCGAGCCGGCGGGGGAGCCGGCCCCGGCCGAGTGACCCGACACGGGTCCCTCGCCGACAGCGGAAGAATCGAACGACCATGACCCACACCATCCTGATCGCCGCCGGCGGCACCGGCGGCCACCTGTTTCCGGCCGAAGCGCTGGCCGCCGAACTCGGCCGGCGCGGCCATGTGGTCGAACTGGCCACCGACGAACGCGCCGACCGCTACGGGCGGGCCTTCCCGGCGCGGGCGATCAACATCGTCGATTCCGCGACCTTCAAGGGGCGGGGGCCGCTGGCGATCGCCCGCACCGTGACGGCGCTGGTGCGCGGCACGATCCAGGCGCTGCGCCTCGTCCGCCGCATCCGGCCGCAGGTGGTGATCGGCTTCGGCGGCTATCCGACCTTCCCGCCGCTGATCGCCGCGCAGCTTTCGCGCATCCCCACCATCCTGCACGAGCAGAACGCGGTGATGGGCCGGGCCAACCGGGTCCTGGCGGCGCGGGTGACGCGGATCGCCCTGTCGTTCCCGGCGACCGGCCTGATGCGGCCGGCGCTGCGCGCCAAGGCGGTGCACACCGGCAATCCGGTGCGCGACATGGTGATCTCGGCGGCGCGGGTGCCCTATGCGGCGCCGAGCCTCGACGGCACTTTCCGGCTTCTGGTGTTCGGCGGATCCCAAGGGGCGCGGTTCTTCTCCGAAGCGGTGCCGCCGGCGGTGGCGCTGTTGGCGCCGGACGTGCGCGCCCGGCTCCAGGTGGTGCAGCAGGCCCGCGCCGAAGACGCCGCGGCGGTGACCGAGGCCTACGCGCAGATCGGCGTGGCGGCCGAAGTGGCGCCGTTCTTCATCGATCTGCCGGCGCGGATCGCCGGGGCGCATCTGGTGGTCTGCCGCTCCGGCGCGTCGAGCGTCGGCGAATTGTCGGTGATCGGCCGGCCGTCGATCCTGGTGCCGCTGCCCGGCGCGCTCGACCAGGATCAGGCGGCCAACGCCGCGGTGCTGGCCGCCGCCGGCGGCGCCTGGCCGATCCGTCAGGCGGAACTGACGCCGGCTCGGCTCGCCGAGGAACTGACCAAGGCGATGGCCGACCCCGAGCAACTGATCGACGCCGCCGCGGCGGCGCGGGCGGCGGGCCGCCCCGATGCGGTGCAGCGCCTCGCCGATCTGGTCGAAGAGGTCGCGGCCGCGCGGCGCTGAGTCCCGCTCGGCGCAGGGCAACGTCGCGTGGCGCGGCCTACTCCCAAGGGCGATAAGCAGAGATACTGAGAACGCGTCGCGCCGTCGGGCGGTGTGCCGCGTCCACTCCATCCTCCGCCACAAAGCCCCGCGAGTTGGTCGCCATGCCCTTGCCGTTGTTCGCTCTCGCCGTCGCGTCCTTCTGCATCGGCACCACCGAATTCGTGATCATGGGGCTCCTGCCGGAGATCGCCGCGGATCTGCACGTGTCGATCCCCGACGCCGGGCAGTTGGTCACCGGCTATGCGCTCGGGGTGGTGATCGGGGCGCCGATCCTGGCGGTCTTGACCGCGCGGATGGCGCGCAAGCCGGTGCTGGTGGCGCTGACCTGCCTGTTCGTGATCGGCAATCTCGCCTGCGCCCTGGCGCCGAGCTATTGGCTGCTGATGGGCGCGCGGGTGCTGACCGCCTTCGGCCACGGCGCCTTCTTCGGCATCGGCGCGGTGGTCGCCGCCAATCTGGTGGCGCCCAACCGGCGGGCCAGCGCCATCGCCCTGATGTTCGCCGGCCTGACGCTGTCCAACATCCTCGGCGTGCCGGCGGGCACGGCGCTCGGCGGCGTCTACGGCTGGCGGGTGGCGTTCTTCGGGGTGGTCGGGATCGGCGTCGCATCGGTCGCGGCGGTGGCGATCTGGGTGCCGCGCGGCCTGCCGGGCATGGCGGGCGGCGGGTTGATGCGCGAAGTGCGGGTGCTCGGCCAGCCCCAGGTGTGGCTCGGCATGGCGGTGACGGTGGTCGCCTCGGCCAGCATGTTCGCGGTGCTGACCTACATCAAACCGATCCTGACCGACGTCGCCGGCCTGCCGATCGCCTCGGTGACCTGGACGCTGCTGGTGTTCGGGGTCGGCACGACGCTCGGCAATGCGCTCGGCGGGCGGCTCGCCGATCGCCATCCGATGGGCACGATCATCTGGACCCTGGTGGCGATCGCCGTGCTGCTCGCGACCTTCGCGATCACCGGCCATCAGCCGGTGGCGGCGATCGCGGCGGTGGCGCTGTGGGGGGTGCTCGGCTTCCTGCTCGGCTCGCCCCTGCAGATGCGGGTGATCACCGCGGCCTCGGCCGCGCCCAACCTCGCCTCGACCCTCAACCAGGGCGCCTTCAACCTCGGCAATGCCGGCGGCGCCTGGATCGGCGGCGCGGCGCTCGAACTCGGCCTGACCTACGACCGCCTGCCGCTGGTCGGGGCGGCGCTGGCGCTGGCGGCGGCGGCGATCGCCGCGGGCTCGCAGGTCCTCGACCGGCGTCCGCCCAAGCCGCGGCCGGTGTCGGCGGCGGTCGGCTGAGCGCCGACGGCCGGGGCGCGCCACGATCGGCGGTCGCGCCGGCTGCGATCGGCGGCAGCAGTTGCGCGACCCGCGAAATCCTGAAAAACCTCATGTGTGGGACCGACTCGCCGCGGGCGACTCGGTCGAAGGACAGGCGCGACGCGGCCGGCTCGGCCGGACGGCGCGCGAGACGAGGAACGACCCCATGAAGATGCCCTCCACCATCGGCCCCGTGCATTTCGTCGGGATCGGCGGCATCGGCATGAGCGGCATCGCCGAAGTGCTCCATACCCTGGGCTTCAAGGTCCAGGGCTCCGACGTCGCCGACAACGCCAACGTCCAGCGTCTGCGCGAGAAGGGCATCGCCGTGGCGGTCGGCCACGACGCGGCCAATCTCGGCGAAGCGCGGGTGGTGGTGGTGTCCTCGGCGATCAAGCCGGACAACGCCGAGCTGGTGGCGGCGCGTTCGCGCCTGCTGCCGGTGGTGCGGCGCGCCGAGATGCTGGCCGAGCTGATGCGCTTCAAGTCGGCGATCGCCGTCGGCGGCACCCACGGCAAGACCACCACGACCTCGATGGTCGCCGCCCTGCTCGACGCCGGCGGGCTCGACCCGACGGTGATCAACGGCGGCATCATCAACGCCTACGGCACCAATGCCCGGCTCGGCGCCGGCCAGTGGATGGTGGTCGAATCCGACGAGAGCGACGGCTCCTTCGTCAAGCTGCCGGCCGACATCGCGGTGGTCACCAACATCGATCCCGAGCACCTCGACCACTACGGCACCTTCGACAAGGTCAAGGACGCCTTCAAGCACTTCGTCGAGAACGTGCCGTTCTACGGTTTCGCGGTGATGTGCCTCGATCATCCGGACGTCCAGGCGCTGGTCGGCAAGATCGAGGACCGGCGGATCGTCACCTACGGCGCCAACCGTCAGGCCGACGTGCGCTACACCAACGTGGTGGCGGCCGGGCGTCAGTCGAAGTTCGACGTCGAGTTCCGCGACCGCATCGCCGGCACCGAGAAGACCATCACCGACCTCGTCGTCAACATGCCGGGCATCCACAACATCGCCAACGCCACCGCCGCGGTGGCGGTCGCCGATCAGCTCGGCATCGCCGCGGAGGCGATCCGCAAGGGGCTGGCCGGTTTCACCGGGGTCAAGCGGCGCTTCACGCCGGTCGGCGAGTGGAACGGCATCCAGATCTTCGACGACTACGGCCACCATCCGGTCGAGATCCTGGCGGTGCTCGCCGCGGCGCGGGCGGCGGTGGCCGGCGAAGGCAAGGGCGGGCGGGTGTTCGCGGTGATGCAGCCCCATCGCTATTCGCGCCTCGCCTCGCTGTTCGAGGAATTCTGCCAAGCCTTCAACGATGCCGACGTGGTGCTGGTCGCCGACGTCTATGCGGCGGGCGAAGCGCCGATCGTCGGGGCGAGCCGCGATGCGCTGGTCGGAGGCCTGCGCGGCCGCGGCCACCGCAACGTCACGCCGCTGGAGCGGCCCGATCAGATCCCCGAGATCATCCGCGCCCAGGCCCGCGACGGCGACTACGTCGTGTTCCTCGGCGCCGGCAACATCACCCAATGGGCCTATGCCCTGCCCAAGCAGTTGGCGGCCGCCGACTGACCCGTCCTCCGCTCCGTCGGGCCGCTTCCGGCGGTCGCGGGGCCACTCGGAAGCACCGGCGATGAGCCCCACCGACCTGATCTCGCGTCTCGACACTTCGGAGGTCCGCGGCGCGCTGCTGCCCGGCTTCGCGCTGGGCGACACCACCTGGTTCCGGGTCGGCGGCAATGCCGAACTCTATTTCCAGCCGGCCGACGCCGAGGATCTCTCCGACTTCCTGCGCCGCCTGCCGGCCGAGGTGCCGATCACCCTGGTCGGCCTCGGCTCGAACCTGCTGGTGCGCGAGGGCGGGGTGCCCGGCGTGACCATCCGGCTGTCGCAGAAGGGCTTCGGCGGCGCGCGGCCGATCGGCGGTTCGCGGCTGGAGATCGGCGCGGCGATCGCCGACAAGCAGGTGGCGAGGGCGGCCCTCGATGCGGCGATCGCCGGCTTCGCCTTCTATTTCGGCATTCCCGGCGGCATCGGCGGGGCGCTCCGGATGAACGCCGGCGCCAACGGCGGCGAGACCTCGGCGCAGGTGATCGAAGTCCGGGCGATGAACCGGGCCGGCGAGATCCTGACCCTGTCCAAGGCCGACATGGCCTGGTCCTACCGCCACTGCGGCGCGCCCGACGATCTGATCTTCCTCTCCGCGGTGATGGAGGGCACGCCCGGCGATCCGGAGGCGATCAAGGCCGAGATGGACAAGGTCGTCGAGCATCGCGAGGCGGCGCAGCCGATCCGCTCCAAGACCGGCGGCTCGACCTTCAAGAATCCGCCCGGGGCCTCGGCCTGGCAGGTGATCGACGCGGCCGGCTGCCGCGGCCTGACGGTCGGCGGCGCCCACGTGTCGCCGATGCACTGCAACTTCCTGATCAACGAAGGCGACGCCTCGGCCTACGACATCGAATTGCTCGGCGAGACGGTACGGGCGCGGGTTCTCGCCGCCGCCGGCATCCGCCTCGACTGGGAGATCAAGCGGCTCGGCGTGTTCGCACCCGGTCGCGAGATCGCCCCCTTCCTGGGAGCCTGAGGGCTCCGGCGGGGCCGAGCCTCGCCGGCGTTCCCGGTTCCGCGCGTCGTCGGTATCCGAAATTGCGTAACCCGAAGGGGCGTCCGCCGAAGGCTCGGCGGCGCCGTCGCTCGGGGATTCCGGGGTCCGGAGGGGCCCGCCCGTGCCGCGCCTCGCGGCCGGACAGAGAAGGTGAGACGTCTCATGAGCGGAAAACACGTCGCCGTCCTGATGGGCGGCTGGGACAGCGAGCGGCAGGTCAGCCTGTGGTCGGGCGAGGCCTGCGCCACGGCGCTGGAGACCAAGGGCTATCGGGTCACCCGGGTCGACGTCGACAAGGCCATCTACGCGACCCTGGAGGCGCTCAGACCCGACGTCGCCTTCAATGCGCTGCACGGCAGCTGGGGCGAGGGCGGGGCGGTCCAGGGCATGCTCGAGACCCTGCAGATCCCCTACACCCATTCCGGGGTCCTCGCCTCGGCGCTGGCGATGAACAAGGACAAGGCCAAGCTGGTCCTCGCCCAGGTCGGCATCCCGACGGCGCGCGGGGTGGTGGTCGACCGCTTCGCCGCCGCGAAAGAGCACGTGCTGCCGCCGCCCTATGTGGTCAAGCCGGTGGCCGAGGGCTCGTCCTTCGGGGTGATCATCGTCAAGGCCGACCGCACCCACCCGCCGCAGGAGCTCTTGCGCGAGGACTGGCCCTACGGCGACCGGGTGCTGGTGGAGAGCTTCGTCGCCGGGATGGAACTGACCTGCGCGGTGATGGGGGCGCCCGGCGAGGAGCGCGCGCTGGGCATCATCGAGATCGTGCCCAATGAGACACTGCCCTTCTACGACTTCGATGCGAAGTACCGGAAAGGGGGGTCTCTCCACATCCTTCCGGCCAGACTTTTACCAGATATTTACCAAGAGGTCCAAATGCTGGCGGTAGGCGCGCATCGAGCGCTCGGCTGTCGCGGCGTGTCGCGGGCCGACTTCCGATTCGACGCCGAAGGGACCGGCGAACTGGTCTGTCTCGAAGTGAACACCCAGCCGGGCATGACGGCGACGTCGTTGGTACCCGACATGGCGGCATATTCCGGCCTGTCCTTCGAGGATCTGGTCGCATGGTTGGTGGAGGACGCGAGTTGCAATCGATGACCGGGCGGCGGTACGTGAGCCGGACCCAGGTGTCGCAGGACCTTCCGCAGGATGCGGGGTTCCGGTGGCGCCGGTGGGTCCGCACGTTCCGACGCTGGTCCGAACGCGGCGATGCGGTGCTGGGTTCCCTCAAGCCGATGACCGGCACCTTCGCGGCGCTCGCCTTCCTCGGCGCCTGGGGCGGCTATGGCCTGGTGCTGTCGGGCGAATGGCGCCCGACCGTCGACGCTCTCGCTTCGGGCCTCGGCTTCGCGATCACCTCGATCGAGATCCGCGGCCTGTCGGAAGCCGATTCGACCGAAATCTCCGACCGCATCGACGCGGCGCGGACCGGATCGCTGGCCATGCTCGACGCCGAGCAGGCCCGCCAGCGCATCGCCGAGATCCCCTGGGTCGCCGACGTCACCGTCAAGAAGCTCTATCCCAACCGCGTGGTGGTCGATCTGACCGAACGGCTGCCCTTCGCCCTGTGGCAGGACGACGGCCGGGTCAAGGTGGTCGATCGCTCCGGGGCGGTGATGGCCGACGTGATCCAGACCCGCCATGCCGGCCTGCCGCTGGTGGTCGGGGCCGGGGCCAATGCCCGAGTGCAAGAAGCCGTCGCCCTGATGAACGCCGCGCCGAGCCTGCGGCCGAAGATCCGCGCCGCGGTGCTGGTCGCCGAGCGGCGGTGGAACCTGATGACCGTCGACGGCATCGAGATCCTGCTGCCGGAGGAGGATCCGCAAGGGGCGCTCGCCCGCGTCGCCGATCTGCAGCAGTCGAAGAAGCTGCTCGAGCGCGATCTGGTGGCGGTCGACCTGCGCGTCTCCGATCGGTTGTTCGTGCGCCTGTCTGACGCCGCCGCGGAGATCCGCCGCGAACAGATGCGCGTCAAGTCGGGCGCCAAGAAGAAGGGGGCCGACACGTGAGGCAGCCCCCGGGCGAACACATGGTGCCGCGGATGCGGCCGCTGTCGGGGCGCCGGGCGACGATCGTCTCGGTGCTCGACGTCGGTTCGTCGAAGGTCACCTGCCTGATCGCCAAGCTGACGCCGCGGGCGCCGGGCAAGGTCCTGCCGGGGCGGACCCATGACGTGACGGTGCTCGGCTACGGCATGCAGCGGTCGCGCGGCATGAAGTCGGGGGCGGTGATCGATCTCGACGAGGCCGAACAATCGATCCGTCTGGCGGTCGACGCTGCGGAACGTATGGCAGGTCTGACCATCGAATCACTTATCCTCAACCTCACCGCGGGACGTCCGCGCAGCGAGGTGTTCCGCGCCAACGTCGACGTCGCCGGTTCGGAAGTGGACGAAGCGGACATCCAGCGTGTGCTCTCGGCGGGCGGCACCCATTCGGTCACCGACGATCGGTCGGTGGTGCATTCGCTGCCGATCGGCTACGCGCTCGACGGCTCGCGGGGCATCAAGGATCCGTGCGGGATGCTGGGGACCCGACTGTCGGTCGACATGCACGTGGTGACGGCGGAGTCGGCTCCGGTCCGCAATCTCGAACTCGCGGTCAACCGCTGTCATCTCGAAGTCGAGACGATCGTCGCCACACCCTATGCCTCCGGCCTGTCGACGCTGGTCGACGACGAGGGCGAACTCGGGGTCGCCTGCGTCGACATGGGCGGCGGCACCACTTCGATGGCGATCTTCGCCGACGGCGCGCTGTGCCACGTCGACGCCCTGGCGGTCGGCGGCCATCACGTCACCACCGACATCGCGCAGGGCCTGTCGACCCGGCTCGCCGATGCCGAACGCATCAAGACGCTGCACGGCTCGGCGCTCGCCACCTCGTCGGACGATCACGAAGTGATCGGCGTGCCGTCGGTCGGGGTCGATCGCCACGACGTCGTCAACGTTCCGCGCGGCGCGCTGACCCGGATCATCCGGCCGCGCGTCGAAGAGATTCTGGAACTGGTGCGCGATCGCCTCGCCGCCTCGGGCTTCGCCGGCCGGGTCGGCAAGCGCGTGGTCCTGACCGGGGGAGCGAGCCAGCTCACCGGCATGGTCGAGGTGGCGCGCCGCATTCTCGGGCGCAACGTCCGTCTCGGACGGCCGCTCGGCATCGCCGGGCTGCCGCAGGCGGCCAAGGGGGCGGCCTACTCGGCCGCCGTCGGCCTGTTGATCTATCCGCAGGTGTCGCAGATCGAGCAGTTCGACATGCGCCATCAGCGTCGTTCGATGGTCGGGGCGGGGGGTGGCTACATCACCCGCGTCGGGCAGTGGTTGAAAGAGAGTTGGTGAGGTCGGCGGGGCGCCTTCGGGCGGCCCGGCGGTTCCATCTTGGAAGACGGACAGTCCGCCCGGCGCCGCGGGTGGTGATATTGTGAGGATGCCATGACGCTCAATCTCAAGATGCCCGACATTCGGGAGCTGAAGCCGAGGATCACCGTTTTCGGCGTGGGTGGGGCCGGCGGCAACGCCGTCAACAACATGATCCAGGCCGGGCTGAAGGGCGTCGACTTCGTCGTGGCCAATACCGACGCCCAGGCGCTGACCCTGTCGAAGGCCGAACGCATCATCCAGATGGGTGTGGCGGTCACCGAGGGTCTCGGCGCCGGCTCGATGCCGGAGATCGGCCGGGCGGCCGCCGACGAGGTGATCGACGAGATCAACGATCACCTGACCGGCGCCCACATGGTGTTCATCACCGCCGGCATGGGCGGCGGCACCGGCACCGGCGCGGCGCCGGTGATCGCCAAGGCGGCGCGCGACCTCGGCATCCTCACGGTCGGCGTCGTCACCAAGCCCTTCCAGTTCGAGGGTCAGCGGCGCATGCGGGTCGCCGACGCGGGTATCGAAGAGCTGCAGAAGACCGTCGATACGCTGATCGTCATCCCCAACCAGAACCTGTTCCGGATCGCCAACGAGCGCACCACCTTCGCCGACGCCTTCGCGATGGCCGACCAGGTGCTCTATTCGGGCGTCGCCTGCATCACCGACCTGATGGTCAAGGAAGGCCTCATCAACCTCGACTTCGCCGACGTGCGCTCGATCATGCGCGGCATGGGCAAGGCGATGATGGGCACCGGCGAATCGTCCGGCGAGAAGCGCGCGCTGCAGGCGGCGGAAGCGGCGATCGCCAATCCGCTGATCGACGAGACCTCGATGAAGGGCTCGAAGGGCGTGCTGATCTCGATCTCGGGCGGCAAGGACCTGACCCTGTTCGAAGTCGACGAAGCCGCCACCCGCATCCGCGAAGAGGTCGACCCGGACGCCAACATCATCCTCGGCGCCACCTTCGACGACAGCCTGGAAGGCGTGGTCCGCGTCTCGGTGGTCGCCACCGGGATCGATCAGGACGGCCGCGTGGTGATGCCGACGCCGCAGGAAGCGCGGATGGCCGATCTCGCCAACCGCCTGCGTGCCGCCGGCCGCCCGGTTCCCGCCGTGCTCGAGCCGCAGCGCGCCGCCGCCGCCCCGGCGCCCGCGCCGACTCCGGCGCGTTCGTCCAGCGACGAGATGCTGCGCGACATGGTCGCGGCCCGCATCGAAGCCGAGATCAAGGCCGAGATCGTCGCCCCTGCACCGGTCGCGCCGGCCCCGGCCCCGGCTCCGGTGGTCGCCGAACCGGCGGCGCCGGTGACCTACGCCGCCCACGACCCGGCGGTGGCGATCCAGCGCTACGAGCCGCAGCCGCAGGCCTTCGCCCATCAGGATCCGATCCAGGAGCTCGAGCAGCCGATGGCGCGGCCCGAGCCCCAGGTCGATCGCCGGCCCTACATTCCGCCGACCGCCGAACGGCCGGCCTCGGCCGCCCGGATGCCCCGGGTCGACGAGTTTCCGCCGATCGCCCAGCGCCAGATGAGCCACGAGGAGCCCGCCGCCGACGACGAGCGCCGGCCGATGAGCCTGCTGAAGCGCCTCGCCCACGGCCTCGGCCGTCGCGAGGACGAAGAGCCGGCCCATGCCGCCCCGTCGACCGCCCGCGAGCCGACCTTCACCCCGGTGCCGGCGGCGCGCGAGACCTACGGCTATCGTCCGGCCGGTCACGAGGAATTCGCCAAGCGTCCGGCCCCGCGTCCGCCGGTCGAGACCAGCCATCGCCCGGCCGCCGGCCAGCTCGACCCGATGGGTCGCCAGCCGGCCCAGACGCGGGCTTCGGAAGAGGATCAGCTCGAGATCCCGGCCTTCCTGCGGCGTCAGGCGAACTGATCGAAACGACCCGAACGTGGTCATGAAGCGGGGCCCGTCACGCGTGTGGCGGGCCCCGTCGCATTTCCGACAAGGCGTACCAATTAATTGATCGTTAACGGCTTTTGGAATTTTTCATGTGGTAACAATGTGTAACCAAGAGTGATTTTGTTTTAAGTGCGACGATGGTTACCTTCACCCTCGCAAGGACGCACGACCCCTCGGGATCGTGTTTCGGAGCTCTCCCGAGGAGGTCCGTCCTGCCTTATCCGCGCTCTCCCGGGCGTAAATTTCTCTCCTCGCGATCGGCCTTCGGGCGGGTCTCGGGCAGACAGGTGAAGACGATGGCGCGCAGCTCCGTGAACTACCAGACCACGATCGCCGAGACGATCCGTATCGTGGGAACAGGCGTTCACAGCGGCGACACGGTCTCCCTCAACCTCCATCCCGCCGACACCGACACCGGCATCGTCTTCCTCCGCACCGAACTGTCCAAGCGTCGCGACGTCGAAATCCCCGCCTTCTGGAAGTTCGTCTCGGCGACCGACCTGTGCACCATGGTCGGCGATCCGCGCGACGCCTCGGTGGCGACGATCGAGCATCTGATGGCGGCGCTGCGCGGCCTGTCGATCGACAATCTGGTGATCGAGATCGACGGCGGCGAAGTTCCGGTGATGGACGGCTCGGCCGGCGACTTCATCGAAGCGATCGATCAGGTCGGCCTGGTCACCCAGTCGTCGCGTCGTCGCTACATCAAGGTGCTGAAGCCCGTCCGCGTCGAGAACGGCAAGGCCTGGGCCGAGCTCACGCCCTACGCCGGTTCGCGCTACGAGGTCACCATCGACTTCGCCGAACAGGTGATCGGTCGCCAGTCGATCGGTCTCGATCTGACCCCCACCACCTTCCGCAAGCACGTCGCGCGGGCCCGCACCTTCGGCTTCGTCCGCGACCTCGAGAAGCTCCTGCCGATGGGCCTGTGCCGCGGCTCGAGCCTGGAGAATTCGGTGGCGATCCAGGACGATCGCGTGCTGAACCCGGAAGGCCTGCGCTGGACCGACGAATTCGTCCGTCACAAGCTGCTCGACGCGATCGGCGATCTCGCCCTGTCGGGTGCGCCGCTGCTCGGCCGCTACCGCTCCTACCGCGGCGGCCACAAGCTCAACTACCTGACCCTCAAGGCCCTGCTCGAAGACGCCTCGGCCTGGATGCTGGTCGATGGTGCCCCGCGCGGCGCCTCCTCGGCCGCCGAACTCGGGCTCGGCATGGTCGCTCCGGCCTACAGCGCCGAAGTCGCCTGAGGCGTCAGTCCCCACGCGGCGGTCGTGCGACCGCCGATGCCGGCCACCGGACACTTCGGGAAACCCGAAACGTCGTCCCGGCAGCGCCTCCGCCACAAATTCGGACCAAACGGCGTCGACGAAGATGACGTGGTCTTGCGAGCACGCTAGAACGTCCTGCGGGCGTCGCGGCGGCTCGCGACGGTCGAGCCCGGCCCGCCTGACGGCGTTCGGGACAGCGAGTTCTACGCAGGGTGGGCGAAGTGGCGGTCAAGGATACTTCGATGAGGCGCGTGGGCGGAACGACGATCCGTGGCGCGCTGCGGCGGGTTTCGTGCGTGGCGGTGATGGCGGCGATGCTCGCCGGCTGTTCGTCCACCAAGGACGACGTGCTCGACACGACGCCCGCCGATCAGCTCTACAACGAGGGCCTGATCAACCTGGAAGCCGGCAAGCGCGCCGAGGCGGCCAAGAAGTTCGAGGACGTCGACCGGCTGCACCCCTATTCCACCTATGGGAAGAAGGCGGTGCTGATGCAGGCCTACACCCAGTTCCAGCGCGGCTCCTACACCGACGCGATCCAGGCGGCGCAGCGCTTCGTCACGATGTATCCGACCAGCCCCGACGCGGCCTATGCCCAGTATCTGGTCGCCGAGAGCTATTATCGCCAGATCCCCGAGGTCAGCCGCGACCAGCAGCGCACCAACAGCGCACTCGAGGCCTATGCCGAGCTGATCCAGAAGTACCCGACCTCGCCCTATGCCGAGGACGGCCGCAAGAAGATCCTGTTGGTCAAGGACCAGCTTGCCGGCAAGGAGATGGACGTCGGCCGTTTCTATCTCTCCAAGCACCAGTATCTGGCGGCGATCAACCGGTTCAAGTCGGTGGTGTCGGATTATCAGACGACCCGCCACGTCGAGGAGGCGCTGGCGCGTCTGGTCGAGTGCTACTACGCGCTCGGCATCGTGCCCGAGGCCAAGACCGCCGCCGCCGTGCTCGGCCACAACTTCCCCGAGAGTCCCTGGTACAAGGACAGCTACGCGCTTCTCGCCAAGGGCGGCTACGAGCCGGGCGAAGACACCGGCAGCTGGATCTCCAAGGCTTTCGTCAACGTGAAGCTGTTCTGATCCGCACGGCGGTCGTGCCGGGCAGGGGTTCCGATTCGTTCTCGTTGCGGCTATCGTCCGCCCCGACCCCATCGGAGAATCATCGAAGCCCATGCTCGCCGCCCTGTCGATCCGAGACATCGTTCTGATCGAGCGGCTCGAAATCGATTTTTCGAGAGGGCTCACGGTGCTGACCGGCGAGACCGGCGCCGGCAAGTCGATTCTGCTCGACAGTCTGGCGCTGGCGCTGGGGGGGCGTGGCGACGCCGGGCTGGTACGCCAGGGCGTGGCCCAGGGGCAGGTCACGGCGGTGTTCGACGTCGCCGCCGACCACCCGGTGCGCAAGCTCCTCGCCGACAACGACATCACCGACGACGGCGAGATCATCACCCGCCGGATCCAGGCCGCCGACGGCCGGACGCGGGCTTTCCTCAACGATTCGCCGGTCTCGGCCAGCCTGTTGCGCGACGTCGGCGAGCTCCTGGTGGAGATCCACGGCCAGCACGACGACCGGGCGCTGATCGACGAGCGTGCCCATCGGCGGCTGCTCGACGCCTTCGGCGGGCTCGAGGGGGCGGTGACGGCGGTCGGCGCGGCGTGGCGGGCGTGGCGGCGGGCGGTCGAGGTGCGCGACGGCCATCTCGCCCGGATCGACGCGGCGCGGCGTGAGGCCGACTATCTCCGGGCCTCGCTCGAGGAGCTCGACCGGCTGGCGCCGGCGGCGGGCGAAGAGGTCGAACTCGCGGCGTCGCGCCATCGCATGATGCAGTCGGAAAAGGTCGCCGGCGATCTCGCCGAGGCGGTCGACACCTTCGACGGCTCGCATTCGCCGATCTCGTCGATCGTCGGGGTGATGCGCGGGCTGGAGCGCAAGGCGTCGCTGGTGCCGGGCCTGCCCGATGCGGTCTTGAAGCCGATGGGCGCGGCGCTCGACCTGCTCGAGGAGGCGCGCGGCGCGCTCCAAGTGGCGCTGCGGGCGGCCGACTTCGATCCGCGCGAGTTGGAGCGCACCGAGGAGCGGCTGTTCGCGCTTCGAGCGGCGGCGCGCAAGCATTCCTGCACGGTCGACGCGCTGGTGCCGCTGCGCCACGGCATGGCCGCCGACCTCGCCGACCTCGACCACGGCGAGGAGAAGCTCGCGGCCTTCGAGGCGGCGGCGGCGGCGGGCGAGGCGACCTATCTGAAGCTGGCGCGCGAGCTCTCCGTCGCCCGCGCTGCGGCGGCGGTCGGGCTCGAGGCGGCGGTGGCTGCGGAACTGCCGGCGCTCCGGCTCGAGCGGGCGCGGTTCATCGTGGCGTTCGAGCAGCCCGAGCGGCAGGCCGGGCCCGAGGGTCTCGACCGGGTCGAGTTCCACGTCCAGACCAATCCCGGCACGCGCGCCGGGCCGATGATGAAGGTCGCCTCGGGCGGTGAGCTGTCGCGGTTTCTGCTGGCGCTGAAGGTGTCGCTGGCCGATCGCGGCTCGGCGCCGACGCTGATCTTCGACGAAATCGATACCGGGGTCGGCGGGGCGGTGGCCGGCGCCATCGGCCAGCGGTTGGCGCGGCTCGCCGAGCGGGTCCAGGTGATGAGCGTGACCCATGCGCCGCAGGTGGCGGCGCGCGCCGACACCCATTTCCTGATCTCCAAGGAGCCGGTCACCGACGGCGACGGCACGCCGATCGGCGATCGCGTCGCCACGCGGGTGGTGCGGATGGAGCGGGCGGCGCGGCGCGAGGAGATCGCCCGGATGTTGTCCGGCGAGGAGATCACCGCCGAAGCCCGGGCGGCCGCCGAGCGGCTGATGGCCGGCGGGTAGGCGCGCCCTCGCAGGCGCCGCCCAGGTACCGCTTGGCCCGTCAGAGCGGCGGCAGCGGCCGCGGGCGGCGGTCTTCGCCGATCGCCACGAAGGTGAACACCGCCTGGGTCACCTTGACCGAGCCCTCGTCCTCGCGCTTGCGGCGCCAGGCTTCGATCAGGATCTTCACCGAGGAGCGGCCGGTCGCGACGATCGTGCCGTAGAAGCTCACTTCGTCGCCGACCACCACCGGACTGAGGAAGGCCATGCCTTCGACCGCCACCGTCGCGGCGCGGCCGCGCGCCCGGCGCGTCGCCACGCTGCCGGCGGCGAGATCCATGTGGGCCATCAGCCAGCCGCCGAAGATGTCGCCGGCCGGATTGGTGTCGGCGGGCATGGCGATGGTGCGGATGACGGGGGCTTGGTCGGGGGGCGAATCGGACATCGGCGAACTCCGTTGGGAGCGTGTGACTGTGCCCGGATCGGCGGCGACGTCGAGCCCGGTCGGAGCGTCGAAACGTCACGACCCGCCCGCCGCCGAGAAAGGCGGAACGGACGGGTCGCGAAAACGGCGGGCGGCGCCGACCCGGAGCGGGTCTCGGGACCATCCCATGACGGCGCGGGCGAACCGCGCGGTCGGATCTCGGCGCGGGAGATCCGCGCTGGCGATCATCGCGCGGCCGGGCCGCGCGGATCGAACGGGACGCGGCGGAGCCGCGTCGGGCTCAGAGGGTGGCGGAGCCGCCGAGGTAGACCTGACGGTTGCCGCGCATGCGGTCGTACTCGCGCATCTTCAGCTCGAGGTCGATCCGGTCGGTGGCGTCCGAGAGGTACTCTTCTTCGCTGACGATGGCGGTGCGGGCCATGGTGTTGCGAATGAGGCGTCCGGCGAAAGCGAGGAAATCGGTCATGGTGCCCTCCAGGGTAACGAGACTTCAGTGCTCCGGGAGCGGGTTTGCCCCCCGGCGCACCGCCGGCGACGGCCGGCCTTTCGTTGTGCGTTGCGAAGAAATATGCCGCCCAATTGCGGCGAGAATGTGTCAGCTATGAAATTAATGCCGATGAACGAGGTGTTAATGCAATTGCTGCCACATGAATGCATGGCTGATCGGAATTTCGGGCGCATCTCTTATTCTTAAGTCGTAGACGCCCTCAGACCAAAGTCTAATGAGCTTTTCCGCGACATATTGCAATGCAGCATGATCCCTTTCGCCCGCCGAAGGGGCGTCGCCGCCCCCTCCGCCGAAGGCGCGGCTGCACCCTTTCGAAAACGCGACGGCTTCGCGCGATGACCTTCGGTCGGCGCGGTGATGGGGCGGGTCGGGGGCAGCCGTGTGCGACGGCGGCGTGGGCGCGCGCCTCGCGCGGGTTCGGGCGATGCGGGGGCGATGATCGGGGGGAGGGGCGCGGCCGGCCTCAGCCGGCCCCGACCAGCGCCAGCCATTCGTCTTCGGTCAGCACCTCGAGGCCGAGTTCGCGCGCCTTGGTCAGTTTCGAGCCGGCGCCGGGGCCGGCGACCACGATGTGGGTCTTGGCCGAGACCGAGCCGGAGACCTTGGCGCCGAGCCGTTCGGCCATCGCCTTGGCCTCGTCGCGGGTCATCTTCTCGAGGCTGCCGGTGAAGACGACGGTCTTGCCGGCGACCGCGGTGTCGGTCTTGGGCTTTTCCGCATCGAGCGGCGTCACCCGGGCGATCAGCCGATCGACCACGTCGCGGTTGTGCGGTTCGCGGAAATAGGCGGCGATCGAATCGATCACCGTCTCGCCGATCTGGTCGATGGCGTCCATCTCCTCGCGGGCCCCCGTGTCGCCCTCGACGAGCCGCGTCGCCGCGTCGCGGAAGGCGGTCCACGAGCCGTAGGCGCGGGCCAGTTGCCGCGCCGTGGTCTCGCCGACGTTGCGGATGCCCAGGGCGAACAGGAAGCGTTCGAGGCCGATGGTGCGGCGCTCGTCGATCGCCGCGAACAATTTGGCGACGCTGACCGCGCCGAAGCCCTCCTTGTTCTCGAGCTTCTTCAGCAGGCTCGCGGCGTTGCGTTCGGCGAGGGTGAAGATGTCGGCCGGCTCGCGCACGGGGAAGTCGGGATCGGCGAAGAAGAATTCGATCTGCTTGTCGCCGAGCCCCTCGATGTCGAAGGCGCGGCGCGACACGAAGTGGCGCAGGTGCTCCTGGCGCTGGAAGGGACAGGCGAATTCGCCGGTGCAGCGGCGGATCACCCCTTCCTCGCCGGAGGCCGTCGCTTCGCGGATCACCGGGGTCTTGAGATCGCACAGGCAGAGATGGGGAAACTCGTAAGCCGCGCGGCCCTCGTGGGCGTCGTCCTTCACCACCGCAACGATCTGCGGGATCACGTCGCCGGCCCGCTGGACCACCACGGTATCGCCGATCCGCGCGTTGAGTCGGGCGATCTCGTCGGCATTGTGCAGGCTGGCGTTGGTCACCACCACGCCGCCGACGGTCACCGGCGCCAGCCGGGCGACCGGGGTATGGGCCCCGGTCCGGCCGACCTGGATGTCGATGCCCTCGAGGAGCGTCGTCGCCCGTTCGGCCGGGAATTTGTGGGCGATCGCCCAGCGGGGGCTCCGCGACACGAAGCCCAGACGCTGCTGCAGGTCGAGGCGGTCGACCTTGTAGACCACGCCGTCGATGTCGTAGCCGAGCGTGGCGCGCTGCGCCTCGATGGCGCGGTAGTGGGCGAGGAGCTCGTCGGCCGAGGCGCAGCGCACCATCAGCGGATTGACCGGAAAGCCCCAGTCGCCGAAGGCCCGGACCCGCTCGAACTGGGTGTCGACGTCCCAGTCGGAGACCTCGCCCCAGGCATAGGCGAAGAATTTGAGCGGCCGCGCCGCGGTGATGCGCGCGTCGAGCTGGCGCAGCGATCCGGCGGCGGCGTTGCGCGGGTTGGCGAAGGTCTTGCCGCCGGTCGATTCGTGGCGGGCGTTGAGCGCCGCGAAGTCGGCGTGGCTCATGTAGACCTCGCCGCGCACCTCCAGGATCTCGGGCACGCCGGCCGGCAGCACGGTCGGGATCTCGGCGATGGTGCGGACGTTGGCGGTGACGTTCTCGCCCTCGGCGCCGTCGCCGCGGGTCGCGGCCGAGACCAGCCGGCCGGATTCGTAGCGCAGGTTGAGCGACAAGCCGTCGATCTTCGGCTCGGCGGCGAAGATCACCGGCTGGCCGTGGGTGGCGAGGAACTTGTGGACGCGGCCCACGAAATCGGCGACGTCGCCGTCGGCGAAGGCGTTGTCGAGGCTGAGCATCGGCACCGCGTGGGTGATCTTGGCGAAGCGCTCGGAGAGGCCCGCGCCGACCGTCACGGTCGGGCTGTCGGGCGCCTTGAGTGCCGGAAAACGCGCCTCGAGGGCGATCAGCCGGCGGCGGCGCGCGTCGTAGTCGGCGTCGGTGAGGGTCGGCGCGTCGTCCTGGTAATAGGCGCGATCGGCGGCGCGGATCGCGTCGGAAAGCCGCGCGATCTCGGCGGCGGCCTGGACCTCGTCGAGCGTCTCGGGCGGGACGGCGGCGGACTCGGGCGTCGACATGGGGGCTCTCCCGAAGCGGTGATCTCGGACGTTTCTAGGGCCAATGCGCGGCGATCGGAAGCACCGATGGGCGTCCGTCCCGCGCTTCCCGGGGCGTTGACGACGTCGGGCGCCTCGGGCAGGCTGCGGTCGACCGCGTGACTGGCGACATCGGATGGATCACCATCGGGGAGCGCGGCCGATGCGTGCCGCTCGCCTGGGCCCCCTCTCGTGACGGAGGTTCGTGCCCATGTCGCCGCTGGTGGTCGTCGTCGCACTGTTCGGAATCGTGCTGTGGGGTGGCTCGGCGATCGGCACCAAGGTTGCCGTCGCCGAACTGTCGCCCGTCCTCGTCGCCTGCCTGCGCACCGTGCTCGGCGGGCTGGTCGCCCTGCCGATCGGGTTGGCGCTCGGCGTGCCGCTGCCGCGCGGCCGGCGACAGATCGCCGGACTGGCGGTGTCGGCAGCCTGCGGCTATTTCGCCTTTCCGCTGTTCTTCTCGCTCGGTATGCAGCGCACTTCGGGCATCCACGGATCGATGATCCTGGCGATGGTGCCGATCGCCACCGGGGCGATCGCCCATCTGGTCGAACGTCGCCGGCCGGCCGGCCGCTGGTGGCTCGGCTGCGCTATCGCGCTCGCCGGCGAGTTGCTGCTGATCTCGCTCCGGGCGACGGCCTCGGGCGGCGAGGATCTCGTCGGCGATCTCCTGGTCGGGCTCGCCGGGGTGTTCGGGGCGATCGGCTACGTCGCCGGCGGCCGGCTGAAACAGACCGGCTATCCGGCGCAGGGGACGACCTATTGGGGGATCGTCTTCGCCAGCCTGCCGATTCTGCCGCTGCTGCCGTCGCTCCTCGCCGGGGTCGACGTCGGCGGCGTATCGCTCGCCGCCTGGGCCGGCGTCGCCTATCTGGCGGTCGGGGTGTCGGTGATCGGCTATGTCGCGTGGTACTGGGCGCTCGGCCGCGGCGGCATCGCCCGGGTCGGGGTGTTCCAGTTTCTGCAGCCGGTCTCCGGGGTGATCCTCGCCGTGATGGTGCTCGGCGAGAGCCTTACGCCGGCGATCGTCGTCGCCGCTGCGACGATCGGCCTTGGGGTGTGGATCGGCATCGGTGGCGGCGCGGCGCGTGGCCGCACCTGACGCGGCTCAGCCGGCGGAGGGGCCGGTGAGCGCGGAGGGCATCAGCTCCCAGGGGCCTTTCCAGCCGGGCAGGGCGGCGATGCGCCCGGTCCAGGCGTGGACGGCCGGGAAGGTCGCCCAGCGGTCGAAGCCGACCTCCTCGGTGTAGAAGCAATAACCGGCGAGCGACAGATCGGCGATGGTCGGGCGGCCGCCGACCAGGAAGTCGCGGCTCGCCAGATGCTTCTCAACCACCTTGTAGGCGTCGATCACCCGCCCGCGCAGGAACTCGGTGACCGGGCTCTCGGGGAACTTCTTGATCCCGAGGAAGAAGCGCAGGGTGGCGAAATAGCTGGTGAACTTGTGGTTGTCGAAGAGAATCCAGCGCCAGATCTCGCGGCGCTCGGCGGCGGTCTCCGGGCCGAACTTGCCGGTCTCTTCGGCGAGATAGTCGAGGATCACGCCCGACTGGGTCAGCGTCAGATCGCCGTGGATCAGCACCGGCGCCTCGCCCATCTCGTTGAGCGTCTCGCGCCATTCGGTCTTGCGGGTGGCGCCCTCGAAGAAGGGTACGAAGGCCGGCGCCCAGTCGAGCCCGCACAGCTCGAGCATCAGCGCCGCCTTGTAGGAATTGCCGCTCTCGCCGAAGCAATGGAGAGTGTAGTCGCTCATGATGGTGTCCTCGGGCGGTCGCTCAGGCGAGCGGTTCGGTCGCGGCGATCAGCCACGGGGCGGTGACCGCGTCGACCAGCGGCAGGATCGTGGCGCGCACCCGCGCGTGGTAGCGGTCGAGCCAGGCGATTTCCTCCGGGGCGAGCAGCGCCGGGTCGATCAGCCGGCGATCGATCGGCACCAGGGTCAGCACTTCGAAGCCGAGCATCGGCCGATCGCCGCCGGGGATCGCTTCCGCCGGGGTGACCAGTTCGAGATTCTCGATGCGGATGCCGAAGGCTCCGGCGGCGTAGAAGCCGGGCTCGTTCGACACGATCATGCCGGGCTCGAGCGCCGCGGTGCCGGACTTGGCGATGCGCTGCGGTCCCTCGTGGACCGACAGGTAGGAGCCGACGCCGTGGCCGGTGCCGTGGTCGAAGTCGTGGCCGGCCTTCCACAGGGCGATGCGGGCGAGCGTATCGAGGGCGGCGCCGGTGGTGCCGACCGGGAAGCGGGCGGTGGCGATGGCGATGTGGCCCTTCAGCACCAGGGTGAAGGCCCGGCGCATCTCGGCCGGCGGGGTGCCGACGGCGATGGTGCGGGTTACGTCGGTGGTGCCGTCGCGGTACTGGCCGCCGGAGTCGATCAGGAACAGGCCGTCGGCGTCGATCGCCCGGTTGCCGGCGCGGGTCGGGTGATAGTGGGGCAGGGCGGCATCGGGGCCGGCGGCGGCGATGGTGGCAAAGGAGATGTCGAGCAGGCGCCCGCCCTCGGCGCGCAGCGCCTCCAGCTTTTCGGCGCAGGCGATCTCGTCGGTGAAGCGACCCTCGGCGTCGAACCACGCGAGGAAGCGGGCCATGGCGGCGCCGTCGCGGACATGGGCGGCGCGGGCGCCGGCGATTTCGGCGGCGTTCTTCCGGGCCTTCGGCAGGATCACCGGATCGTCGCCCTCGACCAGCACCGCGCCGGCGGCCTCCAGCCGGCGGGCGAGGATCTCGGGGGTCCAGACCGGGTCGATCGCCACCCGCGCACCGGCGGCACCGAGCGCATCGAGGGCGGCGAGGAGATCGCCGGGGGAGGCGAGGTCGAGCTCGGTGCGCAGCGTCGCGGCGAGGTCGGCGTCGACCTTGGCGGGGGCGACGAACAGCGTCGGGCGACCGTCGCGCGGCACCACGGCATGGGCCAGCGGCACCGGATTGTGGGCGACGTCGCGGCCGCGGAGGTTGAAGGCCCAGGCGAGCGAATCGGGCTGGACCACCAGCAGGGCGTCGGCGCCGATTTCGGTGAGGTGGGCCGAGAGCGCCGTGCGCTTGGCGGCGGCGGATTGGCCGGCGAGGTCGAGCGGCTGCGGCGACAGGGCGCCGGTGGGCGCGGCCGGGCGGTCGTCCCAGATCGCGTCGACGAGATTGTCGACGGCGACCAGCTCCGCGCCACGCGGCTCGAGGGCGGCGGCGAGGCGGCGGATCTGGGCGCGGGTGTGCAGCCAGGGATCGAAGCCGAGGCGGTCGCCGGCGCCGAGGCGCGAGGCGACCCAGGTCTGCGGCGGCGTCGCCACCAGATCGACCAGGGTGAAGGCGGTCAGATCGGCTTCGGCGGCGGCCTGGAGGGTGTAGCGGCCGTCGACGAACAGCGCGGCTTCATCCGCGAGGACCACCGCGGCGCCGGCGGAGCCGGAAAAGCCGGTCAGCCAGCGCAGGCGTTCGGCCGAGGGCGGGACGTATTCGCCCTGGAACTCGTCGGCGCGGGGCACCAGGAAGCCGGCGAGGCCCCGGCGGGCGATCTCGACGCGCAGGCGCGCGAGGCGGGGGGCGCCGAGGGTCGGGTCGGCGGGCGTGTCATAGGTCTGGAACATGGCGGCGAGTGTATCGCGCTCCCGCGCCGAGGCAACGAAAAGCTCGACGCGCCCGCAACATCGCTCGTCCGCGTGGGGCGGCGACCGGCAATGGAGCGCGAACGCCGAGGATCCGGCGCGGGGCGCGGGCAGATCCGAACGAGCCCCGCGACGGCCGAACGCCGTGGGAGGTCCGGTCATGCGAAAGCATCGCATGGGACGCCGCGCGTGACCCGGCGCGGCGTGTCCCGGTCGGGACCCGGGGCACGAGCCCCGGGGCGAGGGCTCAGCCGGCGGCCATCAGGATGGTCTCGATGTCGGCGAGGGTGTGACGGGTCAGATCCTTGTCGATCTCGGCGCAGAGGCAGGCCTTGGCCTCGCAGGACAGTTCGTCGCGCAGCGTGGCGAGCATGCGCGGCGGGGCGACCACGATCAGGTGGTCGTAGCGGCCGTCGTGGGCGGCGGCGTTGAGGTCGGCGGCGAGGCGATGGGCGAAGCGGCGTTCGGCCAGATCGTGCAGGTCGGTCGGTTCGACCGAGGCGCGGCGGGCACCGGCAGCGACGGCGACGCGGCCGGGGGCGTCGCGGCCCTGGTCGCGGGTGGCGGGATTGGTCTGCTCGCGCATTGCGATGCAGTGCAGGTTGGGCATCTCCGGCATGCCGTCGTTGCGGAGGAACAGAGCCTTGCGACCGTCGCCGACCAAGATCCAGGTCCCATTGGCGATCTTCATGCGAGCCATGGTGCGTCTCCCGATTTTTCTTGTTGTGACTGCGCATTCCATTCTTGCACGCGGTTTGCGGCAGCTCGTTGACGGGCCGCAAGCCGCGGCCGAATCACTTCGCCCGTCTGACCGAGAGGATGGCCCGGCGAGCGCAGAAATCGCAACAGCAACAGGCGAGGTCTCACGCGATCGCGACCAGGATTGACCGTGTGCGACCGATCGACGCAGACCAAAGAACGGCCGTGGTATGGAAGCAGCTGCCAACTTCGGCCATGAAAATGGGATTAAATATCGAACCGTGGGTGAAATAATACTTTGATATTGCTGTAGTGCGCTGCACCATCGACTGGGAGAAGAGCCATGCCCCGCGCCGATAGTCCGATCGTCTGCTACGATCTCGATGCCATCAGCAAGTTCTTCCGCTCGGTGGCGATGGCCATCGCCCTGCAGCGGCACAGCCAAATGACGTGGCACACCAAGAACGACAGCACGGTGTTGAACATCTACTATTCGCTGCTCTTCTGGAAAGAGCCGCCGGGGACGTTCGAAATCGAGACCTCTTCACGTCGCGAGATTCAGGACGCGATCGACCATCTCCACCAGCAGTTCATGTTCCGCTGGATCGACGAATTGAACGGACATGGACCGAAGGCCGCGCATGCCTACGTCGATTGGGCGCGGCGCGAACGCAAGTTCGCCCACGATGCTTTCCTGGCGATGGGACGGGACACGACCGAGATCAACCGGATGGTGGTCGCCGAGCTGGAGGGCGGCATCGCCAACATGGCGATGATCGAACTCGCCGCCACGGTGGGGATCGCCGCGATCGGTCTCGGGGCGCCGATGGCGCTCGCGGCGATCGCCGCCGAAGGCGGCGGGGTCTCGGCGCTCTGCGTCTGGGGGCTGAGCCCGGGGGCGTCCGGCCTCGCCTACGGCGCGGTGTCGACCGGTTTTTCGATGGGCAAGGCGCTGGTCAAGACCTGGGAGGACGCCACCTCGGCGTCGGTGGCGGCGGTGTCCTTCGAAGCCGGCAAGGGCGTGACCTCGGAGCTCGGCGGGCGGGCGTCCGAATACGGTGGCCACCTTGCGCTGCAACACGCCAGCAAGGCCGAACAGATCATCAAGTCGGCCGAAGGGCTGATCCGCCAGCATTCCGAGCGCCTCGGCCTGGAGGGCCTGCGCCGGGCGGCGATCCGCAAGTCCCAGGGCATCCTGCGGGCCTCGACCGAACAGGCCGCCCGCCAGCAAGGGGTGCTCACCCAGGCGTCGCGTCTGGCGACCGGTTACAAGATCGTCGGCAAGGCCTTCCCGGTGGTGTTCGCGGCGTGGGACGTTCTCGACGGCATCCGCGACTACAACGAGACGATGGCGCAACTCGCCCATTGACGCGGCGCGGGGCCGCCACCCGGGATCCCCGCGGGTGGCGGCGTCCGCCCGCCGGGCGGCGGCGGCGCGACGGTCCGATCCGAAGGTGGTTCGCCGGTCAGCGGCGGCCGTTGGCCAGCACCAGGGCGAGCCAGCCGTCGCGTTCGACCTCGCCCACGAAATGCAGGCCGCAGGCCGCCCAGGCGGCGAGCACGCGGCCGCGTTCGATGGTCCGCAGGCCCGACAGCACGACGGTGGCGTCATAGGAGAGGCTGCGCGCCACCGGGGCTGCGAGGCGGGTCAGCGGTCCCGCCAGGATGTTGGCGACCACCAGATCGTAGGGCGCCTCCTCGGCGAGGAGCCGGGCCTTCATGCCGTCGGCGACCACGGCGCGGATCTCGCGGCCGACGCCGTTCAGATGGGCATTGGCGCGGGCAATGGCGACGGCGACCGGATCGATGTCGGTGGCGACGATCGGCACGTGGAGGACGCGGGCGAGCGCGATCGCCAGCACGCCGGTGCCGGTGCCGAGATCGAGCGGGCGGGCGTAGCTGCGCCGCTTGAGCAGCGCGTCGAGGGCGGCGAGGCAGGCCCAGGTGGTGGCGTGATGGCCGGTACCGAAGGCCATCTCGGCGTCGATTTCGATCGCCACGCCGTTCGGCGGGCGGCGATGGCGATCGTGGCTGCCGTGCACGAAGAAGCGGCCGGCGGCGACCGGGTGGCGGATCTCCTCGCTCATCGCCACCCAATTGGCGTCGAGATCGAGAACGGTGGTGGTGAGTGCGTGGTCCTCGGCTTCGGCGCCGAGCGCCTCGCGCACTCGGGCGACGGCGTCCGCCTCGTCGTCGGCATCGAAGATCAGCGCGTCGACGGTCCAGATCTCGGAATAGGCGACGGTCTCCTCGCGGGTGACCGGATAGCCGTCGAGTTCGAAGGCTTCGCCGAGCAGGCGCTCGAGGCGTTCGGATTCGGGGCCTTCGGCGACGAGACGCACCTGGACGGCGGGCATGGCAAATTCTCCGAAGGGGCGGCTCAGGGGCGGCGGAAGGTCAGCGAGGCCCATTCCTTGATCGACCGGCGGGCGACCAGATGCAAGCCCCGGGCGCGGTAGGCCGATTCCAGGCGGGCCTGTTCGCCGACTCTGAGCCCGGCGACGATCAGGGCGGCGCCCGGCGCCATCAGCGGCACCAGGGGGCCGGCGAAACGGCACAGCGGATCGGGCAGGATGTTGGCGAGCACCAGATCGAAGGGCGCGGCGGCGCGGATGCGTGGATCGGCGAGGCCGTCGGCGAGGATCGCCCGGAAGCGGTCGCCGACGCCGTTGATCCGGCGATTGCGCTCCGCGGTGAGCACCGCGACCGATGCGACGTCGGAGGCGAGGATCTGCGTGGCGGGACGCACCCGGGCCACCGCCAGCCCGAGGATGCCGGTGCCGGTGCCGAGATCGAGGACGCGGGTCGTCGGGTGGGCGGCGAGATGGGCGTCGAGCCCGGCGAGCGACAGTTGGGTCGAGGCGTGATCGCCCGAGCCGAAGGCGGTCGAGGCTTCGATCAGCAGATCGGCGCGGCGCAGGGTGGGCGGTCGGTTGTGTTCGCCGAACACCCGAAACCGCCCGGCGGCGATCGGCGGCAGGGCGTCGAGGCCGATCTCGGTCCAGTCGGCGGGGCCGAGCGGGCGCTGATTGGCTCGGGCGAGGAGCTCGCGGGCGGGCCCCACTGCGGCGAGACCTTCGCCGACGATCAGCTCGACCAGGGCCTCGGCGAGGTCGGTCGGATCGACGGCTTCCGGGAAATAGGCTTCGATCGCCCAGGTGCCGTCGCCGAGATCGAAGGCACCGCCGGCATCGGCGTCGACGAAGATCTCGCCGTCGGTCAGCGCGTCGGCGATGCGGACGGCGAGGGTGCGCGTCGTGGTGAGACGCCAGACATGGGTGGGCACGGGCGACCTCGAGGGCTGAACGGACGCCGCCGAGGAGCGGCAGCGGGCGGGAAAAGTCAAGCCGGGCGGCTTGTCCGCTCGCGCGAGGGGCCGTCGTGTCTTCCGTCCGGGGGGCTTCGGTGCGCTCGAACGGACCCCCGGGAGGTTGCCCACCCACGGCCGTCATCCCCGGCGGCGCGGCCCGCGCCGGGAAGGGGATCCATCGTAATTTCAGTTGGTCATCGAGGAGCTGGGCTCCCTTCCCTCGCTGCGCTCGCCGGGAGCGACGGGAGAGTGCGATCCGTAGGGAAGCGAATCGGGTCAGTGCGCAGGGGGCGGCGACGGGCGCGCGTGGCGCCTCCGTCCTCACGATCCGTCGCCGCGCCCCGTCCCTCTCGCGACTTCACGGCGGCGGTTGGACGCCCGGCGGCAGGATGGTCATCGGCGCGCCGGTGCTGCCGCCCGATCCGGCGGCGCCACTGCCGAGGATCGACGGCGCCGGGGCGATCCGGATCATCGGCGGCAACGGCGGCGGCTCGGCCGGCGGCGGGGCGGCGGCGACCGGCGACGGGGCGGTCGGAGATCCCGCGATCGGCGCGGGCGCGGCGCTCGGCGGCGTCGGAACCGCGCCGTCGGACGCGGGCGCTGCGACCGTCGGGGTCGGGGCGAGTGGCGCCGTCACGGCCGGTGGCGGCAGGTTCGGTGCGGGCGACGCCGCCGGCGACGGGACGGGCGGGTTCGGTGCAGCCGATGCCGGCGAGGTCGGCGGCACCGCGATCGGGGCCGGGGCGACGATGGGTGCGGGCGCCGGAGCAATCGGGGCCGGGGGCGGCGCGACGGGCGCCGGCGCGGGCGGTGGCGGAGCCTGGGCGGCCCGGCGGGCGGCCTCGGCCTCCTGGGCACGGCGCTGGGCTTCGGCGCGACGCGCGGCTTCCGCCTCCTGTGCCCGGCGCAAGGTCTCGGCTTCCTGGGCCTTGCGGGCGCGCTCCTCCTCCTGGCGGATCTCCTCGAGCCGGCGGCGTTCGCGGGCGAAGCGCTGGCGCTCGACGATGTCCTGCTGCAGCGTCTCGACCCGGTCGATGTCGCGTTCGAAACTGCGCAGGGTCAGATAGGCGGCGAGCGGCGCCACGTCGAAGCGTACCTGCGGCCGATCGATCGGCCCACGCAGGGTGATGCCGGCCGAGGGCGTCGCCTTGGAGATCGGCGTGCGGGTGCCTTCCGCCGCCTTGCCGAGCGGCTCCAGGGTCCAGTCGGCGTCGAGAGCGCCGCGCGGCAGATCGACCGCCATCCGCCCGGAGATCCGCGCCGCCGGCGTCTCGACGGCGATGCGGCCGCTGCGCGCCACCCCCGCCTCCATCGCGAAGGGCGCCTCCGCGCGTTCGATCTGGGTGGCGCTCGCCGCCATCCGCGCCCGAAACACCTTTTCGATCTCGTCGGGCGTGGTCGCCGCCCCGGAATCGGCGGCCACCGCCGTCGCCGACAGGGCGTCGATGCCGATCCCGGCGACCCGCACCCCGTCGAGGCGCAGATTGCCCTGGCCGGAGAGCCCGGCGACCATCGCCGCCGCCGAGCGCCCGGTGGTGGCGAAGGTCGCGTCGCCGCCGATCCGGCCCGAGGCGACCGGCCGATCGCCGTTGCGCCAGCCGATCTCTTCCAGCGACACGCCGGAAAGCGAAGCCCGCCCGTCGATGCGCGTGCCGCTGCGCTCGTCGCGGTCGACGGCGATCTCGCCGGCGAAGGTCCCGCCGGCGAAGCCCGCCGCGAGATCGCGGATCCGCGTCCGCCCGGCGCGCGCGTCGAGGGCGAAGCGCAGATGGTCGAGCGCCACCGTGTCGCTCAGCGCCGCTCGCCCGGCGGCGACGGTCACCGCGAGATCGGCGATTCCGGCGAAGGCCGGCTCGGCCAGAGCCGCGTCCGACCACACCGCGCCGCCCGCGCCGCCGTCGGCCGAGGCGCCTTCGCCGAGCACCAGCCCGGCGAGCGTCGCGACGTCGACCCGGTCGAGTTCGATGCTTCCTGCGACCGCCGCCGGCCTGCGCCCGAGGTCGACGGTGCCCGAGGCCCGAACCGCCGCCGCGTCGATGCGGCCGGCGAGATCGGAGATCGCCAGCTTCGGCCACACCCCGGCGAGCTTCAGGCTCACGTCGAGCGGCAGGCGGCGTTCGATGGCGAGCAGTGGCCGCCCGGCGAGCGCCGCGAGCCCGGTGGCGTCGGGCGAGGCGACCGACGCCCGGCCGTCGAGGATCTCGACGCCGCCGTCGGCGATCCGCAGCCGCCCGCCGGTGGCGATTCGCCCGGCCCCGAGCGAGGCCGAGGCGTCGATCGTCAGCCCCTCGCCGGCGGCGACGCCGTCCGCGGTGACCGCGACGGCGATCCGTCCCTTGGCACCGACCGGCCCGAGCGCGCGGGCCAGCGCCCCGGTCGGCGCCGCGCCGTCGAGGCTGGCGCGGGCCTTGACCGTGGCATGAACCGGATCGTCGATGCGGCCGGCGTAGCGCCCGTCGACGGCGAGTGTGGCGCCCGCCGCTCGCCCCTCGGCGGTGAAGGCGACGTCGCTGGCGGCGTTGCCCGAGGCTCGGCCGGCGAGTTTGAGGCGCAGATCGAGCGGCGCGGCGAGGGCGGCGATGCCGACCGCGCGGTCGACCAGGGCGGCGTCGCCGAACAGCCCGGCGACGGCGCGCACCGCCGCTTCCGGCCGCGCCGCGACGATGGTCAGGTCGATCGAGCCGTCGGGCACGGTGGTCGGGCGGTCGATACGGCCGGACCCTTCGAGGCGAGCGCCGGCGAAATCGGCCACCGACAGGCGGTCGATCGCCAGGGTCTCGTCGGAGGCGCGGGCGCGGATGCCGACGGTGCGGGCGGCGATGCCGCCGACCACCAGCGCGCCGGCGTCGAGGTCGACCTCCAGCGCCGCCGGCCGGCCGGCCCCGTCCTCGTCGAAGAACAGCCGCCCGAGTCGGGCCAACTGATCGAACTCCAGGCGATCGGCGCTCGCCGCGATGCTCAGCGCCGCGCCGCGGGTCCAACCGAAGCGGCCGCGCGCCGTCGCCGTGCCGACCTTGAGGGCGAGACCTTCGCCGCTCAGCCGATCGGCGGCGATCGCCACCTCGCCGGCCAGCGACACCGGATCGAAGCGCTCGCCGGGGATCGGCCGGCCGCGCCACCATGCGGCGAGCAGCGCCGGCTGTTCGGCCGAAAGCTCGGCGCGTCCTTCGAAACGCGGACCGCCGGCGGTCGCGACCCGGCCGGAGAGATCGAGCCGGGCGCGGCCGGGCAGCCGCGCCTCGAGCTTTTCGAGCGCCAAGCCGCCGGGGCGGCCGACGACTTCGGCGCCGAGTTCCTGGACCACGCCGCCGCCGATCACCAGACCCTGGACGTCGAGGCGCAGGCGGGTCGCCGCGGTGCCCTCGCCGAGGCCGGAGAGCCCGGTGATCAGGTCGCCGATCAGCCGCGCCGGATCGGCTCGCGGCGTGTCCTCGCGGGCGGCGAGCCGATCGAGGTCGATCTGCTTGGCGGCGAGCCGGGCCTCGAGGCGCGGCGTCCGGCCGAGCGTCACCCGGCCGTCGCCGGTGAACTGGGCGGCCTTCTCCTCCGGCCCCACCGCCAGGGCGATCCCGGTCGCCTCGATCGCGTCCGGAGTGCCGGCGATCTGGGCATCGAGATGGAAGAAGCCGCCGCCGAGCGCCGCCGGCACGCCGGCCAGTGCTTCGCGCCGCTCCGCGGTCAGCGATCCCGTCAGGGTCAGCCCGCGCTCGCCGATCCGCACCACCGCGTCGAGGGCGGCGCTGGCCGGATCGTCGGCGGCGCCGGCCTGGATCTTGAGCCCGAGGCCACCGTCGCCGGCCGCCGCCGCGGCCAACCGGAAGGCCACCGCCCGGCTGCCGACCACCGCGCCGCCGTCGAATTTCCACGGGCCGGCGAGGCTCGCGGTCGCGCCGGTGGCGGCGATCCGCGACACTTCGTAGCGCTCGCCCGAGCGCAGGTCGGAGAGGGTGAAGCGCCCGTCGGAGATCTCGATCAGGTCGACCGAGGCCGCACCGAGGCCGCCGAGGCCCTGGGCGGCCGGCAGCACCGGGCGGCCGTCGGCGGCGATGGCGATGTCGACGGCGGGGCGCTCGAGCCGCGTCTCGGCGACCCGGATCTCGCCTTTGATCAGCGGCGCGGCCTCGAGGTCGAGCTCGAACCGGCCGATGCGCAGCAGCGGCGTGTCGACCGGGCCGATCACCACGTCGGCGAAGCGCAGGCGCGGGCTCGGCAAGAGCCGCGCCTCGACGTCGCCGAGGATGCGCGTCTGGGCGCCGACGATTCGTCCGATCTCGCGTTCGAAGAGATCGCGATGCGCCGTCCAATCGATGAAGAACGGACCGATCAGGGCCGTGAGCAACACGACGATGATGGTCACGCCGACGCCGATGTAGAGCGAATTCACGCCTGCGCCTCCGGTTTCCGCGGTGTCGCTGCCGCCCGTCGCCCGACGATACGGCGAATGCCGCAGGAATTCGAGCCTTCGGTCAATTCGCCGCGCCGATCGCGACGGTACCGTGACGCATTGCCGCCGCCGCGGGTTCCGTCACGGCGCGACGATCTTGCCGGGATTGAACAGGCCCTGCGGATCGAGCGCCCGTTTGATCGCCGCCATCGTCGCCATCGCCGCGTCGCCGTGTTCGGCGGCGAGATATTTCATCTTGCCTTGGCCGACCCCGTGTTCGCCCGAGGCGGTGCCCTCCATCGCCAGCGCCCGCTCGACCACCCGCCCGACGAAGGCCTTGACCTTGGCCACTTCGGCGGCGTCGGCGGGGTCGAACAGCGGCAGGACGTGGAAATTGCCGTCGCCGACGTGACCGACGATCGGGCCGATCAGGCCGGTCGCTTCGAGGTCGGCCTTGGTCTCGGCGATGCAGGCGGCGAGCCGCGAGATCGGCACGCAGACGTCGGTGGAGAACGAGGTGCAGCCGGGCCGCAGTGCCAACCCGGCCCAATAGGCGTCGTGGCGCGCCGTCCACAGGCGGGTGCGCTCCTCGGCCCTGGTGGTCCAGGTGAAGGGCCCGCCGCCGAGGTCCTCGGCGATCTCGCCGAAGCGCGCCGCCTGTTCGGCGACCCCCGCCTCGGTGCCGTGGAACTCGACCAGCAGCAGCGGCGTCTCGGGCAGGGTCAGCTTGGAATAGGCGTTGCAGGCGCGCACCTGCACCTCGTCGAGCAACTCGATGCGCGCCACCGGGATTCCCGACTGGATGGTCAGGATCACCGCCTCCGCCGCCGCGGCGACACTGGCGAAGGGGCAGATGCCGGCCGAGATCGCCTCGGGAAGGCCGTGCAGGCGCAGCGTCAGCTCGGTGATGATCCCGAGCGTGCCCTCGGAGCCGACGTAGAGCCGGGTCAGGTCGTAGCCGGTCGAGGACTTGCGGGCGCGGCGCGAGGTCGTCACCACCTCGCCGCGGGCATCGACCACCCGAAGTGCCAGGACGTTGTCCTTCATCGTGCCGTAGCGCACCGCGTTGGTGCCCGAGGCGCGGGTCGCGGCCATGCCGCCCAGCGTCGCATCGGCGCCTGGATCGATCGGGAAGAACAGGCCGGTGTCCCGCAACTGGTCGTTCAGGGTCTTGCGGCGGATACCCGGCTGGACCACCACGTCGAGGTCCTCGGCATGGACCGCGACGATCTGGTCGAGAGCGGAGAGATCGATCGAGATGCCGCCGGAGGGGGCGTTGAGGTGGCCCTCGAGCGAGGTGCCGGCGCCGAAGGGGATGATCGGTGCTCCGTGATCGGCGCAGATCCGCACCGCGTCGCGGACCTCGTCCTCGGACCGCACGAACACCACCGCGTCGGGCGGCTGATTGGCGAGCCAGGTCAGGGTATGGCCGTGCTGCTCCCGCATCGACGGCGCGGTCGACAGCCGTTCGCCGAACCGTTGGGCGAGGATACCGATCGCCGTGGCGATGCCTGCGTCGTTGCGGTGCTGCGTCGTGCCTTCGCCCATGTCGCCCTCTCGTCGCGCGTCGGACCGGTCCGACGGGCGGCGACCCTAGCAGAGGTCGGCCGGGCGAAGCGAGGTCACCCTCGGCTCAGGCGCGGCCGATGTGGGCCGCCACCCAGCGCGACAGGCTCGGGCCGATCAAGATCAGCACGAAGAAGCGCACCGCCTGCATGGCCATCACGAAGCCGACGTCGACCGGGGTCGATGCGGCGATGATCGCCACCGTGTCGAGCCCGCCGGGGCTGGTGGCGAGATAGGCGGTGAGCGGGTCGATGCCGAGGAAGTGCACCAGAACCACCGACAGCCCGCCGCAGAACACCATCAGCACGACGATCGAGGCGACGATCCACGGCAGGGCGTGCCAGGCATGGCCGAGGGCGGCGCGGGTGAAGCCGAGGCCGATGGTCCAGCCGAGCATCGCATAGGCGAGAATCAGCAGGCTCGGCGGCAGTTCGAAATTGGCCATCCCGGTGCCGTGGAGGATCGCCGTGCCGAACATCGGCGCCAGCATCGCCCCCGAGGGAACGCGCGACAGGATGCCGAGCGCGCCGCAGCCGCCGACCACCGCGACGGTGGTCGCCAGCAGCGGCCAATGGGGCAGGGGGAACAGCACGAAGGGGGTGCGCGCCATGTCGCCGATCCAGATCGCCGCCACCACCGAGGCCGCCGAGGCGACGAACAGCACCCGCAGATACTGCATGAAGGCGACGAGGCGGGCGTCGGCGCCGTTGGCCTCCGCCAGGATCACCATCGCCGAGGCCGCGCCGGGCGACGACCCCCACACGCCGGTGGTGCCGGGCACGATGCCGCCGCGCGACAGGCCCCAGCCCGACAGGCTCGACACCGCCACCACGGCGCCGACCGTGGCGAGCAGCAGCGGCCATTCCGAGGTGAAGGTGTGGATGATCGCCGGGGTCAGGACGGCGCCGATCATGCCGCCGATGACGCATTGCGCCATCAGATAGGCGATTCGCGGCACGCGCAGCTCGAAGCCCGAGAGACGTACGACGAGCCCGGAGATCAGCGGCCCGAGCATGAAGGCGGCCGGCAGGTGGGCTTCCTCGAGCAGCGTCGCGACCAGCGCCGACAACCCGACCAACCCCGCCCACTGCAATGCCGCTCGGCCCGGCCCGCGGGATTCGCTCATGCCGCCCCCCTCGACGGTCGGCGCGGCGAAGGCCGGCCCGTGCTCGCGCGATCAATCACGGGGGGTCGGAAGGGTCAAGCCGGAGTCGGCGGATCCTGCTCTGCGGTCGCTGCAGGCGCCGGCCGACACGCTCATCAGACGTCCGATGAATCTGCATCGAAACGGCACGATTTCGAATCTCGGGCACAATATCGACACAATCACTTACTACTTTGGTCGCATCGCCCTTCGGGGTGATGGCCCTCTTTGGGCGTTTCCTCCCTAAGACTTGGACCGCTGGCAAACCCAGCGGTCTTTTTTTGGAATTTCGCCGGTTCGGGGCCGGCGGACGGCGCCGCCGGCCGGTTTTCAGGCCGCCCGCACGTCGGACAGGAAGCGGCCGACCGCGCTGCGCAGGGTCTCCGCCTGATGCGTCAGGTCGCGGGCCGACGACAGCACCTGGGCGGATGCGGCGCTGGAGCCGGCGGTCGCCGCGCTGACCCCCTCGATGTTGACCGAGACATCCGAGGCGCCGCGCGCCGCCTGGGAGAGATTGGTGGCGATCTCCCGGGTCGCCGCGCTCTGTTCCTCCACCGCCGCGGCGATGGTTCCGGCGATGGCGTTCATCGTCTCGATGGTGCGGCCGATCCCGGCGATCGCCGCCGCCGCCTCGCCGGTCGAGGTCTGGATCGCCTCGACCTGGGTGCCGATCTGCGCCGTCGCCTTGGCGGTCTGGTCGGCCAGCCCCTTGACCTCGGCGGCCACCACCGCGAAGCCGCGCCCGGCGTCACCGGCCCGCGCCGCCTCGATCGTCGCATTGAGGGCGAGCAGATTGGTCTTGCCGGCGATCTCGGCGATCAATTGGACGATCGAGCCGATGCGTTCGGCGGCACCCGACAGGCCGTGGACGCGGGTCGTCGCCTCCGAGGCTTCGGTCATCGCCTGACCGGCGATCGACGCCGACGTCTCGACCTGACGGCCGACCTCGCGCACCGTGGTGGCGAGTTCCTCGGTCGAGGCCGCGACGCTCTGGACGTTGGCGGTCGCCTCTTCCGAAGCTCCGGCCACGGCGATCGATTGGGCCGAGGCCGCATCGGCGGACCCGGCCAGCGTCTGCGCCGCCGTTTCGAGCTGGCTCGCGGCCTCCGAGACCGTCGCCACCACCCCGCCGACCTGGCGTTCGAAGGTATCGGCGAGTTCCATCATGACGCGACGCCGTTCGGCCGCGGCGCGGCTGACCTCGCCCGCCCGTTCCGCCTCGAGGCGCCGGCGTTCGCGGGCGTTGTCGCGGAACACCGCCACCGCCTTGGCCATGTGGCCGATCTCGTTGGTCTTGTCGCCGCCCGGCACGACCACGTCGAGGTCGCCGCCGGCGAGCCGGTCCATCGCCCCGGTCATGGCGCCGATCGGTCCGGCGATCGCCCGGCCGATCATCAGCGACAGCCCGGCGAGCAGGACGGCGACCGCGCCAAAGACGATCAGCATCAGGCGCTCGGTCGCGGCCGTCCGCGCGGCGGCTTCGGCCTTGGCCACCTCGGCTTGGCGGGCGACGCTCTTCTCGGCGGCGTCGATCACCGGCAGCAACTCGCCGTGCACCTGCATCATCGACTTTTCCGCGGCGGCGATCGCCCGGTCGCCGTCGACCCAGGCGAGGAAGCCGGCCTCGTAGGTGGTCGCGGCCCGCTCGATGCCGGCCCGCACCGTCGCCGGCATGTCCAGCGTCGCCGTCAGGCTGCGGAACGCCTTCGCCCGCGCCTTGAAGTCGTCGACGTACTTGCCGTCGTGGCGCAGCATGTAATCCTTCTCCTGCCGCCGCATCTGCAGCAGCAGCGCTTCGGCGCGCGGATCGTCGAGGCCGGCGGCCGCCGCTTCGATGTCGTGGGCGTTGCGCCGCAGCTCGCCTTCGAGGCCGGAATCGGGATCGAGGCCGAGCCGGGTGCGCGCTGCGACCAACTGATCGAAGGTCGCGTAATAGGCCTTCACCCCGGCGGCGATCGTGGCGATCGCCGGTGCGAGATCGCGGCGACGGCCGCTGCCGACGTCGGCTTCCATCCCGGCGAGGCTGGCGGCCACCCGCTGGCGGATCTCGACGTGCCGGCGGACCTGGCTCGCGTCCAGTTGCGCCAGGAAGGTCTTCTCCGCCAGCCGCATCTGCGACAGGTCGATCTCCAGGGTCTGCATGTGGTCGGCGAAATCGACCGCCGCATCCAATTCGGCGAGCATCAGGTCCTGCTGTCGCCGTCCGTCGACATGGACCGCGCCGATCACCACTAGACTGACCAGCGCCACGCCGACGATCGTCGCGACCTGAATCCGCAATCCGAGATTTGAAAATCTAATGCGCTTATTGGAGGCCCCCTACCGTAGCGTTCATTTCTACAGAATTGGGCGTTAAATCTTCCTGATTTGCGTAAGCAAAACTGTCTGATAGTCCGTATGTCTCGAAATTAAACGAGGTTGACGTTGGTCGTCGTGCCGTGACAAGCGAAATACTTTCCGCGATGTCGAACGGGCGTCGCGCGATGTCGCTGAGGGAAAGGACGGCACGGTCGGTATGGGCCGTGGGTTCCATCGAGACTTCGACCGAATGGGCGGCGCCCTGGAGCGTAGACCGCGGGAATTCGCGCTGCGCGAAACGTCCAAGGGGACGGTTTGCGGCGGGTGGCGACGGTCGGGCTCGGTCGACGACGCGGAAAGTCGTCGCGCCTCACGCGACGACGGTGCTGCGGAACGGCGACCGCCGGCGATCGTCCGTCGGCGTCTCGGTTCGCCCCGGCCGCGGGGGCGATGCGCGCGGCGACCCGCCGGGCGCGGCGGTCAGGCCGCCCGGACGTCGGCGAGGAAGGTCCCGACCGCGCCGCGCAGCGCTTCGGACTGGCGCCCCAGATCCTGCGCCGCGGCCAGGACTTGGGCCGCCCCGGCGCTGGACGACGCCGAGGCATCGCTGACGCCGGCGATGTTGGAAGAGACTTCCGAGGCGCCGCGCGCCGCCTGGGCTACATTGCGGGCGATCTCCTGGGTCGCCGCGCCCTGTTCCTCGACCGCCGCGGCGATGGTGCCGGCGATGGTGTTCATCGTCTCGATGGTCCGTCCGATCCCGCCGATCGCCGTCGCCGCTTCGCCGGTCGAAGCCTGGATCGCGTCGACCTGGGTGCCGATCTGCGCCGTCGCCTTGGCGGTCTGATCGGCCAGCCCCTTGACCTCGGCGGCCACCACCGCGAAGCCGCGCCCGGCTTCGCCGGCCCGCGCCGCCTCGATCGTCGCATTGAGCGCCAGCAGATTGGTCTTGCCGGCGATCTCGGCGATCAGCTGGACGATCGAGCCGATCCGTTCGGCCGCGCCGGACAGGCCGTGGACGCGGGTGGTCGCTTCGGTCGCCTCGGTCATCGCCCGGCCGGCGATCGACGCCGAGCGCTCGACCTGACGGCCGACCTCGCGCACCGTGGTGGCGAGTTCTTCGGTCGAGGCCGCGACGCTCTGGACGTTGGCGCTCGCCTCTTCCGACGCGCTCGCCACCGCCGTCGACTGGGTCGAGGCCTCTTCGGCCGAGGCCGACAGGCTCTGTGCCGCGGTCTCGAGTTCGGTCGCCGCCGACGACACCATCGACACCACGCCGCCGACCTGCCGTTCGAAGGCGTCGGCGAGGTCCATCATCGCGCGCCGCCGTTCCGCCGCCACCCGCGCCGCCTCGCCGGCCTGGGCCGCCTCCAGCCGCCGCTGTTCGCGGGCGTTGTCGCGGAAGATCTCGACCGCCCGCGCCATGCGACCGATCTCGTTGGTCTTCTCGCGCCCGGCCACCGCCACCTCGAGATCGCCGTCGGCGAGCCGCGTCATGACCTCGGTCATGGTGCCGATCGGCTTGGAGATCGCCCGCCCGATCGCGGCGGACGCGACCACCAGGGCCGCGACGATCGCCGCGAAGGTCCACAGGAGGCTGCGATCGGTCGCCGCGGTGGTCGCGTCGGCGTCGGCCTTGGCCGCGGCGGCGATCGCCTGGACGGTCTTCTCGACGTCGTCGATCACCGGTTCCATGGCGCGATGGGTCTGTTGCATCGCCTTTTCGGCGACCGCCATCTCGTGATCGCCGTCGATCCAGGCGAGGACGCTGCGGCGGTAGAGGTCGACCGCCTGGGTGATCGCGGTGCGGGTCGCCAAGGGCGCATCGACCGCCATCAGGCGCGCCTCGAAGGCCTTGGCCTGGGAGGCGAAGAGCTCGACGATCTTCGGGTCGTGCCGCAGCATGTAGTCCTTCTCGGAGCGGCGCATCTGCAGCAGCTGCACCTTCAGGGCGAGGTCGTCGAAGCTCTCGAGTTGCGCCTCGACCTCGTGTGCGGCCTTGCGCAGGCTCCCCTCCAGCCCGGCGTTGGGATCGAGCCCGAGGCGCCCGCGCGCCGCCACGAGGGTCTCGAAGGCGGTGCCGTAGGCCTTCACGCCCTTGACGATGGTCTCGACCTTGGGGGCCACCACCGCATGGCGGCCGTTGCCGAGTTCGCGCACCAGACCGGCCAGATTCTCCTCGGCCCGGGCCCGGATCGTCGCATTCTCCCGCGCATAGGCAGCATCGGAGCGGATGATGAAGTTCTTCTCGGCCCGGCGCATCTGGAGGAGGTCGATCTCCAGGGTCTGCGCCCGGGCATCGAGCGCCGACGCCACCGCGGCCTCGCCGAGGCTCGCCGTCTGGCGCGACCGGCCGTCGAGGTAGACCGCCCCGACGACCCCGAGACCGGCCAGCACGACCAGGACGATGGCGCCGACCTGCAGGCGCAGGCTGAGATTCGAGAATGACGACACCATGTCGAGGGCTCCAGTTTCAGACTTCAGGAGACATCAACATGGTTAACGCAGACTTAACGACCTAAGATTCCGCCGAACAAGACTTTCGTTTCATGATGGATCATTGTTCGTATACATTGCGATTTCATCAAGTCTCATGCCACCGATTGACGCGTCGTCGCTCTGCGGGGGGACGAATTGCCGGCCACCGGCCAAGCATTTCCCGCCGAGTGGGTCGAACTTTTTCATACACGCCGAAGTAGATTTTTGGCCGCAGGTTGGCGTCGCGCCGCGGTGGCAGGCGGGCGCGTCGGCGGGGGCGACCGCGCGCCGAACGACCGGCCCCCCGCGGTTTCGGCGGAATCCGCCGCTGAAACGCATGTTCTTGCGGGCCGGCACAATTTGGCCACAATCGACTACTACTAAAGTCTCATCACCCCTCGGGGTGGTGGCCCTCCTTGGGCGTTTCCTCCCTAAGACTTGGACCGCTGGCACGCCCAGCGGTCTTTTTTTGTCCAATCGAGGGGCGGTGCGCCGCCCCGGCCGCCGTCGACAGGCGAGGGGAGGGCGCACCGGCCCGTGGCCCTCGCGATCGCCCGCGCGCCGCCTCTGCCGCAATGTGGCGCCATCCCTGATATAGTCGGGGGTGAACGAAGGGAGAATCAGCCGGGCGGCCGTCCGGTGTCGATCCCCTGCCAATCCGAGCCCCCGCCGCGATGACCGATGCCTTCGATCCGGACGACGCCCCACTCTCGCGCCGGCCGAACGACCCCGCCCCGCTCGCCCCGCACCGCCCGGGCGGCATCGCGGCGCGCGCCGCCGCGGCCGGCTCGCCGGTCGAGGCCGAGCGCGACTATCTCGCCGGGCTCAATCCGGAACAGGCGCGGGCGATCGTCACCACCGAAGGGCCGGTCCTGGTGCTGGCCGGCGCCGGTACCGGCAAGACCCGGGTACTGACCACCCGCATCGCCCATATCCTCGCCACCGGACGCGCCCGGCCGGGCGAGATCCTCGCCGTCACCTTCACCAACAAGGCGGCGCGCGAGATGAAGGAGCGGATCGGCCGGCTGGTCGGGTCGGCGGTCGAGGGCATGCCGTGGCTGGGCACTTTCCACGCCATCGGCACCCGCATCCTGCGCCGCCACGCCGAACTGGTCGGCCTGCGCTCCGACTTCACCATTCTCGACATGGACGACCAGCTGCGGCTGATCAAACAGGTCATCCAGGCCGAAGGCATCGACGAGAAGCGCTGGCCCGCTCGCCAGTTCGCGAGCTTCCTCGACGGCTGGAAGAACAAGGGCCTGACCCCCGATCAGGTGCCGCCGCTCGAGGCCCGCGCCTTCGGCGGCGGCAAGGGCGGCGATCTCTACCGCGCCTATCAGAACCGTCTGGTGACGCTCAACGCCTGCGACTTCGGCGACCTGCTGCTGCATGTCGTCAAGATCTGGCGCGACCGCCCCGACGTGCTCGCCGACTGGCAGCGCCGCTTCCGCTACATCCTGGTCGACGAGTATCAGGACACCAACGTCGCGCAGTATCTGTGGCTGCGCCTGCTCGCCGTCGGCACCCGCAACGTCTGCTGCGTCGGCGACGACGACCAGTCGATCTACGGCTGGCGCGGCGCCGAGGTCGACAACATCCTGCGCTTCGAGCACGATTTCCCCGGCGCCGCGGTGATCCGTCTGGAGCGCAACTACCGCTCGACCACCCACATCCTCGCCTCCGCCTCGCACCTGATCGCCCACAACGAGGGGCGGCTGGGCAAGACGCTGTTCACCGAGCGCGACGACCCCGACGCCGCCAAGGTGGTGGTGGCCAATGCCTGGGATTCGGAGGAAGAGGCCCGCTCGATCGGCGACGAGATCGAGGCGCTGCAGCGGCAGGGCCACCGCCTCGACGAGATCGCCATCCTGGTGCGCGCCTCGTTCCAGATGCGCGAGTTCGAAGACCGTTTCGTCACCCTCGGTCTGCCCTATCGGGTGATCGGCGGCCCGCGCTTCTACGAGCGCGCCGAGATCCGCGATGCGCTGGCCTATTTCCGGGTGACCTGCCAGGTCGCCGACGACCTCGCCTTCGAGCGCATCGTCAACACCCCGAAGCGGGGGCTCGGCGACGCCACCCTCCAGCAGATCCACGCCTTCTCGCGCCTCCAGGGCGTGCCGATGCTCGCCGCCGCCGGCCGCATGGTCGAGACCGAGGAACTGAAGCCCAAGGCCCGCGGCGCGCTCAAGACCCTGGTACAGAACTTCGCGCGCTGGCGCGACCAGCTCGACGCGATGTCGCACACCGAACTCGCCGGGATCATCCTCGACGAGTCCGGCTACACCGAGATGTGGCAGAACGACAAATCGGCCGATGCCCCGGGGCGGCTGGAGAACCTCAAGGAACTGCTGCGCTCGATGGAGGCCTACGACAGCCTGCCGGCGTTCCTCGAACACGTCTCCCTGGTGATGGACACCGAGGCCGACGCCAGCCTCGATGCGGTCAATCTGATGACGCTGCACGCGGCAAAAGGTCTGGAGTTCGACAGCGTGTTCCTGCCCGGCTGGGAAGAGGGGCTGTTCCCCCACCAGCGCTCGCTCGACGAAGGCGGCCGCGCCGGCCTCGAGGAGGAGCGCCGCCTCGCCTATGTCGGCCTGACCCGAGCCAAGAAGCGCGTCACCCTGTGGTTCGCCACCAACCGCCGCATCCACGGCACCTGGCAGTCGTCGATCCCCTCGCGCTTCCTCGACGAACTGCCCGAGCCCCATGTCGAGATCCGCCAGAGCGGGTCGAGCTACGGCGGCTACGGGCGATCGCGCTTCGATCAGGCCGAACCCTTCGGGTCGACCTATGCGACGCCCGGTTGGAAGCGCGCCCAATCGCAGAAGGACGGACGCCTCGGCGGCTCCGGCTTCGGCGGCGACACCCCCGGCCGCGGCTCCGGTTTCGACGATTCGGCCCGCCCGCGGTTTGCCGACGATCGGTTGGAGCGGGCGCCGACGCGCGACCGTTGGGGCAATCCGCTGCACGATCGCCGCGCCAAGGTGATCGAGGGCACGCTGATCGCCAAGAGCCACGCCACCGCCGAGCCCAAGTTCGTGGTCGGCGACCGGATCTTCCATCAGAAGTTCGGCAACGGAACGGTCGCCGAGGTCGACGGCGAGAAACTGTCGATCGACTTCGATCGGGCGGGGCGCAAACGCGTCGTCGACGCCTTCGTCACCCCGATCTGAGGCGAGGGCGCGCGATGGTCGCCGATCGATCGCCGGCGTCCGCGCCCTTCGATCCCGCCGCGATGGTGCTGCCGGTGTGGGCGGCGCTGTTCACGGTCCATCTGCTGGCCGGGGCTTGGCGGTTGCCGATCGGCAATCTCTTCGACGAGATCCAGCACTATTCCTTCGCCGTGGCGCTGGCCGAGCATCCGACCCTGTTCCCGCTCTATGGCAGCTACCGGGTGCTGGCGCCCGATCTCGTCACGTGGACGACCGCGACCAACCATCTCGCCCACCCGCCGCTCTATCACCTGCTGATGACGCCGCTGACCCGCGCCTTCCCGCGAGATCCGCTGCCGCTGCGCCTCGTCGACGTCGCCCTGGTGATCGGCGGGCTGACGCTGACCGCCCGGACGCTCGCCGCCCGGCTCGTCGGCGGCGAGGCCAAGGTCCTGCTGGTGATCCTGGTCTTCGGCCTGTCGGAGACCACCAAGATGGGCGCTCTGGTCAACAACGACGATCTGCTGGTCGCCGAAGTCGGGCTGCTGCTGTGGGCCTGGGCGGGGTCGCGACGCCGGCCGCTGCTCGCGGGTCTGGTGCTGGCGGCGATCGGCTGGACCAAGCTCAACGGCTTCGTCGCGGCCGGCACTTTCCTTGCCGTCGCCCATCTCTTCGAGGTCCGGCGCGGTGACGCGCCCTTCTTCGGTCGCACCGGGGCGTGGCTCGTCGCCGGCGCGGTGCTCGGCGCGGTGCCGACCGCCGCGGTGTGGTTGCAGTTCGGCACGCCGGTGTGGCTGCCCGATCCGTTTCCCGACTGGTTCCTGCGCGCCGACGACGCCACCCGGGCGGCGATCACGCCCGGGATTTACGCGGCCTGGTTCTTCCACGAGCTCGGCGCCCGTTTCCCCTTCGTCCAACACCGCCTCGACGTGCTGCCGCTGCTCGGTCTCCTCGCCGTGTCGGCGCTCGCGGCGCTGCCCGGCGGGCGTGGGGCGGACGACGGGACCCGTGACCTCGCGCGCGCCGGGGTGATCGCCACCGCGGTGGTGCTGGCGTTGGTGGGCCTACACGGCTGGTCGAACTTCCGGGCCGCCGGAATCCTGTCGGAGGCCCAGCCGCGCTATTTTCTAGGGGTCTGGCCGGTCTTCGCCTTCGCCGTGGTGATCGGCCTCGATCGCCTGCCGGCGCCGTTCGCAAAGGGCGCGCGTCGGGGCCTGATCGTCGTCCTGGCGTTCGTCTCGACGCCGCTGTTCGCCCTGTGGGGCGGCTGACGGCGACGCGCCGACCGATGCGTCAGCGTTCGGGGGCGGTGAGGATCGCGACGCGGATCGCCGAGGCGAGGTTGCGGGTGGGGGCGCGGGCGCCGTCGATCTCGGCGACCAGAGTGGCCAGCGTGCGGCCGCGGGCCGCGGCGATGCGTTCGAGAACCTGCCAATATTCCGGCTCGAGGGCCACCGAGGTGCGGTGGCCGGCGATCGTCATGGAGCGCTTTTCCATCGGGAGTCTCCCGCGGCGGATCAGGCGGACGGATCGTCGCCGGCGTCGTCGCGGCGGTGGCCGTCGAGGCGGCGGGCGGCATCTGCGGATTCACGCTCGGCCGTGTCGCGCTCGGCGCGGGTACGGCCGAAGCGGACGCGATTCTCCTCGGCGGTGCGACGCTCGGCGGCGCGGTCGCGCGCCTTGCGGGCCTTGGCGAGGCTCAGAATCTCGACCATCGCGGCCTCCGGCGAGCGCGTCCTCAGGGCTTCTTGCGGAACTTGTCGAGCGACAACACCGTCGCGGTCGCCGGCACGTCCGGTACGGCTTCGGCGACCGGCTCGGCGGCGGCGGCGGGCGTCGGTGCCGGTGGTGCGGCGGCGATCGACGGAATGGTCGAGGCCTCGACCGGCACCAGACGCGGGCCCTCGGGTTCGGCCGCCGGCGCCTCGGCGACGGCGTCCTCGTGCAGCACCTCGAACTGCAGGCCGAATTCGACCGACGGATCGACGAAGCCCTTCACCGCGGCGAAGGGCACGTGCAGCTTCTCGGGGATTCCGGAGAAGGACAGGCCGACCTCGAACCAGGATTCGTTGACCACCAGCTCCCAATACTGGTGCTGCAGAATGATCGTCATCTCGCTCGGGTAGCGTTGCCGGAGACGACCCGACAGGCGCACGCCGGGGTGGCCGGTGTCGAAGGAGATGTAGAAATGGTGATCGCCGGGCAGGCCGGTCTTGGCGATTTCGCCGATCACCTTGCGGACGACGCCGCGCAAGGCTTCCTGCACCAGAACGTCGTAGCGGATGAGATCCTGAGTCATGCGTCTCGAACTCGATGAGGAAGCCACCGGACGGCGGCCGGGGGTCGGGCACGATCCACGATCTCGGCCCCACCGAAAGGCTCGGATGAGTCCGCGACCATCGTCGCTCCGTTTCGGCCCGCCGGGTCGAAGGAGACCGCAGGCGCGCCTCACGGACGAGAAAGTGGAGGCTTCTGTTGCCGGGTGCCTCCGAACCCCGCCTGATCGCTGCTACACGTCAGGACTTGTAACCGGAGTCAGAAACCGCTCACGCGGCCACTGCAACCGGAGCATAGTTGTCGTTGGCAACTATAGTTTGACCCGATAACGGCGGTATCATGCCGGGCAAAAGATCGGTTTTTAGACCCTCGTCGATCCTAGTTCGCCCCCGCCGGAACCCACCGCCGCCGATCCGTCCTGGGACCGTCCGATGGGCTCGGGTGGAGGCGCCGGGTACTGCCCCCGGGTCCGAAAGGCGTATTACACCGCTCGTTTATCGCCATAGCCGTCTTGCGACGGCACTCCCAATATAGGTGAGCCGTCGCGGCGGGGAAAGGGCCTGACGAAAAAGACCCGCGGCGTGACCGCTCCGCCGCACCGCCGTCCCCACTTCGGTCACAGTCGCCGCCAGCGGTCCTCGCCGGCCGGCCAGCCGCGCCCCGCCGCCGCGAAGGGATCGGACGCGACCGGCAGATCGGCCGGCGACAGGCCGAGATCGGCGAGGCGGCGAGGATCGTGGCCGTCGAGTCGGTCCGGTCGGCGACCGCCGGCGGCGGTGACGTCGCGCCACAGGCGGACCAGCGCCCGGCCCAGCCGATCGCCGTAGGAGAGGGCGAAGTCGTCGCCGCGGAGGGCGATCTCGAGAGCGGCATCGCGCATGGCACGACTCCTCGTTCGGTGCGGCCGAGGCGCGCGCCGGGGAACAGGGGGGCTGGGGGAAGCCGGAAATCGTCCGGCCGACGTTCGGACGATCGCATCGGGTGATTGATCAATCAAACGAAAAGGACTAATCATTCTCGTCAGAAATATTGACCACAAGGCGAGGGGACGTCGTCATGAACGAGATCGTGCAGGACATCGAGAGACCGGTGGCCGAAGTCGCACCGAGCGGAGCGCCGATGCTCGAGATCGATCTCCTGAAGACCCTGGTGGCGGTCCAGCGCACCGGCTCGTTCACCCGCGCGGCGCAGGCGGTGTTCCGCACGCCGTCGGCGGTGTCGATGCAGATGAAGCGGCTCGAAGAGATCGTCGGGCGGCCGATCTTCGCCAAGGACGGCCGCAACGTCGCCTTCACCGAGGCCGGCGACGACCTGCTCGGCTACGCCCGGCGGATCCTGCGGCTGAACGACGAGGTGCTGGCGCGCTTCCGCTGCGCCGACACCGCCGGCATGGTGCGGCTCGGCACGCCCGACGACTATGCGACGCGCTTCCTGCCGCCGATCCTGGCGCGATTCGCGGCCAGTCACCCCCATGTCCAGGTCGACGTCGACTGCCGGCCCAGCACCGAACTGGCCGGGCGGCTCGAAGCGGGGCTGGTGGACATCGTCCTGATCAGTTCGGGGCTCGGTTGTCCGATCCCGATCACCGGGACGGTGGTCCATCGCGAGCGGCTGGTGTGGGCGGGGGCGCGGTGGGGCGAGGCGCATCTGAAGCGGCCGCTGCCGCTCGCCGTCTCCGGCACCACCTGTTCCTGGCGGTCGAAGGCGATGGAGACGCTCGACAATGCCGGCATCCCCTACCGGGTGGCCTATTCGAGCCAGCACTACGTGGGCCAGGTCGCGGCGGTGCTCGCCGATCTCGCGGTGGCGCCGATCCCGCGCAGCGTCATCGAGGGCGAGATCGTGCCGATCGACGACCACCTGCTGCCGCCCATCGGATCCTACGAAATTCAGATGATCCGGGCCTCGCGAGCCACCGGCCCGGCGGTCGAGGCGCTGATGGGCCACATCATCCAGAGCTTCCAGGCGGAGTTGGCGGCGGGCGGCGTCCGGGTCGCGGCGGAATGAGGCGGATGCGCTCAGGCGGTGATCTCGATCAATGCGCCTTCGGGCGAACGGATCACCGCCTCATAGAAGCCGTCGCCGGTGGTGCGCGGCGGCGAGACCAGACAGCCTTCGAGCGCCAGACGCTCGGCGAGATCGCGCACCGCCGGTTCGGAGCCGAGCGTGATCGCGACATGGGCCCAACCGACCTGCTCTTCGGTCGGCGCCGGTCCGGCGAGCCAGGGGCCGGTCATCAGTTCGATCGCCGGTCCGTCGGCGAACCGGACGAAGCGCGAGCGGAATCCGGGACGGCGGCGGCTCTCGTAGACGTCGCCGACCTCGGCGCCGAACCAGTCGGCCCAGAAGCGGGCGGAAGCGTCGAGATCGGGTGTCCACAGGGCGACGTGGGCGATGGCCATGGGCGGGTCCTCGGTTCCGGCAGCGGTGGCCGGGCAGGTGGCGATGCGACGCCCGGGTGCTTGCCGGACGGGTCGCGAGGCTTCAAGTGTCGAAGGTCGCCCGAGCGGCGATTCGAGGTTCGAGGTGGGGTCCGATGAAACAGTATCTCGACCTGATGCGCCGTGTCCTCGCCGAGGGCGCCGTCAAGACCGACCGCACCGGCACCGGCACCCGCTCGGTGTTCGGCCATCAGATGCGTTTCGATCTCGCCGACGGGTTTCCGCTGGTGACCACCAAGAAGCTGCATCTGAAGTCGATCGTCCACGAACTGCTGTGGTTCCTCAAGGGCGACACCAACATCGCCTATCTGAAGGCCAACGGCGTGTCGATCTGGGACGAGTGGGCCGACGAAGCCGGCGATCTCGGTCCGGTCTACGGCCACCAGTGGCGGTCGTGGCCGACCCCGGACGGCGGCACCATCGACCAGATCGCCTGGGTCGAGGCGGAGATCCGGCGCAATCCCGACAGCCGGCGGCTGATCGTCTCGGCCTGGAACCCGGCCGACATCCCGAAGATGAAGCTGCCGCCCTGCCACGCGCTGTTCCAGTTCTACGTCGCCGACGGGCGGCTGTCGTGCCAGCTCTATCAGCGTTCCGCCGACGTGTTCCTCGGCGTGCCGTTCAACATCGCTTCTTACGCGCTCCTGACGATGATGATGGCGCAGGTGACCGGGTTGGAGCCCGGCGACTTCGTCCATGTGCTCGGCGACACCCATCTCTATCTGAACCATCTGGAGCAGACCGAGCTGCAGCTGGCCCGCACGCCGCGGCCGCTGCCGCGGATGCGGCTCGATCCGAGCGTCACGCGGCTTTCCGATTTCCGCTTCGAGCACTTCACGCTGATCGACTACGATCCGCATCCCCACATCAAGGCACCGGTTGCGGTGTGAGCGAGGCCCCGACATGACCGTGACCATCCGTTCCGCCCGGCCGGGGGAAGCCGGCCTGATCCTGAATTTCGTCCAGAAACTCTCGGCCTACGAGAAGCTCGACCACGAGTTGGTCGCCACCGAGGCGATGCTCGACGACGCGCTGTTCTGCGACAACCCGCGGGTGTTCTGCGAATTCGCCGAACTCGACGGCGTGCCGGTCGGTTTCGCCATGTGGTTCTACAATTTCTCGACCTTCCGCGGTCGCCACGGCATCTACCTCGAGGACCTGTTCGTCGAGCCGGAGCACCAGGGCCACGGCATCGGCAAGGCGCTGCTGCGCCATCTCGCCAAGCGCTGCGTCGACGAGGGCCTCGGGCGCTTCGAATGGTGGGTGCTCGATTGGAACGAACCATCGATCGCCTTCTACAAGTCGCTCGGCTCGATCTCGATGGACGAATGGACGGTGTTCCGGGTCACCGACGCGGCGCTGGTCGAACTCGCCGAGGGACGGCGCGGCAACGAGGCGGTGTCGCTCGGGCTCTCCGACTTCGAGGACGGCGAGGGGAGGGGCGAATGAGCGCGCCGGAGATCTTCTTCGTGGTCGCCGCCGCCACCAACCGGGTGATCGGCCGCGACGGGAAGCTGCCCTGGCACCTGTCGTCGGACCTCAAGCACTTCAAGGAACTGACCTTCGGCCTGCCGATGGTGATGGGGCGGCGCACCCATGCCTCGATCGGCCGGCCGCTGCCGGGACGCACGACCATCGTGGTGTCGCGCGATCCGGATCTGGTGCTCGACGGGGTCGAGATCGCGGATTCGCTGGATGCGGCCTTCGCGATCGGCCGTCGCGTGGCCGAGGCGAGCGGGGCGGGCGCGATCGCGGTGGTCGGCGGCGGCGAGATCTATGCCGCGGCGCTGCCCTTCGCCACCCGCATCGAACTGACCGAAGTGGCGCTCGAACCCTATCCGCGCGGGGCGGCGCTGTTCCCCGTCCTCGACCCGGCCGAGTGGCGGGAGACGGCGCGGGTGGCGGGGGTGCGGACCGAGCGCGACGAGGCCGACTTCGCCTTCGTCACACTGCGACGCCGGTGAACATCGCGTGATCTTCACGATTTCCGCGTTCTTGCGACGTTCGCGGGCGGGGAAGTCGTGTCGCTCCGTTGAAACCGACCCGGCGGATACCTATAACCCTTCCCGAGCTTCGGCGCCGCCGACCGCGACGACCGACGGGGGATGTGTATCCGCCGGCGGACGATGCGGGGCGAGGACCGCCCGAGGACGATCCGGCAGAGGAAGCGACATGCCCTGGAGCAACCAGAACGGTGGTGGTGGATGGAAGGGCGGCGGGCCCTGGGGTCAACCACCACGCGGCCCCTCCGGTGGCAATCAGCCGCCGGATCTCGAGGAACTGCTGCGGCGCAGCCAGGAGAAGCTGCGGGACTGGCTGCCGGGTGGCGGTGGGTCGGGCGGCGGTCTCGGTGGCTTCGGCGTCAAGGGCGTGGCGCTCGCCGCGGTGGCGGCGGTGGCCCTGTGGGCGGCGACCGGCTTCTATCGGGTCGAGCCCGACGAGCTCGGGGTCGAGTTGATCCTCGGACGGGTGACCGCCCAGACCACGCCGGGCCTGAACTACAACGTTCCGGCGCCGTTCGGTCAGGTGTTCACGCCGAAGGTCCTGGCGGTCCGCGAGATCTCGGTCGGCCAGCGCGACTGGGACACGGTCCGCAACATCCCCGGCAAGGATCTCCCCGACGAGAGCCTGATGCTGACCGGCGACGAGAACATGATCGACGTCTCGTTCAAGGTGCAGTGGAACGTCAAGGACGCCCGCGCCTTCCTGTTCAACATCCAGAACCCGGAAGCCACGGTCAAGGCGATCGCCGAGAGCGCGATGCGCGAGATCGTCGGCAAGAACTCGATCGAGCTGATCCTCACCGAGAACCAGCGCCGCATCGAGACCGACGTGAAGAATCTGATGCAGCACACCCTCGACGCCTACAAGTCGGGCGTCGAGATCCGGCTCGTGAACATGCACAAGGTCAATCCGCCGGTGCAGGTCATCGACTCGTTCCGCGACGTCCAGGCGGCGCGCATCGACGCCGAACGGTTGTCGAACGAAGCGCAGACCTACGCCAACCGGATCGTCCCGGAAGCGCGCGGCCAGGCGGCGGCGGTGACCGCCCAGGCCCAGGCCTATCGCCAGCGCATCGTCGAAGAGGCGCGCGGCCAGGCCGATCGCTTCACCAAGGTCCTGACCGAATATCGGCAGGCGCCCGACGTGACGCGTGAACGCCTCTACATCGAGACCATGGAACGGGTCTTCGCCGGCATGGACAAGGTGATCGTCGACCAGGGCAAGGGCGAGGGGGCGATCCAGCCCTACCTGCCGCTCGATCAACTCACCCGCAAGGCGCAACCGCGCACCGGAGGCCAGCCATGAAGACCGGATTCTTCGGAATCGTCGGCATTCTCGTCGTCGTCGTGCTCATCGCGGCGGTGAGCTCGGCCTTCGTCGTGTCGCCCACCACCCAGGCCCTGGTGCTGCAGTTCGGCCAGGTGCGCCGCGCCGTGGTCACCCCCGGCCTCTACTTCAAGGTGCCGTTCATCCAGAACGTCGAGTACCTCGACAAGCGCATCCTCGACATCGACCTGGAACCGCAGGAACTGATCGCCTCGGACAAGAAGCGTCTCGTCGTCGATGCCTTCGCCCGTTACAAGATCGTCGATCCGGTCCAGTTCTATCAGGGTGTGCGCACCGTCCAGGGCGGCAACCTGCGCCTCAACACCTTCGTGTCGTCGGCGGTGCGTGCGGTTCTCGCCGACGCGTCGTTCTTCGCGGTGGTCCGGGACGATCGCGCCGGGCTGATGGAGAAGATCAAGGCCCAGGTCGATCTGGAAGCCAAGGGCATCGGCGTCGACGTCATCGACGTCAAGATCCGCCGGGCCGATCTGCCGCAGAAGAACTCGGAAGCGGTGTTCCAGCGGATGCAGACCGAGCGTCAGCGCGAAGCGACCGAGCTGCGCGCCAAGGGTTCGGAGGAGAGCCAGCGGATCAAGGCGCGGGCCGATGCCGACAAGGAGATCCTGCTCGCCGAGGCGTCGCGCGACGCCGAGCGGGTGCGCGGTTCGGGCGACGCCGACCGGATCAAGATCTTCGCCGAGGCCTACAACCGCGATCCGGAGTTCTTCCAGTTCTACCGGTCGATGCAGGCCTATGAAACGTCGATGAAGGGCTCCGACACCCGCCTGCTGATGTCGCCGCAATCCTCGGCCTTCCTGCGCTTCCTCACCGATTCCAAGGGTGGGGCGGTGATCACGCCGAAGACCGCGGCCCCGACGCTGCCGCCGACGGCGGGACCGCCGGCGGTCGTGCTCGCACCGGCGCCGTGACGCCATGACGCTCGGTCCGGGAACTCGCGACCTGATCGTCGCCGTCGGTCTGGTGCTGGCGATCGAAGGGGCGGTCTATGCGGCCGCCCCGGGTCCGATGAAGCGCCTGTTGGCGCAGATGCGGATGCTGCCGGACAACGCCTTCCGGATCGGTGGCCTCGTGGCCCTGGTGGCCGGCGTGGCGATCGTCTGGGCGGCGCGCGGCTGAGACGAGGAGCGGCGGCGACATGTGGCGCCGCCGATCCGCCGAACCATGGCTGCCTTCGGGACGGCGAAGGTTCCCGGGCCTCGCCCGGTCCCGCCGTTCCGGTGTCTTCCCCGTGCTGAAAGGACGTCGCTCGTGACCCAGATCTTCCTTCCCTTCGGATCTTCGTCGCCGTGGGCGCGGAGCCTGCGCGGTGTGGCGGTGGCGGCGCTGGTCGCCGTCGTCGCGGCTCCGGTCGCCTGGGCCGGGGCCCCGACCGCCGCCGGCCCGGCTTCGGTCGCCGACCTCGCCGAGACGCTGGTCGATGCGGTGGTCAACATCTCGACCACCCAGACCCTGCCGGCCGAGAAACAGATCCCGCTGCCAAAGGCCCCGGACGGCTCGCCGTTCCAGGAGTTCTTCGACGAGTTCTTCAAGAACCAGGGCCGCGGCGGCTCGGGTCCGCGCAAGGTCCAGTCGCTCGGTTCGGGCTTCGTGATCGATCCGAGCGGGCTGATCGTCACCAACAATCACGTCATCGATTCCGCCGACGAGATCATCGCCAACTTCCCCGATGGCACCAAGCTTAAGGCCGAGTTGGTCGGGCGCGACCAGAAGACCGATCTGGCGCTGCTCCGGGTCAAGCCGACCAAGACGCTGAAGGCGGTCAAGTTCGGCGACAGCGACAAGGCGCGGGTCGGCGACTGGGTGATGGCGATCGGCAATCCGTTCGGTTTCGGCGGCTCGGTGACGGTCGGCATCGTGTCGGCGCGCAACCGCGAGCTCAATGCCGGACCCTACGACAACTTCATCCAGACCGACGCGGCGATCAACAAGGGCAATTCCGGCGGCCCGCTGTTCGACATGTACGGCGACGTCATCGGCATCAACACGGCGATCGTGTCGCCGTCGGGCGGCTCGATCGGCATCGGCTTCGCGGTGCCGTCGAAGACCGCGGCGGCGGTGATCGACCAGTTGAAGCAGTTCGGCGAGACCCGTCGCGGCTGGCTCGGGGTGCGCATCCAGGGGGTCAGCGACGACATCGCCGAGAGCCTCGGCCTCAAGGAGCCCAAGGGGGCGCTGGTCGCTGGGGTCACCGAGAAGGGCCCGGCCGACGCCGCCGGCATCCAGGCGGGCGACGTGATCGTCAAGTTCGACGGCCGCGACGTGCCCAACGTGCGCGAGCTGCCGCGGATGGTCGCCGACACCTCGATCGCCAAGGACGTCGACGTCACGGTGCTGCGCAAGGGCAAGGAGATCACCGTCAAGGTGAAGCTCGGACGCCTGGAAGAGGGCGAGAAACAGGCCGCCGACAAGACCGGCAAGGGCCCGGCGGCGCCGCCCGAGATCAAGGTCGCGGGCCTCGGCCTCGCCGATCTCGACGGCACCACGCGGGCGCGCTTCAAGATCAAGGACGGCGTCGCCAAGGGCGTGGTGGTGACCGAGGTCGAGCCGAACTCGCCGGCCGCCGAGAAGCGCATCGTCGCCGGCGACGTGATCCTCGAGGTCGGTCAGGAGGAGGTCAAGTCGGTGGCCGACGTGACCACGCGCCTCGCCGCCGCCAAGAAGGACGGCCGCAAGCGGGCGCTGCTGCTGCTCGCCAACGCCGAAGGCGAAATGCGCTTCGTGACGCTGTCGGTGGAGTGAGCCGGCGGGCGGACGTTTCGAGCGGCGCCGGTGCGATCCGGCGCCGTTCGCGTTTCGGGGGCGGGGGGGCATCGAGCGGAGCGCGTTGCACCGCGTCTGGGCGCGGTCGAGTGTGCCCCGCGGCGGTTCCACGCCGACGCAGCCGGTGCAAGTCGCTTGCGCTCCATGCACCCTACGGGCGCGACGGGGTCATGGGGTGCCGACGAACTCGTCCCGCGCATACCCCTGGAGGTACAGCAGCGCCGTCAGGTCGCCGTGGTCGATGCGGGCGTGGGCTTCCGCCGCGACCTTGGGCTTGGCGTGAAAGGCCACGCCGAGGCCGGAGTCGCGGATCATCGCCAGATCGTTGGCACCGTCGCCGACCGCCAGCGTCCAGGCCAGCGGCACGCCCTTCGATGCCGACAACTCGTGCAGCGCCGCGCGCTTGGCGTCCTGGCCGACGATCGGCTCCAGCACCCGGCCGGCGAGGCGGCCGTCCTCTTCGACCAGGGTGTTGGAGCGATGCTCGTGGAAACCGATCGCCCGCGAGATCGGGCCGGTGAACACCGTGAAGCCGCCCGAGACCAGGGCGGTATAGGCGCCGGCGGCCTTCATGGTGGCGACCAGTTCGATCGCCCCGGGGGTGATGTGGATGCGGGTGGCGATGACCCTCTCGACGACGTTCGCCGGCAGTCCGGCGAGCAGACCGACGCGTTCGCGCAGGGCCGGCTCGAAGGCGATCTCGCCGCGCATGGCGCGTTCGGTGATCGCCGCGATGCGCGGCTTGAGGCCGAGTTCATCGGCGAGTTCGTCGATGCATTCCTGGCCGATCATGGTCGAATCCATGTCGGCGAGCAGCAGGCGCTTGCGTCGCGCCGCGACCGGCTGGACCACCACGTCGATCGGCGCGGAAAGCCGCGCGCGCAGGTCCTCGGCGATCACCCGCTCGGCGCCCGCTTCCGCGATGAATTCGAGATCGGCGGCGATGCCGTCCGCCAGGATCCGGGTCTCACCGGCGCCGAGCCGGGCGCGCGCCGCGGCGATCACGTTCGCATCGACGGCCGGGGCGGCGGGGCTCGAGATCAGGGTTGCAACATGGGTCATGATCGAGAACAAGCTCATGATCTGCCGCCGGGCGCGCGGCCGGCGCCGCACGGCGTGCGAGGAGAGAGGCGAGGGCCGACGGCCGATGACCACGGGCGGTGAAGGTGCGGGCGCGGTGCTTATCGCAGGACCGACGGCGAGCGGCAAGTCGGCACTGGCGGTGCGGCTGGCCGAACGCCTGGGCGGCGTGGTGGTCAATGCCGATTCGATGCAGGTCTACGCCGAACTGACGATTTTGACTGCGCGCCCGAGCGCGGCCGACGAGGCGCGGGTGCCCCACCGGCTCTACGGCCACGTGCCGGCGGCGCGGGCCCATTCGGTCGCCGAGTGGCTGGCCGACGTCGCGCCGGTGCTGGCGGAGTTGCGGGCGGCGGGGCGACCGGCGATCGTGGTCGGCGGCACCGGGCTCTATTTCGAGGCGCTGACCCGCGGTCTGGCGGAAGTTCCGGCGATCCCGGACGAAATCCGTGCCCATTGGCGGGCGCGGGCGGCAGCCGAAGGCGCGCCGGCGCTGCACGGCGAGCTCGCCCGGCGCGATCCGGTCGGCGCGGCGCGGCTGGAGCCGGGCGACAGCCAGCGCATCACCCGGGCGCTCGAGGTGATCGACGCCACCGGCCGGCCGCTCGCCGCCTGGCAGGCGGGGCCGCGGCCGGCGCCGCTGGTGCGGCCCGAGACGGCGCTGCGGCTGATCGTCGAGCCGGAACGGGCGGTGCTGCACGCCCGCATCGAAGCGCGGCTGCGGCAGATGATGGGGGAGGGGGCGATCGAGGAGGCGGCGCGCTTCGCCGCCCTCGGCCTCGACCCCGCCCTGCCGGCGACCCGGGCGATCGGGGTCTCTGCCCTGGCGCGGGTGGCGGCCGGCGAGATCGATGCGGCGCGCGGCCTCGAGTTGGCGATCTTCGAGACCCGCCAATACGCCAAACGCCAGTCGACCTGGCTGCGCGGACGGATGGGGGACTGGACGCGGGTGGATGCGGCCTTCGACCAAAGTCCGAGCCTCGCCGCGCTCGAGCGGGCGGGGAGGCCTTGACCCTTCGCGGCTCTGCGTCTACCGTCGCGCCGTAACGTTCGCTCAAGGAAACGCCGACCCATGTCGCGCACCACCGTCCTCGTAATTCTGCCGCGCGCCGCCGCTGGGAGCCCTTGAGGTTTCCGGTACGAGAGCGAGCGCGCGGATCCAGGCCCCCCATCGGGGCCTTTTTTATTGCCTGCGATACCGACCATCCCGAAGCCAGAAGCGAAGCCCCGCGGGGCCCAGACGAGACCGGAGAAGACCCCCATGTCACGGCAGATGACCGGAGCGGAAATGGTGATCACCGCCCTGCGCGATCAGGGTGTGGACGTCCTGTTCGGATATCCCGGCGGATCGGTGCTGCCGATCTACGACGAGATCTTCAAGCAGGAGAAGATCCGCCACGTCCTCGTCCGCCACGAGCAGGGCGCGGTCCATGCCGCGGAAGGCTACGCGCGCTCGACCGGCAAGGTCGGGGCGGTGCTGGTCACCTCCGGTCCGGGTGCCACCAACGCGGTCACCGGGCTCGCCGACGCGATGATGGATTCGATTCCGCTGGTCTGCATCACCGGTCAGGTGCCGACCCATCTGATCGGCAACGACGCCTTCCAGGAATGCGACACGGTCGGCATCACCCGGCCCTGCACCAAGCACAACTGGCTGGTCAAGCGCATCGAGGACCTGTCGCGGATCCTGCACGAGGCCTTCCATGTCGCCCGCTCGGGCCGGCCCGGCCCGGTGGTGGTCGACATCCCGAAGGACGTCCAGTTTGCGGTCGGCACCTACGTCGGACCGAAGAACATCCAGCACAAGACCTATCGGCCGAAGATCAAGGGCGATCTCGAGGCGATCCGCCACGCCGTGACGATGATGGGCAAGGCCCACCGGCCGGTGTTCTACACCGGCGGCGGCGTCATCAACTCCGGGCCGATCGCCAGCCAGTTGCTGCGCGAACTGGTCCGGACCACCGGCTTCCCGATCACCTCGACGTTGATGGGGCTCGGCGCCTATCCGGCCAACGACGACATGTTCCTGGGCATGCTCGGCATGCACGGCACGCTCGAAGCCAACATGGCGATGCACGACGCCGACCTGATCGTCTGCGTCGGCGCGCGCTTCGACGACCGCATCACCGGGCGGCTCGACGCCTTCGCGCCGCACGCCAAGAAGATCCACATCGACATCGATCCCTCGTCGATCAACAAGATCATCAAGGTCGACTGCCCGATCGTCGGCGACGTCGCCCATGTCCTCGAGGACATGTTGCGGCTGTGGAAGTCGACCCAGCCGGAGGTCGACAAGAAGGCGCTGAAGGCGTGGTGGGGCAAGATCGAGGCGTGGCGGGCGCGCAAGTGCCTCGCCTATCGCGCCTCGGACACGGTGATCAAGCCGCAATATGCGATCCAGCGCCTCTACGAGGCGACCCGCGGCCGCGACACCTACATCACCACCGAGGTCGGCCAGCACCAGATGTGGGCGGCGCAGTTCTTCCGCTTCGACGAGCCCAACCGCTGGATGACCTCCGGCGGGCTCGGCACCATGGGCTACGGCATCCCGGCGGCGGTCGGGGTGCAGATGGCCCATCCGAAGTCGCTGGTGGTCGACATCGCCGGCGAGGCCTCGGTGATGATGACCATGCAGGAGATCTCGACGGCGGTGCAGTACCGGCTGCCGATCAAGATCTTCATCCTCAACAACCACTACATGGGCATGGTCCGGCAGTGGCAGGAGCTGCTGCACGGCGGGCGCTATTCGGAGAGCTATTCGGAGGCGCTGCCGGACTTCGTCAAGCTCGCCGACGCCTTCGGCGGGGTCGGCATCCGCTGCGAGAAGCCGAATGATCTCGACGCGGCGATCGCCGAGATGATCGCGGTCGACAAGCCGGTGATCTTCGACTGCATCGTCGATCCGGCGGAGAACTGCTTCCCGATGATCCCGTCGGGCAAGGCGCACAACGAGATGCTGTTCGGCGAGGCGGTCGAGGACATCGGCTCGGTGATCGACGAGAAGGGCAAGATGCTGGTGTGAGCGGGCGCGACGGGGGGCGCCGCGCGGCGCTCCTCGACGATCGCGCCGGCCCGGCGGTCTCTCCTTCTTCCCTTCTCTCCAGTTGAAACGGCGACCATCTCATGAACACCTCCCACTATCCCTCCGCCTACATTCACCAGGCCCCCGAGACGCACACCCTTTCGGTGATCGTCGACAACGAACCCGGCGTGCTGGCGCGCGTCGTCGGCCTGTTCTCCGGCCGCGGCTACAACATCGAGAGCCTCACGGTCTCCGAGACCGAGCACGAGGCCCACGTGTCGCGCATCACCATCGTCACCACCGGCACGCCGATGGTGATCGAGCAGATCAAGAACCAGTTGGCCCGTCTGGTGCCGGTGCACCGGGTGGTCGACCTCACGGTGTCGGCCAAGGTGCTGGCGCGCGAGCTGGCGCTGATCAAGGTCAAGGGCAAGGGCGAGGCGCGGGTCGAGGCGCTGCGGCTCGCCGACGCCTTCCGCGCTCGCGTGGTCGACGCCAACACCGAGAGCTTCGTGTTCGAACTGACCGGCAAGGGCGACAAGATCGACGAATTCGTCGCTCTGATGCGGCCGCTCGGTCTGGTCGAATACAGCCGCACCGGCGTGGCGGCGATCGCCCGCGGGCCGGACGCGATGTGAGGCGGGACGGCGGCGCGGTCCGACCGGGCGGACTGCGTCGCCGGTGCCACGATTGGAAACATTCTCGGGTAGAATCACGGAAACGTGCGGAAAGCTGCGGCGATTCGTCGTAAATGCGCCGTGCGGATGCGGTCAGTCCCGCACTCGCCGTCGTTTCCTCCCGTGACCTTCCCGGTGCCATGACCGAACTCAGTGCTCGCGAACCCTCGCCGACGTCCGACCGTGCACGCCGGCGGAATGCCGTCGTCGAGTTCCTGCTCGCCCACGAATTTTCGATCGCCTTCGTCGTCCTGACGGCGATCGTCCTGGTGCCGGTGTTCCAGGTGGCGGTGCCGCCGCTGTCGGACTACGTCAACCACCTCGCCCGCATGTACGTGATCGCGGTGCAGGGCAAGGACGTCCATCTCGACCAGTTCTACAAGATCGAATGGCAGCCGATCCCCAATCTGGCGATGGACATCGTCGTGCCGATCCTGGCGCGGGTGGTCGACATCTACCGGGCCGGGCAGGTCTTCACCATGCTGACCATCCTGTCGCTGGTGACCGGGCCGATGGCGGTGCATCGGGCGCTCTACGGCCGGTTCAATCCGTTCCCGCTGACCGCCTTCGTGATCCTCTACAACGGCGTCTTCCTGATCGGGTTGATGAACTACCTGATCGGTGTCGGCGTCGCGACCTGGGGCCTGGCCTTCTGGATCGCCCTGCAGAATAGCCGGCCGATCGTCCGCATGGCGGTCTCGGCGGTGTTCTGCGTAGTCCTCTACGTCTGCCATCTCTATGCGGTCGGCCTCTATGGGGTGACGATCGGCGCCTTCGAGACCTGGGCCTGGGCCAGCCGGCGCTTCGCCTTCGATCGGCGGCTGGTGCGGTCGCTGGTGGTGCTGATCGTGCCGGTGCTGCCGTTGGTGCCGGTTCTGCTGTCGAGTTCGACCTGGACGCTCGCCGGCGAATACGCCTGGTTCTCGCAGAGCAAGATGGACGGGCTGTCGATGGTGTTCCGCACCTATACCGACGCCTACGACCTGACCGTGCTGTGGCTCGCCGCCGCGGCCTTCGGCTGGGCGATCCACAAGCGGCTGTTGTCGGCGCACGGGGCGGTGGTGCCGCTCGCCGCCTTCGGCGCGGCGGTGTTCCTGGCGATGCCCTATACGCTGTTCGGCTCGGACATGGCCGACCAGCGCCTGCCGGTGGCGCTCCTGGTGATGCTGGTCGGCTTCGTCCGCCTCGATCCGGAAGACAAGTGGAGCCGTGCCGGCTTCCTGGTGCTGGTGATCGGCTTCGCGCTGCTCCGGGTCGGCGACGTGGCGCTGCAGTGGTCGCGGATCGGGGCGATCTACGACGATTTCCGCGCTTCGCTGGTCGACGTGCCGCGCGGTGCCAAGATCCTGGTGGCCTATGCCGACGAGCCCAAGGGCACCCAGGCCGAGCAGGACGCGATCAGTCATGCGCCCTGCGTGGCGATGATCGAGCGCTCGGCGCTGGTCTCGACCGCCTTCACGGTCAAGGGCAAGCAGATCATGACGGTGCGCCGCGCCTTCCGGGCGCAGGTCGACACCGAGGACGGGGTGCCGCCGACCATCTCGCAGCTGGTCGCGACCTCCTACGTCCACGACGACGAGGCGCCGCGCGACCACTTCTGGGACAAGTGGACCGACGAGGACGATTTCGTCTTCGTGCTCTACACCGAGCGCGAGGCCGACAATCCCGACCCCAGCAATCTCGATCTGGTGCACGACGGCAAGGGCTTCCAGCTCTACAAGATCAAACACTGAGGATCGCACCGGGCCGGGACGACCGCGGCGCGGCCGCGGATCAGCAGCTGTAGGTGCCGCGCAGGAACAACAGCTTCTGATCCATCTCGGTCTCGTGGAAGATCCGCTGGTGATGGGCGACCCGCGCCGCCAGGAGATCGGCCTCGGCGAGGAGGCCGACCACGCGACCGGCGTCGACCACCGCCAGATGGGTCGCCCGCCGTTCGGCGAGCTCCGCCAGACAGCGGCCGAGGCCATCGCCCGGCGCGACGGTCGCCGGCGGCCCGGGCACGAGGTCGACCACCGGCGTGTTGGCCGCGGTGCGGTTGCCGAGCAGGGCGTTGCGGGCGTGGTCGCGCTCGGTGAAGATGCCGACGAGGCCGACCGGCGACATCACCGCGACGGCGCCGGTGTCGCGCTCGGCCATCACCTTCAGCGCATCGAGGACGGTGGCGTCGGCGTCGACGATCGCGACGTCTTGCGCGTTCGATCGTGCCGCCACCGACCGCGCGGTGGGTTCGGTGACGCGCGGGTGCTGCGCTTCCGGGATCGCTTGGCGCGACGCCAGGACGCCGGTCTCGTCGGAGCCTCGGTGCGGCGGCGATCCGGCCATGGGGAGCCTCCAAGAGCTGTCGCGGGCGAAGCCGCAGGTGGGCGAACGGCGTTCGGCCGGGCGGGCGTCGAAGGGGGTCGTCTTCCCAATATGGGGCATATCCGGCGAAAGGGAACCCGCCCGCTCCCGCCGGCGCTGCAGTCGTCCCCGCGCCGGTCCCGCCGGCGCTTCGGTCGTCCCCGTGTCCGATCCGCCGATCCGCCCCGTCCGGCGCCGTGCGCGCACCCCGCTTTCCCGTCCCCGGTCGAATTTCACGACGCGCCCTTGCCGCGGCCGCCGGCTTCGGTTACACGGGAACCGTAACGTACGGTACGGAGACGCGGCGGGGCCCAGACGGGGCGGATCTCGGCGGCGTTCGGACCGGAAACGGACGGCGCGGGCGGCGCGAGGCGGCGCCGACGAGCGAGCGAGACCCTCCGGCGCGGTCGGACCCGAGGAGACACGATGCGGACGACGGCGGGCGAGGACACGGGGTTGACGGAGCGCCAGATGGGCGTTCTCGAGGCCGTGTTGCGGCTGCTCGTCGAGGCGGGCGACCGGCTGACCATGACGGCGGTGGCGCGCCGCGCCGCCTGCTCGAAGGAGACGCTCTACAAGTGGTTCGGCGATCGCGACGGCCTGCTCGCCGCGACGGTGCGCTGGCAGGCGGCGCGGGTGCGGGTCGGCCCGATCGACGGCGAACGCCTCGACCGGGCGACGCTGACCGCGCGGCTCGAGGAATTCGCCGTCAACTGGTTGACGGTGATCGCCTCGGACACCTCGATCGCCCTCAACCGGGTGGCGATCGGCCAGGCGGCGGCGGAAGCGACGCTCGGGGCGATCGTTCTCGCCAACGGCCGCTTCGCCATGGGCCGGCGGCTCGAGCCGGTGCTGGTGGCAGGAAGAGCGGCGGGGCTGCTGGCCTTCGACGACGTCGAGACGGCGTTCCGCACCTTCTTCGGGCTGATCTCCCGCGACGTCCAGATCCGGCTGCTGCTCGGCGACCGGATGACCCTCGACCCCGAGACGATCCGCGCGGATGCGGTCCGCGCGACCCGACAGTTCCTCGTGCTCCACGGGGCGCCATGACCGACCGGTGAAACCGGTCGCGATTTCCGGGCCGGCGTCGCCGGTCCACGGACTTCACCCAGGGAAGGAAAACCAAAATGCGCGTCTATTACGACTCCGATGCCGACATCAATCTGATCAAGGGCAAGAAGGTGGTCATCGTCGGCTACGGCAGCCAGGGTCGGGCCCACGCTCTGAACCTCAAGGATTCGGGCGCCAAGGACGTCCGCATCGCGCTGAAGGCCGGTTCGACCACCGCCAAGAAGGTCGAGGCCGACGGCCTCCAGGTGATGACCGTCGTCGAGGCGGCCAAGTGGGCCGACCTGATGATGATGGCCACCCCGGACGAGCTGCAGGCCGAGATCTACAAGACCGAGATCGCTCCCTACATTCGCGACGGCGCGGCGATCGCCTTCGCTCACGGCCTCAACGTCCATTTCGGGCTGATCGAGCCGAAGGCGACCCTCGACGTGATCATGATGGCGCCGAAGGGGCCCGGCCACACGGTGCGCGGCGAATATCAGAAGGGCGGCGGCGTGCCGTGCCTGATCGCCGTCCATCAGGACGCCTCGGGCAATGCCCATGATCTGGCGCTGAGCTATGCCTGCGGCATCGGCGGCGGCCGGTCGGGCGTGATCGAGACCAACTTCCGCGAAGAGTGCGAGACCGACCTGTTCGGCGAGCAGGTGGTGCTGTGCGGCGGTCTGGTCGAGCTGATCCGCGCCGGCTTCGAGACGCTGGTGGAAGCCGGCTACGCCCCCGAGATGGCCTATTTCGAGTGCCTGCACGAGGTCAAGCTGATCGTCGACCTGATCTACGAGGGCGGCATCGCCAACATGAACTACTCGATCTCCAACACCGCGGAATGGGGCGAATACGTCTCCGGTCCGCGCATCATAACGCCTGAGACCAAGGCCGAGATGAAGAACGTGTTGAAGGACATCCAGACCGGCAAGTTCACCTCGGAATGGATGCAGGAATACAAGGCCGGCTCGGCCCGCTTCAAGGGCATCCGCCGCCTCAACGACGAGCATCAGATCGAAGCGGTCGGCTCCAAGCTGCGCGGCATGATGCCGTGGATCGGCAAGAGCAAGCTGGTCGACAAGGCGAAGAACTGAGCCGCTCCACGATTGCTGCTCTGCTCGGGCCGGTGGCCCGAGCGGGGGATCGGCAAGAACGAGCTGGTCGACGAGGCGAAGAACCGACGCGCGACCGCGGCAGCCCTGATTGCCGCGACGCGAGAAGACACGAGAGCCGGGCAGCGATGCCCGGCTCTTCGCATTTTCGGCACAGCTTCGTCCCCGAAGGCGCCGGCCTCAGTCCCCGTATTCCTTCGCCGCCCAGGCGACGTAGAGGGCCGCGAGGTCGCGCATGCGGCGAGTTTCGTTCTCCGGGTCGTACCAGGCGCCCGAGGACGCCGCCGCGCGCGACGAGATGTGCGGACGGCGGTCGATCACCGCGCCGGAGGGCGCGCGGACCACCAGGGCGCCGTCCATCCAGTCGGTGGCGTCGCCCGCTCCCACGCCCATGGTGAACGGGCTGCGGCCGCTGCCGGTCCACGCGGCGAGCGACACGCCGGCGATCTCGATCACCAGGGTCGGGGCGTTGCGGTCGGAGGGATCGAGGCGCCCGGCGAAGGCTGACGGAATCGCCGCGCGCGCGGCCTCGGCGACGCGGGCGGCGTAGTTCGGCACGCCCTTGGCGGCGAAGGGGCCGGCGTCGATGGTGACGGCGCGGAAGCGGCGCACCGCCGGGGCCGGCGCCCCGGTCGCGCAGGCCGCGAGCGGGGCGGCGGCGAGGGCGCCGAGCACGGCGCGACGGGTCGGGCGGGCGGACAGGGTCATGGCTTCATCCTCTCGACGCGGGCGAAGACGGGACGCGGCGCCGGCGGCGACGCGTCGGCGATCGCCGCGGCGCGCGACGCGGGAGGCGCGGCGGTCAGGCGCCGCCGCTGCCGCGCAGGGCGTGGAAGTGGGCGAGCAGGCCGGTGGTCGAGGGGTCCTTGCCCTCGGTCTCGACGTCGCCCTTGACCATCGGCAAGAGGTCGACCGCGAGTTGCTTGCCGAGTTCCACACCCCACTGGTCGAAGGAATTGACGTCGAAGATCACCCCCTGGACGAACACCTTGTGCTCGTAGAGGGCGAGCAGGCGGCCGAGAGTGAAGGGGTCGAGCTTGCGGTAGAGGATGGTGTTGGACGGGCGATTGCCGGGGAACACCTTGTGCGGCAGCAGCTTGTCGATCTCCGGCCTGGGCAGGCCGGAGGCCTCCAGCTCGGCGTGGACGGTGCGCTCGTTCTTGCCGACCATCAGCGCCTCGGACTGGGCGAGGCAGTTGGCGACCAGCTTGGCGTGGTGGTCCGACAGGTTCTCGTGCGGCTCGGCGGCGAGCAGGAAGTCGACCGGCACCACGTCGGTGCCCTGGTGGATCAGCTGGAAGAAGGCGTGCTGGCCGTTGGTGCCGGGCTCGCCCCACACCACCGGGCCGGTCGGACGGAGCACCGGCTCGCCGTTCTTGCTCACCCGCTTGCCGTTCGATTCCATGTCGAGCTGCTGCAGATGGGCGGCGAAGCGCGACAGGCGCTGGTCGTAGGGGATCACCGCCTGGGTGGCGAAGCCCATCTGGTCGCGGTACCACACGCCGATCAGGGCGAGCAGCACCGGCATGTTGGCGTAGAGCGGCGCAGCCAGGAAATGCTCGTCCATGGCGGCACCGCCGTCGAGGAAGGCGCGGAAGTCGGCCTCGCCGACGGCGATCATCACCGGCAGGCCGATCGCCGACCACACCGAATAGCGCCCGCCGACCCAGTCCCAGAAGCCGAAGATGCGGTCTTCGGCGATGCCGAAGGCCTTGACCTTGGGGATCGCCGTCGAGAGCGCGGCGAAATGCGCGCCGACCGCCGCCTCGCCGAGCGAATCGGCGATCCAGGCGCGGGCGGTCGCGGCGTTGGTCATGGTCTCGAGGGTGGTGAAGGTCTTGGAGGCGATCAGGAACAGGGTGGTCTGGGGATCGAGCGGCTTCAGCGTGTCGGCGATGTGGGCGCCGTCGACGTTGGAGACGAAATGCACCTTGGGGCCGTCGTGATAGGGGGCGAGCGCCAGGGTGACCATCGCCGGGCCGAGGTCGGAGCCGCCGATTCCGATGTTGACCACGTCGGTGAAGGGCTTGCCGGTGGCGCCGACCAGCCGGCCGGCGCGCACGCCCTCGGCGAACACGCCCATCTTGACCAGCACGTCCTCGACGTCGCCGGAGACGTCGCGACCGTCGACGAAATGCGGCCGCTGGCCGGGATTGCGCAGCGCGACGTGGAGCACCGCGCGCTTCTCGGTGGCGTTGATCGCCTCGCCGGCGAACATGCGGGCGCGCCAGCCCTCGACGTCGCTGGCCCGGGCGAGCTGCAGCAGGAGATCGAGGGTCTCGTCGGTAATCAGATTCTTGGAATAGTCGAGCAGGAGATCGTCGTGGGTGACCGAGAATCGCGCGAAGCGGTGACGGTCGGCGGCGAACAGATCCCGCATGTGGACCGACTGGATCAGGCGCGCGTGGTTGCGCAGACCCTGGAAAGCGTAATAGCGCGAATCGGTCATGGTCAGATCTTCCGCTGGCTCTGGGCGGGCGGGGGCGCCACGCGGGGGTTCGGCGCCGCGAGCCGACGCCGGGGCGGGCTTTCCGACGGTTTCAGAAGGCCTTGAAGGTGATCAGCGTCTTGGTGTCGACGATGCCGGGGATCGGATGCACCTTCTCGTTGACGAAGTGGCCGATATCGGTCGCGTCGTCGACGTAGAACTTGACGATCAGGTCGTGATCGCCGGCGATCGAATAGATCTCCGAAGCGATCTCGGCATCGGCGAGCGCGGTCGCGACTTCGTAGGAGCGTCCGAGACTGCACTTGACGAGGACGAAGAAGGGTTTCATCGGCAGGGCCTTTCGATGACGTGTCCAGTCCATCAGATGCGGGGGGCGAGGGCAAGAGGGGAGGGTTGCGGAGGAGACCGGCATCGGGCGGGGAGATCTCCGCGGCGGCCGGCCCTTGCCAAGCCCCGCCCGGCGGATTAACTCATCGAAATCTCATGGGGGTGCCCGGCAGACCCGGGCTGAGAGGCGCGGCCAACCCCTCGAACCTGATCCGGGTCGTGCCGGCGGAGGGATTGAGATGAGCGACGATGGTTCCCCCGTGCCCGATGCCGGCCTCGGCGCCCGCCCCCTGCTCACCGCGGCCGGGGTGGTGGCGATCGTCGAGCGGCTGCGCGCCCGGCGCCCGCGGGTCCACGTGCTGACCTCGCCGGTGGCGCTGACCTTCACCGCCAACATGCTGCTGGCGGCCGGCGCCGAACCGTCGATGACCCAGTCGCCGGAAGAGATCCCCGACTTCGTGGCCAGCGCCGACGCGCTGCTGATCAATCTCGGCATGCTCGACCGGGTGCGGCGCGACGCCGGGCTGACGGCGATCGAGGTCGCCAAGGAGGCCGGCGTGCCGTGGATCCTCGATCCGGTCAAGGTCGAGATCTCCACCGGGCGGCTGGCCTTCGCGCGCCGGCTGATCGAGATGGAACCCGCCCTGGTCCATGCCAATCGCGCGGAATTCCGGGCGCTGGCCGGTACCGACGCCGAGGACGGGGCGGTGCGCGACCATGCGGTCCACGACGTGACGACCCTGGCGGTGACCGGCGAGGTCGACATCGTCACCGACGGGCGGCGGCTGATCCGCATCGCCAACGGCCATCCGCTGATGGACCGGGTGACGGCGATGGGCTGCGCCGCGACGGCGGTGGCGGCGGCGTTCCGGGCGGTCGAGCCCGATGCGGTGCTGGCCGCCGCGGTGGCGCTGGTGGTGGTCGGCGTGGCCGGCGAAGTGGCGGCGACCACGGCCAAGGGGCCGGGATCCTTCGCCGTCGACATTCTCGATGCGCTCCATGCGCTCGACGGGCAATCCCTCATCGAACGGGCGAAAATCCGATGATTCCTGACATCCGTTGCCATGCCATCCTCGACCCGTCGCGTTCGCGCGGACGATCGCTCGCCGCTCTCGCCGCCGCGGCGATCGAAGGGGGCGCGACCCTCCTGCAATATCGCGACAAGGAGGCGTCGACCCGGCTGATGGTCCAGCGGGCGCGCGACATCCTCAAGGCGATCGCCGGGGCAAAGGTGCCGCTGATCGTCAACGATCGGGTCGACGTGGCGATGGTCGCCCATGCCGACGGCGTGCACGTCGGCCAGGACGACATGACGGCCCAGGACGTGCGCCGCCTGCTCGGTCCCGACGCGATCCTCGGGCTCACCATCAAGAGCCCCGAACACGTCGACGCGGCGCCGCTCGGCCTCTTGTCCTACGTCTGCATCGGCGGGGTGTTCGAGACCCTGTCGAAGGTCAATCCCGAGCCGCCGCTCGGCCTCGTCGGTCTGGCGCGACTGGCGGTGCGGGTGCGGGCGCTGCGGCCGGATCTGCCGGTCGGGGCGATCGCCGGGATCACCGCGGCCAATGCGGCGGAAGTGGTGGCGGTCGGGGCCGACGGCATCGCGGCGATCGGCGAGATCTTCCTCGCCGACGACCCGCGCGCCGCGACCCTGCGTCTGCGCCGGGTGGTCGATGCGGCGCTGATCGCCCGGCGCGCCGAGGAGGAGCGGCGATGACGGCGATCGCTCTGACCATCGCCGGCTCCGATTCGGGCGGCGGCGCCGGCATCCAGGCGGACCTCAAGACCTTCTCGGCGCTCGGCGTCTACGGTGCGAGCGTGATCACCGCGCTGACCGCCCAGAACACCCTCGGGGTCTCCGGCGTGTTCGACGTGCCGGCGAGCTTCGTCACGGCGCAGATCGACGCGGTGTTCTCCGACATCGCGGTCGATGCGGTGAAGATCGGCATGCTGTCGCAGCCCGAGGTGATTCGGGCGGTGCGCGAAGGGCTCGATCGCTGGCGGGTCGCCCAGGTGATTCTCGATCCGGTGATGGTGGCGACCAGCGGCGACCTGCTGCTGGTGCCCGAGGCGGTGGCGACGCTGCGCGAGGTCCTGATGCCGCGCGCCACGCTGATCACCCCCAATCTGCACGAGGCGGCGCGGCTGACCGAGCGTTCGCCGGCCGGCGATCGCGCCGAGATGCTGGTGCAGGCGGAGGCGCTGCTCAAGCTCGGCGCCCAGGCGGTGCTGCTCAAGGGCGGCCACGGCACCGGCACCGAGGCCGAGGATCTGCTGCTCGCCGGCGGCCAGGCGATCTGGCTGACGGCGCCGCGCCATGCGACCGAAAACACTCACGGCACCGGCTGCACCCTGTCGGCGGCGATCGCCGCCGGGCTCGCCCGCGAACTCGACCTGGTGCGCGCGGTGCGCGCCGCCAAGGCCTATCTCACCATGGCGATTCGCGGCGCCGACCGGCTGGCGATCGGCCACGGCCACGGCCCGGTCGACCATTTCCACGCCTGGTGGCAATCCTGACCGCGAACGCGACCGCGACGACGAGGACGACGCTCATGACCGAATCCACCACCCGCCGCCGGATCCTCGCCGCGGGTGCCGGCGCCGTCGCCGGGGTTGCGGCGACCGGCCTCGCCAGCCCGGCGATCGCCGCCGGGGCGATCGAATGGAAGATGGTCACGTCGTGGCCGAAGAACCTGCCGGGGCCCGGGGTCTCGGCCGAGCGGCTGGCCCAGGCGATCGGCCGGCTGTCGGGCGGACGGCTGACGGTCAAGGTCTATGCGGCGGGCGAACTGGTGCCGGCGCTCGAATGTTTCGACGCGGTGGCCGGCGGCACGGCCGAGATGGCGCACACCGCCTCGCTCTACTGGGCCGGCAAGATGGCGGCGGCGCCGATCTTCACCTCGGCGCCGTTCGGCCTGACGCCGCTCGAACACCTCGCCTGGATCGATCACGGCGGCGGTCAGGCGCTGTGGGACGAGCTCTACGGCGGCCACGGCATCAAGCCGTTCATGGCCGGCAACACCGGCCTGTCGATGGCCGGCTGGTTCCGCCGCGAGGTGACCGGGCTCGACGACCTCAAGGGGCTGAAGATCCGCATCGTCGGCCTGGGCGGCGAAGTGTTTCGCCGGATGGGGGCGACGCCGGTGGCGCTGCCGCCGGGCGAGGTGTTCTCGGCCTTCCAGTCGGGGGTGGTCGACGCCGCCGAACTGCTGGCGCCGCATTCGGATCTGGCGGTCGGCCTCCACCGCCTGACCAAATTCTACTACGGCCCCGGCTTCGACAAGCCCAACGGCACCGGCGAGGCGCTGGTGTCGCTGCGGGCGCTGTCGGCCCTGCCCGACGACCTCGCGGCGATCGTCGCGGCGGCCTGTCGCGACGAGCACGCCACGGCGCTGGGACAGGCGGAGTGGAACAACGCCACGGCGCTCGAGACCTTGGTCGGGGTGCACGGGGTGCGTGTGCTCGGCCTGCCCGGCGACGTGCTGGTCCGGGCGCGCGGGGTCGCCGACGAGATCCTCTCGGAAGTGGCGGCGCGCGACGCGCTGTCGGGCCGGATCGTCGCCTCGTGGCGGGCGGCGCGGACCCGGACGGCGGCCTGGGCGCAGGCCAGCCTGGCGCCGTTCCTGCCGGCGCGCTTCGGCTGAAGCGATCGTGACGGCCGTTACCGTCATGAAACCGTGATCGGACTCGTGTTCTTCGGACATCGAAGAATTTCGGAACTCCGGGGTCGCGGTCATGACGGCACGAGCAGAGATGCGGCACTTCCATGCACTGTTCCTGTCCGACATCCATCTCGGGACACGCGGCTGTCAGGCGGAACTGCTGATCGACTTCCTGAAGTACCACGACGCCGAGACGATCTACCTCGTCGGCGACATCGTCGACGGCTGGCGCCTGAAGCGGTCGTGGTACTGGCCGCAGGCCCACAACGACGTGGTCCAGAAGATCCTGCGCAAAGGCCGCAAGGGCGCGCGGATCGTCTACGTACCCGGCAACCACGACGAGTTCCTGCGCGACTATGTCGGCTCGCACTTCGGCATGATCGAAGTCGCCGACCATTGCCTGCACGAGGCGATCGACGGGCGGCGCTTCCTGATCATCCACGGCGACCAGTTCGACGTGGTGGTGCGCCACGCCAAGTGGCTCGCCTATCTCGGCGACTGGGCCTATACCGCGGCGCTCGGGATCAACACTTGGCTCAACGCGGCGCGGCGGCGGATGGGCTTTCCCTATTGGTCGCTGTCGGCCTGGGCCAAGCTCAAGGTCAAGAACGCCGTCAACTTCATCGGCGACTTCGAGTCGACGCTCAGCGCTGAAGCGGCGCGGATCGGCGCCGACGGGGTGGTGTGTGGCCACATCCACCACGCGGTGATGCGCACCGACGACGGCCTGACCTACATCAACACCGGAGACTGGGTGGAGAGCTGCACGGCGGTGGTGGAGAACCACGACGGCACCTTCGAACTCATCACCTGGCAGCAACCGGCGCAGGGAGCCACGGCGACCGAAGCGGAACCCGAGGCACTCGCGGCGGCATGAAGCGACTTCTCATCGTGACGGATGCCTGGCATCCCCAGATCAACGGCGTGGTTCGATCCCTGGAACGTCTGGCGGAAGAGTTGGTGAAGCTCGACATCCACGTCGACTTCCTGACGCCGCTCGAATATCGCACTCTGCCGTGCCCGACCTATCCGGAGATCCGGCTGTCCTTGACCCACGGTTGGGCGGTGCGGCGGCGGATCGAGACGATGCGGCCGGACTACATCCACATCGCCACCGAAGGGCCGCTCGGACTGATGGCGCGGCGGGCGGCGCTCGACATCCGCTCGCCCGGCTACACCACCAGCTACCACACCCGCTTTCCCGAATATGTCTCGGCGCGGCTGCCGATCCCGCAGCGCTTCACCTATGCGATGCTCCGCCGGTTCCACAACACCGGGCTGACCTGCATGGTGGCGACCGAGACGCTGCGGGCCGATCTCACGGCGCGCGGCTTCACCAATTTGGCGATCTGGTCGCGCGGTGTCGACATCGGCCAGTTCCATCCGCGCGACGACGTCGCCGACGTCTACCGCGACCTGCCGCGGCCGATCGCCCTCAACGTCGGCCGGATCTCGGTGGAGAAGAACCTCGAGGCCTTCCTCGATCTCGACATGCCCGGCTCCAAGGTGGTGATCGGCGACGGGCCGCAGCTCGAGTCCCTGCGCCGGCGCTATCCGCAGGCGCATTTCCTCGGCCCCAAGGTCGGCGACGATCTCGCCCGCCACTACGCCGCGGCCGACGTCTTCGTATTCCCGTCGCGGACCGACACCTTCGGCAACGTCATCGTCGAGGCGCTGTCCTCGGGCGTGCCGGTCGCCGGCTATCCGGTGATGGGGCCGATCGACATCGTCGGCGGCACGCGCGGCGGGGCGCTCTCGACCGATCTCGGCGAAGCGGTGCGCGGGGCGCTGACCCTGAACCGTCGCGACGCAGTCGAGGTGGCGTCGGCCTATACCTGGGAACACTCGACCCGCCAGTTCCTCGACAACATCGAGGCGGCGCAAGCCCGGCGCCGGGCGATGCAGGCGGCGGCCTGAGGCGGGGAGGGGCCGTCGGCCGCCTCGGCGGCGACGCGGCCGCGAAGTCCCCCCGCGTCGGTTGCCGGCGGTTGCGCGAGCGTTGCGGCGCGCTAGACTCCGGTGATCTCGAACCCTCGGCGCGGAGGCGATGGCGATGGGCCCGTTCACCGGCGGATGTCTGTGCGGCGACGTCCGCCTCGTGGCGACGGGGCGGCCCTATCGGGTGGGGCTCTGCCACTGTCTCGATTGCCGCAAGTTCCACGGCGCGCTGTTCCACGCCTCGGCGATCTTCGCGCAAGCGGCGGTGACGATCGAAGGCGAGACCCGCGCCTATGGCGGGCGGCATTTCTGTCCGCGCTGCGGCTCGTCGGTGTTCGCCTGCAGCGGCGACGAGGTCGAGGTGAACCTCGGATCGCTCGACGCGCCCGACCAACTGACCCCGACCTACGAGAACTGGACGGTGCGCCGCGAATCGTGGCTGCCGCCGTTCCCGCTCGCACGCCACTACGAGCGCGATCGCGATCCCTCCAGCCGCTTCGAAGACTAGGCGCGGGCGCCGCTGCGCGCGACGCCCGTGCTGCGGTTTCAGCGCGGCGGCATCTTCTCGAAGGCCGTGAGCTCGGGGTCGATGCGATCCCAGGGCTGGGCGCTCGCCGTCCACAGGACCATGGTGGGCTGGAAACGGCTCGGATCGTCGAGGCTCGCGGCGCGCACCGCGAAGAAATCCGGCAGATCGGGAAAGGTGGTGAAGACCTTCGATCCGCAGGTCGGGCAGAAGGCGTGGGTCTTGACCGTGCCCAGGTCGCCGACCTCGCTCCAGCGCGTCGCGTCGCCGTGGACCACGGCTTCGGCGCGCGGGAAGTTCAGGATCGAGGCATGACCGGTGCCGCTGTCGTGCTGACACTGGCGGCACTGACAGGCGAAGGCCATCGACGGTTCGGCGGTGATTTCGTAACGCAGCGCGCCGCAGGCGCAGCCGCCGGTGAAGGGTCGGGTCATGGCGACGGTCCTTTCGTCGGTCAGGGCTGCGGGCCCGTCGGATCATCGGGCGGGTCGAGGGTGGCGATCAGGCGCGCCACGACCGTCTTCCAGCCGCCGCCGATGCTCTGGAAGGCGGTCTGGTTGGTCGGCAGCACGAAGCCGGAGTGGACCAGACGCAGGCGGGTTCCGCCGGCCACCTCGGCGAGCGTCCAGGTCACCACCGTGTCGAGTTTCGAGCCGTAGCCGACGTTGTCCTCGTGGCCGCCGCACCAGCGATAGACGAAGCGCTCACAGGGGCGAATTTCGAGGATCTCGCAGCGGATGACGCCGTCCCAGGCGCCGGCGGGGGTGGTCTGGAAGGTGAACCGGCAACCGACGACCGGTTCGAACCCCGACGGGGCCATCATCCACCGGGCCATCAGAGCGCCGGAGGTCAGCGCCTTCCAGATGGCCGCCGGCGTGTGCGCAAAGACCTCGTCGACGACGATGTCGTGCGTCTCAGGGATCGGTGGGACGCTGGTCATGATCGATGTCCTTCAGCAGAGTGCGGAGATCGGCGAAGCGCTGGCGCCAGAACACGCCGTAATGGCTCATCCAGTCGACCAGCGGCTCGAGCCCTTGCGGCGCGGCGCGATAGAAGACGTTGCGTCCCTGGGCGCGGTCGCTGACCAATCCGGCCAGTTTCAGCGCCCGGAGGTGCTGCGAGACGGCCGACTGGGTGACGCCGCTGCCCTTGGTCAATTCGACGACGCTGATCTCCGGCGCCCGCACGATGTGTTCGAACACCGCCCGTCGGGTCGGATCGGCGAGAGTGCGCATGACGGCATCGAGCGAGGCATCGTGGATCATGAGGAAACGTTAGTGGCGACTAATCGATAAGTCAAGACTGATTGGTTTGATCGTGCCGAAATGGCCCGGTGGGGGCGCAATCGGGTCGCGATGTCCAGGGCACCGACGCGGTGGCGACCGTCGGCGGTCGCGCCTCCGGGCGCTCTGCTCCGCGCAGATCACGAAGGGAAGGGGGCGGCGCGCCCGCGTCAGCCGAAGGTGACGATGCGGCGGCGCGGTTCGAGGGCGGCGAGGGGGTCCTCGCTGGCGACCACCGCCAGTTCCGGGGCGGTCTCGGCGGCGGTGGCGACCGCCGCGACCGTCTCGACGGTGCGCAGGGTGTTGCCGACTGTGATGGTCAGGGTGCGGCCGCCGCTCTCGACGTCGTCGTCGGCATCGGCCTGGTCTTCCAGGGTGGCGACGACGCGCGAGGCGTCCTCGGCGGAGAAGACGTCCGCGGCGGCGAGATCGAACGCGTCGTCGTCGGCGAAGATGTCGGGCTCGCGGTCGTCGTCGAGCTCGGCCTCGGCGACGGGGTCGCGCTCGATGGCGTCGAAGCCGCCGTCGTCGATGCGGTCGAAGTCGGTGGTGTCGGCGGCGGACGGCTCGGTTGCCAGGAGATCGTCGACGTGGTCCTGCTCGATGCCCTGGCCGTGCAACTGCGGACCGTTGAGGAGATGGGCGTCGGGGCGCGCGTCGGTCGGGCCGACCGGGGCGGCGCCGGAGGCGGCCTCGGGCACGTCGGCCTCGCCGAGGCCCCAGATGCTCATCATCGAGGTGATGCGGCTCTCCAGATAGCGCAGCACGGTCACCACCTTGCGGGTGCGCTGGCCGGTCAGGTCCTGGAACGAGCAGGCGGTGTAGATGTCGGTGGCGTGGGTGTCGAGCTTGTCGCAGAGCTCGTCGAGGCCACCGGCCTCGCGCAGCGTCCAGGCCGCCTCCTGGATGCCTTCGGCGGCGAGCAGGATCTCGTTGGTGGCGTTCTCGGTCTGGCTGACGATGGCGTCGAGCTCGTGACTGGCGTCGGCGAAGCGGCCGCCGTGCTCGGTCTCGATCTTCATCTGGGCGATCTCCTGCTTGGTGCGGGAGATGGCCTCGGCCATGTCGGCGAGGTCCAACCGGATGCGGTCGATGTCGGGCACCGCGCGGTCGCGGCGGATGGTGCGTTCCAGGCGCTCCAGCGTGCCGAGGATCGCGCCGGTGTCGGCGTTGCGGTTGCGCCGGGCATATTCCGCCAGGAACCAGCGCCCGCGGGACGTCTCCATGACCGCCGATTCGATCGCGTCGTAGTCTTCGATGGCCAGCGGGGTGACCGCCTGAGAGGTCGTCATGGGTGTGATCGCCTTCGAAGAAACGGACGGAACGCGTATCGACACCGAGGGACGCTGCCGGCACGGTGTTATATGAAACGAATCTCCTAGGGAAAGTTTAGGAGTTCGTAAAAATCAGAGCAATCGACATGCTGATTTCGTCCACGGCCGCGCGCGTCGCCGGCTTTTTCGCCGCTTCGTTCGTCCCGTCGTCGGTCGCACTCGCCTATTTCCCGGTCTTTCTGGCCGGACGGGGGTTGAGCGGCGCGGAAATCGGCATCCTCACGGCGCTGCCGATGATTCTGCGGGTGACCACCGCCTCCCTGCTCGGGTTGTTCGCCGACCGACTCGGCGATCGCCGGCGGGCGCTGGTGCTCTATGCCTTCCTGTCGCTGGCCGGAGTCGCGGCGCTGTGGCCGGCGACCGGCTTCGGCACGCTGCTCTTGGCGACCCTGGCGACCTGGGCGTTCTGGAACGGCATCACCCCGGTCAGCGACGCGGTGGCGGTGTCGGTGGCGCGACGCGGCGAGGGCGTCTACGGGCGGATGCGGGTGTGGGGGTCGATCAGCTTCGTGGTCACCAACCTTTGGGTCGGCGGCATCGTCGCGGCCTCGGGGTCGGAGGTGGTGTTGCGGCTGTTGACCATCGGCATGCTGATGCAGTTCGCCGCCGCATTCCTGGTGCCGAGCGACCGGACGGCGGGCGAGCCTGCGCGCGCGCCGGCGACCCCGACCCGCGAGATTCTGTGCGACCTCGTCGCCGACCGGCGGCTGGCGGCCCTGGCGATCGGCTCGGCGCTGCTGCAGGCGACCCACGCCATGCTCTACACCTTCGCCAGCCTCTACTGGGGCACGCTCGGCTTCTCCGGATCGCAGGTCGGGGTCTTGTGGTCGACCGGGGTGATCGGCGAGATCCTGCTGTTCGCCTTCTCCGGGCTGGCGCTGCGGGCGGTCGGCGCCCGCGGCCTGATGGCGCTCGGAGCGGCCGGGGCGGTGGCGCGCTGGCTGCTGTTCCCGCTGATCGGCGCCTCGATGCCGCTGTGGGTGGCCTTCCAGGGGCTGCACGCCCTGACCTTCGCGGCGGTTCATCTGGCCACCATCCAGTTGATCACCGCGACCGTCGACGATCGCCGGGCGGCGACCGTCCAGGGCATGTTGGCCTCGCTCAACGGCCTCGCCATGGCCACGGCGATGGTCGCCTCCGGGCCGCTCTACGCGGCCTGGGGCGGGCGGGCGTTCTGGGCGATGGCGGTGGTGGCGGCGGCCGGTACGGCGATGGTGACGATCGGTCTCGCGCGGCCGGTTCCACGCCCGGGCCGATGAGGCATCGGCCGGCGAGCGTCAGCCGAAGGGCCGGTTGCCGGCCCCTCGGATCTCAGCCCCACAGGGCGGGGAGCGGCGGCGCCACCAGGGAGCCGTCGTAGACGAGGCCGGGATGGCGGTCGCGGGCGAGCAGCAGCGGGCCGTCGAGATCGACGAAGTCGGCGCCCTGGGCGACCAGCAGGGCCGGCGCCATGGCCAGCGAAGTGCCGACCATGCAGCCGACCATCACCCGGTAGCGCAGGCGCCGGGCTTCGGTGGCGATGTGCAAGGCCTCGGTCAGGCCGCCGGCCTTGTCGAGCTTGATGTTGATCGCCGTATAGCGGTTGCGGAGGCCCGCGAGATCGCCGGCCTCGTGCAGGCTCTCGTCGGCGCAGACGGCGATGCGGGTCGCGAGCCCGATCAGCGCATCGTCTTCGCCGGCCGGCAGCGGCTGTTCGATCAGCTCGACGCCGGCCTCCTCGCAGGCGGCGAGATTGGCGGCCAGCGTCGATTCCCGCCAGGCCTCGTTGGCGTCGACGATCATCCGCGCCTCGGGGGCGGCTTCGCGCACCGCGGCGATGCGTTCGGGGTCGCCCTCGCCGCCGAGCTTGACCTTGAGCAGCGGGCGGGACGCGGCGACGGCGGCCGCGGCGGCCATGCTCTCGGGGCTGCCGAGGCTCAGGGTATAGGCGGTGACCAGCGGCTGCAGCTCGACGACGCCGGCCTTGATGCGGGCGGCGACGCCGCTGCGCTTGGCCTCGAAGTCCCACAGGGCGCAGTCGAGGGCGTTGCGGGCGGCGCCGGCCGGCAGCAGGCGAGCGAGCTTGGCGCGGTCGAAGCCGGGCTCGGCCAGCGCCGCGCCGATGTCGCGGATGGTCGCCGCGACCCCCTCCACGGTCTCGCCGTAGCGAGCATAGGGCACGCATTCGCCGCGACCGCGAACGCGCCCGTCGGTGATGGTGGCGGTCACCACCACCGCTTCGGTGCGGCTGCCGCGGGCGATGGTGAAACTGCCGGCGATCGGGAAGGTTTCGATCGCGACGTCGAGGGCGAGGGTCATTTCCGCCGTCCCGCCGGGAACAGGGCCTGGAGCCGGTCGACGATCGGGGCGACGCCGAAGCGCACCGGATCGGAGGCCGGCAGGCCGTGGAAGGCCTCGGCCTCGGCACAGACGCGGCGGGCTTCGGTCTCGTCGAGGGCCTGGGTGTTGATGGCGATGCCGACCGGGGCGATCGCCGGATTGGTCAGACGGCCGCAGGCGACGGTCAGGTCGATCACCTCGCGGATGGTCGGCAGGGCGTGGGGGACGCCGCGCATGCGAGTGCGGGTCGGCTCGTGGCAGACCACGAAGGCATCGGGCTGGGCGCCGTGCAGGAGGCCGAGGCTGACGCCGGCGAAGGAGGGATGGAACAGCGAGCCCTGGCCTTCGACCACGTCCCAGTGGCCGGGAGCGGCGGCCGGCGACAGCCATTCGACGGCACCGGAGATGAAGTCGGCGACCACTGCGTCGATCGCCGCGCCGCGGCCGGAGATGAACACGCCGGTCTGGCCGGTGGCGCGGAAGTCGGCATCGAAGCCGCGGGCCCGCATCTCCTTCTCCAGCGCCAGCGCGGTGTACTTCTTGCCGACCGAGCAGTCGGTGCCGACGGTGAGCAGCCGGAGACCGCTGCGCGGGGTGCCCTTGCCGGTGGCGAAACGCTCGGAGGTGTGGCGTACGTCATGCAGCTTGCGGCCGTGCTTGGCGGCGGCTTCGGCGATCGCCGGGATCGAGGCGAGGCGGACGTGGAGGCCGGTCGCGACGTCCAGGCCGGCCTCGAGGGCGGCGACGATCGAGGCGATCCAATGTTCGGGCAGCACCCCGCCGGCATTGACCACGCCGACCACCATGGTCTTGGCGCCGGCCTTCGCGGCCTCCGCGATGGTCAGGTCGGGGATCTTGGCGTCGGCGGCGCAGCCGGGAAGGCGATGCTGGCCGAGGCACCACTCGGGGCGCCAGTCGACGATGCCGAGCGCGGTCTTGGCCGCGAGCGCATCGGGGACGTCGCCGAGAAACAGCAGATAGGGGCGGGCGAGTTCCATGGCGGGTCTCCGGATGCGGCCGAGGGGAGGTCTGTCGTTCGGATGTCACAGGGTACGACGAAAGCTCGAGGCCCGCTTGTGGCGGATGCCCGGCGGCGTCACACTCCGGGCTCGGATTCATACGGGGCGCGGGCTGCGGCCGACAAGGGCGAACCTTAGCCGAGCCCCATGCATAAGGCGATGGCTCGCCTGCGTTTCGGGCAGGGCGGTCCGCCGCGCCGTGTCGTTCCGGGCGACGGGCGCGACATACGGGACGCTCGAATCCGAATCGATGGAACGATCGTCGCGCCAAATGGTTTCACTGATGCTCCGGCATCGGTCGGACGGGAGTGGACATGGGATTCGGATCGCGTCGCGTACGCTGGTCGCCGACGGAACCGGGATGGTCGTTCGATCCGACCGAGGGCGGTGCCCGGCTGGTGCTCGGTGGCGACTGGACGATCCGGACCGCCGGCCGGCTCGAACAGCGGGTCGCCGAGATGGTGACCACGCTCGAGGCGCCGGCCGCGACCGCTCTGGCGCGCATCGACTTCGACTTCACCGACGTCGGCCAGATCGACACCGCCGGAGCGCTGCTGCTCGACCGCCTGACCGCGACGGTGCCGGAGGAGCGGATCGGCCGGATCGGCCTCGCCGAGCCGCAGCGGGTGTTGCTCGACGAGATCCGGGCCGCGGTGCAGGCGCCCGAGGTGTTGCCCCCGAAGCTGTCGCCGATCGTCGGCTTCCTCACAGCGCTCGGCCGTTACGGTGTGTCGCTCGCCGCGGAATCGGCGCTGGTGGTGCAACTGCTCGGCGGCGTCGCGCTGGTGCTGGTGACGGCGATCCGTCATCCCTCGCGGGTCCGCTTCATTCCCTTCATCCATCAGTTGGAGCGGACCTGCGTCAACGCCGCACCGATCGTGCTGCTGATGTCGTTCCTGATCGGGGCGATCATCGCCCAGCAGGGAGCGTTCTATTTCCGCCGCTTCGGCGCCGATCTCTATGTCGTCGACATGGTCGGGGTGCTGACCCTGCGCGAGATCGCGGTGCTGCTCACCGCAGTGATGGTCGCCGGCCGCTCGGGCAGTTCCTTCACCGCCGAGCTCGGATCGATGAAGATGCGCGAGGAAGTCGACGCCCTGCAGGTGATCGGCCTCGATCCGGTCGAGGTGCTGGTGGTGCCGCGGTTGATCGCCCTGATGGTGGCGTTGCCGATCCTGACCTTCCTCGCCGATCTCGCCTCGATCTTCGGGGCGGCGGTGGTGTGCCAAGTCTACGGCGGCATCCCGACCGAGACCTTCCTGCAGCGCCTCGCCGCGGCGGTGGAACTGCGGACCTTCCTGGTCGGCATCGCCAAGGCGCCGTTCATGGCGATGATCATCGGTCTGGTCGCCTGTTCGGAAGGGCTGCAGGTGGCCGGCAGCGCCGAGTCGCTCGGCGCCCGCACCACCGTCTCGGTGGTCAAGTCGATCTTCATGGTGATCGTCGTCGACGGCATCTTCGCGATCTTCTACGCCGCGGTGGGGGTGTGACATGACCACCGACGATCCGGCCGGCGATCTCGCCGCCGACGAACCGATCCTGCGGGTGCGCGACATCACCGTCGGCTTCGGCGACAAACTGATCCTCGAAGGGCTCGACCTCGACGTGAAGCGCGGCGAGATCCTCGGCTTCGTCGGCGGTTCGGGCACCGGCAAGTCGGTGCTGATGCGCACCATCCTCGGGCTCAACCCGCGCCGCGGCGGCACCGTGGAAGTGTTCGGCCACGACCTCGACGCCATCGACGCGGCCACCCGTACCGGCATCGAACGGTCGTGGGGAGTGCTGTTCCAGCACGGCGCGCTGTTCTCGTCGCTGACCGTGTTGCAGAACATCCAGGTGCCGATGCGCGAGCACATGAAGCTGTCGCAGGGGCTGATGGACGATCTCGCCCGAATCAAACTGGCGCTGGTCGGTCTGCCGCCCGATGCCGGGGCGAAGTTCCCGTCCGAACTCTCCGGCGGCATGATCAAACGGGCCAGTCTCGCCCGCGCGCTGGCGCTCGATCCGGCGATCGTCTTCCTCGACGAGCCGACGTCCGGCCTCGATCCGATCGGCGCCGGCGAATTCGACGATCTCATCGCCAAACTGCGTGACACCCTCGGCCTGACGGTGTTCATGGTGACCCACGACCTCGACAGCCTGCGGTCGGTGTGCGACCGCATCGCCGTGCTGGGTGATCGAAAGGTCCTGGTGATCGGCCCGATGTCGACCATGCTCACCTTCGACCACCCCTGGGTGAAGGCCTATTTCCGCGGCGCCCGGGCCCGCGGCGCGACTGCACGGGGAAATTGATGGAAACGCGCGCCAATCTCGTCACGGTCGGACTGTTCGTGCTCCTGGTGATCGCCGCCGGGTTCGTCGCGGCGTTCTGGCTCCTGCGCGGCAACGAGAGCGACCGGCAGGCCCACCTCACGGTGCTCTTCCCCGGCTCGGTGTCCGGTCTGGTGACCGGCGCCAGCGTCACCTTCAACGGCATCAAGGTGGGCCAAGTGACCAAGCTGTCCTTCGCGCCCGACGATCCGAGCCAGGTGATCGCCCAGGTGATGGTCGACGGTGAGACGCCGATCAAGCGCGACGCCCACGTCTCGCTCGGCTACCAGGGCCTGACGGGGCTGGCCACGGTGCAGATCTGGGGCGGCTCGCAAGGGGCCGAGCGGATCCTGACCCTCGACGACAAGGACCGGCTGATGTGGGCGGAGCGCTCCTCGGTCCAGGACATCATCGAGAGTGCCCAGCGGGTGCTGGGCAAGGTCGACGGGGCGGTCGGCAACGTCGAACAGCTGATCAAGGACAATTCGGCGGCGGTCGGCGACACGGTGCGCAACGTCAAGACCTTCTCCGATGCGCTGGCCCGCAATTCCGACGGCGTCGATCGCTTCCTCGCCTCGATGAGCTCGACCGGCGACGCCCTGACCAAGGTCGGCGGCCGGATCGAGACGCTCACGGCGGACGTCGACGAGTTGGTGCGGTCGGTCGACCGGACCAAGATCACTTCGATCGTCGATCATGCCGACGCGATGGTGGCGCGCCTCGACGAGGCCTCGAAGCGGGTCGACGGCATCCTCGCCAAGATCGACGGCATCGCCGGCTCCGACGAGGGCCGCGGCGTGATCCTCAAGGCCGGGGGCTTCCTCGACGAGGCGACCGCGGCGGCGAAGAGCATCAAGGAAACGGCGAATTCGCTCCAGGTTCAGTTCGGCGAGATCACCGCGGGCGTGACCCGGCTGTCGGGATCGGGCATGCGCGATCTCAAGGACTTCGTGACCGAAGGGCGGCGCACGCTCGGTACCATCGATCGGGCGGTCGGCAATTTCGATCGCGCCCCGAATCGGGTGATCTTCGGCGGCCAGGGCGGATCGACGCCGGAATATCAGGGAGGACGGCGATGATCGGCCGATCGGCGATGCTACGCGGGGTGGCGGTGATCGGCCTCGCGACCGGGCTCTCGGCCTGTTCGATGCTGGGCGGTTCGACGCCGCTCGAAACCTTCGACTTCTCGCCGCCGGCGGCGAGCGCGCGGGCCGCCGCGGGTCGCCAACTGCAGGTGCTGGTGCCCGATCCGATCGCCGACAAGGCGCTCGACGGCGACCGCATCGTGGTGCGCTCGGCGGACAACGAGATCGCCAACTACGCCGGCGCCCAGTGGGCCGACCGGCTGCCGCGGTTGATCCAGTCGCGGCTGGTGGCGACGCTCGACGCCTCCGGGCGGGTGCGGGCGGCGATGCGGCCGGGCCTCGGGGTCGCCTCCGACCGGCAGGCGCTGCTGGAAATCCGCAGCTTCGAATACCGCTCGGCCGAGAAGGTGGTGGTGGCGGCGCTGGCGCTGAAGGTCATGGACGACCGCAGCGGCCGCATCCTCGCCGCTGCCGATCTGCGCGGTACGGAGCCGGTGGGCGCCGACACCGCGGTCGCGGTCACCGCCGCCTTCGACCGGCTGCTGGCGCGCCTGCTCGCCGAAGCGGTGCCGACCATCACGCGCTGATCCGCTTCCTGCGCGCCCGATCCTCACCTCTCGATACGACGACGGCCGCCCCTCGGGGCGGCCGTTCGGTTTTCGGGCCTTGCCGCGGGCGCCTCAGTCGAGGCGGCCGCTGGCATGGGCGAGCAGGGTATAGACCTTGCCGGTGTCGGAGCCGAGGTACGAGCGGGCAGCTTCCGGATCGCGGGTCGAGCGGGTGGCCTCGCCGAGCAGGGTCTCGAAGTCGGCGACGTAACGGTCGACGGCGCTGCGGAACTCGCCGTCGCGCTGATACTTGCGACGGATCTCCTCGAAGGTCTGCTGGCCGTTCAGGGTGTAGAGGCGACGGGTGAAGACGTTGCGCTCGCCCTGGCGGTAGCGGTCCCACAGGTCGACGAAGGCCTCGTCGTCGATCGCCCGGGCGATGTCGCCGGAGAGCGAATTGAGGCTGTCGACGATCGCCGTCGGGCGCAGCACCGGGGGCGGGGGCACCGGCTCCTCGTCCCGCGAGGCGCGACGCAGCAGGTCGGAGACCCAGCCGCCGCGGCCACCGTCGTCACGGGCGGGCGGCGGCGGCGCCACCGGTTCGCGCGCGAGGCTCGCGAAGGGGGCGATCGGCGCCGGGCGACGCGGCTCGGGGGCGGGCGGCGCGACGTCGAGGGCGACGGGCGCCGGCGGGGCGACCGGGCGGCGCGGGGCCTCCCAGCGCGGGCTCTCGGCGACCGGCGCGGCGACCGCGGCGGCCCGGCCGGAGCCGGCGCTGCGTGCCACGTCGAAGGTCGCCGACTGACGGCCGACCAGGCTCGACAGTTCGGCCAGCGCCTTCAACTGGTCGGAGACGACGCGGCGCAGCTGGGCGGTCGATTCCTCGGTCTCCTTGGGGAGCTCGAGGACGCCGCGGCGCAGCTCGTCGCGGGTCGCGGCGAGCTCGCCCTGCATCATCCGGGCGGCCTCGCGCATCTTCTCGGTGGCTTCGCCGAAGCGCGCGGTGGTCTCGCCGACCGCGCGGGTCATCTCGGCGATCATCGCGTTCTGGGCGGCGCGCAGGGCTTCGGCCGAGCGCTGGCCCTCGACGCCGGCGGTCGAGCGCAGGGTGTCGAGCTGGCCGAGCACGGCGCGCATCGCCTGTTCGGCCCCGGTGGTCAGCGCCGCGCCGACGTCGCGGGCGCGGGTCTCGGCGGTGTTCAGCGTGTCGCCGATCAGGCCGGCGAAGGCGTGCATCATGGTCTCGACCGACTGGGTCTTGTCGACCAGCCCGGCGGCGAGATCTTCGAGGCTGCGGCGGCGTTCTTCCACCGTGGTCTCGAGCACGCGGTTGGCGTCGCCGACCAGGGAGGCGGCGGCGGTGAGGGTGCGGGCCTGACCGTCGAAGCGTTCGGTGAGGTCGGCGACTTCGCGCAGGACGGTGCGCGAGGTGTCCTTGAGCGAGGCGACCTGGGCGGAGACCGCCTCGGTGACGCCGCGGGTCTCGGCGAGGGCGCCTTCGACCACGCCGCGGACCTCTTCCGTGCGGCCGCCGAGGTTCTTCTCGATCAGGTCGAGGTTCTCGCCGGCGCGGTTGAGCACCGCATGCAGGGTCAGGTTGGCGTTGGTCAGGCGTTCGAGCAGCGTGCCCATGTCGTCGCGCAGGCGATCGCTGGCGTCGGCCACGGCGCCGACGGCGTCGCGGCTCTTCTCGTCGATCGCCGACACCAGACGCTCGCGCGCCTCGGTGACCATGCGGGTGGCGTCGAGGCCCTGGCGGGCGACGGCCTCGGTGAGGTCGCGGCCCTTGCGGTCGAGGCTCTCGACCAGGATGTCGCGAGCGGTGCCGATCTTGTCGGTGATCTCCAGCACGCGGCCGTCGACGGTCTCGGTGAGCGAGCGCGAGACCTCGCCGGCGCGGGCGGCGAATTCGTCGGAGCGGGCGGCGAGGGCGGCGACCAGGGCGGCGCCGCGGCCGCCGAGGATCTCGTCGAGTTCGCGGGTGCGCCGGTCGAGTTCGTCGACCACCGCGCCGGTGTGGCCGGTGATGGTGCGCTCCAGGGCTTCGGTGGTGGTGCCGATGCGCTGGGCGGCGGTCTCCAGCGAACCGGAGACCATCTGGGCGGCGCGTTCGGCCTCGGCGCCGAGGGTCGTGGCGATCGCCGCGACACGGTCGCCCATCACCCGGTCGAGGGTGGCGGTGCGCTCGTCGAGGGTGCCGGCGGCGGCGGCGGCGGTGCGGCCGATGGTGGTGGTGATCGCCGCGGTGCGTTCCTGGAGGACGCGGTCGAAGGCGGCGGTGCGGGCCTCGAGGGTGCCGGAGGCCTCCTCGAGACGGGCGCCGAGCGTCTCGTTGATCGCGCCGAGGCGCTCGCCGAGCAGGCGGTCGAGGGTGCCGGTGCGCTCGTCGATGGCGCCGGTGGCGGCGTCGAGGCGGGTGCCGAGGGTTTCGGTGATGGCGCCGAGGCGTTCGGCGAGGACCCGGTCGAGGGTGCCGGTACGCTCGTCGAGGGCACCGGTAGCGGCGTTGAGCCGCGAGCCGAGGGTCTCGGTGATCGCGCCGAGGCGCTCGTCGAGGATCCGGTCGAGGATGGCGGTGCGCTGATCGAGCGAGCCGGTGGCCTCGGCGACGGTGCGGGCGAGGGTGTCGACCATCGAGGTGGTGCGGTCGCCGACCATCCGGTCGAGGGCGGCGGTGCGCTGATCGAGGGTGTCGGCGACCTCCATCATGCGGGCGCCGAGGGTGCCGTTGATCTCGGCGACGCGGTCGGCGAGGTGTTCGCTGACCTCGTCGGTGCGGGCGGTGAGCACGCGGCCGACCTCGTCCATGCGGGCGTCGAAGGCATCGGTGACCTGGGTCCGGCCGTTGGCCAGGGTCGCGGCGATGTCGCGGGTGCGCTCCATCAGAGTCTCGGAGATCACCCGACCGCGCAGGTCGAGGACCTCGTCGATCTTGCGGACGCGCACGTCGACGGTCTCGGCGAAGGCGGCGGTGCGGGCGTCGAGGTTCTCGGTGAGTTCGCCGGCGCGGCGGACCACGGTGTCGGCGAAGGTCACGGCGCGGGCGTCCAGGGCGCCGCCGATCTCTTCGACCTTGCCTTCCAGCGAGCGGCCGAAGCCGGACAGCTTCTCTTCGAGGGCGGTCGACATGACGCCGGTGCGCTCGTCGATGACCCGGCCGAGGGTGGCGGTGCGGTCGTCGAGGCTGTCGGCGAGGGCGGCGGTGCGCGCCGCCAGAGTGTCGGTGACGGCGACGAAGCGATGGTCGAGCAGGTCGCGCATCGCTGCGGTGCGGCCGTCGAGTTCGGAAACGAGGCCGGCGGCGCGGACGTCGACGATCTGGTGGAGGGTGTCGAGGTGGCCCGACAGGGCGGCGGTGACGCCGGCGCCACGCTCGGTGAGGGTGTCGGCGATGCGGGCGCCGGTCTCGGTCATGCGTTCGGTGACCGATTCGCCCTGGGTGGCGACCAGACGGGCGACCTCGGAGCCGGCGCGGCCGAGCCGCTCGGCGAGGTCGGTGGTGCGGCGCAGGAGTTCGTCGCCGACGCCGGCGAGCGACTGGTCGAGGCTGGCGCGGAAGCCGACGGCGCGGTTCTCGAGCAGGTCGTCGAGGCTGCGGCCGGTCTCGCCGAGGCGCTTCTCCAGTTCGGCGCCGTGGACGACGATCGACTGGTAGATCTTCTCGCCGGTCGAGCCGAGGCGGTCGGCCAACTCGCCGCCGCGCGAGGAGATGGTCTCGGCGATCTTGGTGCCGGTCTCGTCGAGGCGTTCGGTGATCTCGGCGCCGCGCAGCGACAGGTCGACGACCAGCGACTGGCCGGTGCCCTTGAGCGCTTCGGCGACCTCGTTGGCGCGTTCGGCGATGGCGTCGACGACTTCGCCGCCGGTGCGGGTGAGGGTCTCGGTGACTTCGCGGGAGCGGTCGCCGAACACCTGATTGATCTCGCGCCCGGCGGTGGCCAGGGTGGTGGCGACCTCGTGGCCGCGCGAGGAGATCATCTCGACCACCTCGGTGCCGGTGCGCGACAGCGTCGCGTCGATCTCGGAGGCGCGGGTCTTGAGCTCGGTGTTCACCTCGCGACCGCGGTCCTGGATGGTGTCGGCGATCAGCTGGCCGGTGGTCGACAGGCTGTCGGTCAGCGAATGGCCGGTCTCCGACAGGGTGCCGATCAGGGTGTTGCCGGTCTCGGCCAGCGTCCGGGTGACGGTCTCGGCGCGCTCGGTGAGCGTGTCGCCCATGGTGCGCACGGTCTCGGTGAGGGCGCCGGTGTGGCGGGTCAGGTCGCCGACGATGCGCTCGCCGGTCTCCGACAGGGTGCGGGTGACCTCGTCGGTGCGGTCGCCGAGGGTGCCGACCAGCAGTCGGGTGCCGTCGGAGAGGCGGGTCGACAGCGTGTCGGTGCGCTCGGAGAGGGTCGAGAACAGAGTGTCGGTGCGCTCGGCCAAGGTCACCGACAGGCTGTCGCCGAGGGTGCGGACGGTGTCGGTCAGGGACTCGGTGCGGCTCGTCAGGTTGACGATGATCTGGTCGCCGGTGCGGTTCAGCGTGTCGGTGAGCTCGAAGCCCTTCATCGACAGGGTCTCGGCGGCGATCTGGCTGGCGGCGGTGAGGCCGTCGGTGACCGAGCGGCCGGTGTCGGCGAGCTTCTCGACGACGTCGCCGGCGCGGGTGTCGAGCAGCGACACCACGCCTTCGACGGTGTTGGTCAGGCGGGAGTTGATCTCTTCGCCCTTGTCGGAGAGCGAGGACACCAGCGTCCGGGTGGCCTGATCGGTGGCCTCGGCGATGCGGTCGCGGGTGGTCATCAGATCGCCGGCGAAGGCTTCGTGGGCGCCGGTGATCGAGGCACGGACGCGCTCGGAATTGTTGACGATGGCTTCGCGCTGGTTGACCAGTTCCTCGATCAGCGAGCGGATGCGCAGCTCGTTCTCGCCATAGGCGCGTTCCAGCGACGACACTTCGTTGTGGACCATCACCTCGATCTCGCCGGCGCGGGCGACGACCCGCTCGAGACCGTCGCCGACCGCCGCCATCTCGCGGCGGATCGCCTGGCCGACCGAGACCACGGCTTCCTGCGCGTTGCTCTCGGGTTCGGCGAGACGCAGGGCGATCTCGGTCATGGTGCGGGCGGTCAGGCGCAGTTCGCGCGCCCGGCGCAGCAGCACCGCGAAGGCGTAGATCATCGCCACCGGCAACAGGATCGCCAGCGCCGCCCAGACCAGGCGGGGCTCGTGAACGAGGGTGGACAGCGACGGCGCCGGGCCGAGGTCACGCCCGAAGGCGGTCCAGGCGAGCCAGCCGCCGCCGGCGATCCAGATCAGCGAAACGAAGGTGGCGAGCCAATAGGGGCCGCCGGAGCGGGCCTGGGCGAGCGAATGGGCGAGCCCACCGGTCGAGCGGCGATCGTCGTTGGCGGGGGCGCGCGGCTGGGTGATCGGGTCGGCTTCGGCCGGTTCGGCGCGGCGGCGGCTTTCGCTGCGCGCCGGCGGGCGCGGGGTCGCGCCCGGGACCGGAGCGGGGGGCGCGGCCGGCTCGGCGAGGGCGGCCTCCATCGATCGACCGATGCGTTCGGAGGGCGTCTCCAACCGCGGCTCGCTCTTGACGCCGGGGACCGGATCGGGAAGCGGTCCGGGCGTGCTTTCGAGATCGAGCTTGAGGGCCTCTTCGACCGCGGTCAGGGCCGCTTCGACGGGGTCGAGAGTCTTCGTGGGATGGGTCGCCATGGTCGTAGTCGCCTCGCGTCCGTACACCGTACTAACCGGTCCGCCCGGGCGAGCCGGCCCGCAACGCGCGAGCAGGCTAGACCTCGGGTCCGTGCCGGGGCTCGGACCGCGTGGGAGCGTCCGCTCGCTCACACGAAGTCCCGAAGGCCGGGCTCGAGGAAACGGGACGTCCGGACGCAACCGGACGGTCGTCTCCCCACAGATTGCCGCAGCCGAATGGTAACGGCACATTAACGAAGATGAAACAGGGCGACCCGCCTTTCGCCGATCATCGTTAACGACTGTGGACGGCGGCCGCTCCGCGGAGGCGAATTCCCAACGTTTCCGGGGCGACGCGCGGGCCGGCAGGGCGAGCCCGGTTGCGCCGCCGCGAGCCTGCACCGTTCATCCTTCGCTCACCATGCCGATCGAACGACGCAGCGGCAGGCGCGGGCGCGCGGCGAACCGCAACGCTTCCTCAGCTTCACCGCCGCAAACTCGGCCGAACGGGGATGCGAGGGAGCGCGTGACGACCATGATCGGGGAGACCAGCGAACGACGGATCGCGACGGCGGCAGCCGTCGCCTACGAGGGGCCGGAGCGGCGGGCGCCGATCGATCTGGTCCATCTGGCGCGCCAGACCTTCGGATCGATCGAGCTCGAGCGCGAAGTGCTGCGGCTGTTCGTCGAGCACGGGGCGGGGCTGGTCGCCGAGGCGACCCGGCCGGAGACGCTCGCCCGGCGCGATGCGGCGCTCCATCGGCTCAAGGGCTCGGCGAGCGGCATCGGAGCGCGGCGCGTGGCGGCTCTGGTCGAGCTCCTGGAGGCGACCGCGCCGGAGACCCCGGACGCCGCGGCTCTGATCGGCGACCTCGCCGCGGCGGTCGAGGAGGTGGCGCGTTTCGTCGATCGCCTGTTCGCCCCCAAGGCGGCGGACGAGGGTCGGCTGCGCAATCGCGCTTGACGAGGACGGTGTTCGGCCCCATGTGCAGCGCGGCAGAGCGATGCGGCGCCGTGGCGGTCGCGAGATCGCGTCGTCCGTCCCGTCCCCCCCGTCCGTCCGAGTGCCCGATGCCCAAGATCACCTTCGTTCCCTATCGTCAGGAAGAAATCGTCGTCGAGGCCGAGATCGGCGCGACGGTGATGGAGACGGCGGTGCGCAACGGCGTGCCCGGCATCGAGGCCGAATGCGGCGGTGCCTGCGCCTGCGCCACCTGTCACGTGTGGGTCGATCCGGCCTGGTACGAGAAGGTCGGCGCGCCGCAGCCGATGGAAGAGGACATGCTCGACTTCGCCTGGGACGTGCGCGCGACCTCGCGCCTGTCGTGCCAGATGAAGGTCACCGAGGCCCTCGACGGTCTGGTGGTGGAGATCCCCGAACGTCAGGCGTGAGCGCGCGCCGCGCCGACCGGCGCCTCCGGCGTCCGCCCAATTCTCCGCTTTCGTCCGAGAAGTCTTGCTTGTAGAGAAGCGCGAGATCGCGCGACCCCGTGTCGCGTCCCGCCTGCGCGCCTGCGCCCCATCCGTCGATCGGGATCCGTCATGTCCGAAGCCATCACCACCGACGTCGTCATCATCGGAGCCGGGCCGGTCGGCCTGTTCGCGGTGTTCGAGCTGGGTCTGCTCGACCTCAAGTGCCATGTCGTCGACATTCTCGATCGGCCCGGCGGGCAGTGCACCGAGCTCTATCCGGAAAAGCCGATCTACGACATTCCCGGCCATCCGGTGGTCGGCGCCCAGGAGCTGATCGACAAGCTGATGGAGCAGATCCGGCCGTTCGGGCCGACCTTCCATTTCGCCCAGCAGGTCGAACAGTTGGAGCGGCTCGCCGAGGGCGGCTTCCGGCTGGTGACCGACGCGGGCACGGAGTTCTTCGCCAAGGTGGTGGTGATCGCCGCCGGCGGCGGCTCGTTCCAGCCGAAGCGTCCGCCGGTGCCGGGCATCGAAGCCTTCGAGGCGACCTCGGTGTTCTATTCGGTGCGCAAGATGGAATCCTTCGCCGGCCACGACGTGGTGATCGTCGGCGGCGGCGATTCGGCGCTCGACTGGACGCTCAATCTGCAGCCGGTCGCCCGCCGGCTGACGCTGGTCCATCGCCGCGACGACTTCCGCGGCGCGCCCCATTCGGTCGAGCAGATGCGCCGGCTGGTCGGCGAAGGGGCGATCGATCTGGTGATCGGTCAGGTCACCGAGTTGGCGGGCACGGACGGCACGCTCGCGAGCCTCACCGTCAAGAAGAGCGACGGGTCGACGGTCGCGGTGGCGGCGACGCGGATGCTGCCGTTCTTCGGCCTGACCATGAAGCTCGGGCCGATCGCCGGCTGGGGCCTGCATCTGCACGAGAACCTGATCCCGGTCGACACCGAGAAGTTCGAGACCTCGGAACCGGGGATCTTCGCCATCGGCGACATCAACACCTATCCGGGCAAGCTCAAGCTGATCCTCTCCGGCTTCCACGAGGGCGCGCTGATGGCCCAGGCGGCCAAGCGCCTCGTCGATCCCGGCAAGCGCATCGTGTTCCAGTACACCACCTCGTCGACGGCGCTGCAGAAGAAGCTCGGCGTCCACTGACGCCGTCGCCGCCGTCCGAAACAGACGAGGGCCGGAGATCCGCGGGATCGCCGGCCCTTTTCGTATCGTGTGAGGTGTCGCGGGTCAGGCGGGGGCGGCGGCGAGGCCGTCGCGGCGGATCCACTGGGTGGCGATCACCGGGGCGACCAGGACCAGACCGATCACCGACGACCAGATCTCCGGAGCGATCAGCAGGATCGACGAGACGGCGAGCAGGGTGCGCTCCCAGACCCGCGTGCGGGTCAGCAGGTAGCCGGAGAAGGCCGCCGACAGGAGCACGATGCCGAGGATGCAGCCGCCGGTGGCCAGCACGAACTCGCTCCAGGTGAAGCCCTTGGCGACCAGCAGCATCGACGGCGAGAACACGAAGACGAAGGGCACCAGCGCCTTGCCGAGCGCCAGCCGGAAGGCGGTGTTGCCGGTGCGGAACGGGTCGGCGCCGGCCATCGCCGCGGCGGCATAGGCGGCGATCGCCACCGGTGGCGTGATGTCGGCGAGCACGCCGTAATAGAACACGAAGAAATGGGCGACGATCGGTTCGACCCCGAGCAGGCCCAGAGCAGGGGCGGCGACGGTGACCATGATGATGTAGGTGGCGGTGGTCGGGATGCCGCAGCCCATGATGACGCAGACGATCGCGGTGAGGATCAGGGTGAACATCAGCGTCAGGGTCTGGGTGGTCATGATCGCCGCCGGCAGCCATGAGGCGACCATCTGGGCGTAGTCGAGCGCCGCGGAGGTGACGATGAACGAGATCTTGAACCCGACGCCGGTCAGGGTCACCACGCCGACGACGATGCCGACGGTGGCCGAGGCGACGCCGACGGCCAGCGCGTATTTCGCACCGTCGCGCAGGCCCTCGAAGATCTCGAGCGGCTTCATCCGCCGCTTGGGGTTCAAGAGCCCGACCAGGATGCACAGGGTGATGCCGGTGAAGGCGGCGAGGTAGGGCGTGAAGCCGGCGAACAGCATGTAGAGCAGGCCGAGGAGCGGGATCACCGTCGGCCAGTCACGGGCGAAGGCGGCCTTGATGTCCGGCATTTCCTCCGGGGTCAGGCCGCGCATGCCGTCGCGCTTGGCCTCGAAGTGGACCTGACAGAACACCCCGAGGAAATGCATGAAGGCCGGGACGATCGCCGCGATGATGATCGTCGTATAGGGCAGGTTGAGGAATTCGATCATCAGGAAGGCGGCGGCGCCCATGATCGGCGGGGTGATCTGGCCACCGGTCGAGGCGGTCGATTCCACGGCGGCCGCGAAGTGCTTCTTGTAGCCGAGGCGGACCATCATCGGGATGGTCAGCGAGCCGACGGTCACCGCATTGGCCACCGACGAGCCCGAGATCATGCCGAACAGCGCCGAGCCGAAGATCGACACCTTGGCCGGCCCGCCGGCGTAGCGCCCGGCGACCCAGGCTGCGCAGTCGAGGAACAATTGCCCGAGGCCGATGCGGGTGGCGAAGACGCCGAACAGCACGAAGTGAAAGACGTAGGTCGCGACCACGCCGATGGCGACGCCGTAGATGCCCTGGGTGGTCAGGTAGAGGTGGTTGACCAATTGCGCCGGGGTGGCGCCGGGATGGACCAGGATGCCGGGGATCGAGCGGCCGAAGATCGCATAGGCCATGAAGGCGATGGCGATCACCGGCAGCGGCCAGCCGATGGTGCGGCGCGTCGCCTCGAGCAGCAGCACGATCAGCGTGGCGCCGAGAATCACGTCGGTGGTCGAGGGATTGCCGATACGGAAGGCGAGGTCGTCGAGCGGGATCAGCGGCACGTGCATCACGCTGACCAGCGCCAGGACGAACAGCAGCCAGTCGTAGAGCGGGATGCCGAGCGGCCGATACCAGCGGGATTCGGCGTGGTCCGGATAGCCGATCAGCGGAAACACCAGGAAGATCAGGCCGAGCACGAAGGACAGATGGACGCCGCGGTGCATCAGCTCCGGCAGCAGGCCGAAACCGGCGGTGTAATAGTGGAACAGCGACAGGCAGACCAGCGCCGCCCCGACCGCCCAGGCGCCGAGCGGCGCGAGCGGACGGAATCGAATCTCCGGATCGAACTTCTCCTCGAGTTCACGGGCTTTGCTCTCGTCGAGTTCGAATTGGGACATGAGGATTCCACGCTTTCGAGAGGCGGCGATCGCCCGTGCGCGGCCGCGCCCATCGGCGGCGGCGTGGGCGTCGATCGGGAGCGGCGGACGGGCGACGACGGAGGGGCGGCGCGCCGGGCACGCCGCCCCGGAGCGACGATCACTTCAGCAGGCCGACCTCGCGGTAGAACTTCTCGGCGCCGGGATGCAGCGGGATGCCGATGCCGTCGAGCGCGGTCTCCTTGCGGATCTGCTTGCCCTTGGCGTGGCCGGCGTCCATCAGTTTGCGGCTGTTGTCGTTCCACAGCGCCTTGGTGACGCCGTAGACGAGGTCCTCGGGCTGCTTGGCGCTGGTCACCCACAGGGCGTTGACCGAGACCGTCTCGACTCCCTCGACGTCCTTGTAGGTGCCGGCCGGGACCTTGTCGGGACCGAAGAACTTGAAGTCGGCGAGGATCTTCTTGGCTTCCGGCCCGGCGATCGGCACCAGTTCGATGCCCGAGGAGGTGGCGAGCTCGGAGATCGCGCCGGTCGGATAGCCGCCGACGAAGAAGAAGGCGTCGAGCGCGCCGTCGCGCAGCCGGTCACCCGAGGCGTTGGGCTTGAGGTACTCGGCCTTGACGTCCTTCTCGGTCAGGCCGTAGGCGGAGAGAACGATGCGGGCGTCGATCAGGGTGCCGGAGCCGGGCTCGTCGAGGGAGACGCGCTTGCCCTTGAGGTCGGCCGGCGACTTGATGCCGGCGCCCTTGCGGGCGACCAGATGGATGGTCTCGGGATAGAGATTGGCGATGCCGCGCAGGTTCTCGATCTTGGCCTTGCCCTCGAACACGCCGGTGCCGGAATAGGCCCAATAGGCCACGTCGGACTGGGTCAGGCCGGATTCCAGCGCACCCGATTCGATGCCGTTGATGTTGGCGACCGAGCCGTTGGTGGCGACCGCGGTGGCGATCAGGCCGGGCACGCCGCAGGCGCCGCCGTCGGCGCAGGCACGGCTGCCCGGCGGGTTCGACACGGCGTTGGAGAGCAGGCCGCCGATCGGGAAATAGGTGCCGGCGGTGCCACCTGTGCCGATCCGGAAGAAGGCCATCTGCTGGCCGACGGCGAACGTGGCTCCGAGAAGGGTGGCGGCGCCGACGGCGGCGGCGGCCAGACGGGTGACGGTCTTCGTGTTCATGGGGGTCTCCCTGGGCGAGCCACCGGCGGGCGCGGCGCTCGTGGCGATGAATGAAGCACGGGCGGAAAGCGCCTGTCAAAGCGTCAGACCCGGTTCGCTGCCCTCGGGAGAGGGTGCGAGGAGCGGGCGCGTCGTGCGCGGCGCCCGAGCGCCTGCCGCAACGTCAGTTCCCGACCGCGGCGCCGGCCGGCCGGCGATCGTCGGAGGCGCCGTAGAGCCGACCCGGCAGCAGCCGGCCGGAGGCCGCGGAATCGTTGCCGGAGGAGGCGGGATCGGCCGATTTCGCCTCCGCCGGCCCGGTCTGCACCAGTTCGGCGGCCCCCCACGGGGTCTGTTCGACCAGGCGATAGCCCATCGCCTTGAGCAGCGCGACGGTGTCGGGCGACAGGGCGAAGGGCTCGTGGGCGATCTCGTCGGGCAGCCATTGATGATGGAAGCGCGGCGCGTCGACCGCGTCCTGTGGTCGCATGCCGTGATCGATCACGTTGGTCAGGGTCTCGGCGACGATCGAGACGATGCGCGAGCCGCCGGGGCTGCCGAGCACCATCTCCAGACGCCCGTCCTTTTCGACGATGGTCGGGGTCATCGACGACAGCGGCCGCTTGGCCGGCTGGATGGCGTTGGCCTCGCCCTGGACCAGACCGAACAGATTGGGCGTACCCGGTTTGACGGTGAAGTCGTCCATCTCGTCGTTGAGCAGGAAGCCGGTGCCCGGCGCCACCACCGCCGCGCCGAAGGCGCCGTTGACGGTGAAGGTCACGGCGACTGCCGAGCCGCTCGCATCGACCACCGAATAGTGGGTGGTCTCGGGTTTTTCCAGGGTCGAGGGCATCGCCGGCAGGGCGGCCGAGGGCAGCACGCCGTCGCGCTCGATGCGGGCGCGCAAGGCGGCGAGATGGGCGGGCGCCAGCAGGCGCTCGACCGGTACGGTGACGAAGTCGGGATCGCCGAGCAGGGTGTTGCGCAGATAGAAGGCGTGGCGCATCGCCTCGACCGTGCGGTGGACGGCGGCGGCGGAGTGCCAACCGGCGGCGGTCATGTCCCAGCCCTCGAGCACGCCGAGGATCAGGCACAGCGTCACCCCGCCCGACGACGGCGGCGGCGCGGTGATCAGCCGATGGCCCCGATAGCTGCAGCGGATCGGATCGCGCTCGACGGCGCGATAGGCGGCGAAGTCGTCTTCGGTCAGCGTGCCGCCGTGGGCGCGCATCGCCGCGGCGACCTTGGCGGCGATCGGGCCGCGGTAGAAGGCCTCCGCCCCGCCGGCGGCGATCGCCTCCAGGGTGGCGGCGAGATCGCTCTGGATCAGCCGGTCGCCGGGCGCCCGCGTGCCGCCGCCGGGGGCGAGGAACAGGCGCGCGGCTTCCGGATCGGCGGCGAGGCGGGCGGTGCCGCGGGCGAGGATGTCGGTATCGGGGCGGGCGAGGACGAAGCCGTCGCGGGCCAGCCGGATCGCCGGGGCCATCACCTCGGCGCGCGGCTTGCTGCCCCAGCGGGCGAGCGCCAGATCGAGGCCGGCGACGGTGCCGGGCACGCCCGAGGCGCGCCAGCCGGTGAGGCTGGCGTCGGTGTTCGGCCGGCCGGCGGCGTCGAGATACATGTCGCGGACGCTGGCGGCAGGCGCGGTCTCGCGGAAGTCGACGAAGCGGGCGGTGCCGTCGGCGAGCCGCAGGGTCAGGAAGCCGCCGCCGCCGATGTTGCCGCAGCACGGATCGACCACGGCCAGGGCATAGCCGACCGCCACCGCGGCATCGACGGCATTGCCGCCGGCCCGCAGGATCTCGGCGCCGACCGCGCTCGCCAGGGCATTGGCCGAGACCACCATGCCGTGTTCGGCTTCGACCGCCGGGCGGGTCGCCGCAGAGGCGGGCGCAGTCGCGGCGAGGAGGCCGAGGAGGGCGACGGCGGGAAGGCGGCGGATCGGACGGCGCATGGGCTCTCGCGGGCGTTGGGGGAACTCGATGTCGCAAGGTTTCGGCGATCGGGCCGATTCAGCCGGCTCGCGACATGGGCTACTGTGCGTCGGATCGTCGGCGCGATAAAGGCGGGGCGCACGCGGCTTCCCCGCCGGCGGAGATCGGGCGCGTGGCGCCGAGAGGAGACGAAGCGATGACGACGGATCTGGGCGCGATGCCGGTGTTGGTGGTGATCGACATGCAGCGGGCGATCGATCTGCCGGGGCGGCCGGCCCGTGGCAACCCCGACCTCGACGCCAACGCCCTGCGGGTGATCGCCGCCTTCCGCGCCGCCGGCCGGCCGATCATTCACGTCCGCCACGATTCGGTCGACGCCGAGTCGTGGTTCCGGCCCGACCATCCCGGCAACGCCTTCCGTCCCGGCTTCGCGCCCGGACCGGGGGAGGGGCTGGTGGTCAAGTCGGTCAACGCCGCCTTCATCGGCACCGACCTCGACCTGCGCCTGCGTCGGCTGGGCGCGACGACCGTGGTCTGTTGCGGCTGGGCCAGCGACATGTGCGTGTCGACGACCATCCGGGTCGGCGCCAACATGGGCTGGGACATGGTCTGCGTGGCCGACGCCTGCGACTGTTCGGACCTGCCCGATCCGTTCGGCGACGGGATCATCCCGGCCAAGGAGGTCCACCGCGTGCACATGGCGACGCTGGCCGCGGATTTTTGTCGGTTGGTGACGGCGGAGGAGGTGGAGACATGCCTAAGGAGTTGGAAGACGCCCTCGATTGTTTCGTAAGTGATTATCTTTCGCAGTATGGCGCGGGAGGCACCATCGATCCCTGCGCCAATTGTTGGTGTGACGGTGAAATTCCGATGGGAACATGTCTCTCGGAAGGCATCTCCTTCGCCGTCAGATCAATCTGCGTCAACGGAACAAAGCATTCCCATCAGTTTAGGATAAAGAAAATCGATCTCATTGAGCTTGAACAGCGCTTGCTCAATATGGTCAAAATTATTGAAGATGTAAATTCATTTGAGGAACTATACAAAGTTATAGAGAACGAAAATTTGGCCATGGGTGGGCCGAAGCCGCTTCTAACCTATGATACTGCGACTCGGATTTCTCGCCATCACGGGTTTGAACCGAAATTCGTCTATCTTCACTGTGGCGCGAAGGAAGGTGCCCGTCTCCTCGGTATTCGGGGGAAGGTGGTAGATCCCTCCGTGTTTCCCTCGCCGATACGTAGATTGACTGCTGCACAGATCGAAGATTTTCTCTGCCGGTCAAAGTCAAAAATCGAGGAATTTCTTCTGGCTGGCAAACATATATCTCTCAAGTCGTGAGAAAAACCGCATATGATCGTATTTTATTCTAGGAATTTTCACGCATATGACTAGCCATAGCGGTGATCCCGTCGATGCTGGCGTCGCCGTCACTCACCGGGATCCGCATGTTCATCGACTTCTTCGCCGAACTGAGTTCGGCGGCGGCGCTGTGAGGCGCCGGCGATCGTGTCCCGAGAGGTGGTGTAGCTGACCGGTGGCCAGCGGGCGCGCCGATATGGGCGGCGTCCTCAGGCCGCCATGTTCGGCAGGCCGAGGACGGCAGGATCATCGTCGATGGCGGCGATCGTTTCCAGCGTCATGTAGCGGGAGCGTTGGACGGCCCATTCGTCGTTCTGTTCGAGCAGGATCGCCCCGACCAACCGGACGATGGCATCTTCGTTGGGGAAGATGCCGACGACCTCGGTTC
>NZ_SJFN01000090.1 GCF_004328075.1 Siculibacillus lacustris | reverse complement strand
CGGCCAGATCGATCAGCCCGCCGGTCGCCTGCGCGCCCAGCGTCACGGTGTCGGCCGACAGGCCGCCGGTGATCGTCTCGACGTTGGAGACGGTGGCGGTGTTGACGAAGGCGCCGAAGGTCAGCGAATCCGCGCCGGCCGCCAGATCGATGGTCGCGGCGGTGACCGCGGAGGACAGCACCACGGTGTCGGCCTGGGCCGCACCGACCACGGTCTCGGTGTTGGCGACGGTGACGGTGTTGACGAAGTTGCCCAGCACCAGCTTGTCGGCACCGGCGCCGAGATCGACGGTGCCGGTGGTGATCTGCGAGCCCAGCGTCACGGTGTCGGAGGACGCGCCGCCGACCAGAGTCTCGACGTTGGACACGGTCAGGACGTTGGCGAAGGCGCCGAGCGTCAGCTTGTCGGCCCCGTCGCCGAGGTCGACGGTGGCGGCGGTCACCGCCGCACCGAGCGTCACCACGTCGGTGGCGGCGCCGCCGACGATGGTTTCGACGTTGGAGATCGTCGCGGTCGCACCGAGCGCGTCGAAGGTCAGCTTGTCGCTGCCGGTGCCGAGATCGACGGTGACGCCGGCGACGGCGCCGGACAGGGTCACCAGGTCGGTGGTCGTGCCGCCGACGATGGTCTCGGTATTGGCGACGGTCGCAGTGTTGATGAAGTTGCCGAGCGTCAGCTTGTCGGCGCCGGCGGCCAGATCGATCAGCCCGCCGGTCGCCTGCGCGCCCAGCGTCACGGTGTCGGCCGACAGGCCGCCGGTGATCGTCTCGACGTTGGAGACGGTGGCGGTGTTGACGAAGGCGCCGAAGGTCAGCGAATCCGCGCCGGCCGCCAGATCGATGGTCGCGGCGGTGACCGCGGAGGACAGCACCACGGTGTCGGCMTKGGCCGCACCGACCACGGTYTCGGTGTTGGCGACGGTGACGGTGTTGACGAAG
>NZ_SJFN01000089.1 GCF_004328075.1 Siculibacillus lacustris | reverse complement strand
GCTCAACCATGCGCCGACGCTGACCACGACCGCGGAGACGCCGACCTTCGTGGAGAAGGGCGGCGCGGTGTCGCTGTTCTCGGGCACGGCGATCGGGCTGGGGACGGGCGACGGCGGGCAGACGATCCGGCAGTTGGTGCTGACGGTGTCGTCGGTGTCGGACGGCGCGGCCGAGCAGCTGACGATCGACGGCACGGCGGTGGCGCTGGTGGCGGGCACGACCACGACCTCGGGCGGCGCGACGGTGGTGGTGACGGTGGCCGGTTCGACGGCGACGCTGACGGTGACACGGGGCGGCGACTTCACGACGGCGGCGGCGCAGACGCTGGTCGACGGGCTGACCTACGGCAACGGCTCGGTCGATCCGACCGCCGGCGCCCGGGTGGTGACGTTGACCTCGATCCGCGACAGCGGCGGCAGCGGGGCCGGCAGCGTCGACACGACGGCGCTCTCGGCGGCCGCGACGGTGACGGTGACCCCGGTCAACGACGCGCCGACGCTGGCGGCGACGGTGGGGGCGAAGACCTTCACCGAAGGCGGCGCGGCGGTGGCGCTGTGGTCGGGGGTGACGGCTTCGACGATCGAGGCCGGGCAGACCTTCGGCCAGATCCGATTGACGGTGTCGGGGCTCTCCGACGGGGTGAACGAGCAACTGACCCTCGACGGGTCGGCGGTGACGCTGACCAACGGCACGACCGGCACGACGACCGGCGGGCTCGGGGTCGGCTATGCGGTGAGCGTGACGGGGTCAACCGCGACGGTGACCCTGACCGGGGCGTTGAGCGGCGCGCAGCTGACGAGCCTGTTGCAGGGGGCGACCTATCGGGACCTCGGCAATCCGACGGCGGGCGACCGCGTCGTCACCCTCACTTCGGTGAAGGACAGCGGCGGCACGGCGAACGGCGGCGTCGACACGACGACTTCCGGGTTGCCGGCGGCGGAGACGGTGACGGTGGCGCGGCTCAACCATGCGCCGACGCTGAC
>NZ_SJFN01000088.1 GCF_004328075.1 Siculibacillus lacustris | reverse complement strand
AGCTGATTGCGGATCATCCCGCCGTCGGTCCGCAGGTTCGCCAGTTCGATGCCGGAGTCCTGCTCCATCGCGTCGAGCACTTCGCGGACCTGATAGGCGGTCGCTTCGAGCACGGCACGGGCGATGTGGCCCTTGTTGACGTAGCGGGTCAGACCGGCGATCACGCCGCGGGCGCTGTCCTTCCAATACGGCGCATAGAGGCCGGAGAAGGCCGGCACGAAGTACACGCCGCCGTTGTCGTCGACGGTCAGAGCGAGCGCTTCGATGTCCGGAGCGGTGGCGATCAGGCCGAGGTTGTCGCGCAGCCACTGCACCAGCGAACCGGTGACGGCGATCGAGCCTTCGAGCGCATAGACGGCGGGCTGGTTGCCGATCTTGTAGCCGACCGTGGTCAAGAGGCCGCACTTGGAGGGGACGGCCTTCTCGCCGACGTTCATCAGCATGAAGCAGCCGGTGCCGTAGGTGTTCTTGGCTTCGCCGGGCTTGAAGCAGGCTTGGCCGAACAGGGCCGCCTGCTGGTCGCCGAGGATGCCCGCGACCGGTACGCCGGCGACGGACGGCAGAACCGCCTTGCCGTAGACTTCCGAGCTCGAGCAGATCTTCGGGAGCATCGCCTTCGGGATCCCGAAGTCGGCGAGGATCGCRTCGTCCCAGTCGAGCGTCTCGAGGTTCATCAGCTGGGTGCGCGAGGCATTGGTCACGTCGGTGACGTGCACGCCGCCGTTGACGCCGCCGGTGAGGTTCCAGGTGACGAAGGTGTCGATGTTGCCGAAGATCACGTCGCCGGCTTCCGCCGCTTCGCGGGCCCCGGGCACGTTCTCGAGCACCCAGCGGACCTTCAGGCCGCTGAAGTAGGTCGCCAGCGGCAGACCGGTCTTGGCGCGATARCGGTCCTGCCCGCCCTTGGCGGCGAACTCGGCGACCACGTCGCCGACGCGGGTGTCCTGCCAGACGAGCGCGTTGTAGACGGCCTTGCCGGTCTTCTTGTTCCACACGACGGTGGTTTCGCGCTGGTTGGTGATGCCGATCGCGGCGAGATCGCTGGGCTTCAGGCCCTTGGCTTCCATCGCCTCGGCGACCACTTCTTCGACACGCCGCCAGATCTCCGCCGGATCATGTTCGACCCAACCCGGCTTCGGGAAGATCTGCTCGTGTTCCTTCTGCGCGAC
>NZ_SJFN01000087.1 GCF_004328075.1 Siculibacillus lacustris | reverse complement strand
AACCGAGGCTCGACGCTGTCGGACCGCAGGTACTTGCGGACCGTGTTCCTCGAAAGCCCGGTGCGCCGGGAAATCTCTCGGATCGAGAAATGATCCCGATAGTGCCAGCGCCGGATGACGCTCAATAACTCCATGTCGATCACTCCGCTGTCCCCCGCACCAGTGGCGAGGGAGGAGGTTCAAACATGGGTCAATTCTCGATGGAAAAATCCCTGCCGCCTGGGTCAGTTCTCCGCGGAAATCAACAGCGAGACCCTCGCAGCCCTCCCCAAGCGCCGAACCACCGACTTCACGACGGTCACGGCGAAGGTGACGCGCAACAGCACCATCAGCGTCGATCGGATCGTCTATTCCGTCCCGTCCCGGCTCATCGGCCACAAGATCGAAGTGCGCCTCTTCGATGACCGGCTGGAATGCTTCTTCGGACCCGACCACGTCATGCGCCCGACGCGCGTGAGGACCGACCGCGTGCGCGGCCACTCGATCGATTATCACCATCTGATCGGCACGCTGCGGCGCAAGCCGCAGGCCCTGCGATACCTCGTCTACCGCGAAGCTCTCTTCCCACACGCCGCCTACGCTCGCGCCTGGGCCGCCCTGGACGATGCCCTGCCACCCAGAGACGCCTGCCGGACCACCGTCGGATTGTTGGCTCTGGCCTCGACCTGCGAAGCCTGCGAGATCGCCCTGGCCGCCCGTCTCGACGCGATCCTCGACGCCGGCCGTCTGCCCGACCTCGCCGTCCTCGAGAAGGAGTTCGCCAGCAAGCCGAACACGGCCAGCGATGTCACCATCCCAGAGCCGAACCTCAAAGCCTATGATCGACTTCTGCTCTCGGGTTGCGAGGGACGGCCATGACCGACACACCCGAGACCGACGCCGCCTTCCTCGCCTCCTTGCTGACCGAACTGCGCCTACCCTCCATCGCGCGTCATTGGCGACGCATCGCCGAGACTGCGGGTTTCGGTAATGTCCGGACAGCGTTTTCGGTAATCTCCGGACAGCTCTTTCACTAATTCCCGGACAGCAATTCCGGTAATTCCCGGACAGTTTTGATGGCCGGTTCTCGGCTGCGCCGTTTGGCAGGTTGGGCTCTCACGAAGAAGAGAGGCCGACATGCCCAGACGGAAGCAAGCGAGACGAACGACCGTGAGAGATATCCGGACGATCCTGCGCCTGACCCATGAGCAGGGCCTATCA
>NZ_SJFN01000086.1 GCF_004328075.1 Siculibacillus lacustris | reverse complement strand
ACCGAGGCTCGACGCTGTCGGACCGCAGGTACTTGCGGACCGTGTTCCTCGAAAGCCCGGTGCGCCGGGAAATCTCTCGGATCGAGAAATGATCCCGATAGTGCCAGCGCCGGATGACGCTCAATAACTCCATGTCGATCACTCCGCTGTCCCCCGCACCAGTGGCGAGGGAGGAGGTTCAAACATGGGTCAATTCTCGATGGAAAAATCCCTGCCGCCTGGGTCAGTTCTCCGCGGAAATCAACAGTCTACGGCCGTCGCGTCGTCCGCGCCATCATCAGCGCCTATGTCGAGTTCATTCGCAACACGCCGTTTCTGATCCAGGTGTTCGTCGTGTATCTCGGTCTTCCGTCGCTGGGGGTGCGGTTGTCGCCCGAACAGGCGGCGATACTGGCGATGACGATCAACGTCGGCGCGTACGGATCCGAAATCTTGCGCGCGGGAATCGAATCGGTCCCGCGGGGTCAGATCGAAGCCGCGAAGGTTCTCGGGTTCCGTTTTCTCCCGATCTTCCGGCATGTCATATTTCGGCAGGCGTTGCTGGCGATCTACCCTGCCCTCACCAGTCAATTCATCCTTCTCATGCTCGGTACCAGCATCGTTTCGGCGATCGCGGTCGAGGAATTGACCGCAGCCGCCAACACCATCCAGACCCGCACGTTCCGTACCTTCGAGGTCTACTTCATCGTCACCCTGATCTATGTCGCCATGTCACTGTTTCTGCGGGCAACGTTCAACGCCATCTACAATCGCTGGATCCGGATTCGATGATCAGAGACTTCTCGCTCTCCGACCTGGCGCTGCTGCTGCTCTCCGCCAGATGGATGGTTCTGCTGTCCTTGATCGCCTTCGTCGGCGGCTCGCTCGTCGGGCTGGCGATCGCCCTCGCCAGAACCTCGCCGTCCAAACCGATCCGCTGGATGGCCGGCGGCTACATCGAGCTGTTTCAGGACACCCCGCTCCTGATGCAGCTGTTTGAGGTGGTCCCCGTCTGGCGGGCAGTTCGGTAAGCTTGGGTCGACCTGAGAGAAGGACGATCCCGATGACGGGGAAGCGGAAGCGGTATTCGGCAGATTTCAAGGCGAAGGTCGCGCTGGAGGCGATCCGGGGCGAGGCGACCGTGGCGCAGCTGACGGTCAAGTACGGCGTCCATCAGACGATGATCAGCGCGTGGAAGAAGCAGGCGGTCGACGGAATGTCAGGCGTCTTCTCCGGGAAAGCCG
>NZ_SJFN01000085.1 GCF_004328075.1 Siculibacillus lacustris | reverse complement strand
TGCCGAAGAATTCGGGCAAATCGCGCCACTGGGCGCCGGTGCGGGCGATCCAGAAGACGCCGTCGAGGACACGCCGATGGCCCTGAGGTCGCCGGCCGCTGTGCGGGCCACGTCTCGTCACGAAGGGTTCGAAGAACGCCCATTCCTCGTCGCTCATCAGGTCTCGAATCAACGCCGCCGCCCTCCGAAAGCGACGTTGAATCATTCCTGGACCCGAAGGGGAATCCTATTCGTCAACAGGACCTAGACGTTATGACCGTGCATTGAGTTCGGTGGTCCTTGCCCGCGAGGTCGCCGCGGGCTCGATCATGTCCGTCGTTCCCCCATTCGCCGCTTCGTCAAACGTGCTTTGCGCCTGCCGGTTCGCCAGACCCAAGCCTGCGGTCGAGCCCTGCTGGACGGTAGCGGGCCATGCTCGGCACCCACCACTTCTGCGGTTCGCAACGCCGGAGATTGAAACCAAGCTATGGATTACAGTCGTTTCGATATCGCTGGCCTCGTCCTCGTCACACCGAAGCGCCACGGCGATGAACGCGGCTGGTTTTCCGAGGTGTTTCGGGAGGACTCGTTTCGCCGCACGGCTGGCGACGTCCAATTCGTCCAGCACAACCACTCCTATTCAAAGCCTAAGGGCACGGTACGCGGCCTGCACTTCCAGCTTGCGCCAAAAGCGCAAGGAAAGCTGGTGCGCTGCCCACGCGGACGGGTGCTCGACGTCGCCGTCGATCTGCGCACCTCGTCGCCCACCTATGGCAGTCATGTCGCGGTGGAATTGTCGGCAGCGAACGGCCAGCAGTTGTGGGTGCCGGCCGGGTTCGCGCATGGATTCTGCACGCTGGAGGAGGATTGCGAACTGGCGTACATGGTGACCAATTACTACAGCCCCGAGCACGATCGCGGCCTCAGGTGGAACGACCCGGCACTCGGTATCGACTGGCCGGTGTCCGAGGCCGACGCGATCCTGTCGCCGAAGGACACGCGCCAGCTGCTGCTCGCCGAACTGGGCGCGGTCTTTGCCTGATCCATCCATCGATGGCCAATCAGTGTGCGACCACGAAGCACCGGAAATCTAGGTCCTGTTGACGAATACGCGCGTCCATAGGCGGACAGCAGCGATGAGGACGAAGCCGAGGTAGCTGTCGGCGGTCTTGTCGTAGCGGGTGGCGAGGCGGCGGAAGTTCTTCAGCTTGTTGAAGCAGCGCTCGATCCTGTTTCGCAGGGCATAGACGTGGTCATCGACGGGGATCTGGATCTTGCGGCTTCGCCGCATCGGGATCATCGGTGTGACGCCACGAGCCTCCATCTCCTCTCGGATAT
>NZ_SJFN01000084.1 GCF_004328075.1 Siculibacillus lacustris | reverse complement strand
GAGGATTCCACATGTCCAAGGTGACCGCCCTTGCGGATGCCGTCGCGAAGATACCGGACGGCGCCACGCTGATGATCGGCGGGTTCATGGGTGTCGGTTCGCCCCATCGGGTGATCGACGAATTGGTGCGGCAGGGCAAACGCGACCTGACGATCATCGCCAACGACACGGCCCGCAAGGGCGTGGACATCGGCAAGCTGATCGACGCCGGCGCGGTCAAGCGTCTGGTCGCCTCGCACATCGGGCTCAACCCGGAGACCCAGAAGCAGATGATCGCCGGCCAGATCGCCGTCGAACTGGTGCCCCAGGGCACGCTCGCCGAACGCATCCGCGCCGGCGGCACCGGGCTCGGCGGCGTGCTCACCGCCACCGGCGTCGGCACGGTCGTCGCCGACGGCAAGCCGACGGTCGAGATCGACGGCGCGACCTTCCTGGTCGAGAAGCCGCTGAAGGCCGACTTCGCCCTGATCGCCGCCTGGCGGGCCGACTACTACGGCAACCTCCAGTACCAGCTGACGGCGCGCAACTTCAATCCGGCCATGGCCATGGCGGGCGCGACGGTGATCGCCGAAGCCCATGAGATCGTGCCGGTCGGGATGATCCCTCCCGACAGCGTCGAGACGGTCGGTGTGATCGTCGATTTCCTCGTGGCTCGGGAGGGCTGACCCCATGGACGAGAAGACTCTGATCGCCAAGCGCGTCGCGCTGGAACTCGTCGACGGCAACCTGGTCAACCTCGGCATCGGCCTGCCGACCATGGTCGCGACCTTCCTGCCCGCGGGAATCAAGGTGTTCTTCCAGTCGGAGAACGGCCTGATCGGCCTGCAGCCGCTGCCGGAACCCGGCACGGCCTCGGAATCCCTGACCGACGCCGGCGGCTCGCCGGTGAGCTTCATCCCCGGTGCGGCGGCCTTCGACAGCGTCGCGTCGTTCGGCTTCATCCGCGGCGGCCATCTCGACGTCACCGTGCTCGGCGGCCTGCAGGTCGACGAGGGCGGGCAGCTCGCCAATTGGATGGTGCCGGGCAAGATGGTGCCGGGCATGGGCGGGGCGATGGATCTGGTGACCGGCGCCAAGAAGGTGATCGTCGCCATGACCCACACCGCCAAGGGCGCGCCGAAGATCCTCAAGAAGTGCGACCTGCCGCTCACCTCGGTGCGCCGCGTGTCGCTGATCGTCACCGAGATGGCGGTGATCGAACCGACCGCCGAAGGTCTGGTGCTGCGCGAGACCGCCCCCGGCGTCACCGTCGCCGAGGTCGTCGCCGCCACCCAGGCCACCCTGATCATCCCCGACCACGTCCCGGAAATGGCCATCGCCTGATCC
>NZ_SJFN01000083.1 GCF_004328075.1 Siculibacillus lacustris | reverse complement strand
CCGGATCGCGGATGGCGGTGACCTTGATCGGGCCGCGGCCGACGTCGATGGTGTCGCCGGCGACGGTGACCACGCCGGGGAAGCGGCCGTGGACGCTGTCGTAGCGCACCAGATGGGCGTTGGTCTCGACCGGGCCGAGATCGTTGATGCCGACCACTTCGATGTCGGTGCGTCCCGACTCGACGATCGCCCGCAGGACATTGCGGCCGATGCGGCCGAACCCGTTGATCGCTACACGGACAGTCATGGCTTCCTCCTCCGGCGCTCCCCCTGGAGCCGCCGACTGGTTGGGGTCAGTTTCGAGACTTGCAGAGCGGCGAACGATGCCTCTCTCCGGAGATCGCGACGAGACGGGGGCGAGCGCTCGAGGCCGACACGGAGAGAGGCACCGCCGTTCACGCGGCCGGGACGGCCACCGGGATTTCGGTGACCGTGGTCTCGCCTTCGACGGGTTCGACGAAGGCGCGGCCGTAATAGCTGTCGATCAGGATCGCCTTGAGCTCCGAGATCAGCGGGAAGCGCGGGTTGGCGCCGGTGCACTGGTCGTCGAAGGCCTCGACCGCGATGCGGTCGACGGCGGCGAGGAAGTCGGACTCGGCGACCCCGGCCGCCTGGATCGAGGCGGGGATGCCGATGTGGGCCTTGAGCCCTTCGAGCCAGGCCAGCAGGTTGGCGACCTTGGCGCCGGTCCGCTCACCACCGAGACCGAGATGATCGGCGATCTCGGCATAACGACGGCGGGCCTGCGGCCGGTCGTACTGCGAGAAGGCGGTCTGCTTGGTCGGGTTGTTGTTGGCGTTGTAGCGGATGACGTTGGCGATCAAGAGCGCGTTGGCGAGGCCGTGCGGCAGATGGAAGGCGGCGCCGAGCTTGTGGGCCATCGAGTGGCAGACGCCGAGGAAGGCGTTGGCGAAGGCGACGCCGGCGATGGTCGCGCCGATGTGGACCTTCTCCCGCGCCACCGGGTCGAGCGCGCCCTTGGAATAGCTGTCGGGCAGATGGTCCTTGAGCAGCTTCAGGGCCTGCAGCGCCTGGCCGTCGGTGAACTCGTTGGCCATCACCGAGGCATAGGCCTCGAGCGCATGGGTCACCGCATCGATGCCGCCGAAGGCGGTCAGCGACTTCGGCATGTTCATGACGAAGTTGGCGTCGACCACCGCCATGGTCGGGGTCAGCTCGTAGTCGGCGAGCGGGTACTTCATGCCGGTGACGTCGTCGGTGACCACCGCGAAGGGGGTGACCTCCGAGCCGGTGCCCGAGGTGGTCGGGATCGCCACCAGCTCCGCCTTCACGCCGAGCTTGGGGAACTTGTAGATGCGCTTGCGGATGTC
>NZ_SJFN01000082.1 GCF_004328075.1 Siculibacillus lacustris | reverse complement strand
GCCACCGGCAGCTCCTTCGACCTCGCCGGCGGCAACGACAAGCTGGTGCTCGGCGCCTTCGTCAACACGGTCACGGTGTCGAACATCGAGACGGTGGTCGGCGCGGCTTCGTCCGACACGGTGACGCTGGCCACCCAGTTCACCGGCGGCACCCTCGATCTGGGCGCCGGCAGCGACAAGCTGACCCTCGGCCTGTTCGACAACACGGTGACGGTCGCCGGCATCGAAACGGTGATCGGCGTCGGTTCCTCCGACGTGGTCACCTTGGCGGCGGCGGTCAACGGCGCGACCCTCGACCTCGGCGGTGGTGACGACCAGCTGACCTTCGCGGCAGGCGGTGCGACGGTGACGGTCGCCAACATCGAGACCGTGACCGGTTCGGCGGTCGCCGACCTGGTGTCGGTGTCGGCGCAGTCGACCGGGTCGACCTATGATCTCGGCGACGGCAACGATCGGCTGGTGCTCGGCGGCTTCGTCAATACGGTGACGGTGACCAACGTCGAGACGGTGACCGGCGGCATCTCGGCCGACGACGTGACCTTCGGCGCGGCCTTCACCGGCGGCATCGTCGACCTCGGCGCCGGCAACGACAGCCTCACCTTCGACGCCGCCGGCGCGACCGTGACCATCGCCAATGTCGAGACCGTGACCGGCCTCGCCGGCGATGATCTCGTCACCCTGTCGGTGGCGGCGACCAATTTGACGGCGGATCTCGGGGCCGGCGGCGACAAGCTGGTGCTGGCGGCCTTCGTCAACACCATCACGGTGTCGAACGTCGAAACCATCGTCGGTGGTGTGTCGTCCGACACGGTGACGCTCGGCAGCGCCTTCACCGGCGACATCATCGATCTCGGCGCCGGCGCCGACAAGCTGACGCTCGGCACCTTCACCAACACGGTCACGGTGTCGAACACCGAGACCATCGTCGGTGGCGGCTCGGCCGACACCGTGGTGCTCGGTACCGCGACCACCGGCATCGTCCTCGACCTCGGGGCCGGCGGCGACAAGCTGACCTTCGCCTCGACCGGCGCCACCGCGACGATCACCAACGTCGAAACGGTGACCGGTTCGGCCGTCGCCGACGTGGTGACCCTGTCGGGTGCCGCGACCGGCACCAAGCTCGACCTCTCCGACGGCAACGATCGCCTGATCCTCGGCGCCTTCACCAATACGGTGACGGTGACCAACGTCGAGACGGTCACCGGCGGCATCTCGGCCGACGACGTGACCTTCGGTGCGGCCATGACCGGCGGCATCGTCGATCTCGGGGCGGGCGGCGACACGCTGACCTTCAACGCCTCCGGCGCGACGGTGACCGTGTCCAATGTCGAGACCCTGGTCGGCTCGGCGGCGACCGACGTGGTGACGCTGGCCACCCAGGCCACCGGCAGCTCCTTCGACCTCGCCGGCGGCAACGACAAGCTGGTGCTCGGCGCCTTCGTCAACACGGTCACGGTGTCGAACATCGAGACGGTGGTCGGCGCGGCTTCGTCCGACACGGTGACGCTGGCCACCCA
>NZ_SJFN01000081.1 GCF_004328075.1 Siculibacillus lacustris | reverse complement strand
TCGGCTTTCCCGGAGAAGACGCCTGACATTCCGTCGACCGCCTGCTTCTTCCACGCGCTGATCATCGTCTGATGGACGCCGTACTTGACCGTCAGCTGCGCCACGGTCGCCTCGCCCCGGATCGCCTCCAGCGCGACCTTCGCCTTGAAATCTGCCGAATACCGCTTCCGCTTCCCCGTCATCGGGATCGTCCTTCTCTCAGGTCGACCCAAGCTTACCGAACTGCCCGCCAGACGGGGACCACCTCAGACCAACCCGTTCATGAGGAGGCCGAAGCCGGCGGACATGGCATTGGCCGCGACGGAAAAGGCGAGACAACGCACAATCGGGGCACAGACCAACAATCGGTAGGCTAGGCTTTCAATGACCACCACTGTGGCTTCGACCTGAAGAACGACCAGCGCAAAGGTTTCTACTTCTGCATGCTCGAGAACGTAGGACCAAGCGAAACCGTGCGTCGCCAGGGTCCCGGCGATCGCTGCAATAGCGGCCCTACCCGGAGTTCCCCAGCCCGTCCACGATGCCAATGCTGCTGCTGTCGAAGCCTCTATGACCAGCGACCAGGCGAGCGCTCCCGTCTGCGTCGCCAGTGTATTGGTAAGCTCAAAGTCCATGAACTACGCTCCCTCACGCATTTAATGGAGATCACAGATGGTCCGGATTACCATTGTCGTCATCACCCTCCTCGGATTCGCAACTGCCGCTTTCGCAGATATCGTGCCGCCGAACCATCAGAAAATGGGAGCAATGGTTGTGCGGCGGAACGCCGAAAACGCCACAGACGGCAAATGGATCACCGCGAAGGGTTTCACCTGCTCGAACTCCATGCGTGTCGCCCCCGACACGTATGGAGTCGAATTGAGGAAGCAAATTCTCGAACTGGATTCCCGAGAATTCCACTCGTGGGTCGTCGCCTGCGCCGACGGCACGTCATATATTCTCTCCGTACACAGAAATCTCGAGCCAGTAAGATCTGAGCCGTCGGTGCGACGCCTCGACTGAGATCGGCAATTTGCGGTCTCGCGCCCGTTTCTAACGTCCGGGCACGCCACCGGGCACCACTCCGACAAGATGATCATCGGTGGCGCTACAGAGGGGCAATCCGAGCCTCGGCAGGCAGTGTCCTGCGCAGTGAAGACCAAAGGGGTCTCACTCCGAAGCTGCAGTCCCGGGAAATCGGCAGCAAAGAGTAGGGTGACCCGTTGATCGGTTTCGGGCACCGCGATCCCCCGCGGTATCGGCTTCGGCTCGTCGGCCACCACCTGCCCGTTCACGTCCGGTGGAACACGGTCCCGGCGACACTCCACGTGCGCAGCCTCCGCCTCTCGATCGAGAGTCATGGGTAGAACTGTTGATTTCCGCGGAGAACTGACCCAGGCGGCAGGGATTTTTCCATCGAGAATTGACCCATGTTTGAACCTCCTCCCTCGCCACTGGTGCGGGGGACAGCGGAGTGATCGACATGGAGTTATTGAGCGTCATCCGGCGCTGGCACTATCGGGATCATTTCTCGATCCGAGAGATTTCCCGGCGCACCGGGCTTTCGAGGAACACGGTCCGCAAGTACCTGCGGTCCGACAGCGTCGAGCCTCGGT
>NZ_SJFN01000009.1 GCF_004328075.1 Siculibacillus lacustris | reverse complement strand
CCGAGCGCGCGGCGTCGACGCCGGTCGGCGGCGGCGCGGCGGGGATGCGGGCCGGAGCGGGGATCGGCGCGGCCGGCGGCGGTCCGGCGCGCAAGGCCCGCCAGAACGGGGTGAACACCCGGAAGCCGGTGCCGGCTCCGGTCACCAGGGTCGCGGGATCGTGGAGGAGATTGCCGGGATGAACCGCGACGGCGACGCCGATGCGCCGGGCCGCGGCGATCACCGCCCGGTCGATCGCCGTCTCCGCCGATCCGAGGCGGCGGGCGAAATGCAACTCGGCGGCCCCGGTCGATGCCAGGAGCTGCGGCACGACGTCCGCCGCCCCCCCGGCGAGGCGGTCGAGGCGGCCGCCGCGGGCCGCGAGATCGGCGGAGAGCGCGGCGAGCGAGCGTTCCTGCCACCAGCGCGCGGCGCCGCCGAGGGGGCGCAGGCCCGGCGAGGTCGTGTCGTCGACGTGAACGACGAGCACCGGGCGGCCGCTCGCCACCGCGTCGGCGAGCGCCGGATTGTCGTCGAGACGCAGGTCGTCGCGCAGCCACACCACGGCGAGGGCGGAGCGGTCGAAGGCGGGGGAGGACGGCGACACGGGGGTAACCTCGAGCAAAAGGCGGGCGGGACAGGGGGGCGTTCGGACGGCGGGAATCGACGCCCGTCGGAGAGCCGACGTGTCGATGATACGCCGCGGCAATCCGATCGGATGCACTTTGCGGGCGAACATCGCCGGAGGTGTCGAACACCGGCCGGCGAATAGTTGCGACCGGCGCCTCCGTCTATTTGCCAGTAGCAGACGATCTGCCGAGAAATTCCACATTTGGTCTACAGTCTCCTCGCCGATTTTAAGTCGTCGGTAACCACTCGGTCGGCACCGTCGCGGAAGCTGTTCGGGTTGGGGGTGTCGGATGTTCGGATTTGGAAACAGAGCGAAGGCTTCGGCTCCCGCGGCGATCGCGATCGAAACCGCCGCACCGGCGCCCGAGGTCGTAGCCGTCCCCGCCGGTGCTTCGACCCGCGCGGTGATCGATCTGCTCGAAGCCGATCTGAAGCGGGCGGCGACCCGCATCGACGCCACCGGTCGGACCACCCGCGCCCGCGTCGACGAGAGTTCGACGATCCTCGACGGCCTGCGCCACGAGACCGACGAGCTCGCCGAACAGACCGGGCAGGCGCGCGGCAACATCGCCTCGCTCGCCGAAGGGCTGCAGGAACTCCATGCCACGGCGGAAGAGATCGGCCGCCGCGCCCAGACCTCGCAGCGCCTGGTCGACGACGCCGGCGGCCTCGCTCAAGCCGCGGCGCGATCGGTCGACGAACTCAAGGGGGCGATCGAACAGATCCAGGCGGTGGTGTCGCTGATCTCCGACGTCGCCGGCCAGACCAACCTGCTCGCCCTCAATGCCACCATCGAAGCGGCGCGGGCCGGTTCGGCCGGCCGTGGCTTCGCGGTGGTGGCCAGCGAGGTCAAGGCGCTGTCGGTCGAGACCCAGAAGGCGACCACCGAGATCGGCGCGACCATCGGCCGGCTGAAGGCGACGGCGGAAGCCAACATCGCCGCGGTCGGGCGGATCCTGTCGCTGGTCGGCGAGATCGGTCCGGTGTTCGGCGAAGTGTCGCAATCGGTGCAGATGCAGATCGGCACCACCGCCGAGATCGGCCGCACCGCTTCCGAGACCGCCCGCTTCGCCGATGCGGTCGCCGAGCGCGCCCGCTCGATGAGCGCCGGCATGACCCGCGCCGCGGCGCTGGGCAAGGAGGTCGAGACCGCCACCGACGTGATGAACGGCGCGGTCGGCGACATGACCCGGCAGTTGGTGACGGTGTTGCGTCAGGCCCCCGAGGCCGATCGGCGTCGCCACGACCGCTGGCCGGTCGAGATCCACGGCCGATTGGAGGCGGGCGGCGCGGCGGTGCCGGTCCATACCCTCGATTTGTCGCTCGGCGGCGCGTTGATCGTGCCGGAGAAGGAGACGGCGATCACCGTCGGGTCGCGCTGCCGCGTCGAGTTCAGCGGTTTGGCCGGGCTCGGCGTGACGGTGGTCGGGCGCAGTCGCGGCGGGTTGCACGTCTCCTTCGCCACGGACGACGAGGTCGCGCTGCAGCGCCTGCGCAACCGCATCGCGGCGATCGAGGAGGACTACCGGCCGATGGTCGAGCGCGCCCGCGCCGGCGCCGCCCGGGTGGTCGCCGCGATGGAACAGGCGATCGAGTCCGGTGCCCTGAGCGTCGGCGATCTGTTCGATACCGACTATCGACCGATCGCCGGCACGGCGCCGCAGCAGGTCGAGACGCGGGCGATCGCCGCGCTGGAGCGGCTGCTGCCGAGTGTCCTGGACGCGGTGCGGGCCGAGGATCCGCGCATGACCTTCTGCGCCTGCGTCGACGTCAACGGCTGGCTGCCGGTGCACAACGCCGAATATTCCAAGCCGCAGCGCCCCGGCGAGACCGAGTGGAACATCGCCAACAGCCGCAACAAGCGGATCTACGACGACCGCACCGGGCTGCTCGCCGCCCGCAACACCCGGCCGTTCCTGGTCCAGAGCTATCTGCGCGATCTCGGCGGCGGCAAGATCGTCGCCATGAAGGAGGTCGACGTGCCGCTGGTGGTCGAGGGCCGGGCCTGGGGCGGCCTGCGCAGCGCCTACCGGATGTGATCCGCGACGATCGGCCGATCGCCTCGCCTCCTCGCCGCGGCCGCGGCGGGGGGCGGTGACGTGTCGGCGGCGCCTCGCCCGCTCCCCTTCCACGGGCCCCTTCCGCCGTTCGAACCGCCGTCGCCGCACCGGGGCGGCCGGGCGGTTGCGACCATGGTCGGGACCTCCGCATACCCTCCGTATCTTTACGCAATGGAAAATACGTGTACCATTACGTCAACAAACGGGAGGGAGCCCAGAAAATGAAGCGGACCACCATCTTCGCCGCCGCGCTCGTCGCGCTGCTCGACGTCGCCGGCGCCGCCGCCGCCGACCCGCACGGGGTGTGGCTGCGCGAGAGCGGCTCGGCCAAGATCAAGATCGACGACTGCAGCGGCGGTCTGTGCGGCGTGGTGGTGTGGGAGCGCAACCCGCGCAAGGACATCTACAATCCGGACGCGGCGAAGCGCGGCGAGCCGGTGATCGGGCGGACGGTGATCCTGGGGATGAAGCCGACCGACAAGCCCGACCAGTGGAAGGGCGAGGTCTACAACGCCGAGGACGGCAAGACCTACACCGGCTACGTCACGATGCGCGCCGACGGCAAGCTCGACCTGCAGGGCTGCGTGTTCGGCGGGCTGATCTGCAAGAGCGACACCTGGTCGCGCAGCAGCCGCTGAGGCGACACGACGATCCACCCGGGTCGATCGGGAGCGATCCGGCGCGGAACCCCGAGGGGCCCCGCGCCGGCGGAATTCATTGACCGGCGGCCTTCAGGCGGGTGTTGCACTCGCTCCAGTACTGCGGCCACTTCTGGCCGGCCGGGATCTTGCCGGCTTCCTTGGCGGCCTTCCATTCGGCGCCGCACTGCTTGATGCGGGCGTTGGCGGCAGCCTTGCCGGTCAGACCGGGCGTGGCGGGGGCGGCGGCGACGGCCGGCTTGGCCGGGGCGACGGCGGCCGGAGCGGCGGCGACGGGCTTGGCCGGGACGGCGGCCGGAGCGGCGACGACCGGCTTGGCCGGAGCGGCGGGCGCCACGGCGGCGGGAGCAGGCGCGACGGGCGCCGGCGCGACGGCCGGGGTCGCGGCCTGACGGGTCCGGCAATCGGCGAGGAACGTCTGCCAGGTTTCGCCGGGCTTGACCTTGCCGGCCGCCTTGGCCGCCTGCCATTCGGCACCGCAGGCCTTCATCACCGCGGGCTGAGCTTGCGCGGACGCCGTGCCGACGAGGACGGCGAAGGCGAGAAACGCGGAACCGATTCCAAAGGACCGACTGACCATTGCGGCCTCCCTGCATGTATTCTTCATCGACGACCGGCCGGGTCGTCGACGGGGCTCCTCTCGCCGTACCGGCCGAGAGGTCGAAGCGTCGGCAGTGTTCGCGCGAATCGTCGGTGTTTTCAACCGTTCCAAGGGTGGGGGTCGCGAAAGTTCCGCGACCCCGCCGGAGCGGCTCTCGGTTGTGGCGCCGGCCGGCCGCCTCAGGGGCGGCGGGCGGCGATCAGCGCGGTTTCCAGCGCCGCGAGACCGTCGTCGAGCACCGAATCCTCGACGGTCAGCGGCACCAGGATGCGGATGACGTTGCCGGCGACGCCGCAGGACAGAAGAATCAGGCCGGCGTCGAGGGCCGCGGCGACGACGCGTTTGGTCGCGTCGGCGTCGGGGCGGTAGTCGCCGTGGGATTCGACCAGATCGAAGCCGATCATCGCACCGCGACCGCGGATCGCGGTGATCGGCACGGTGTCGTTGCGGGCGGCGATGGTGGCGAGCCGCGCCTTGATCTTGGCCCCGACCGCGTCGGCGCGGGCGAGCAGGCCGTCCTGATCGATGGTGTCGAGCACCGCCAGGGCGGCGGCGCAGGCGACCGGCGAGCCGCCGTAGGTGCCGCCGAGGCCGCCCGGCTCGGCGGCATCCATGAGATGAGCGCGGCCGAGCACGCCGGAGATCGGGAAGCCGCCGCCGAGCGACTTGGCCATGGTGACGAGGTCCGGCTCGACGCCACTGTGCTCGACCGCGAACAGCTTGCCGGTGCGGCCGAAGCCGGTCTGGACTTCGTCGGCGACCAGCACGATGCCGTGGGTGTCGCAGATCTGGCGCAGCGCCTTCCACAGCACCGACGGGGTCTCGTAGAAGCCGCCTTCGCCCTGGACCGGCTCGACGACGATCGCCGCGACCCGCTCCGGCTCGATGTCGGCGCGGAACAGGAAGCCGAGGGCGTCCAGGGTCTGCTCGACGGTGACGCCGGTCAGTTCGTTGGGGAAGGGCAGGTGCCAGACCTCGGCCGGCAGCGGGCCGAACTTCTTCTTGTAGGGCGCGACCTTGCCGGTCATCGCCATGGTCAGCATGGTGCGGCCGTGGAAGCCGCCGGTGAAGGTGATGACGCCGGAGCGGCCGGTGGCCGCGCGAGCGATCTTGACGGCGTTCTCCAGCGCCTCGCCGCCGGTGGTGAAGAAGATCGTCTTGGCCGGCCCGGAGAAGGGCGCGCGGGCGTTGAGGCGCTCGGCGAGCTCGATGTAGCTCTCGTAGGCGATCACCTGGAAGGCGGTGTGGGTGAAGCGCTCGAGCTGGCGCTGCACCGCGGCCATCACCCGGGGATGGCGATGGCCGGTGTTGAGCACCGCGATGCCGCCGGCGAAGTCGACGTAGCGCTTGCCCTCGACGTCCCACAGTTCGGCGTTCGCGGCGCGATCGGCGAAGACCGGGAAGGCGGTGGCGACGCCGCGCGGGACGGCGGCGAGGCGGCGGGCGAGGAGGTCGGCGTTGGCGGTCATCGGTTCATCCGGCGTTGACGGGGGAGGGCGGCGCACCGGTCGGGAGCCGGTCGTGCGGGGCCTCAGGATGCACCCGTCGGGGGCTGCGCGGGAGATCGCTTGTGGGGACCACGGTGGTGCATTTTGCGCACCACCGGTTACACTCGGCCGCCACCGGAGCCGCGAGCCGGCGGAGGTTCGGAGGAGCGAGGGCAGGATGGTCGAGGATCGGCGCGAGAGCCGGGCGAAGGCGCGCGGCGCGGCGAGCCCGATGGTGGTCGAGGTGCGCGGCCGGCTGCCGCCGCTGACCTGGCTCCGGGCCTTCGAGGCGGTCGGGCGCCATGCCTCGATGCGGGCGGCGGCGATCGAACTGGGGGTCGGCCACGGCGTGGTGTCGCGCCACGTGCGCAATCTCGAGGAGTGGTTCGGGCGGTCGCTGGTGGTCGCCGGCCCGCGCGGCATCGTGCTGACCGGCGACGGCGAGCGGCTGCGGCGCAGCGCCGGCGCGGCCTTCGATCTGATCGCCGCGACCACCGAGGATCTGCGGCCGCGGCCGGCCGGCGGGGTGCTCCGGATCTGGTGCGTGCCGGGGCTCGCGGCGCGCTGGCTGGCGGCGCGGCTCGACGATCTCCAGGAGGCGCTCGGGCGCGTCGAGATCGTGTTGCGGGCGACCACCGAGCGGCCGGACTTCGGATCGGACGCCGACGTCGAGATCCGCTTCGCCGAAGCGCCGGAGCCGCCACCGGGGGCGCGGGCGGCGCTGGTCGAACGGTCGCGGATCTTTCCGGTGGCGAGCCCCGGGTGGCTCGCCGAGCACGGCCCGATCGTCGATCTCGCCGGCCTCGCCGAGGCGCGGCTGATCCACGAGGACAGTCGCGAGCAGTGGCGGCGGTGGTTCGCGGCGACCGGCCATCGGCCGCGCGGCGATCTCGCCGGGCCGCGGCTGTGGTACGCCTCCTCGGCGCTCGATGCGGCCACCGCCGGCCAGGGCATCGCGCTCGCCACCCGGCTGCAGGCAGCCGACGACCTGCGCGCCGGGCGTCTGGTCGAGATCCTGGCGACCGACGTGCGGCTCGGCGACTATTGGCTGATCGGCCCCGAGGCGCGCTGGGACTCGGCGGTGCTGGCTCCCTTCCGGCGCTGGCTGATCGCCGAGATGGCGGCGACCGTCGACGCCGCGAGCTGCGCGTGAGGTCGATCAAAAACGTCGGCAACCCTCGATTTCGGCAAGAATCGATTCATCTTTTTCGCCGAAATTCCAGGAGATGCCGTTACGGCAGGTCGATCCGTGGGCCCCGGTTCCCAGGACGGATCGCGGCAAGGGGAAACGCGATGACGGGCCCTCGAGACGAGCCCCGCAGCCGACGGTCCGCGCGGACCGCGTCGACGTCCCCCGACGGTGCCGCGACGACCAGCGTGCGCAACTGCGGACCACGCGGCGAGGAGCGGCGCCACGATCCGCGGGTCCCGCAGTTGGCGGCGGCCCGGGCGGTCCAGACCAAGCCGTTCCGCAGCTTCGACTGCATCCTGCGCGACATCAGCGAGGGCGGCTGCCGACTGGTCGGGGTGGCGATCGATTCGATCCACTCGCCGTTCCTGCTGACCCTGCCGGGATGGCCGGCGCCGCGCCACTGCGAGGTGGCGTGGCGGGCGCGCAAATCGATCGGCGTGCGCTTCGGCGAATGGGCGACGCCGGCGGACGAAGCCGCCGGCGGCCGCGCGGTCACGGCGCCTTGAAGAAGTCCTTGGCCGCCGCCGTGGTGCGGTCGGCGACGTCGACGATGCGGAAGACGACGTCGGTGGAAGTGGCGTGCAGCGAGTCGGGCGGTGCGACCACCGCCACCCGGATCTCGCGGGTCCGATCGGCGCCGACCGCGATCACCGGCCGGCCGTCGCGGCTCTCGGTGATGCCGACCGCCTCGATGCGGGTGCCCGGCGGGGTGCCCTCGACCGACAGTTCGAAGGTGCGCGGCTGGCCGGCGCGGTTGAGCAGGCGCACGGTGTAGCCGTTGCGCACCGAGCCGTCCGAATTGACCACGTAGAGCGGGTTGCGGTCGTGGAGGATGTTCACGCCCTCGAAGCCGCGGCGCACGAAGGTGACGAGCATGATCGAGGCGGTGATGGCGATCAGCGCGGCATAGAGCAGGGTGCGCGGGCGGATCGGCTTGAAGATCGCCGGCAGGCCGTGGGCGCGGCGCTCCATGTTCAGCGTGGTGTCGTAGGCGATCAGCCGGGTCTCGCGGCCGAGCTTGGTCATGGTCTCGTCGCAGGCATCGATGCACAGGCCGCACTGGATGCAGGAGAGCTGCGACCCCAGGCGGATGTCGGTGCCGGTCGGGCACACCGCCACGCATTTGTAGCAGTCGACGCAGTCGCCGGCCGGCTCGCCCCGCTCGCGGCGGCGGGCCGCCTCCTTGAAGCGGGCGCGGGGTTCGCCGCGATCGGTGCGATAGGAGACGTTGAGTGCCCATTCGTCGGTCAGCGCCGCCTGGATGCGCGGCCACGGGCAGGCGTAGATGCACATCTGCTCGCGCATGTAGCCGGCGAAGGCGTAGGTGGTCAGCGTCAGGATGCCGATCCACAGATAGGCGACGAAGCCGGCGCGGCCGGTGAAGACCTCGCCGATCAGGGTCGGGGCGTCGGCGAAATAGAGCACCCAGGCACCGCCGGTGCAGACGCCGATCACCAGCCAGGCGAGCCATTTGGCGGTCTTGCGCAGCGCCTTGTCGACGGTCGTCGGGCCTTCGTCGAGTTGGATGCGCTCGCGGCGGTCGCCCTCGATCAGGCGCTCGACGCCGAGGAACAGGTCGGTCCACACGGTCTGCGGACAGAGGTAGCCGCACCACACCCGGCCCGCCACGGCGGTCATCAGGAACAGCGTGAAGGCGGCGATGATCAGCAGGCCGGTGAAGTAATAGACTTCCTGGGGCCAGATCTCGATGAAGAAGAAGTAGAAGCGGCGGCCGGGCAGGTCGAGCAGCACCGCCTGGTCGGGCAGACCCTCGCCGCGATGCCAGCGCACGAAGGGCAGCAGGAAGTAGAAGCCGAGCCACAGCGCCAGGATCGTCCACTTGATGCGCCGGTAGGTGCCGGTCACCGCCGCCGGATAGATCTTGACGTGTTCCGCGTAGAAGCTCTCTTCCATGGCATCCGTCGGATGCACCGGTTTGGCCGTCAGTCCCGCCTTCGCCATGTCGTCCCACTCCGCAGATCATCGCACCGCGCATTCGCCGGCGCCGCCCGCCGGTCGCCCCGTGTGGGCGACCGCGCCGAGCAATATGACTGGGTTCTAATATATCCGGCGCGACGGCGCGCGCGACATTTCATCCGTTCGGGCGTTCGGCGTCCCGACCTTGGTAGTAAGTACGATACCAGTCGACGAAGGCGGCGACGCCGACGGCGAGGGGCGTGGCCGGGCGATAGCCGGTCAGAGCCTCGAGCAGACGCGGATCGGCATGGGTCTCGCGGACGTCGCCGGGCTGCATCGGCAGCAGGCGCTTCTCGATCGACAGGCCGGTCGCCGCCTCGATCTCGGCGACGAAGTCGAGCAGGCCGACCGGCGCGCCGCCGGCGATGTTGACCACCCGCCAGGGGGCGACCGGCGACAGGGTATCGACCACGCCGTCGGCGACGACTGGATCGCCGGTCACCGGCGGGCGGTCGATCAACCGGACGATCGCCTCGACGAGGTCGTCGACATAGGTGAAGTCGCGCTTCATCGCGCCTTCGCCGTAGATCTCGATCGGCCGGCCGGCGAGCGCCGCGGCGACGAACTTGAACAGCGCCATGTCGGGCCGGCCCCACGGGCCGTAGACGGTGAAGAAGCGGAAGCAGGTGGTCGGCAGGTCCCACAGATGGGCCTGCGAATGGGCCATGGTCTCCATCGCCTTCTTGGTCGCGGCGTAGAAGGTCACCGGCCAGTCGGCGTGGTCGATCTCGCGGAAGGGCATGGTCTCGTTGGCGCCGTAGACCGAGCTGGTCGAGGCGAGCAGGAGATGGCGCGGCTTCAGGCGGCGGGCGAGATCGAGCACGTTGAACGAGCCGACCAGATTGGAGTCGAGATAGTCGCGCGGATGGTCGATCGAATGGCGCACCCCGGCCTGTCCGGCGAGATGGACGATCACGTCGGGTTCGGCGAGATCGGCGGCGCGGGCCAGCGCATCCTCGTCCTCGAGCCGGTCGATCACCGCGCGGAAGCCGTTGGAGCGGGCCAGAATCTCGTGGCGGGCCTCCTTCAGGCGGCGGTCGTAATAGTCGGTCATGGCGTCGAAGCCGACCACGAAGTGGCCGTCGTCGAGCAGGCGGCGGGCCAGATGATGGCCGATGAAGCCCGCCGTGCCGGTGATCAGGAAACGCATGTCGCTCGGTGCCTCGTCGGTCGGCGACGGCGGATCGTCGCAGTTGCGGCCGCGACGATCGATAGCGTCTCGCGGCCGCGAAGGGAACCGTCTCATGAATCGCCGGATTTGCGATCGGCGCGCGTGGTGGGCGGCGATCTCTGCGAATGCATCCGTGTCGCACCGAGCCTTGTGTTCGGGCGCCAGAGCGCTAGTCTCGGGTGGGGACGACACACCGACGAGGAGCTGGACCATGAAGGGTGACGCCACGGTCATCGAGTATCTCAATCGCGGCCTGCGCAGCGAGCTGACGGCGATCAACCAGTACTGGCTGCACTATCGCATCCTGGACAACTGGGGCCTCAAGGCGATGGCCAAGATCTGGCGCAAGGAATCCATCGAGGAGATGGAACACGCCGATCATTTCGTCGAACGGATCCTGTTCCTCGAAGGCTTCCCGAACATGCAGACGCTGGAGCCGCTGCGCATCGGCGAAACCGTCAAGGAAGTGCTCGAGGCGGATCTCGCCGCCGAGATCGGCGCGCGTGCGCTCTATCAGGAGGCGGCGGCCTATTGCGAGAGCGTCAAGGACTATCCGTCCCGCGACCTCTTCGTGAAGACCATGACCGACGAAGAGCACCACATCGACTACATCGAGACCCAGCTCGACATCATCGGTCGGATCGGGCTCGAGCTCTATACGCAGACGATGATCGGCGAGATCGAAGGCTGAGAGGTGCCGCGCGGCCGTTCGGGGGCACACCCGGCGGCCGCGTCGCCCGCGCGCTCACTCGGCGGCGACCCGGAGCGGAGCGCCGACATCGGGCGCTTCCTCGTTCGCCACCACCGCGGGACGGGCCGCCTCGCTCGGACAACAGCCGCCGTCGCAGAATCGGGTGCGCCCCGCGCGCAAGGCCTCGGCGCCGGCGCCGCGGATCACGCCGCGGATCGATGCCGCGCAGCGTCCGCAGTTCGGCCGCGCTCCGAGCTTCTCGAACACTTCGGCGACGCGTCCGGCGCCGTTCGGCCCATGGGTCGCGGCGCGGACCTGGGCTTCGCTGAGGACGTTGCAGGAGCAGAGGATCATGCCGTCACCCATCTCGCGCCGCCGCCCGGGATCCGGTCGCGGCGACCGCCGGCCATCGATCGAGCGGGCGATGGATTCAATATGAGAATTTGCGAAGCATTTGCAAGACGGGGTTTACCCGGAGGGGCCGCTCTTTCGAGGGGGGGCGCCGCCGCCGGACCGGCGCGCGCCGGGCGAACTTGACAAGACCCGGGCGCCGTGCGCTCTTGCCGCCGACTTTCGACCCCGCGCGGGGCCGATCGCGCGGCCGGATTCGCCGGAGGCCGAGCCCTTCGCGGGACCGTTGCGCCCCTCCTCACCAGCCTCGACGAGACGGTTCCCATGCATCGCTATCGCTCCCACACCTGCGGACAACTGACGGCGGCCGATGCCGGCACGACGGCGCGCCTCTCCGGATGGGTGCACCGCGTCCGCGACCACGGCGGCCTGCTGTTCATCGACCTGCGCGACCACTACGGCATCACCCAGGTGGTGGCCGATCCCGACAGCCCGGCCTTCGCGGTCGCCGAGACGGTGCGCGGCGAATGGGTCATCCGGGTCGACGGCGAGGTCAAGCCGCGCACCCCCGAGACGATCAATACCAACCTCGCCACCGGTGCGGTCGAGGTCTTCGCCCGCGAGATCGAGGTGCTGTCGACCGCCAAGGAACTGCCGCTGCCGGTGTTCGGCGAGCCGGAGTACCCCGAGGACACCCGCCTCAAGTATCGCTTCCTCGATCTGCGCCGCGAGACCCTGCACAAGAACATCGTGACGCGCACCAAGATCATCCGTTCGATGCGCAACCGCATGGAAGGGATCGGCTTCACCGAATATTCGACGCCGATCCTGACCGCCTCGTCTCCCGAGGGCGCGCGCGACTTCCTGGTGCCGAGCCGCATCCATCCCGGCAAGTTCTTCGCGCTGCCGCAGGCGCCGCAGCAGTACAAGCAGCTGCTGATGGTCGCCGGCTTCGACCGCTATTTCCAGATCGCGCCGTGTTTCCGCGACGAGGATCCGCGCGCCGACCGGCTGCCGGGCGAATTCTACCAGCTCGACCTGGAGATGAGCTTCGTCACCCAGGACGACGTGTTCGCGACGATGGAACCGGTGATGCGCGGGATCTTCGAGGAGTTCGGGGCGGGCCGTCCGGTCACCCAGAGCTTCCCGCGGATTCCCTACGACGAGTCCTTGCGCAAATACGGCACCGACAAGCCGGATCTGCGCAACCCGATCGAGATGCAGGCGGTCACCGAGCATTTCGCCGGCTCGGGCTTCAAGGTGTTCGCCGGCATGATCGCCGCCGACCCCAAGGTCGAGATCTGGGCGGTGCCGGCCAAGACCGGCGGATCCCGCGCCTTCTGCGATCGCATGAACGGCTGGGCGCAGTCGGAAGGTCAGCCGGGCCTCGGCTACATCTTCTGGCGTGAGGGCGAGGAAGGCGGCGCCGGGCCGCTCGCCAAGAACATCGGGCCGGAGCGCACCGAGGCGATCCGCGTGCAGATGGGGCTCGGCGTCGGCGACGCCTGCTTCTTCGTCGCCGGGCGTCCGGACAAGTTCGTGCGCTTCGCCGGCGACGCCCGCACCCGGGTCGGGCGCGAGCTCGGGCTGATCGACGAGAACCGCTTCGCGCTGGCCTGGATCGTCGACTTCCCGTTCTACGAATGGGACGAGGAAGAAAAGGCCGTGGCCTTCTGCCACAACCCCTTCTCGATGCCCCAGGGCGGCCGCGAGGCGCTCGACGGGCAGGATCCGCTGACCATCAAGGCGTTCCAGTACGACATGGTCTGCAACGGCTTCGAGATCGCCTCGGGCTCGATCCGCAACCATTCGCCGGAGACCATGGTCCGGGCCTTCGAGATCGCCGGCCTGTCCAAGGCGGTGGTCGAGGAGAAGTTCGGCGGCATGTACCGGGCGTTCCAGTACGGCGCGCCGCCGCACGGCGGCATGGCGGCCGGTGTCGACCGGGTGGTGATGCTGCTGGTCGGCGCCACCAACCTGCGCGAGATCACCCTGTTCCCGATGAACCAGCGCGCCGAAGACCTGCTGATGGGGGCGCCGGCCACCGCCACCACCCGCCAGCTGCGCGAGCTGCACATCAAGCTGAACCTGCCGAGCTGATCTCGGAGCGATCGAAGACAAAGCGAAGGGCCCCTCGGGGCCCTTCGTGCGTTTCGGGGGTGTTTGCGGGGTGAGGGCGCGGGAGTGCGGCTCACTCGGCGCTGGTCGCGCCTTGGGCGGCGGACATTCGGGCGAGCGCCGAGGGCACCTTGCCCCATTTGCCCGGAGCGCCGCCGCGCATCGCGAAGAAGCTGCCGCAGCCGTATTTCCAATCGCGCGGCGCGCCGATGTCGAGGTGGATCATGTGCGGGTGGCAATAGGTGCCGACCCCGCCGACCGCCGGTAGGGTCCGCGAATAGTTGGCGAGCGAGGCGGCGTCGACGCCCGGGACCTCGATGTCGGCGGCGGCGCACTGGCGGTGCAGCGAGCCCTGGCGGCCGCGGTCGCGGAAACCCGAGGTGATCACCACCTTGCGGCCGTAGTGCTTTTCCACCTGGCGCAGGATGTCGACCAGTTCGGGCTTGAGACAGGCGGTCTCGACCGAATTGGTCTGCAGCATGTAGGGGATCCCGAAGGGCGTATCGACGGTGACCTTGGGCGCGCCGACCGGTTCGTTGGGGTTGGAGAAGAACGACAGCACGCGGCTGCCCGGCTTCTCGGCCGGCTTGGGGGCCTCGTCCTCGTCGTCGGCTTCGCCGGCCGGCGTCTCGGGCTGGCCGAGCGAGGCGAGCATCACCGGCGGGCGGGCCTTGGGCAGCGGCATGGCCAGGGACGCCGAAACGGCGTCGGCGGGGCGCGGCCGCGGCAAGGGGATGATCTCGGCGTCGTCCTCGTCCTCGGAGATCACCGGCCGGTCGATCAGGCCGAGCGAGCGGCCGCCGCCGTCGCCCGGCATCTGCAGTGAAGCGGTGAGGATCGGCGGGCGTTCCAGGACGGTGTCGATCGCCACCGCGGCGTCCGAGCGCGGATCGGTCGCGGCATAGGCGAGGCGCGGCGTGACGATGGTCACGAAGGCATCGTCGTCGGAGACCGAGACTTCGGTGTCGGACACCGTGGCGACGTGGACGATCGGGCGGCGCGGGATCTCGCGGTCGGCCTTGGCGGCGGCGACCGGCTCGAGACCGGCGAGGGGCGGCGGCGGCGCGACCGGTTCGTCACGGGTCGCGGCGAGGCCGGCGATGCCCACCGAGCCCACCGCCAGAACCGCCAGACCACAGGCGAGGCCCCCGAAAACGTGCCGGATCACGGCGCCGTCCACGGATGCGAGATGCCGGCGCCATGCCGGACGCCGATCGACTTCGATCCCCATCGCCGAAGCGAAAATGGTGCGGATACCATTCTGCGGGGGATCCTGCGGCTGTCGCATGCGATCTCGCGGCTCGGGGTGAACTGGTCTGTCGCGCGGCGGCGTCTCGGACTCGCGTCCACGACGACCGGCGACGGCGCGTCGGCTCGAGTGGGCGCGAACTTAATTGATTTGTCGGTATCGGTAAACCGTCCGCCGGTCGGACCGCCTGCGCAACGGCGAGTTCCTTCGTCGCAGGACCGGAAAGTGCCGCAACCGGGGTTCGCGGCACTGCCCGACGGGACGACCGGCGGCTGCCGGCAGCCTCGCGCGCTCAATCGTTGGCCCGCACGTCGGCGCCGAGCACGGTCGGCAGGCTCTGCGGCGCCATCATCGCGGTGCCCATGATCTGCGACACCGGTAGCGGCTTGGTCGGGGTCGCCGAGACGGTCAGCGACTTCGGAGCATCGAGGAAGCCACCGGCGGCGGTCGCCACCTTCTTCTCGAAGTCCTTGTTGCCGACCATCGACAGCACCATCGGCAGCATCGCCTTGAGCTGCTTGACGTAGTCCTTGGCCTCGACGCCCTGGTCCTTGGCCTGGGCGGCGATGATCCGGCCGGCGAGCGAGGCGTCTTCCCAGCGCAGCGCCAGACGTTCGACGGTCAGGGACTGCAGCAGCTCCATCTGGCGGGCGTTGTCGCCTTCGGCCTTCTTCATTTCGGCGATGGTCGTCGGGGTCAGGCCGCCGAGCACGACGGTGAGCTTGAGCGCGCCCATGTCGGCGGCGGCGACGTCGAAGCGATCGATCACCGCGCGACCGGTCTTGTCGTCCCAGGTGCCGCCGGCGGCGAAATCGACGAGGATCCGGTCGTAGCCGAGCGCCACCAGTTCCTTCATGCTCTCGTCGGCCTTGTCGACGGGGACCGCCAGACCCTTCATCTCGAAGGTTGCGGCGCGCGGCACGCCGGCCACCCAGTCGCGGGCGCCGAAGCCGATCGCGGCGATCGGGATGCGCTTGCCGTCCTCGCCGGTGACCGACAGACCGGTCAGATCGGCGCGTTCGAACTGCTCGCCGCTGGTGGTGTGGGCGCGGATGCGCTCGGGCGCCTGGCCGACGTAGCGCTGGATCACCGCGTGATCGACGGTGATCTTGGCGTCGGCGGAGGTCAGGCTCAACCCGTCGAGGGCGATCTCGTCGGCGGAATAGCCGCCGTCGGCGGCCGGCTTGGCGCCGGTGTAGGTGGTGGTGGCGATCACCAGGGTCGACGACTTGCCGTCGGCGGCCACGGTGGCGCGGGTGTCGGCGACGGAGAAGCGGGCGTCGTCGCCGGTGACCGCGCCATAGGCGACGGACTCGGCGCCGGCCGCCTTGGCCGATTCGCCGACGATCGCCAGAACCTTGTCGCGGGTCCCGTCGGCCGTCGCCGGAGCGGTCGGCGCCAGCACCGCTGCGGCGGCCAGGAACAGGGCGGCGAAGCTCGCCGAAGTCGTCACGCTCTTCATCGATCGTATCCTTTCGGTCCGGCTTGCCCGTGGCGCGGTCGTCGGACGGCGCCGCGGGGCAATTCCCATGGCGAGGCGGGCGGAAATGTGGCGCGGCATCGCGAATTTGCGGAATTCCGCGGGACGAGGTGTCGCGGCGACGAGGTCTTCAGTCGCTGTTTACCACGAACGGCGGAGACTGCGCAGGCTTCGGACTCGGTGGACCCCTCATTGCGCAAGCGTAACACCCATCTCGCCCTGGCGATCGTCATGGTCGTCCTCATCGGTGCCGCGCCGCTCCTGGTCGGGCGGGCGATTCTGCAGGGGTTCGCGGAGAAGGTCGGCCGGGCCGATCTGCGCAGTCTGGCGACGCGGCAGTTGGAGCGCGCCGAGGCGGCGCTCGCCGAGACCGTGACGGTGCTGCGCACCGCCGACCGGGCGGGGCTGACCGCCTGTTCGCCCAACGAACTCGGACTGCTCGGCGAGGCGGCGGCCAAGTCGCGGCATCTGCGGCGGATCGGCCTCGTCGATCGCGACGGCTATGCCATGTGTTTCGATCCGCCGACCTCGGTCCGGCGCGGGGCGATGCTGATCCTCGCCGACAAGTCGGCGCAGGTCACGGTGTCGATGCTCGACCAGGACACGGTGGTCGACGGCCGCCCCTCGGGCGGCACCGCGGTGGTGGCGTGGCGCACCGCGTCCGGCAACCGGCTGGTGGGTGAGCTGACCGCCTCGGTGCTCGACCTCGACGGCGGCGCCGACTACCTGCGCGGCGCCCGTGCGGTGACCGTCACCCTCGACGGCGGCCACGTGTGGTCGAGCCAAGGGCGGCGACCGGCCGGCGACGAGGTGGTGACCTCGGAGATCCGCTCGGCGCTGTTTCCCGTCTCGGTCACCGTCGAATCGTCGCTGACGGCCCTGCGGGCGCTGGTCCAGCCGCTGGAGATCACGCTGGCGATCGGGTCGCTGGCGAGCATGGTGGTGCTGTTCGCGATCGCCGTATGGATCTTCTGGAAACCGTCCTCGGAGGTCGACGACGAGCTGTCGATCGCCCTCCAGCGCCAGGAATTCGTGCCCTATTTCCAGCCGGTGATGAACATCGACACCGGCCGGATCGAGGGCTGCGAGATGCTGGTGCGGTGGATCCGCGCCGACGGATCGATGGTCTCGCCGGGCGCCTTCATGTCCTATTGCGAGACCTCCGGCCACGTCTTCGAGATGACCCGCCAATTGATGCGCCGCTCGGTCGCCGATCTCGGCCGGCTCTATACGGACAATCGCGAGCTCAAGTTGTCGATCAACCTGTTCGCCGGGCACTTCGCCGATCGCCGGATCGTCGAGGACATCATCGCGATCTTCGAGAACGGCCCGATCGCCTACGACCAGCTGGTGTTCGAGGTGACCGAGCGCTATCCGCTCGGCGACATCGTCCAGGCGCGGCGGATCATCGCCGAGATGCATGCGCTGGGCTGCCGGGTGGCGCTCGACGACACCGGTACCGGCCACGGCGGGCTCGCCTACATCCAGCAGCTCGGCATCGACATCGTCAAGATCGACAAGATGTTCGTCGACGCCATGGGCACCGACCTGGGTGCCTCGACGATCGTCGACGTGCTGGTGGAGCTCGCCAATTCGCTGGGCATGGGGGTGGTTGCCGAGGGCGTCGAGACCCAGGAGCAGCTCGAGCGGCTGCGCGAGAAGGGCGTGACCTCGGCCCAGGGCTACGTCTTCGCCCCGGCTCTGCCGGCCAAGCTGTTCATCGACCTGGCCGAGAACATCCTCCACCCGCGCCACCCGGAAGCCGCACCCACCGACGGCGCCGAGCCGAGCGACCTCGACGCGGCGGCGTGAGCGGGGCGGCCCGCGCGCAGCAGTGCCCGCCGGCCGCGGCGGTCAACGATGGCCGGGGCCGCCGGCGCGGATGCAGGCGGTGATCTCCGGGCTTCCCCAATGCTGCGGATCGTCGGCCTTCGGCACGCCGATCGCCGCGATACAGGCCTTGCGGATCGCCCGCGGGGCGGCCTTGACGTCCTCCGGATTACGATAGGCGTTGTTTCCTTCCTTGAGGATCCCGGCCTGACGCGCCTCGGCGGAGGACGGTGTCAGAGTCGCGGTCACTCCGACGGCAATGATCAGTCCCAGAACGACAATTGCTTTCACGGTGCCACCTCGCGCGTCGAACGATCGACATTTCAGCGCAGAAAATCACGCCTCCGCCTATTGGTGACGCCACGTAATGCCATCCACGGTGGCCGCGGATATTGCGGTGAGCGGCGGGGGCATCGCTCGCGCTTCGGTTCGATTTCAAACAAGGCCGAGCCGCCGCGCCGGGTCCATGCCCGTGGTAGGGTGAGCGTGAAACCGCACGCGCGTGAGAAAGAGTGGGTGGGCAAGAGCGGAGGGAACGATGGAGCTCAAGATCTTCCTCTTTTCCGACACACGGCCTCCGCTACAGGATGTCGTTCAATTTCTGGTTTCCCATTTGCGCGGAGAGTTCGCATCGCTCTGCGACGCGCGCGCCGCAGCCAAGTACTCCGCCGAAAGGCACGACGCCCATTCCTTCCGAATCGAAGACGTGGGCACGGCCGAGATCGAATGCTGGGGCAAGGTCGGGAACACGTGGCGCAAGCTCGATGCCTGACGGTCTCGAGGCCGAGCAACGCCCCACCGACTCGATCGGGGCCTCGTCTTCTTCGCCGGGGCTGCCGCGGGCATTGGTGGAGAGGGGCCGTGCCCGACGACGCCGAGGATCCCGACGCCGCGGCGCGCGAAACCCGGCGCGGTTCCAACCTGCCGATCACATGACGCCCGCGCGGCCTTCTACATGCAAACCCCGCCTACGGATGATCGCGACGCTCCGAGCACCGGCGTCAAACCGAGACGCTGCCCCGAAATCACGCCTCTTGACAAAAGAACATAACAGGAACATTGTGGTGTGTATCCTGTGGAAAACCGGGGAGGGGACGATGATCTGGGTGGTTCGGGGCTTGGTGCGGGACGTCGCGTCGTTCGGGGCCGTGGTGTCCTTCGTGGCGATGATCGCCATGTGGGGCGACTTCCTCGGGCGCGCCGGGATGTGAGAACAAAGAGGGATCAAAGCGGCGGCGGCGCGGTCGGCGACGACTCTGCGGTCGGTGCGGCGGGTGATCGTGGCGGAGCCACGCGCAGGCGGCCGGCCGGATGGTGCTCGGCGGCATGATCGCTCGGTTGAGGGGGCGTTGCCGCGCTCGGGCGGATCGTGGCGACGGGTGAAGGCTGGATCGGTGTGTGGTGCGGGCGCGTGCGTCGCCGGGGTCCGGGTCGGACGGGCCTCGTGCGAGCGGCGCTCGAGAGGAAAGGTGCGGGCGGCGGGCGACTGCGGCGCAGGCCGGCTCGCATGGCGCGCGGGCACGGTTCGGGCGGAGCGGCGGGTGCGATGCCGGGGGCGGCGTCTCTCGGCCCGGGACGGCGGTTGCGTGTCGCAGCCGCGGGCGGAGGCGGAATGCCGGGCGAGGGCGATTTCTCGGCGGGTCTCGCGCGCCGCGCCGGGGATAGCGGGGGCGACGGTCGGCGCGGCGACGCCGGCGGTTGATCCGCGCCGCGCGGGCGGACCACAGTAGGCCCGAGTCCGGGCGAGCGAGTCGCGGCGGCGGGGAGGGCGGCATGGCCGAAGGCGCTGGTGGGACGGGATCGCAGGGCGGCGGGGGGCCGTCTGCGGCCGAGCGCGCGACGCGGCCGGAGGTCGGCTTCGTCCATCTGCGCGTCCATTCCGCCTATTCGCTGCTCGAAGGCGCCTTGCAACTCGGGCGTCTCCTCGAACTCGCCAAGGCCGACGGCCAGCCGGCCCTGGGGCTCACCGACACCGGCAATCTGTTCGGCGCCCTGGAGTTTGCCGAAAAGGCGGTCGACAAGGGGCTCCAGCCGATCGTCGGCTGTCAGGTGGCGGTCGACTTCGCCGATCAGGTCCAGGACCACGGCCGCCGGGCGACGCCGCACGAGAAGCTGCCGAGCCTCGTCGTGCTGGCCCAGACCGGGGTCGGCTGGGAAAATCTGGTGCGGCTGGTGTCCCATGCCTTCCTCGGCACCGAAGGGATGGAGGCGGCCCACGTCACTTTTGCCGACCTCGAACGGTTGGGCGAAGGCCTGATCGTCCTGTCGGGCGGGCCGACCGGGCCGATCGATCGCTGCCTGCTCGGCGGGCGCGCCGATCTCGCGCGGAGCCGGCTGGAACGGCTCGCCGAGGTGTTCGGCGACCGGCTCTATGTCGAGATCCAGCGCCACCGCCTCGACGAGGAGCGCCGCGCCGAGGTCGGCCTGCTCGATCTCGCCTATGATCTCGCCCTGCCGATCGTCGCCACCAACGAGCCGTTCTTCGCGGTGCGCGACGACTACGAGGCCCACGACGCGCTGATCGCCATCGCCGAGGGCCGGGTGGTCGCCGAGGAGGATCGCCGCCGGCTGACGCCGGAGCATTATTTCAAGAGCCGCGCCGAGATGGCGGTGCTGTTCGCCGACCTGCCCGAAGCCCTGGCGGCGACGGTCGAGATCGCCCGGCGCTGCAGCGCCCGCCCGCGCAAGCGCAAGCCGCTGCTGCCGCGCTTCACCGGTTCGGGCGAGGCGGCGGAAGCGGCGGAGGTGCAGGAGCTCCGGACCCAGGCGGCGGCGGGCCTCGAACACCGGCTGGCGGCGCACGGGCCGGCGCCGGGGCTCGACGTCGAGACCTATCGGGCGCGGCTCGAATTCGAACTCGGCATCATCGAGAAGATGAAGTTTCCCGGCTACTTCCTGATCGTCGCGGACTTCATCAAATGGGCCAAGGCGCGCGGCATCCCGGTCGGTCCGGGCCGTGGCTCGGGCGCGGGGTCGCTGGTCGCCTGGTCCTTGACCATCACCGACCTCGATCCCTTGCGCTTCGCGCTGCTGTTCGAGCGCTTCCTCAACCCCGAACGCGTGTCGATGCCCGACTTCGACATCGACTTCTGCCAAGATCGCCGCGAGGAGGTGATCCGCTACGTCCAGGAGAAATACGGCCGCGATCAGGTGGCGCAGATCATCACCTTCGGCTCGCTGCAGGCCCGCGCCGTGCTGCGCGACGTCGGGCGAGTGCTGCAGATGCCCTATGGCCAGGTCGACCGGCTGGCCAAACTGGTGCCGCAGAACCCCGCCCATCCGGTGACCCTGAAACAGGCGGTGGCCGACGAACCCAAGCTCCAGGAGGCGCGCGCCGAAGAGCCGATCGTCGAGAAGCTGCTCGACATCGCCATGAAGCTCGAGGGGCTCTATCGCCACGCCTCGACCCATGCCGCCGGCATCGTCATCGGCGACCGTCCGCTCGACCGCCTGGTGCCGCTCTACCGCGATCCGCGCTCGGACATGCCGGTCACCCAGTACAACATGAAGTGGGTCGAGAGCACCGGCCTCGTGAAATTCGACTTCCTCGGCCTGAAGACGCTGACCGTGCTCGACACCGCGGTGAAGCTGGTCGAGCGCCGCGGCATCACCGTCGATCTCGCCCATGTGCCCCTCGACGACGCGGCGACCTACACGCTGCTCGGCAACGCCGAGACGGTCGGGGTGTTCCAGCTGGAATCGACCGGCATGCGCAAGGCGATCGGCGACATCAAGCCCGACCGTTTCGAGGACATCATCGCGCTGGTCGCCCTCTACCGCCCCGGCCCGATGGCCAACATCCCGGTCTACGGCGCGCGCAAACAGGGGCTCGAGAAGCCGGACTACATGCATCCGCTGCTGGAGCCGGTACTGAAGGAGACCTTCGGCATCATCGTCTACCAGGAACAGGTGATGCAGATCGCCCAGATCCTGTCGGGCTATTCGCTCGGCGAAGCCGATCTGCTGCGCCGCGCCATGGGCAAGAAGATCAAGGCGGAGATGGACACCCAGCGAGTGCGCTTCGTCGACGGCGCCCTGAAACAGGGGCTGACCCAGGAGCACGCCGACACCATCTTCGACCTGCTCGCCAAGTTCGCCGACTACGGCTTCAACAAGAGCCACGCGGCGGCCTATGCGCTGGTCGCCTATCACACCGCCTACATGAAGGCCAACTTCCCGGTCGAGTTCCTGGCCGCGACCATGACCCTCGACCAGTCCAACACCGACAAGCTCGCCGATTTCCGCCGCGAGGCGATGCGGCTCGGGATCCGCGTCGAGGCGCCGTCGGTCAACCGCTCGCGGGACTATTTCGACGTCAGCGACGGGGCGATCCTCTATTCGCTTGCCGCGGTGAAGGGGGTCGGCGGTCAGGCCGTCGAGCATCTCGTGGCGGTGCGCGGCGATCGGCCGTTCCGCGATCTCGGCGATTTCGCCGGCCGGATCGATCCGCGCCAGCTCAACAAGCGCACCTTGGAGAGCCTGGTGGCGGCCGGCGCCTTCGACGCGCTCGAGCCGGATCGGGCGCGGCTCTCCGAGGGGCTCGAGGTGATCGTCGCGGCGGCGAGCCGGGCGCGCGACGACAGCGTCCAGGGTCAGGGGGCGCTGTTCGGCGGGCCGGCCGCGGCCGAGCCGATCCGCCTGCCACCGGCGGCCGCCTGGACCCAGGCCGAGCGGCTGCAGCGCGAGCACGCGGCGGTCGGCTTCTATCTCTCGGCCCATCCGCTCGACGACTACCGCGCGGTGCTCGACAAGATGCGGGTGCAGATGTGGGCGGAGTTCCAGGTTTCGGTGAAGCGCGGCGCCACTCACGGGCGCCTGGCCGGCACGGTGACCAGCCGCCAGGAGCGCAAGACCAAGACCGGCAACAAGATGGGGATCGTGCGCATCTCCGATCCGACCGGCTCCTACGAGGCGATCGTCTTCTCCGAAGGGCTGGCGCTCTACCGCGATCTGTTGGAAGCCGGCCAATCGGTGGTGGTCTATGCCTCGGCGGAGGAGCGCGCCGAGGGCGTCTCGGTGCGGATCGAGAAGGTCGAGCCGCTCGATCTGCTGGCGGCGCGCGAGCAGCAGAGCCTCCGGGTGTTCCTGCGCGATACCCGACCGATGGAGAGCCTCGCCCGCCATCTCGAGACCCGCGGCGAGGGTGACGTCAGTCTGGTGCTGATGCTCGGCGACGGCGCTCAGGAGGTCGAAGTGAAGCTGCCGGGCCGCTACCGGGTGTCGCCGCAGGTCGCCGGTGCCCTGAAGACGGTGCCGGGAGTGGTGCAGGTGCAACTGGTGTGAGGCGAGCGGGCCTCGGAGCCGTGGGGCGCGGCGGATCGGTCGCCGCCGGCGCGCGCGGTCACGTCGGCGTTTCGGCGAATTCGCCGAGCAACCAGTCGCGGAAGGCCCGGATCTTGGGCTGATGGCGCCGGCTCTCCGGATAGGTCAAGAGATAGGCGTTGCGGTCGTCGCGGCAGACCAGCGGAAAGGGCTGGACCAGCAGGCCGGAGGCCAATTCGGCGCGGTGGAAGGCCGGCGTGAGGATGGCGACGCCGTGGCCGGCGATCGCCGCGTGGGCTTCGTAGGTCTGGGCGCCGAGGCGCGACTTCGGCCGGCCGTCGAGATCGGCGTCGGGCACGTCGGCGGCGCCGAACCAGACGCGCCACCAGGGGTCGGAGGGATCGATCAGGCGCAGGCGCAACAGATCGCGCGGTTCGTGCAACGGGCCGGCGCTCTCGATCAGCGACGGCGAGAGCATCGGCGCATAGTCGATCCGCATCAATTCGTGGGTGACGAGACCCGGTTGGTCGCCGCTCCCGTAGCGGATGGCGACGTCGACCGGCTCGCGGGCGAAATCGACGAGGTCGAGGCTGGCGATCATGCGGACCGCGACATGGGGGGCTGCGAGCTGGAATTTGCCGATGCGGCTCGCCAGCCAATGGGCGGCGAAGGTCGGCGTGGTGCTGATCACCAGGGTCTCCTCGGCGCCGGCGAGAACGCTGGTCAGCGCCTCGGCGATGAGGCCGAAGGCCTCGCCGATCTTGGGTGCCAGACGGGCGCCGACCTCGGTCAGTTCGATGCGGCGGGGACGGCGGACGAACAGCGGCGTCGCCAGCATCTCCTCGAGCAGCTTGATCTGATAGCTGACCGCCGTCTGGGTGATGCCGAGCTCGGCGCCGGCCTTGGTGAAACTCAGGTGGGTCGCCACCACGTCGAAGACCCGCAGGGCATTCAGCGGGATTTGCCGCGCTTGTTTCATGCATCAGCTCTCTTGATCGGTGGATCCGAAGTTTTCATTGGAAACCCACGCGTTTCCCGCCGAAAATGCCGCTCATGCATCAGATGTTCAAGGGGATTTCGATGGCGAACGGCAGTTCGGCCGAGCGGTCGACGGACATCGCGTCATCGCTGTTCGGGCGCCTGGCGGCGCGATTCGGGGCGCCGTCGGGCCGGCGGCTGCGAACCGACACTCTGTCGGACGAGCGGCGACGCGACATCGGGCTGATCGACGGCCGTCCGACGGCCCGCATCGCCGAGCGTGCCGCCGGCGGGGCGTGCGGCTGAGCGGGTCTACCGGGGCCATCGAAGTTCCGGACCGGCCGATCGGCGACCGCGCCGCGCGATCCGTCGCGCGGGCTTGCGGCATTCGACGCGCGCTCGCTCGGGTCGTGGCGCGCCTCAGCCCCGGCCGCGATAGGGCGCCACCCCCTGATCGGGGATCCACAGATCGGCCGGCTGCGGCCCGGTCGACCAGAAGACGTCGATCGGGATACCGCCGCGCGGATACCAATAGCCGCCGATTCGCAGCCAATGGGGCGCGAGCAGATCGACGAGCCGCCGGCCGATCCGCACCGTGCAGTCCTCGTGGAAGGCGCCGTGGTCGCGGAACGAGCCGAGGTAGAGCTTCAGCGACTTCGATTCGACCAGCCAGGCGTCGGGCACGTAGTCGATGACCAGATGGGCGAAGTCGGGCTGGCCGGTGACCGGACACAGCGAGGTGAATTCCGGCACGGTGAAGCGCACCATATAACGGGTGTCGGCCTGGGGATCGGGGACGCGGTCGAGGCGCGCGGAGGCGGGATCGGTCGGGCGCGCCACGGCGTGGCCGAGTTGAAGCGCGGTCGTATCGAAATCGGTCATCCGGCGGTCTCCCGAAAGGTGTAGATCGGCAGGACCGGGGCCACATGCCGCAGGGGTTCGCCGAGGATCACATACGGCGAATGCCGAGGTAGCAAGCGGGCGCCGGCTCCGCTATAGCAAAGTCCCATTCTGCGCAAACCGCATGTAGTACGACTTTGGTCGTACGCCTTCAGGAGAAAGCCACATGACCGCCATCGTCGATATCGTCGGCCGCCAGATCCTCGACAGCCGTGGCAATCCCACGGTCGAAGTCGACGTCACCCTCGAGGACGGTTCGTTCGGCCGCGCCGCGGTGCCGTCGGGGGCGTCGACCGGTGCGCACGAGGCGGTGGAGCTGCGCGACGGCGACAAGGACGTCTATCTCGGCAAGGGCGTGCTGAAGGCCGTCGAAGCCGTCAACGGCGAGATCTATGACGCGATCGGCGGCTTCGACGCCGAAGAGCAGATCCAGATCGACGAGACGCTGATCGCCCTCGACGGCACCCACAACAAGGCCCGCCTCGGCGCCAACGCCATCCTCGGCGTGTCGCTGGCCGTCGCCAAGGCCGCCGCCGCGGCGTCCGGCCTGCCGCTCTACCGCTACCTCGGCGGCCCCAACGCCCGCGTCCTGCCGGTGCCGCTCGCCAACATCATCAACGGCGGCGTCCATGCCGACAACCCGATCGACTTCCAGGAATTCATGATCGTTCCGGCCGGGTTCGACAGCTTCTCCGAGGCGCTGCGCGCCGGCGCCACGGTGTTCCACACCCTGAAGAGCGAACTGAAGAAGGCCGGCCACAACACCAACGTCGGTGACGAGGGCGGCTTCGCTCCGAACCTGTCGTCGGCCACCGCCGGCCTCGACTTCGTCGTCCAGGCGATCGAGAAGGCCGGGTTCAAGCCGGGCAAGGAGATCTTCCTGGCGCTCGACTGCGCCTCGACCGAGTTCTTCAAGAACGGCAACTACGTCTACGAAGGCGAAGGCGTCACCCGCACCCCGGCCGAGCAGGTCGAGTACCTGGCCAAGCTCGCCTCGCTCTATCCGATCGTGTCGATCGAAGACGGCATGGCGGAGGACGACTGGGCGGGCTGGAAGCTGCTCACCGACAAGATCGGCTCGAAGGTCCAGCTGGTCGGCGACGATCTGTTCGTCACCAACACCAAGCGACTGGTCGACGGCATCAAGCAGGGCGTCGCCAACTCGATCCTGGTCAAGGTCAACCAGATCGGCTCGCTGACCGAGACCCTCGACGCGGTCGAGACCGCCCACAAGGCGCGCTACACCGCGGTGATGTCGCATCGTTCGGGCGAGACCGAGGATTCGACCATCGCCGATCTGGCGGTCGCCACCAACTGCGGACAGATCAAGACCGGTTCCTTCGCCCGCTCCGACCGGCTGGCCAAGTACAACCAGCTGCTGCGCATCGAAGAGCAGCTCGGCGACGCCGCCCGCTACACCGGCCTCGGCGTGTTCAAGCTCTGATCGATCGGACATCGGCGGCGACGCCGTGTTTCCTCCAGCGGACGGCGGCCTTCGGGCCGCCGTTTTGCGTTTTCGAAGTTGCGCATAGATTTACATACAACCTATGATGACGTTCGGGCGGCGGTTCACCGGGGAGGGGTGTCGACGTGAGGACGTTCATTCATTTCTTGATCGCGGTCATCGGTTTCGCGCTGATGGCCGACGGCGTCTACCGGATCGGGCGGGATCACGGGAGCGACGACGGCGAATCGGCGGCGGCGGCCATGGCGCTCGTCGAGGCCCAGGCGGCGATCGGGCCACCGGCCTTCGCGCAGGCCATGGCGTCCGCGGGGTCCCATGGGGCTCTCACGGAAGCGATCGAGGTGGTGCGTGTCACACCATCGAATCCGCCCACCCTGCCGCCGCCGGTCGCCGTCGCTCCCCCTCGCATCGGGGCGTCCAACGGAGTCGGCGACCTCGTGGCCCAGTTTTCGTCGACCGCCAAAGTGGGCACGACGATGCAGGGCGTCGGTGAGCCGCCGTCGATTCGATCGGCGCAGGAGGTGGAGCTGTCGCTCGCCCTCGATCGCTGCCGTGTCGACACCACTCGGGCCCGCGACGAAAAGGCTGCGGTGGACCGGAACCTCGCAGCGGTGATCGGAATCCTGGCGGCCCGAACTGAGGCCGGCAAGCCGACGCCGAAGACTTGGCAGGATCGACTCTTCGACTTCCTCGCCAAGCAGGCGTCGAACGCCGGCCGAGTTCTGCTCGGCGCGGTCTTGGCCTCCTTCCGGCGTATTCTCGCCGCGGTGACGGCGCGGGTGACGCCCACGGATGCCCGGCGTGGCGGTCAGGCGCCGCGCGCGGAGCCGTGACGCCTCATTTCGGCAGGTCGCGGCCGTAGATGCGGCGGAACAGGGCGGCGGCGCGGGTGCGGGCATCGGCGAGGTCGGGGGGCGTCAGCGCCTTGCGGCAATAGAACTCGACATTCTCGCGGTCGGACGCGTCGGACCGCGGATCGCGGGCGGCGGCGATCACCAGACGCCAGACGCAGGCCGCGGCGTCGTCGATCGGTTCGACCCCGTCGCAGCCGTCGAAACGGCACCAGGCGATGTTGCGCTGGCTCTGATAGTCGCCGGCCATCGCCCGCTCCATTTCGTCGGCCCACCAGGCGCGCTGGGCGTCGGTCGGCTGCTGGCGCAGGCGCGGCAGCAGGGCGGTCAGTTCCGGGATCGGCACGAAGACCTGATCGCGGCCGGGCGGCGCCGAGCGGTCGCACAGCGCCGCGGCGGTCGGCGTGAAGGCGACGAGGCCGGGGCGTTCGCCGCCGCCCATCAGGAAGCGGGCGGGTTCGTTGGTATCGACCGGGCCGGAGAAGGTCCGCGGGCTGCCGCGCAGGGTCACGGTGAGGTCGACGTGGACGCCCCAGCCGCGGCGGCGCGGTTCGGTGGCGGTCTCGTCGGAGACCACCGCGCCGACCGCCGCGACGTCGGCGGCGTGGGCGGCGAACAGCGGCGCGCAGACGGCGCGGAAGGTGGCGAGGGTCCGGTCGACCACTTCGCGCGAGACGCGGGTGGTGTCGCGCGACACGGAGATGTCGGTCGACGAACCCCAGCAGCCGACGACCAGCGGCGCGAGCAGGACCAGGGCGAGGGGGCGGGGAACGCGGGCCGGCATGGCGCACCTCGGAACGGCGACCCGGCGACACCCGGGTCTCGACCGCGAGGATCGCACGATCGGATGAACATCGGGTTGGCGCGCCGGCGCGCCGCGGCCGATTCGTCGGCGGCCGCACTCGCCGCATCGTCTCGCGCCGGCGAAAGGACGGGGGGCGGGGCGATTCGTGACCGTCTCGGCAAGCTCGCGTTAACCAGAGTCTGGTGTCATGGACGGGTCGGATCCCGCGTCTGCCGGGGTCGCGTCGATCATCGGGGCGTCGCGTTCTTCATGTCCACTCGTCAGCGTAAGAAGTCCTACGTCCGCCCCCTGATCGTCCCTCTCGTCGCTCTGGCCTTCACCGGCTACTTCGCCTGGCACGGCTGGCACGGGTCGTTCGGCATGGAGGCGCGGCGCCATCTGGTGGTCGAAGCGGCCCGACTCGACGCCGATCTGCAGAAGGCCAAGGACGAACGGCGGGCGGTGGAGCGGCGGGTCAACCTGCTGCGCTCGGCCAATCTCGAGAGCGACATGCTCGACGAACGGGCCCGCGAGATCCTCGGCTTCGCAAATGCGAACGAAATCGCCATCGTGACGGGTGCACCGCAGCATTCGCTCGTAAACCGGAATTGAGTTCATGTGACCACATGAACCAAAATCCGGTAAATCGCTTTTTTATTGTTGCGCAGCAACATATTACGGGGCTCTGAAAAGCCTCGCGGCGCCGCTTGCGTCGAACCTCAGAGGGTCTATTCTCCCGCCATCGAACCGGCGACAGCCGACCCCACGGGAGGATGCCATGGCCACGGCCAAGTCCACGAAGAGCAAGGCGCCGACGGAGGCCGGGCCGGCCCCGTTCACCACCGAGGAAGAACTCGCGGCCTACCGCACCATGCTGCTGATCCGCCGCTTCGAAGAGAAGGCCGGCCAGATGTACGGCATGGGCCTGATCGGCGGCTTCTGCCATCTCTACATCGGGCAGGAAGCCGTGGTGGTCGGCATGCAGCTGGCCATGCAGACCGGCGACCAGTTCATCACCGGCTACCGTGACCACGGCCACATGCTGGCCTGCGGCATGGACCCCAACGGCGTGATGGCCGAGCTCACCGGACGCCGCGGCGGCTATTCCAAGGGCAAGGGCGGCTCGATGCACATGTTCAGCGTCGAGAAGCAGTTCTTCGGCGGCCACGGCATCGTCGGCGCCCAGGTGGCGCTCGGCACCGGCCTCGCCTTCGCCGACCGCTATCGCAAGAACGGCAAGGTCAGCCTCGCCTTCTTCGGCGACGGCGCGGCCAACCAGGGTCAGGTCTACGAGAGCTTCAACATGGCGGAGCTGTGGAAGCTCCCCGTGGTCTACGTGATCGAGAACAACAAGTACGCCATGGGCACCTCGGTCAATCGGGCCTCGGCCCAGACCGACTTCTCCAAGCGCGGCGCCTCGTTCAACATCCCCGGCGAACAGGTCGACGGCATGGACGTGCGGGCGGTGCGCGAGGCCTCGCTGCGGGCGATGGAACACGCCCGCTCCGGCGCCGGTCCCTACATCCTTGAGATGCTGACCTATCGCTACCGCGGCCATTCGATGTCGGACCCGGCGAAGTACCGCTCGAAGGAAGAAGTGCAGAAGATGCGCAACGACCACGATCCGATCGAACAGGTGCGTCAGCGCCTGCTCGCCGGCGGCGCGGTCGACGAAGAGGCGCTGAAGAAGATCGACGCGGAGGTCCGCGCGATCGTGCAGGAGTCCGCCGAATTCGCCCAGAACGATCCCGAGCCGGATGCCGCCGAGCTCTGGACCGACATCCTGCGCTGAGGAGACGCGACCAATGGCGACCGAAATCCTGATGCCCGCGCTCTCCCCGACGATGGAAGAGGGCAAATTGTCGAAGTGGCTGAAAGCCGTCGGCGATACCGTCAAGTCCGGCGACGTGCTCGCCGAGATCGAGACCGACAAGGCGACCATGGAAGTGGAAGCGGTCGACGAGGGGATCCTCACGGCGATCCTGGTCGAGGCCGGCACCGAAGCGGTCAAGGTCAACACGCCGATCGCGGTGATCGGCGCCGACGCCGCCGACACCGCCGCCAAGACCTCGGCCCCGCCGATCGCCGCACCTCTGCCGGCCGCCGCCGTCGCCGCCGCCCCGGCGATCGTCGCCGCGGCCCCCGCGCCGAGCCCGGCGCCGGCGCCGGAAGCCGAGTATCCCGAAGGCACCGAATTCGTCTCGCAGACGGTACGCGAGGCGTTGCGCGACGCCATGGCCGAGGAGATGCGCCGCGACGGCGAGGTCTTCGTGATCGGTGAGGAGGTCGCCGAGTACCAGGGCGCTTACAAGATCACGCAAGGGTTGCTGCAGGAGTTCGGCGAGACCCGGGTGGTCGACACGCCGATCACCGAGCACGGTTTCGCGGGTCTGGCGGTCGGTGCGGCGCTGGCCGGGCTGAAGCCGATCGTCGAGTTCATGACCTTCAACTTCGCCATGCAGGCGATCGACCACATCATCAACTCGGCCGCCAAGACGCTCTACATGTCGGGCGGGCAGATGGGCTGTTCGATCGTGTTCCGCGGCCCCAACGGCGCGGCCGCTCGGGTCGGCGCCCAGCACAGCCAGGACTATTCGGCCTGGTACTCCCAGGTGCCGGGTCTGACCGTGGTGGCGCCGTGGTCGGCGGCGGACGCCAAGGGCCTGCTCAAGGCGGCGATCCGCAGCCCCAATCCGGTGGTGTTCCTGGAGAACGAGATCCTCTACGGCCACGCCTCGCCGGTGCCGGTCGGCGATTTCGTGACGCCGCTCGGCAAGGCCAAGGTGGTGCGCACCGGTCGCGATGCGACGCTGGTGTCGTTCGGCATCGGCATGACCTATGCGATCAAGGCCGCCGACGAGCTCGAGAAGCTCGGGATTTCGGTCGAGGTGATCGATCTCCGCACCCTGCGTCCGCTCGACATCGCCACGATCATCGCTTCGGTGAAGAAGACCGGGCGCTGCGTCACCGTCGAAGAGGGCTGGCCGCAGAACTCGATCGGCTCGGACATCGCTTCGCGGCTGGTCACCGAGGCCTTCGACTGGCTCGACGCGCCGGTGCTGAAGGTGACCGGCAAGGACGTGCCGATGCCCTATGCCGCCAATCTCGAGAAGCTGGCGCTGCCCACCGTCGCCGAGGTCGTCGATGCGGTGCGCGCCGTGACCTATCGGTGATCCCCCGAGACCGCGACGGCGCCGTCGCCGCGGTCTCGCTCGTCGGACGCGGTCGCTGCCGCGACCCGATTCCACTGTTCGAGACGTCATCCCGGGGGGACCCATGCCCACCAACATCCTGATGCCCGCCCTTTCGCCGACCATGGAGAAGGGCAACCTCGCCAAGTGGCTGAAGGCCGTCGGCGATACCGTCAAGTCCGGCGACGTGCTGTGCGAGATCGAGACCGACAAGGCGACCATGGAAGTGGAAGCCGTCGACGAGGGGATCCTCTCGGCGATCCTGGTGCCGGCCGGTACCCAGGACGTGGCGGTCAACACGCCGATCGCGGTGATCGCCGCCGAAGGTGAAGACGCCTCCGCGGCTCCGGCCGCCGCGCCCAAGGCGACCGCGCCGGCCGCAGCCGCAACGCCGGCGCCCGCCGCGGCACCCGCCGCCCCGCAGGCTGCGGTGGCGGCAGCGCCCGCTCCGGTCGCCGCACCGGCTGCTGCCGCGCCGGCCGCTCCGGCGGCGTCCGGCGAACGGGTGGTGGCCTCGCCGCTCGCCCGGCGGATCGCCCGCGAGAAGGGCATCGACCTTTCCAAGATCTCGGGCTCGGGTCCGCGCGGCCGCATCGTGGTCGCCGACGTCGACGCCGCGGTGGCGGCCGGCGGCACCCCTGCCGCGGCCTCCGCCGCCGCCCCGATCGCCGCCGCCGCGCCGGCCCCGGTCGCCGCGTTCGCTCCGGCTTCGAAGCCGGTCGTGGGTCTGCCGACCGGCATGGCCGACGACGTGATCGCCCGGATGTTCGAGGCCGGCTCCTACGAGAGCGTGCCGCACGACGGGATGCGCAAGACCATCGCCAAGCGGCTGATGGAATCCAAGCTGACCGTGCCGCACTTCTACCTCTCGCTCGACGTCGATCTCGACCCGCTGTTGGCCCTGCGCGAGCAGATCAACGGCGGCGCGCCGCGCCTCGACGGCAAGCCGGCCTTCAAGCTGTCGGTCAACGACTTCGTCATCAAGGCGCTGGCGCTGGCGCTGATCCGGGTGCCGGACGCCAACGTCACCTGGACGGAAGCGGCGATGCTCAAGCACCATCACGCCGACGTCGGCGTCGCGGTGTCGATCCCCGGCGGCCTGATCACCCCGGTGATCCGCAAGGCCGACACCAAGACCCTGTCGACGATCTCGGCGGAGATGAAGGACTACGCGGCGCGCGCCAAGGCGCGCAAGCTGAAGCCCGAGGAGTATCAGGGCGGATCGACCGCGGTGTCCAACCTCGGCATGTTCGGGATCAAGGAGTTCGCGGCGATCATCAACCCGCCGCACGCCACCATCCTGGCGGTCGGCGCCGGCGAGAAGCGGGTGGTGGTCAAGGACGGGGTGCCGGCGGTCGCGACTCAGATGACCGTGACGCTGTCGACCGACCATCGCGCGGTCGACGGCGCACTCGGGGCGCAACTGATCGGCGCGTTCAAGGATCTGATCGAGAAGCCGATGTCGATGCTGGTGTGAGTTGCCGGATCGGCAGTCTGGCGTCATCATCGGTGGTCGGACATGAGGAGACCAGCATGTCGGAGATCTCGGACGTCGTTCTGCCGATCCTTCAGCGCATCCAGGCGGATGTCGGCAAAGTGAGAGCGGATGTCACCGAACTGAAGGGCGATGTGCGAGACCAGCGCGAGATCCTCGAGCAGGTCAAGGGCTACGTCACGTTCACGGTCGGTCTCCATGGCGAAAATCGGGCCGACATTCAGGCGATCCAGACCGAGATCACCGACCTGAAGAAGCGGCTCGCGGTGCTCGAATCTCGTTCCTGAGAGCGGGACTTCGACGAAGCGAGGTCTTTCATGTCCACCTACGACGTCATCGTGATCGGGGCCGGTCCGGCCGGCTACGTCACTGCGATCCGCGCCGCCCAGCTCGGCTTCAAGACGGCCATCGTCGAGCCCAAGCACCTCGGCGGCATCTGCCTCAACTGGGGCTGCATCCCGACCAAGGCGCTGCTGCGCTCGGCCGAGATCTACCAGTTCATGAAGCACGCCTCGGCCTTCGGCCTGTCGGTCGAGAACCCGAGCTTCGATCTCGCGGCGATCGTCAAGCGCTCGCGCGGCGTGTCGCAGCAGCTCAACACCGGCGTCGGCTTCCTCCTGAAGAAGAACAAGGTCGACGTGATCTGGGGCCGCGCGCAGCTGACCACGCCCGGCGCGCTGACCGTCACCGCCACCGAAAATCCGCCCAAGGGCGCGCTCGGCGGCGGCGACTACCGGGCCGCCCACATCATTCTGGCGACCGGCGCCCGGCCGCGGGTGCTGCCCGGGCTCGAGCCCGACGGCAAGCTGGTGTGGACCTATTTCGACGCGATGACCCCGAAGAGCCTGCCGAAGTCGATGCTGGTGGTCGGGTCGGGGGCGATCGGCATCGAATTCGCCTCGTTCTACAACGCGCTCGGCGTCGAGGTGACGGTGGTCGAGGTGCTCGATCGGGTGTTGCCGGTCGAGGACGCCGAGATCTCGGCCTATGCGCAGAAGAGCTTCGCCAAGCTCGGCCTGCACATCCACACCGAGACCAAGGTGGTCGGTCTGGTCCGTCACGCCGACAGCGTCACCGCGACGCTCGAGGACAAGAACGGCGTGCAGCGGCAGATCATCGTCGATCGGGTGATCTCGGCGGTCGGCGTCGTCGGCAACGTCGAGAACCTCGGTTTGGAACGGGTCGGGGTGAAGACCGAGCGCGGCTGCGTGGTCGCCGATCCGTTCGGGCGCTCGTCGGTCGCCGGGATCTACGCGGTCGGCGACGTCGCCGGGCCGCCGATGCTCGCCCACAAGGGCGAACACGAGGGCATCATCTGCGTCGAGGCGATCGCCGACAAACATCCCCATCCGATGGACAAGACCAAGATTCCGGCCTGCACCTACTCGCAGCCTCAGGTCGCCTCGGTCGGCTATACCGAAGCCAAGGCCAAGGCCGCCGGTTTCCAGGTCAAGGTCGGTCGCTTCTCGTTCATCGGCAACGGCAAGGCGATCGCCATGGGCGAGCCGGAAGGCCTGATCAAGGTGATCTTCGACAAGAAGACCGGGCGGCTGCTCGGCGCCCACATGATCGGCGCCGACGTCACCGAGCTGATCCAGGGTTACGTGGTGGCGATGAACCTCGAGACCACCGAGGAAGATCTGATCCACACGGTGTTCCCGCATCCGACGCTGTCGGAGATGATGCACGAGGCGGTGCTCGATTCCGAAGGCCGCGCCATCCACATGTGACGCGGTTCCTCTGCTCCGAAGATCGATCCGGCCCGCCCGAGCACCCGCTCCGGCGGGCTGTCGCGTCTTTGCGTCGGCGCCGGCAGGTGTATTCCGAAGGGTCGATTTTGCGGAAAGTTTGAGCAGATCCAATTTATACGAGATTCCGCGTGCTGCCCTTAGGGCATGTTTAACCCTGACCCCGGGATGATCGCCTCAAATGGGCAAAATTCTACGGGAGAGTGCGGATGCGAGGTTCGGCTGCGACGGACGACGTCCGGGGGAGTGCCAAGATCGGTGACATCGTCGACCGGGCCCATGGGGCGCGGGACGTGACGATGAAGAAGGTCGGGGAGATCCGGGCGATCACCCGGCGGATGAAGATCCTGGCGCTCAACGCCCTGATCGAAGCGGCGCGGGCCGGCGAAATGGGGCGCGGCTTCGCCGTGGTCAGCCAGGAGGTGCGCGGCATCTCCGAAGAGGTCGACGCCATGGCGGTCGGGCTCGAAGCCGAACTCGGCGGCGAAATCGAACGGCTGTCGGGCATGGCGCGCGACATGGCGCGTTCGGCGCACGGCACGCGCATGGTCGATCAGGCGCTGAACGCCGTCGAACTGGTCGACCGCAATCTCTATGAGCGCAGCTGCGACGTCCGCTGGTGGGCGACCGACAGCGCCGTGGTCGACGCCGCCGCTGATCCGACGCCGGATCTGTGCGCCCATGCCAGCGAGCGCCTCGCGGTGATCCTGCGCGCCTACACCGTCTATCTCGACATCTGGCTGATCGACGCCGCGGGCCGGGTGATCGCCAGCGGCCGGCCCGAGCGCTGGGCGGTGGCCGGCCATTCGGTCGCCGACCGCGGCTGGTGGCGCGCCGGCCGCGGGCTCGCCACCGGCGACGACTTCCACGCCGAGGACATCGCCCGCGAAGACCTGCTCGGTCATGCCCAGGTCGCGACCTTCGTCACGCCGGTGCGGGTCGACGGCGCCGCGGACGGCGCGGCGATCGGCCTGCTCGCCATCCATTTCGACTGGGAGGCCCAAGCGCGCGGCATCGTCGAGGGCGTGCGCATCGACCCCGATCGGCGCGAGCGCACCCGGGTGCTGCTGGTCGACCGCAATCGCCGGGTGATCGCCGCCTCCGATGGCCACGGCATCCTCACCGAGCAGGTCGGCTTCGATCCCAAGGGCCGGGAGTCGGGCTTCGAGACCGATCCGCGCGGCGGGTCGGTCGCCTTCCACCGCACGCCCGGCTACGAGACCTATCGCGGGCTCGGCTGGTACGGGGTGATCGTCGAGGCGGCCGACGCCCGCGCCCAGAGCCGCGCCGCCTGATCGACGGTACCTTTGATGGCCGGCATGGGTTCGGAGAACGGCGAGGTCGCAGGGCCTCGCCGCCCGACCGCGTGCCCGGGCCGGGCACGGCGGAGCCACCCGCCGAGCCCCCGCCTGTCGCCTCGGCGACATGTCGCAAAAGCCCCGTTGTCGGATTCCGGACACGGCGAGTTGCGAAAAAGCCCTGATTTGTCGGGCACCTAGGGTTTGGCACGGCCCTTGCGAGCTCCCCTCGAGACCATTCGAGATCGAGGGTTCGGCCATGATCCAACTCACCGAAAGTGCCGTCGCCGCCGTCAAGACCGCCCTGTCCCGGGCCGCCGTGCCCGCCGAGGGCCTGCGCATCATGGTCGAGGCCGGGGGCTGTGCCGGCTTCAAATACATGATGGGCCTCGAGGGCACCGCCCGCGACGGCGACGCCGTGATCGACCAGGGCGGCGTCAAGCTCTACGTCGACCCCAATTCCCAATCGCTGGTCGCCGGCATGACCGTCGACTTCGTCACCGGGCTGGAGAGCTCGGGTTTCGTGTTCGAGAACCCGAACGCGGCCTCGAAGTGTTCGTGTGGCAAGTCCTTCGGTTGATCCGACGGCATTTCGGGAGAGCGACCCATGTGGGACTACACCGACAAGGTCAAGGACTACTTCTTCAATCCGAAGAACGCCGGCGTGCTGGAGACCGCCAACGCGGTCGGCGAGGTCGGGGCGATCTCCTGCGGCGACGCGCTGAAGCTGATGATGCGGGTCGATCCGGAAACGGAAGTGATCGAGGCGGCGACCTTCCAGACCTTCGGCTGCGGCTCGGCGATCGCTTCGTCGTCGGCACTGACCGAGATCATCGTCGGCAAGACGCTGGGTGAGGCGCTGCAGATCTCCAACCAGGACATCGCCGACTTCCTCGGCGGCCTGCCGCCGGAGAAGATGCACTGCTCGGTGATGGGCTACGAGGCGCTGCAGGCGGCGGTGGCCAATTTCCGCGGCGAGACCTGGTCCGACGACCACGAAGAGGGCGGGCTGGTCTGCAAGTGCTTCGGCGTCGACGAGGGCATGATCGAGCGGGCGGTGCGCGCCAACAAGCTGACCACGCCCGAGCAGGTCACCAACTTCACCAAGGCCGGCGGCGGCTGCCTCACCTGTTTCGAGGGCATCGAGGCGGTGCTGGCGCGGGTCAACGAGGAGCTGGTGGCCGAAGGGCTGCTGTCCTTCGACGAGGCCTATCGCATCGGCTCGGTCGATCCGCGGGCGCTCAAGCAGAAGGCGCGGCCGAAAGCCCCGCCGGCCCCGCCCAAGCTCGACATCAAGCCGCTGATCGCGTTCGAGACCCTGGCTCCGGTGCCGGCCCCGGCCGCCGCTGCCGCGACCGCGGTGCTGGAGGCGCCGGCGCCGGTGGCGCGGCTGACCACGGTGCAGAAGATCCGTCTGATCGAGGAGACGCTGGAGGAGATCCGGCCGTTCCTCAAGCAGGACGGCGGCGACTGCGAGTTGGTCGACGTCGACGGCAACAACGTCATCGTCAAGCTGGCCGGCGCCTGCGTCGGCTGCCAGATGGCCTCGGTGACCGTCAACGGCGTCCAGGAGAAGCTGATCGCCAAGACCGGCCTGCCGCTGCGGGTGATCCCGGTGAAGTGAGGGGAGGGCGTGCGGGGCGCCGGTGGCTTCCCCGTCCGAGACGCCCTTCGAGGCGCGAAGGTCGGTGCCACAGGGTCCTCTCCCCCCTCGAGGGGGAGAGACAGAGAGGGGGGGGTAGGGCCCCGCCTTTGACCCGGTGTCGGATCGCTCCGCCGAGCCCCCCCTCCCTGTCCCTCCCCCTCGAGGGGGGAGGGGACGACAAAACGGAGGCCGTCGCCCGTTCGACGGGCGGGGACGACAAAACGGGCGCCCTCGCCTGGAAGAGACGCGACACGGGCAGCCCTCTTCCCTTCTCCCCTCGTGGGAGAAGGTGCCCCGAAGGGGCGGATGAGGGGGCGCCACGGACGCAGGACTCGGGAGTGAGGGCGAAACCCCTCGTCCGGCCTTCGAGGTCCGAAGGTCGGTGCCACAGGGTCCTCTCCCCCCTCGAGGGGGAGAGGCAGAGAGGGGGGGCAGGGGCCCGCTTCCGATCTCTGGACTCGATCGCTCCGCCGCGCCCTCCCTCCCTGTCCCTCCCCCTCGAGGGGGGAGGGGACGAGGTGGAAGGGCCCGTCGAACATATCGGCTCCGCGCCGCATCTGAACCATTCGCAGACCGACCACCCCTTGCCGAGACTTTCGAGGAGAACCCCATGACCACCCCCGTCTATCTCGACAACAATGCCACCACGCGCTGCGACGAGGCCGTCGTTCAGGCGATGCTGCCCTATTTCACCGAGCAGTTCGGCAATCCGTCGTCGATGCATGCCTTCGGTGCGTCGGTCGGCGGCGCCGTCAAGGCGGCCCGCGCCTCCCTCCAGAAGCTGGTCGGCGCCGAGTTCGATCACGAGATCGTCTTCACCTCGGGCGGGACCGAGAGCGACAACATGGCCATCCTGTCGGCGCTCGAAGCCGCGCCCGAGCGCAGCGAGATCATCACCTCGGCGGTCGAACATCCCGCCGTGCTGTCGCTCTGCGCCCATCTCGAGAAGACCCGCGGGATCAAGGTCCACGTCATCCCGGTCGACGGCCGCGGATTGCTCGACATCGCGGCCTATCGCGCCGCGCTGTCGGAGAAGACCGCGGTGGTCTCGATCATGTGGGCCAACAACGAGACCGGCACGATCTTTCCGGTCGCCGAACTCGCCGAGCTCGCCAAGGAGGTCGGCGCGGTGTTCCACACCGACGCGGTCCAGGCGGTCGGCAAGATCCCGATCGATCTGAAGTCGACGGCGATCGACATGCTGTCGCTGTCCGGCCACAAGCTGCACGGCCCCAAGGGGATCGGTGCGCTCTACGTCAAGCGGGGCCTGCGCTTCCGCTCGCTGTTCAAGGGCGGCCACCAGGAACGCGGGCGGCGCGCCGGCACCGAGAACACCCCCGGCATCGCCGGTCTCGGCAAGGCCGCGGAACTGGCGCTCCTCCACATGGAAGACGAACAGACCCGGGTCGCGGGGCTTCGCGATCGGCTCGAGAAGGGCCTGCTCCAGCGCATCCCCAATTGCTTCGTCACCGGCAACCCGGCCGAGCGCCTGCCCAACACCGCCAACATCGCCTTCGAATACATCGAGGGCGAAGGCATCCTGCTGCTCATGAACCGCGAGGGCATCGCCGCCTCGTCGGGCTCGGCCTGCACCTCCGGGTCGCTCGAGCCGTCCCATGTGCTGCGCGCCATGAAGATCCCCTACACCGCCGCGCACGGGGCGATCCGCTTCTCGTTCAGCCGCGACAACACCGACGCCGACGTCGATCGGGTGCTCGAGGTGATGCCGCCGATCATCGAGAAACTGCGTGCCCTGTCGCCGTTCTGGAAGGGCGCCGACCAGGCGCCGGCGACCTTCAATCCGGTCTACGCCTGAGGCGAGAAAGGATCCGCCGTGGCCCATCGCGTCTTCCTCAACGACACCACGCTGCGCGACGGCGAGCAGGCGCCGGGCGTCGCCTTCTCGACCGACGAGAAGGTGGAGATCGCCGAGGCCCTGGCGCGGGCCGGGGTGCCGGAGATCGAAGCCGGCACGCCGGTGATGGGCGTGGACGAGGTCGAAGCGATCCGGGCGATCGTCGCCGCCGATCTGCCGCTGCGGGTGATGGCGTGGTGCCGGATGACCGACGCCGATCTCGCCGCGGCGCGGGCGGCGGGCGTCGCCGCGGTCAATCTGTCGATCCCCGCCTCCGACATCCAGTTGAAGGCGAAGCTCGGCATCGATCGGGCGACCGCTCTGGCGCGGATCGAACGGCTGGTGCCCAAGGCGCTCGACGCGGGAATGGCGGTGGCGATCGGCTGCGAGGATGCCAGCCGCGCCGATCTCGGCCATCTCGCCCGGGTGATCGAGGCCGTCGAGCGGCTCGGCGCCTTCCGCGTCCGCCTCGCCGACACGGTCGGCATCCTCGACCCCTTCGCCACCCACGATCTCGTCGTCCGTCTCGTCGCCTCGACCGATCTGCCGCTGGAGATCCACACCCACGACGACCTCGGGCTCGCCACCGCCAATGCGCTCGCCGCGGTGCGGGCCGGCGCCCGCCACGTCTCGGTGACGGTCGGCGGCATCGGCGAACGGGCCGGCAATGCCGCGCTCGAGGAGATGGTGCTGGCGCTCGACCGGCTCGGCTATCGCTCGCGCATCGACCCGACCCAACTGTGCGATCTCGCCGCGGTGGTGGCGACCGCCTCGGGCCGCCCGATCCCGCCGCAGAAGGCGGTGATCGGCGGCGCGGTGTTCACCCACGAATCCGGCCTGCATGTCGCCGGGCTCCTGACCGACCGCGACACCTATCAGGGCCTCGATCCGCGCGACCTCGGCCGCGACCACGATTTCGCGATCGGCAAGCATTCCGGCCGCGCGGCGATTGCGCACGCGCTGGCGTCGCGCGGTGTCGACCTCGACGACCGGGTCTATGCCGAACTGATCGACCGGGTGAAGGGCTGGGCGGTCGGTCACAAGCGGACGATGCCGATCGACGTGCTCGCCCATTTCCATGACCGGCTGGTCGAAGAGGCCGCACCGCGGTCGCTCGCCCGCCGGTTCGCCGCCCCGTGACCCCTTTGCCGCAGGAGGAGCCCATGACCGACGTCGCCGCCGCTTCGCCCGGGATCCCTGCTGCGGTGCCGGCCAAAGGACGCCCGACGCTGTGGGCGGAACTGCGCGAGGACGTCGCCTGCGTCAAGGCGCGCGATCCGGCGGCGCGCTTCACCCTCGAGATCGTCCTGACCTATCCCGGGGTCCACGCCATCGTCTGGCATCGCCTCGCCCATCGCCTGTGGATGCGCGGCCATCGCTTCGCCGGGCGCTTCACCGCCTGGCTCGGGCGGTTCCTGACCAATGTCGACATCCATCCCGGAGCCACCGTCGGGCGGCGCTTCTTCATCGACCACGGCGCCGGCGTGGTGGTCGGCGAGACCGCGGTGATCGGCGACGACGTCACGCTCTATCACGGCGTGACGCTCGGCGGCGTGTCGTGGCGACCGGGCAAACGTCACCCGACCCTCGAGGACGGCGTGCTGGTGGGGGCCGGCGCCAAGATCCTCGGGCCGATCACCGTCGGGCGCGGTGCGCGGATCGGTGCCAATTCGGTGGTGATCGAAGACGTGCCGCCGGAGATGACGGTGGTCGGCATTCCCGGCCGGATCGTCAAGGCGCCGGCCGATCGGCGGCGCATCGGCGGGCGGATCGACCTCGAACATCATCTGATGCCCGATCCGGTCGGGGAAGCACTCGCCTCGTTGATCGACCGCATCGACTTTCTCGAGGCGCGCTTCGACCACGCCACCCGCAAGGCCGCCGGCGGTGGGATCCATGTCGAGATCCTCGCCGTGCACGAACCGCCGCGCCGCTTCGACACCCCGCCCGCCGCCGAGACGCCTGCGGTCGGCGAGGCCCCGCCCGTTCCCCACTGACCCCGAGCCCGAGGAGATCGCCCATGTCCGCCTGCCCGCATTCCGAACCGAGCTGCGTCGTGGTCATCCGGCCGCGTGGCGAGCCGCCGATCCCGGCGGGCTGCCATGTCGAGATCCTGGCGATCCACGAGCCGCCGCGCCGGTTCGGTCCGTCGTCCACCACCGCCCGCACCCGCCCCTGACCCCCGAGCCCCCGAGGAGAGCCCCATGTCCAGCTGTTCGCTCGACGACAAGCCGGTCGACGTCGTCGATATTCTGCCCCGCCTCAAGACCCTGTCTTCGGCCGAGGATTTCTTCGACGCGCTGTCGGTCAAGTACGACCCCAAGGTGCTCGCCTCGGCGCGGCTGCACGTCCTGAAGCGGATGGGCCAATATCTGGCGACCGAGGACTTCGACGGTCTGCCCGACCGGGTGATCGCGGCGCGCTGCCGCTCCTACCTCGAGCGCGCCTACGACGACTTCGTCACGTCGTCGCCGCTCAAGGAGCGGGTGTTCAAGGTCTTGAAGGACAACGATCCCGATCGGCCGGTGAAGCCCGGCACCGCCTTCGTCGACTTCGACGACATCCTGGCGCCGCTGCCGCCCCGGGGTTGAAAGACGACTTCGTGTCCGATCGAACGGCCGTCCGCGGGAGACCGCGGGCGGCCGTGGCACGTCCGGGGCTGGTCGCTCGGCCCGGCGCGCGGCTGCGCGCTCGATCGGAATCAAATTGACGCAACGTCAATTTGAATTCGTATCACCTGAAGGTTCAAGACGATTTGCGGCCCGGAGCATTCTTTTGAATTATCGGCGTCACAGCCGTCGTTCCTCGTGCATGAAATCCTCGGAATGCAATTCGATTGTTAAGGGCATATTGCACTTCATCCCCTAGAATCTATACGTATGGGCTCGGGGTGGCGAATGAATACATTACCATACGTCAGGTATCGAGAGTTCTTCGTGGCTGCTGCGGCGCTGTGGCTCGTCGTCGCCTGCGACGTGCGCGCCGAGACGGTGCGGGCCGGCGGAACCGGGGCGGCGACCGAACTCCTGAAACGCCTCGGAGCCGCCTTCTCGGCGCGCGAACCCGGGACGACCCTCGAGGTCATTCCCAGTCTCGGCAGTACCGGGGCGATCGCGGCGGTCGCCGACGGGGAGATCGATGTGGCGGTTTCCGGGCGCCTGCTGCGGGTCGAGGAGATCGGCAAGGGGCTGACCGGAGAGATCCTGGCGCGCTCGCCGTTCGGGCTGGCGAGTTCGGAGCGCGATCCCGGCGGCCTCGCATCTCGCGACGTCGCCGCCTTCTTCTCCTCGACGACGGCGATCTGGCCGAGCGGGGCGCCGGTGCGGGTGGTGCTGCGTCCGAAGAGCGAGAGCGACACGGCGCGGCTCGCCGGTCTCTTCCCCGGCATGGCGGAAGCGATCGACCGCGTCCGCGTCCGTCCCGAAGTGGTGGTCGCCGCCACCGATCAGGACAATGCCGCGGCCGCCGAGACCATTCCGGGATCGCTCGCGGCGATCAGCCTCGCCCAGATCCGCACCGAGAACCGCGCCTTGCGGTTCCTCTCCATCGACGGGGTGATGCCGACCCTCGAGGCGTTCGAGTCGGGTCGCTATCCTTACGGGAAGGACTTCCAGTTCATCGTCGCGGCGACGGCGTCGCCGACCACGCGACGGTTCGTCGAATTCGCCGGCTCGGCCGCCGCAGCCGAGGTGCTGCGGGCTGCGGGCTGTCTTCCGTCCACCGTTCGGATCGATCCGGTCAGGTAGAGCCGAGTGAAAGAAACCGCCGTTCGCAGGAACATCAATTTCATCGCCATGGCGGCCGCTCTCGCGGTCGCCGTGTTCGTGCCGGCGAGCTATTGGTTCGGCGCGGTTCACTACGAGTCCGAGCGGGCGATGTTCACGGCGAGTCTCAGCGCGGTTCGCGTCGCCAAATACGTCTATGCGAACCCCAAGCTGTGGCAGTACCAGAAGGTTCGAATCGAAGAACTCATCGATCTCGACCGGATACCCATTCCCGCGCCCCATCAGGCGGTCTTCGATGCGATGGGGCGGCCGTTGGTCGAGGTCGGAACGCTGCCGGCCTACCCGCGACTGGTCCGCGGGGCGCCGATCGAAGTGGCGGGTCAAGTGGTGGGTCGGGTCGACGTGTCCTTCCCGCTGCAGCCGCTGATCGATCGGTTGGCGTTGATTGCCCTGCTGAGCGGCCTCACCGGGATCGTCACCTATGGTGCGGTTCGGGTTCTGCCGCTCAGGGCGCTCGATCGGGCGCTCGCGCAACTGCGCTCGGCCAATGACGAGATCACGCTCGCCAACACCCTGCTGCAGCAACGCACCCAACAACTCGTCGAGGCCCAGCGCATCGGGCGGCTCGGTGCCTGGAGTCGCCGGTTCGAGACGCAGGTGCTGGAGTGGTCCGACGAAGTCTTCGACCTGCTCGGCTACGAACGGGAGGCCTTTCTCCCGACCCGGCGCGCTGTGCTCGATCTCTACGTCGGCGACGGCGCGAAACGCATTCTCGACGCCCAGGCCGAGGTGATGCGGACCGGGCGCGCCGCCGCCGTCGACGTCAAGATGCGCCGCGGCGACGGTTCGGTCGGTGATTTCGCGATCATCCTCAAGCTGCTCTTCGACGAGCGGGGCCGCACCGTCGGTCTGCGCGGGACCGTTCAGGACATCACAGAGCGGAAATCGGCCGAAGATCGCCTGGCGCAACTCGCCTATCACGATCCGCTCACCGGCCTCGCCAACCGCGCGCTGTTTCAGCGCAATCTCGACGAGGTTCTGACCCGCTGCCGGGCGGGCGGGATTCCGGGGGCGCTGCTGCTCCTCGATCTCGACCGGTTCAAGGACGTCAACGACGCGCTCGGCCATTCGACCGGTGACGAGTTGCTCGGCAAGATCGCCCATCTGATCTCGCGCCTGCTCGGCCCCGACCATTTCGTGGCGCGGCTCGGCGGCGACGAATTCGCGGTGCTGATCCAGGACGATGCGGTGCTCGCGACGGCCGAGCCGCTGGCCCGCCGCATCATCGCGGCGCTCAGCGTACCGATGCGGCTCAGCCGCGCCGAAGTCTCGGTCGGCGCCAGCATCGGCATCGCGCTCATTCCCGAGCACGGGACCACGGCGACGGACCTGCTGCGCAACGCCGATCTCGCCCTCTATCGGGCAAAGGAAGCCGGGCGCGGGCGCTGCGCCACCTTCGATCCGATGATGAACGACGAGATTCAACACAAGACCACCTTGGCCCGCGATCTGCGTTGTGCGCTCGCCGGCGAAGGCGGACTGGCGGTCCACTATCAGCCGCAGATCGATCTCGCGACCGGGCGGGTGTGCGGCTTCGAGGCGCTGGCGCGGTGGACCCATCCGCGTCTCGGCAACGTGCCGCCGATCGAGTTCATCCGGGTGGCCGAGAGTTCGCATCTGATCTGCGATCTCGGGACCTGGATCCTGCGGGAGGCGGCAGGTCAGGCCAAAGCCTGGCTCGCGGCCGGCGAGCCCGCCTGCAAGGTCTCCGTCAACGTTTCGGCGGCGCAGATCTGGGCTTCGGACTTCGCCGCCGACGTCGCCCGGGTGCTCGCCGAGACCGGGCTGCCGCCGCATCTCCTGTGCCTGGAACTGACCGAGAGCCTGCTCGCCGATCACGAGGAGGGCCGGGTGCTGGCGGCGCTGCAGTCCCTGAAGCGGCAGGGGGTGATGTTGTCGCTCGACGATTTCGGGACCGGCTATTCCTCGCTCGGCTATCTCACCCAGCTTCCCTTCGACACGCTGAAGATCGATCGCGTCTTCATCGACGGCATCGCCGAATCCAGCCGCTCGCGCGAGCTCCTGCGCGGCATCGTCGCGCTCGGTCACGGTCTCGGTCTGAACCTGGTCGGGGAGGGGGCGGAGAAGGCCGAGGAGGTGGCGATTCTCCGCGATCTGGGTTGCGACGAGGTCCAGGGCTTCGTCTTCGCGCGTCCGACGATCGCCGCGGAGGCGTTGGCCTATGCGCATCGCTGCGCGCGGGCGGCGGAGCGCGGGGGCGAGGGCGGCGCGACCGCCGACCGCGCCGGCGCGGTGCCGGCCGACCTCGCGGGTGCGGCGACGGCCCACGGCGTGGGCGAGGCGAAGCCGGACCCGACCTTTGCGGAGAGCGGCGCTGGCGTAGGCTCGGCGGGGCGGCCGGCGGCGGCGATCGGCCTGTACAAGGCCCGCTGAAATCCGCTACAGAGGGCGCGTCGGGCCGGTCGACGAGACGCGGATTCCGGGGCGGAATTCGTCATGGAGATCCGCCGCGCCCGGCTCGAAGCGTTCGCGCGGGCCCCGTAGCTCAGGGGATAGAGCGACAGCCTTCTAAGCTGTTGGTCGCAGGTTCGAATCCTGCCGGGGTCGCCAACGATTTCAATGACTTGGAAGGGTATCCTCATTTACGGTTGGGAAGCGGTTTTTCCCGACTGAATCACGTTTTCCCGACCTTTCGTTTCTCCGCACGCAATCCAGCCAATTCCTGAGACGAAACGACGTTCTCGCCCCGCCTGTAGCGCTGCGTGATTTTCGACGTCGTGTGGCCAGCCATGCGCTGCAACTCGCCGAGCGTGGCGCCGGCCTCATCACCTTCGGAGACCGCCCCGGCCCGGCTGTCGCGGTTCCAGACCTCCTTCGGGATGCCGGCCGCGTCCGCGATCTTCCGCCACGTCTTCGCGAAGATCCCCGGGCTGTAGGGCTGCCCGGTGGCCTCGCTCACGATCACGGCGCCGATTCGCTCAGCCGGCGTGACGGCGCGTTGACCTCTGGACACTGGCCTCAGTTGGATGAAGAAGGTGGATTACAGCTTCGCGCGCCGAGGGGGTCTCATGTCCGACGTCGATCTCGCACCTCTCGCCGGCATCGAAGCGCGGCTCAGGCGTCACGGCGCGTGGTTCGCCGATCGCGGCCTCGATCTTTCCCGCGCCACCGCCCGCGCCGACGCGACGACCGCGATCGCCGCGCATTTTCCCACCTTCGAACGGGTCCGCGACGTGGCGACCGGCTGTGTCGCCGGGCCGCTCGCGGGGCCTGCGGAGGTCGCGCTCGCCCGGCAACTGGTCGCCTGCGGCGTGCTCGTGGTCGACGGCGGCGGGGTGTTCTCGCCCTCGGCGGAGGCCGATCGCTATTTGCGCGGCGGCTGGCTCGAGGAACACTTGGGGCTCTGTGCGCTCGCCGCCGGCGCCGACGAGGTGCGGATCGGCCAGAAGCTCGGCTGGATCGCCCAGGGCTTCGAAGGCGAGAACGAGATCGACACCATCGCCCGCTTCGCCGATCGCCTGGTGTTCGTCTCGGCCAAGGCGCTGCGCTCGCGCCTCGACGACGGCGGCCCCCGCCATCGCGCCCGGTTGATGGAGGCCCTCCAGGAGGCCGACAATCTGATCGACCACTTCGGCGAGGCGACCTCCGCCGTCGCCCTGGTGGTCACCACCGATCTGTGGGACGAGCGCCGCGGCGAGCCGCGCTACGAGCAACTGCACGGCAAGGCGGCGGCCCTCGGCGTGGCGCTGGTGCCGCTCGAATGGATCGATCGCGAGCGGCTGGTGGCCCGGCTCGCCGAGCTCGGCGCCGGGCGGGGGAGGGGGCGATGAGCGAGCGCGGCCGCGAATTCGCCGATCTCGCCTACACGGTGATCGTCGCCGAGAAGCGCTTTCCGCTGAAGCGGGTCGCCCTCGACATGGCGCTCGGTTCCGACGCGCTGCACGCCCGGCCGATCAACCGCACGGCTCTTTCCGCCGACGAAATCCGCCGGCTGATCCGCTGCTGATCGGCGCCTTCTTCATGGTGACCGTGGTGCTGCCCATCAATCCGATCATCGAAGGGCCGGGGAGCGATACGCTGGTTGCGGCGCGCGGCGCCCGCGAAGATCTCGATCAGATGTCGCTGCCGGGGAAGGCGACGCGCAGGTTGCGATGTGTGTGATGGTGCATCTGGCGCTCGGCTTCGGCCCGATCGCCGGCAATGATCGCCTCGACCACAGCCGTGTGCTCCTTCAGCGATTCGCCGATCTCGAGCTCGCGCACCAGGATCAACCGGCTCGAGATGTGATAGTAGCCACGCAGCGCCTGCAGGTTGCGGATCAGCACGAGATTGCCGGTGATCGCGTGGATGGCGGCGTGGAGCGCGTCGTTGGCGGCCGCCAGACGGCGGTCGTCGTTGGCGGCGGAGGCCGCATCGACCACCGTCATGCAGGCCCGCAGCGCCGCGATGTCGGCGTCGGTTCGGCGGCGCGCGGCGATGCCGGCGGCCACCGTCTCCAAAGCCGCCCGCATCAGGCCCATTTCCACCAGTCGTTCGACGGTGAACACCGTGACGAAGCTGCCGCTGCGCGGTCGCGCCTCGGCGAGCCCTTCGCTCTCCAGCCGTCGCAACGCCTCGCGCACCGGCTGCGGCGACACGCCGAGGGCCGCGGCCAGCGATCGTTCGGAGAGCTTGGCGCCGGCCGCCAGCCGCCCGTCGATGATCGCTTCGCGCAGCGACGCATAGGCACGGTCGGCCAGTGACGGGACGTCCTCGGAGACGATCGGGGAAATCAGATCTGCTGCCATCCACAATCTGCTATCTCGGAATGCACGGGGCGCCAAGAGGGGATTTCCGGATGGCGGCGGGTCGCCATGGTCGGGCGCGCCGGCGGTCGGACCGCCGCGGCGCAAGGCCGGCACGAGCCCCTCGGGATCGCCCGAGACATCTGATGTCTACCAGCGGTCGCCGGACGAGCATGGCTCGGCACGACCGAAAGAGAGCTTCCGGCTACGCACCATCACGGATCGAACGAAGGCTGACGGCCGGCGCAGACCCTTGGATATGCGTGACAATCTCGGTGGCGACGGTCAATTCGGCGGCAATCGGTGAGTTCGTCGAAATGAAATAGCACATTGCAAATCTCGAAGCTTGTCGGCATGCTCCCGAATGTCATCAGACGACTGACGCCGACGATCCGCCGATCGACCGCCTGCCCCGACCCGCGACGACTCCGACCGCTCCGGCGGTCGGGCGCCATCGCGCGGCGCCGACGACCGATCCCCGGACCGCCGGAGCGACCGACCGATGGACGGCGCGCTCGGCGAGGTCCCGCCGGACGCACCCGTGCATCCGATGGCGATCGCACCGGCAAAGAGAGACGCGCGCAGCCGTCCGATCCCGCGAGGAGGAACGAACGCATGGCATCGCAGAAGATCGCACTCGTCACCGGCGCCGGGTCGGGAATCGGCAGATCGAGTTCCCTCGCCCTGGCGAAGGCCGGTTTCGCCGTGGTGCTCGCCGGCCGACGCGCCGAGGCGCTCGCCGCCGTCGCCGCCGAGATCGAAGCGGCCGGCGGCACCGCCTTGCCGGTGGCCACCGACGTCGCCGACGAGGCTTCGGTCGAGGCCCTGTTCGCCGCGGTCCGCGATCGCTTCGGCCGTCTCGACGTGCTGTTCAACAATGCCGGCCGCAATGCCGGCGCGACGCCGCTCGACGACTATCCGCTCGACCTGTGGGACAAGGTGGTCGCGACCAACCTGACCGGCGTCTTCCTGTGCACCCGCGCCGCCTTCCGCCTGATGAAGGCGCAGACGCCGCAGGGCGGCCGGATCATCAACAACGGCTCGATTTCGGCCCATGCACCGCGGCCGAACGCCCTCGCCTATACCGCGACCAAACATGCGATCACCGGCGTGACCAAGCAGGTCGCCCTGGACGGCCGCGCCTTCGACATCGTCTGCGGCCAGATCGACATCGGCAATGCCGCGACCGAACTGACCGAGCGGATGACCAAGGGAGTGCTCCAGCCCGACGGCCGGATGATCCCGGAAGACCGGGTCGACGTCGGCATCGTCGCCGACGCCGTGGTCCACATGGCGAGCCTGCCGCTCGAAGCCAACATCCTGTTCCTGACGGTGATGGCCGCCAAGATGCCCTTCGTCGGACGCGGCTGACGCCGTCGCCCGCTGCCCCGTTACGATTCCCGCACGATTTCCTCCGGCGCCGCCGACATGGCGCCGGACCGCCGATCCCTGCCCGAAAATCCCGCCAGATACGAAGCGGACGACCCAGCCGCTCGACCGGCACCAAGACGTATGGAGGATACGCGATGACCGAGACGATCCCCGCCGCCCGAACGGTGGCGCCGACTGCCGCATCACCATCGGCCAAACCGACCCGTATTCGCTACTTCATTCTCGCGTTGCTGCTGATCGCCACGATCCTGAACTACGTCGACCGGACCAATCTGGGGATCGCCGCGCCGTTCCTGAGCAAGGATCTCGGACTCGACAAGGCCCAGATGGGACAGATCTTCGCCGCCTTCAGTCTGACCTATGCCTTCGCGCTGGTTCCGGGCGGCATCATCGCCGACGTGCTCGGCTCGCGGATCGCCTATGCCTTCGCGCTCACCACCTGGTCGATCGCCACCCTGACCCAGGGCTTCGCCAACGGCTTCAACATGCTGTTCGGGTCGCGTCTGGCGATCGGGGCGCTCGAATCGCCGGCGTTTCCCGCCAACGCCCGCGCCGTGACCATGTGGTTCCCGACCGGCGAGCGCGGCTTCGCCACCAGCGTCTACATCACCGGCCAGTACATCGGCACACCGCTGTTCGCCGGCCTGCTGCTGTGGCTCGCCAACGACTTCGGCTGGCGCTCGGTGTTCTTCACCACCGGCTTCGGCGGCCTGGCGCTCGGCCTCGCCTGGTACTTCCTCTACCGCGACCCGCTCGACCATCCGGCCGCCAACGCCGCCGAGATCGACGAGATCCGCGCCGGCGGCGGCCTCGTCGGCAAGAAGGAACGCGACGCCTTCGAATGGCGCAAGGCGATCAAGCTCCTCACCTATCGCCCGGTCCTGGCGATCTGCCTCGGCAAGTACTGCAACAACTCGATCCTGATCTTCTTCACCACCTGGTTCATGACCTATCTGGTCGAAGCCCGCCACATGACGATGATCAAGGTCGGCATCTTCCAGGCGCTGCCCTTCCTCGGCGCGACCGCCGGCATCCTGCTCGCCGGCTTCTTCTCCGACTTCTTCATCCGCCGCGGCTACTCGATGTCGGCGGCCCGCAAGGCCCCGCTGATCATCGGCACGGTGCTCGCCTCGTCGATCGTGCTGGTCAATTTCGTCGAGTCCGACGTGGTGGTGATCGCCGTCCTCACCGTGTCGTTCTTCGCCCAGGGCGTCGCCTCGTCGTCGTGGGCCGCGGTGTCGGAGATCGCGCCGCGCCAGTACATCGGCCTGACCAGCGGCGTCACCAGCCTCGCCGCCAACCTCGCCGGCATCACGACCCCGATCCTGATCGGCTACATCCTCCACTACACCGGCGAATTCTATTGGGCGCTCAACATCATGGGCGGCGTCTGCCTGATCGGGGCGTTCTCCTATTCGTTCCTGCTCGGACCGCTCTATCGCATCGAGATGGACTGACCCCCTCCACGCCCCACACCGAGACGGAGAAGTTCTCGTGAAGAAACCGACGGTATTGCAGATCGGCTCGATGACCGATCGCTTCAACCAGCGCATGGCCGAGACCTGGAAGGCCCATCCGTTGTGGACCGAGGCGGATCCCGCCGCCTTCCTCGCCGAGAACGGCGCGAAGTTCGACGTCGTCGCCACCTCGGCGCGCTACGGCTGCCGCGAAGCCCAGATGAAGCTGCTGCCCAACCTCGCGGCGATCTGCAGCTTCGGCGTCGGCTATGACGCGATCGACGTCGACGTCGCCAAGGGGCGCTCGATCCAGGTCAGCAACACCCCGAACGTCCTCAACGACTGCGTCGCCGATCTCGCCATGGGCCTGATCATCGACGTCGCCCGGCGGATGTCGCAGACCGACCGCTTCGTGCGGGAAGGCAAGTGGCTGAGCGGAGCTCCGCCGCTGGGCACCCAGGTGTTCCGCAAGAAGCTCGGCATCGTCGGCCTTGGCCGGATCGGTCGGGCGGTGGTGCAGCGCGCCTCGGGTTTCGAGATGCAGATCGGCTACAGCGATCCGATCCGCGACCACCGCGTCCACTACCACTACGAGCCGACCGCCGAGGGGTTGGCCGAATGGGCCGACTTCCTGGTGCTGACCTGCATCGGCGGGCCGGCGACCAAGGGTCTCGTCTCGCGGCGGGTGCTCGAGGCGCTCGGGCCGACGGGCTATCTGATCAACGTCTCGCGCGGCTCGGTGGTCGACGAACCGGCGCTGGTCGAGGCGGTGACCAAAGGCACCATCGCCGGCGCGGCGCTCGACGTCTATGCGAGCGAGCCCAACGTACCGGCCGAGCTGATCGCCAGTCCGAACGTCGTGGTGTTGCCGCACATCGCCAGCGGCACCGCCGAGACCCGTCTCGCCATGGAAGAGCTGGTCTTCCAGAACCTCGCCGCCTTCGCCGAGACCGGCGAAGTGATCAACCGCGTCTGACGCCGATCGAAGCGACCGCCGGCCGCCCCCTCTCGCGCCGGCGAGAGGGGCGACGGATCGCGCCGACCGTCCCCGTCTTCACCCGAGTCCTCCAGGAGAGTCCCATGCCGGAAACCCGTGCCGTCGCCGCCGCCGTCGAGGCGTTGCGCAAGGCCACCGTCGAGGGGGACGGCGCCGTCCTCCGCCGCCTGTTCACCGACGAAGTCAGCTTCGGCCATTCGAACGGCAAGATCGATCGCAAGGCCGATCTCCTCGCCACTCTCGACGGCAAGGTCGCCTTCCGCTCGATCGTCCAGTCCGACCAGGTGATCGAGGTGGTCGGCGCCAATGCCGTCGTCCGTCACGTCTTCGACGGCGAACGCCTGCGCCCCGACGGCGGCGTCAACGTCAACCACCTGACGGTCCTCCAGGTCTGGGTGAAGCAGGGCGGCGACTGGCGCCTCCTCGCCCGCCACGCCTCGACGCTGGCCGCCTGAATCGACGCCGGCCCGGCCATGGTCGGGCCGGCGATCGCCGCCCGTCGGGTCGATCCGGATCCCGACGTCCCCGCGACCCTCGATGGGAGGCCCCGGCGCATGACCGGCTACACCTGGGACCACGTTCAACTGCGCAGTGCCGCGCCCGAAGACACCGCCGCCTGGTTCGCGCGCCACTTCGGCGCCGAAATCCTGAGCGGCCCCGGCCGCCTGACCATCCGCCTCGACGGCGTCGACATCTTCGTCGCGCGGGTCACGCAAGGCGACGGCGTCCTGCCGCCGCCGGCCCACCCGCACCGTGGTCTCGACCATTTCGGTCTGGTCGTGCCGGATCTCGACGCGGCGGTGGCCGAGCTGACCGGCGCCGGCGTCGAACTCGCCGAACCGGTGAAGACGCTCCGGCCGGGCGTGCGGGGATGCTACGTCCTCGGCCCCGACGGGATCTGGATCGAACTCCTCGAGCGGAAGACCGGCTGACGGGCGAAGGGTCGGTCGATCGCCACCGTCACCGCGAGAGGGGCGGCGGGCCGACGACGGGGAGGGGTTTCGAAGCCGTGCCCTTCGCGATGTCGTCCTGCATGTAGCGCAGAAAATTGCCGACCAGCGGCATGTTCGAAAACGCCGGGGTCCAGATCATCCACGAGTTTCGTCCGAACGGTCGCCCATCGGTGTAGTCGAGCGGGCGGCAGAAGAGGTCGGTCGAGCGGGCGAGGAAGTGCGGCGACAGGAAGATCGCATAGCCGAGGCCGTTGGCCACCATTTCCAGGCAAGTCTCGCCGTGGTTGGCGCGCATGCCGATCAGCGGCGGGCGGGAAAACCGATCGTGCCACCAGCCGTCGAGCAGGCGCAGCGCGAAAGGGTCGCTCAAATAGGCGATCTGCGGCGTCTTCGGCAGATCCGCGAGCGCGATCTCGTCGCGATTCACCAGCACGGCCTGGTCGGTACTGACCAGGGTCCGCTCGAAGTCGCCTTCGAGATCGCCGCGGATGAAGCCGACGTGGATCTCGTCGTCGTGCAATCGCTCAACGATGCGCCCGCTGATGTCCGTGACGATGTCGAATTCGACCTCCGGGCAGATCGCCTTGTAGCGCTTCAGGCAGGACGGCAGCGTGTAGCGGGCGAAGGCGTTGGTCATCCCGAGCTTGATGGTGCCGGCCCGGCCGTCGCCGATCCGCAGCAGGTTCTTGCGGATTTCGGCGAAACGGGCGAGGACGTCGGCGGCTTCGCGGGCGACATATTCGCCCTCCGGCGTGAACGAGACCCCCTTCGGCGTCCGCACCACCAGCCGCACCCCCAGTTCGCTCTCGATCGCCTGGAGCTTCTTCGTCAGGTTCGGCTGGCTCATGAACAGCCGATCGGCGGCGCGGGTGATGTTGCCGGTCCGCTTCAGTTCGATGACGATCTTCCAGTTGCTCTCGTCCACGGGCCCATCCTTCGCGGGCGACACCCCGGTCGAAACAGTCTCCATTCAATTTTTGAATGGCAAGCGATACAGGATCACAATTTTACAGGGTCGGCAAGTTCTCCTATCATCGACTCAAGCAAATAGTTCTGTGCACACGACAAGCACAGCGCGGGCATGCGTCGCGAGCGGCCGTGCTCCTGGGGGATTCGCAAAGATACACCACCGACTTCGACCATCGACATGACGCGCCACCTGCGGTGCGACGGCGAACCTGTGCGCCAACGGAGAGACTTGCATGATCTACCACCACCTCTACAAGAAATTCTCCAACCGAAAGCTCGTCCGGGTGGGGATCATCGGCGCCGGCAATTACGGCACCGCGATCGTCACACAGGATCCGCACACGCCGCTGATGCGCGTCGTGGTGGTCGCCGACCTGTCGCTCGAGGCGGCCCGTGGCGCCTATGCGAAAGCCGGCTTCGATCCGGCCGACATCGTCTATTGCGCGACGACCGAGGAGGCGGCGGCGGAAATCGAACGCGGCAAGCGCGTCTATACCGACAAGTGCGAAATCGTGGCGCGGATCGGCAGCGTCGACGTGGTCTGTGAGGCCACCGGGATCCCGGAAGCGAGCGTCGTCTATGCGCTCGACGCGATCGCCAACCACAAGCACGTCGCGATGATCACCAAGGACACCGACGCCAGCGTCGGACCGATCCTGAAGACAATCGCGACCGAGGCGGGCGTCGTCTACACGCCGGTCGACGGCGACCAGCACGGCCTGCTGATCCAGCTCCACGAATGGGCGAAGACGGTCGGACTGACGGTGCTCTCCGGCGGCAAGGCGACCGACGGCGAATTCATCTGGGACGCCGCCGCCGGCACCGTCACGATCAAGACCGACAAGAAGATCCACGCGCCTTCCGTCGAGACCGTGACGGTCGCCCCCGAGGATCGGCCCTATCTCGGCCTGATCCCCGAGGGGCGGGCGGCGGAATTCATCGCCCACCGCAAGGCGATCCTGGCGAAGCTGCCGCAGCCCGGCTCCTACGACCTCTGCGAAATGACGGTGGCGGCGAACTACACCGGGCTCGCCCCGGCAGTCGACACCCTGGTCCACGCGCCGCTCCGCATCACCGAGATCCCGATCGCCTATTGCGCCACGGCCAACGGCGGCGTCTTCGCCGGCGAAGGCGTCGTCGATCTCGCGACCTGTCTGCGCGCGCCGGAGGAATCGGGGCTCGGCGGCGGCGTGTTCCTGGTGGTGCGCTGCGACAACGCCTATTCCAACCACGTCCTGACCACCAAGGGACAGATCGCCAACTACGACGCCACCGCCGCGGTGATCTACCGCCCCTATCACCTCTGCGGCGTCGAGACCTCGACCACCATCCTGGTCGCCGGACTGCTCGGCCTCGACACCGCGTCGGACGATTTCCGGCCGCGCTGGGATCTGATCAAGGTGGCGACGCACGACATCCGGGCCGGCGAGATCTTCGGCAACGACCACAGTCCGCAGACCACCGCCCGCATCGTCGCGGCCCTGCCGATCGCGCCCGGCAATGCCGCCGCCGCCCACCTGCTGACCGGCAACCGCGCCGCGGTGGACATCCCGGCCGGCACCCCCATCACCTACGCCATGGTCGAAGAACCGGCGGGCTCGGTGCTGTGGGCGCTGCGCCGGCGCCAGGACGCGACGTTCCTGGCCTGAGACGACGGTCACGAAATCAATCAAGAAAACTTCCGAAGAAAATTCTGGGAGAGAAACATGCTGATCACCTTCCTGGCATGGGCGACGGTCTTCGTCTTCATGTCGCTCATTCTCACCAAGAAGATGCACCCCTTCGTGGCGATCGTCCTGATCCCCATCCTGTTTGCGGCGGTCGGCGCGCTGCTCGGGCTCTATCAGGTCCCGACCGCCAAGACCCTGAAGATCGCCGCCGACAGCCTGACCCTCTGGGATCAGTTCAAGGTCCTGGGGCTGTGGGTCAAGGCGGGACTGACCAAGACGTCGGGAACGGCCTTCATGCTGTTCTTCGCCATCCTGTTCTTCTCGCTGATGCTGAACGTCGGTCTGTTCGATCCGCTGACCAAGAAGGTGGTGCAACTCGCCAAGGGCGATCCGCTCAAGGTGTTGGTGGCGACCAGCGTGTTGGCGACCGTCGTGTCGCTCAGCGGCGACGGGACCACCACCACCCTGATCTGCTGCAGCGCGCTGATCCCGGTCTATCAGAAGCTGCATCTCAAGATGATGCATCTCGGCATGCTGCTGATCCTGCAGAACACCATTCTCAACCTGCTGCCGTGGAGCGGACCGACCGCGCGGGTCATCGCGGTCATCGACGGCATCGACGTCCCGGCGCTGCTCAACGCCCTGCTGCCGGGCATGATCCTGGCCAGCCTGTTCGTCACCGCCGGGTCCTACTGGCTGGGCCTCGCCGAGCGTCGCCGCCTCGGCATCCGCAGCCTGAGCGATGCCGACATCGCCCAGATCTTCGCGACCAGCACCAGCGAGGAAGAGGCCCTGAAGCGGCCGAATCACGCGGCGATCAACGCCGTCCTCACGGCGGCGGCGCTGTTCCTGCTGATCCAGGGCACCTTCGACCCGGTGTTCATCTTCATCGTCGGCACGGTGCTGGCGCTGGTCGTCAACTACCGCACGCTGAAGGAGCAGAAGGACCGGATCTACGCCAATTCCGGCGAGGTTCTGACCACCGTGATCATGGTGATCGGCGCCGGCGTGTTCATGGGCCTGTTCACCAACTCCGGCATGTCCGACGCCATGGCCGGCAGTCTGGTCAGCGTGGTGCCGCAATCCTTCGGGCGCTTCTGGGGCCTGATCGTCGTTCTGATCTCGGCGCCGGGCGGCTTCTTCCTGTCGAACGACGCCTTCTTCTACGGCGTGCTGCCGGTCCTGGTGCAGGCGGGCAAGCTCTACGGCTTCTCGCCGTTCGAGATCGGCTTCGCCTCGCTGCTCGGCCAGGCCTTCCACATGCTGAGCCCGCTCACCGCCTTCATCTATCTGCTGCTCAGCATGACCGGCCTGGACATGGGCGAGTGGCAGAAGGCCTGCTTCGGCTGGACGCTGGTGATCTTCGCGATCTTCGTGTCGACGGCGGTCGTGCTGGGCGTGGTGCCGCTCTATCGCTGAGCGCGGCGCGAGACCGCGGGTGGGAGCCGTCCCACCCGCGCGACAGAGACGAGAGGAGCATCGCCGATGACCGAGACGCAGCACCCAATCGCCGTGATCAGTGTGACCCTGAACGCGGTGGCGCCGATGATGCTGGCCTTCCGCGAGGCGCCGACCGACATCGCCTGGCGCATCCGGCACACCCTCGACGAGGGACTGCAGGCCACGGTCACCGCCCGCGGCGGGGTCGACCACCACGGCCTGTGCCGGATGATCGGCCTCATCGAACGGGCGGTCGACGACGGGGCGCAAGCCGTGCTTCTGACCTGCACCGTGTTCTCGCCGCATCTGGCGACGCTGCAGCGGCTGTTTCCGGTGCCGATCGTCGCCGCCGACCTCGCCATGCTGGAAGCCGCGGCGAAGCTCCGGCGACGCACCGCGATCCTCTGTACCTTCCCGGCGTCGCTGGCGACCTCCGAAGCGATGTTCCGCGCCGCGGCCGCGGCTCTCGGCCTCACCGCCGACGTCGAGGTGGCCCTCGTCGACGGCGCCCTCGCGGCGCTCTCCGCCGGCGACCGGGCCCGCCACGACGATCTGGTCGCGGCAGCGGCGCGACGGCTGGCCGCCGACTTCCAGGTCATCGTCCTGGCGCAGATGTCGATGGCGGCGGTGGCCGAGCGCTTGTCGGACGTCCCGGTGCCGGTGCTGACCAGCCCGGCCTGCGCCGTGGCCGCGCTCCGGGCGGCGATCACGCACCGGCCGACGGACGCCTGAGACCGCCGTCGATCGAAGACGAATGGGAGACCCTCATGAACCCGAAAGCCGGGCCCCGCGCCCGCAAATTCGACGGTGGATCGTCATGTTGCTAGGCGTCATTGCGGACGATTTCACCGGGGCGAGCGACATCGCCGACACCATCGCCAAGGGCCTGCCCGGACGCGGCGGACTGAAGACCGCCCAGTTCCTCGGCGTGCCGGCCGGGCCGGCGCGCGACGGGATCGAAGCCGGCGTGGTGGCGCTGAAGAGCCGTTCGATCGCCGCGGGCGAGGCGGTCGCGCAGTCGCTTGCGGCGCTCGATTGGCTCCGCGCCCAGGGGTGCCGGCAGTTCGTGTTCAAATACTGCTCGACCTTCGATTCGACGCCCGAGGGCAACATCGGCCCAGTGGCCGAGGCGCTGGCCGAAGCGCTCGGGGTGACCGGCGTGGTCGCCTGTCCGGCGTTTCCGACCGTCGGGCGCACCGTCTATCAGGGGCATCTGTTCGTGAAGGACCGGCTGCTGAGCGAGTCGGGGCTGGAGCACCATCCGATCAATCCGATGACCGATCCGGATCTCCGCCGCTGGCTGGCGCGTCAGGCGCGCCGGCCGGTCGGGCTGGTGCCGTGGCAGACGTCGCGGGCCGGACCCGGTGCCCTGCGCGCCGCGCTCGACGCCGCAGCGGCGCGCGGCGAGACGCTGGTGATCGTCGACGCAATCGACGATGCCGATCTCCTGACCATCGCCGAAGCCTGCCGCGACGATCGCCTGATCACCGGCGGCTCGGGCGTGGCCCTCGGCCTCGCCGACGGCTTCATCCGGCGCGGCCTCACCGTGGGAGGGGCACCGACGGTGCCGGGGGTGCCCGGTCGCGGTGCGATCCTCGCCGGGAGCTGTTCCGGCGCGACGCGGGGCCAGATCGATCGCCACATCGCCACGCATGCGTCCCTCGCCATCGACGTCGACGCGGTGATGGCGGGGCGGACCACCGCCGACGACGTCGCGGCCTTTCTGCTCACCGTCCCCGACGCGGCCCCGCTCGCCTATTCCTCGGCGACGCCCGAGGCGGTGCGGGCGCTGCAGGACCGCCATGGGCGCGAGCGGGTTTCGGCGGCGCTCGACGGACTGTTCGCCGAAACCGCGGTGAAACTCGTCGCCGGCGGCCTTCGGCGTCTGGTGGTGGCCGGCGGCGAGACCTCGGGGGCGGTGGTCTCGGCGCTCGATCTCGGCGCTCTGACGATCGGCGGCGAGATCGATCCCGGCGTGCCGGTGTTGGTGTCGGACGGCACCGACCCGGTGGCGCTGGCGCTCAAGTCCGGCAATTTCGGCGCTCCGGACTTCTTCGAAAAAGCCCTGCTGCGGCTGGAGGGACGGTCATGACCGAAGCGCAATTGCGCGATGACTTGGTACGGCTGGCGAAGTCGTTGTTCGAGCGCGGCTTCTCGGTGGGATCGGCCGGCAACATCAGCGTCCGGGTCGCGGACGGGCTGTTGATCACGCCGACCAACTCCTGTCTCGGCTTCCTCGACGCCGACCGGATCAGCAAGCTCGACCGCGACGGACGGCACGTCGCCGGCGACCCGCCGTCGAAGGAGGTGTTTCTGCATCGCGCCTTCTACGAGACCCGACCAGCGACCGGAGCGGTGGTGCATCTGCATTCGACCGGGGCGACGGCCCTGTCCTGCCTCGCCGACGTCGATGCCGACGACTGCATCCCGCCGCTGACGCCCTATGTCGTGATGCGGGTCGGGACGGTGAAACTCCTGCCCTATTTCCGCCCCGGCGACGCCTCGGCCGGAGACCTGATCCGCGGACTGAACGGGGCGCACGCCGCCGTGCTGCTGGCCAATCACGGGCCGGTGGTGGCGGGCGCCGATCTGCGCTCGACGGTCCAGGCCGCCGAAGAACTCGAGGAAACCGCGAAGCTTCTGGTGCTGCTGCAGGGCCAGAGGGTCCGGCTGCTGTCGGCCGACCAGGTCCAGGCTCTGCGAGGCGCCTTCGGCGGGCCGCCGACTCCGTAGCCGTCCGGCGGTCGCGGATCGCTTCGCCGACCATCGCCGCCTTCGACATCGAGACCGACCACAGACCGGACCGACGCGGCCCGGCCGGACGTCGTCGCGCGCCGACGGTCGCTCAGCGGAGCGACGCCGGTCGAACTCAACGGGAAGAAAACTGTGTTTTCCTTCGATCTCTTGTCGACGGAGCTGGCGGCGCTCGCCCAGGTCCTGTTCATCAACGTGGTTCTCTCCGGCGACAACGCCATCGTCGTCGGCATGGCCGCGGCCGGGGTCGATGCGAAGATCCGCCGCAAGGTGATCCTCTGGGGGATCGGTGGCGCCGTGGTGCTGCGCATCGGTTTCTCGATCGTCGCTACCCGGCTGTTGGAGGTCGTCGGGTTGACGCTCGCCGGTGGCGTGCTGTTGCTCTGGGTGTCGTGGAAGATGTTCCGGGAGATCCGCGCCGACGCACGGGCGGAGCGGGAGGCGGGCGAGGCGGTCGAGGCGGCCTTCGGGTCCGGGTCCTGCGACGCCGCACCGGCGGCGCCCGGCAAGACCTTCCGACAGGCGATGATCCAGATCATCGTCGCCGACCTGTCGATGTCGCTCGACAATGTGCTGGCGGTGGCCGGGGCTGCTCGGGAGCACGTCGGCGTGCTGATCATCGGCCTGTTGCTGTCGGTCGCATTGATGGGCACCGCCGCCAACCTGATCGCCGGCATCCTCACCCGCTTCCGCTGGATCGCCTGGATCGGGCTGGCGATGATCTTCTATGTCGCCGTCGACATGATCCACCGCGGTTCGCTCGAGGTCTGCACCGATCTCACCGGCGCGACCTGCCGGATCGGCGACCTCGCCGGTGTCGTCCAACGTCTGGCCGGAGGCTAGGTGACGGACCAAGTCCGCAAGCCGAGCGGGCCGTCGAGAGGATGGCGGCCGGGCGGTCGTCGGCCGGGAAATCCTCGCGACCGATGGCCGGTCGCCACGCAAAGCGGCGGGGAGCGTGACCTCGACCGATCACATCCTCCGAGCGCAGCCTCCCCTTGCCGGGGCAGGCGCATCCCAGAGATGGTGAGGATCGTCGCGCGATCGATCGCGACGGCCGGCATGTGCGCTCAACGGGGATGCGACGGATCACCACCAGCCGGGCCGATGCCGGAGAAGTCCGGGGTGGCGGGAAACTCGGGGAAGGGAATGTCGCCGCCGGTCGTCGCCGGACCACGCGGTGCGACCGGAACGGTGGCGCCGGCGAAGATTCGTTCGGGGTGGGTCAGGCCGGGGAAGGCGAAGACCAGCCCGAGCACCGCGGCCTGGGCGACCAGAAACGGCGCCAGGCGGCGCAGCGTCCAGCGCAAGGGCGGCGCATCGGGCATCAGACTGCGTGACAGCATCAGGGCATAGCCGATCGGCGGCGTCAGGAAGCTCAGTTCCAGGGTGAGCAGGATCAGAACCGAGACCCAGGCGGCGTCTTCGACGTGCACCAGGATCGCCGGCGCGACGATCGGCACGATCACGAAGATGATCTCGAAGGCGTCGAGGACGAAGGCCGAGAGACCGATGATCGCCAGACCGGCCGCGGCGATCCCGGTCGGGCCGCCGGGCAGATGCTCGAGCCAGCTCCCGACCAGACGATCGGTGCCGAGCACCCGCAACACCAGCGTGAAGGTCGTGGCCGCGGCGAGCAGGGCGAACAACACGCCGGTGGTCGCCAGGGTCTCGTCGAGGAGCCGGGGGAGTTCGCCGCCCCGGAGCCGTCCGCCCACCGCCGCCGCGACGAACAGCACCAGCGCCCCCATCGCCGCCGCTTCGACCGCGTAGAAGCGTCCCGTGGCGACGCCACCGAGCAACGCCACCAGAAAGGTCAACGCCGTCACCGTGACGGCGACGTCGCGGCGGCTGGGCGGCGACGCGACGGTGTCCACGGCCGCCCGGCGGCGTCCGAGGACCAGGGCGACGACGATCGCCGCCGTCAGAAACAGACCGGCCGGCAGCAGGGCGGCGCGGAAGATGTCGCGGTTGTTGACGATGAGATCGAAGCGGCCGGTGGCGTTGAGCGCGGCGGTGTGCGCGGAGAGCATGGCGTCGCCGAGCAGGATCAGCACCAACGACGGCGGCACCACCACGCCGAGGGTGCTCGCCACGGCGATCAGGGTCTGGCGGGTCGCCGGGTCGATGCCGCTGGCTTTCAGCCGTGGCGCCAGGGTCCGGGTCAAGGCGACGACGCTGGCCCCGACCGATCCGTTCATCGGACCCATCAGGGCGCCGAGGGCCAGGGCCGCGACCAGCGGGCGATTGTCGTGCCGGCCGGGCAGGGCGGCCATCAGGGTGACGAACACCGAATCGACGATCGGCAGCCGATCGATCAGCGCCCCCATCGCCACGTAGAGCGGGATCGCCTGGAGCAGGTCGTTGTCGAGCAGGCCGATCAGCCGCGACGGCAGGGCGGCGAAGACGTCGAACGAGCCGACGCCGCCGATCACCGCCGCCAGCGCGCCGATCACCGACGCGCCGACCAGCACGACATGGGCCGGCAGGCCGGTCGTGACCAGCGCCACCGCCACGCCGAGGAGCAGGAGGAGCCCGAGCGCCGCCATCAGGCGGCCCCGCGGCGCAGGTCGAGGACGCCCTGGATCGCCACCATCGCCGCCAGCAGGAGCAGCGCGGCCTTGACCACGAAGTAACCGGGATCGTCGGTGTCCTGAAACCGCTCCAGGCCGCCGATCGACATCACCACCGGCCGCCACGCCTTCCACAGAACGAACGCCGACCACGGCAGGGTCGCGGTGAGGATGGCGATCGCATGCAGCCGTCGGCGCAGACGATCGCCGTAGCGATGGGCGATGAGATCCGCGGACAGATGGCGGCCGGCCCGTGTCGCGGCGGTCATGGCGATCGCCACGTAGAGCGCGAAGACGCATTGACCGAGATCGTTGGCTTCCCGCGACCAGCGGCCGAGCCCTTCGCGCAGCGGCCATTGCAGAAAGAGCAGGAGCATGATCGGCAGCGCCAACCAGCGTCCGGCCGCGGCGAGCGCGCGGATCGTTCGATCGAGCCCGAGAACGATCTTGCCAACCATCCGACTCTCCCGCCGATCCTCGCGATGCCGTCGGGCGGACTATGGCGGGGATTCAGCGGATTCGTCCATGGCGACCCTCGATCGGTCTCGAACGCGGGTCGCGCGGCCGATGTGGATCGCGGTGAGAACAGGGGGTCGCATCGGCCACCGAACGTCGCCGGGGCGGCGAAGACCGGCTTCACGAAGACGTGTCCGACCGACGCCGTCGGCGCCCCCCGCCCGAGGCGCTGCCGGGCGATCAGCGCAGGATCGACGGCTCCGGTACGATCTCCACACGGTTGCCCATCGACCGATTGAACGTGACCGCACGAGTCTGGTCGCCGACGACGGATCCGCGATCGGCCTTGGGCAATGGACATTGAGCGACGACGTCGAGCCCGCGCCGTCGCTTTTCTTCGTCGACCAGTTGGTTCTCGATCGACAGGCGCGTCGCCCGGGTCGTGAACACGTCGGTCACGGCGACGTCGTGCCCGTCCGGTCCGGAGACGACACAGAACAGCCAGCCTTCGGCGCGAGCCGTGGCGATGGTCGCCGACTGGCCGAGGATCGTTGCCACGATGACGATCATCGCTGGGTGTCTCATCGAAACGCGCCTCGTTCGGGGGACAGTGTCGCAAATCTTCGGTAGCGGAGCGGTCGGTTTCGAAAGCCGCCGCCATTGGAAGTCTAAGGGGCTCACGTCGAAATCCGGTTTCTGACGCCGCGGAAATACCGTAGTTCCCATAAACGGTCGCGTAACGCCTGAAGAACGCCCCCCAACCCGACCTTCGGCCTGCGCCGGCGCCCAGCAGATCGCGACGGACCTTTCTCTCTCACCCGGCGCGGTGCGGCGTATGACTTCCCCCGACGAATGGAGACTCGCCATGAGCGACGCACCGCTGGAGCCCTACGAACACGCCGAGCACGCCCAACACGCCGCCCACGCCGGGGAACCCTTCATCATCAAGGTCACCGTGACGGTGGCCCTGCTCGCGGTGATCGCGGCGTCGGTCGGCAGTCTGGAGACCATGGAGAGCGGCCGGGCGATCGCCGCCAAGAACGACTCCGTCCTCCATCAGAACCGCGCCACCGACGCTTGGGCCTTCTTCCAGGCGCGCAGCATCAAGAAGAACCTCTACGAGGTCGCGGCGATCACCAATCCGGACAAGGCCGCCGAACTGACCAAGAAGGCGGCGCAATACGACGCCGAGAACGGCGCCATCCAGAAGAAGGCGGAGGGGCTCGAAGCGCAGTCGGAGGAGGCCCTGCAGGCCGCCGCCGAGCACGAGCACCGGCACCACACGCTCACCATCGCCGCCACCCTGCTCCACATCTCGATCGCCATCGCGACGATCGCCATCGTGGCACGCGGCCGCCGCTGGCCGTGGTACGTCTCGATCGCGATGGGGAGCGCCGGCAGCGCTCTGGCGGCCGCGGCCTATCTCGCCTGAGGTCGCCGATCCGCGGTCGATCGTCGATCGAAAGAGAACGAACCGTCGGTCGAGGCCACGGTCAGGGGAGGGGAGCCGCAGTGAACGACGTCTCGAAACATCGAATCCATGTCCTCGCCCGCAATCTCCGGCACCGGCCGCGCCTGCTCGTGTCGATCGCGGTCGGGCTCGTCGTGCTGGTGGGAATTGCCCTGGGCACGCCGTGGCGTGCGTCGACGCGGGCGCTGATCGCCTGGAACGCCGGCGCCGGCCTCTACGTGGTGCTCGCCTGGACGACCATGCTCCGCAGCGGCGCGGAACGCATGCGGGCCCGTTCCAAGCTGCACGACGAAGGCGGGATGGTCATTCTGATCGCGACGGCCTTCGCCGCGACGCTGAGCCTGATCGCCATCGTCGCGGAACTGGCGACGACCAAGGACGCGGTCGGGTGGTTGAAGACCGCGCATATCTCGCTCGGCGTGGTCACCCTGCTCAGTTCGTGGGTGTTCATCCACACGAGTTTCGCCTTCCACTATGCCCATGCCTACTATGCCGGCCTCATCCGCAATCACACCCCGTGCCTGGAATTTCCGAAGACGCCGGAGCCGCGCTACTCGGACTTCCTCTACTTCGCCTTCGTCATCGGGACGTCGGGGCAGACGGCCGACATCAGCTTCCTGACGACCGAAGCGCGGCAGCTCGGTCTGATCCACTGCGTGCTGTCCTTCATCTTCAATACGACGGTGCTCGCTCTGATGATCAACATCGCCGCCGGCCTCATATGAACGACACCGCTGCGCCTCGACGTGAGGTGACGTCCTCTCGGCCGACGGGATCCGAAAGGGATCGGGCCCGCCGATCGGTCATGGACCGACCTGTCGCATCTGCCACGACGAGTCCGAGACACAGGGGGCATCGTTCCCCCGGAGGCGGTTTGCAATTTCCACAGAACCCGATGGCCAGCCGAACGGACACAAGGATTTGAAGATGTTCTTTCGATTTCATCTTCCGCACGCGCATCTCCATTCCGTCTTCGGCGACGATTGGTTCGCGTTGAAAGCCGAGAAATTTGCGCGGTTCTTCGGAACTCCCGTGTTCCTCATCGGCCAGACGGTGATCGTGGCAGGCTGGATTCTGGCCAATGTCATCGGGTGGACCCAGTTCGACATCTACCCCTTCATCCTGTTGAATCTCGCCTTCAGTTTGCAGGCGGCCTATGCGGCTCCGCTCATCCTCTTGGCCCAGACCCGTCAGGCCGATCGCGACAAGGCCCATGCCGAGGCCGACGCCCAGCATCGCGAGGATATCGCTCATGCGAGCGACCAGCGCCAAGCACTGGCTGCGCAACAGACGACCATGCTCCTCGAACTGGTCAGACAGAACACCGCACTGACCGAGACGATCAAGGCGCTGACCGAACGGGTCGAGGCCCTGACCGTCGAGGTGCACCGGCACGTCACCGGTGCCGCCGAAAGCTCCGGCGCGATTGATGGTCGCGCGTGATCCGGGGGGCGGGCGTCTCCGGTAACGCCCGCCCAGTCGCCGGCCACGAGCCGCACGCTCGACCCGCGAAATTCCGGACGACGCGTTCGCCGCGAGGGTCGGAAATCCGGAACCCCAAACAGGCAAATTTCCGGACTTCCGGACATCGGTGATGCGCGATGCGAGCCTCCGCGGCGAATTCCCCTGTGTGGTCAGCCCGTCGCCGGTGACCTCGCGGACGGCACGTCGTTTGCGTGTTTCTGCGAATGCAGCGAACGCCGGGAGGTCCGATCTCTCCGGCGTCGTCGCAGAACTCCCGTCGTTTCGCACCGGTACCGACGACCCCACCGGGCGGATCGACCCAGAAGCATCACGAGGCGAGGGAAACACCATGTCGATCACTTCGAAGACGGTCTTCGTATCGTTGGCGATCATCGCGGCGACGCCGGTTGCGGCACGCGACGGCAATCATCTCAAACGCGAGATTCCGATTCCGAGCGAAGGTTCGGGCTTCGACTACGTCACCTATTCCGCCGGCAAACTGTTCATCGGCCATCGCGCCGAGGGTCTGCAGGTGGTGGATCTGGCGAACGGCGGCAAGGTTTCACTCGTCGAGAAGACCAAGTCGTCGAACGGGGCCACCGTCGCCCCGGAACTCGATCTCGGCTTCTCCGAGAACGGCGACGGCACCGTCACCGTGTTCAAGCCCTCGGATCTCTCGGTCGTCGAACAGATCAAGGTCGGCGAGGAACTCGATTCGACCCGCTACGATCCGACCACCAAACGCCTCGCGGTCTTCGGATTGCCCGGTAAGGACAAGACCAGTTCGAAGGTGGCCGTCTACCAGATGCCGGAGCGCAAACGGATCGGCGAGATCGATGCGCCGTCGGCCAAGCTCGAGAATTCGGTGGTCGACGGCAAGGGCGGGGTCTTCGTCGCCGCACAGGACCTCAACTCCATCGTCCGCGTCGATCTCGGCACGTTGGCCATCACCGCGTCCTTCGCGGTTCCCTGCAAACAGCCGACCGGCCTCGACTACGACAAGGACGGCAAGCGCCTGATGATCGGCTGCCGCGGCGCCTTCACGGAACCGATGTTCGTGGTGGCCAATGCGGAGACCGGGGACATCGTCTTCAAGGCCCCGACCAGCCCCGGCAACGACGGCGTGGCCTATGACGCGGCCCGCAAGCGCGTCTACGTCACCAACGGCATCGGCGCCCATCTCATCGTCTTCGAGCAGGCCAATCCCGACACCTACACCCTGAACGAGGTGATCGGGACGCGGCCGATGGCCAAGACCATCGCGCTCGATCCGGCGACCGGCGACCTGTTCTCGATCGCCGCGGAGCCCGTCTTCGACGCGACCAAGAAGAACCTCGCCTATATCGCGCCCTACTATCCGAACGGGTTCACCAAGAACACGTTCTCCGTTCTCCAATACGGTCGTCCGTGACGAACGGCGCCGCCGCTCGGTCGTCGGACCCGGCGGCGGCACCGACGGCCGTCGCGGGGCCCGTTCGACGTCATCGGTGACATGAAACTGTGATGGTGCGGCTCTATTGCACGGACGACGGCTCGGCGCCGTTGCGGCCGACCGTCGGTCGACGCGCCGATGCGAGCGACCGTGGTGGAGACTTCATTGTCCGGAGTGCGTGTCGAACATCTCACCAAGGCGTTCGACGGGCGGGTCGTCGTCGACCACATCGCCTTCGAAGTCGGTGCCGGCGAATTGTGCGTCCTGCTCGGGCCGTCGGGCTGCGGCAAATCGACGACGCTTCGGTTGATCGCCGGGCTCGAGGAACCGAACTTCGGGCGCATTCTGATCGACGATGCGGACGTGGTCGCGATGCCGCCCAAAGACCGGCGCATCTCGATGGTGTTCCAGTCCTACGCTCTGTTTCCTCACCTCGACGTCGCCGAGAACATCGTCTTCGGTCTCAAGGTGCGCGGCGTGCCCAAGGCCGAACGCGCGGACCGGTTGATGCGGGTCGTGGCCCTCACCGGACTGTCGGATTATCTCGATCGTAAACCGTCGCAGCTTTCCGGAGGCCAGCGGCAGCGGGTCGCGCTCGCGCGCGCCATCGTCGGCGAGCAGCCGATCTGTCTGATGGACGAGCCGCTCTCCAATCTCGACGCCCAGTTGCGCGGCGAAATGCGCCTGGAAATCCGCGCCCTGCAACAGCGCCTCGGCATGACGATGATCTACGTCACCCACGACCAGATCGAAGCCATGACCATGGCCGACCGGGTGATCCTGATGAAGGACGGCCGGATCGAGCAGAACGGCGTACCCGCCGACCTCTACGAACGTCCGGCGACGATGTTCACCGCGCGCTTCATCGGCGCTCCGGCCATGAACCTCCTGGCACCCCAGCGGATCGATGGTCACGTCGACGAGATCGTCGTCGGCGTCCGGGCCGAGCACGTGCGCCTCGCCCCGCCCCGGGGCACGGATCGTGACGGGGTGGTGGCGAGCGTCGAATATCTCGGTGCGGACACGGTCGTGGCGGTGGTCCTCGCCGACGGCTGCAGTGTCGCCGCACGCCTCCCCGGGCGGGTCGGCGCTCGCGTCGGGGACGCCGTCGGCCTCGCCTGGGAAGACTTCCACGAACATCGTTTCGACGTCGCCAGCGGTCGTCGGCTCGACCAACCACACCCAATCGCCCCACAGGAGCGTGTCCGCGCATGACCCCCACCCGTCGCACCCTGCTCGCAACCGCCGCGACCCTCGTCGCCGGTCTCGCTCTCGCTCCGGCGGCGTCGGCCGCCGAGACCAAGATCACGTTCTATTATCCGGTCGCGGTCGGCGGTCCGGTCACCAAGATCATCGACGGGATGGTCGCCGACTTCGAGAAGGACCATCCGCAGATCAAGGTCGAGGCGGTCTATTCCGGCTCCTACCAGGACACGATCGCCAAGATCCTGACCGCGGCCAAGGGCGGCAATGCCCCGAACACCGCGATCGCGCTGTCCACCGACATGTTCACCCTGATCGACGAAGACGCCGTCATCCCCTTCGACGCGGCCGCCGGAGCCGACGCCCAAGCGTGGTTCTCGTCCTTCTACCCGGCCTTCATGGCCAACAGCCAGACCGGCGGCAAGACCTGGGGCATCCCGTTCCAGCGCTCGACCATCGTGCTCTATTGGAACAAGGCGGCCTTCACCGAGGCCGGTCTCGATCCGGAGAAGGCGCCGGCGAACTGGGCCGAGATGCGCGACTTCGCGGCGAAGCTGACCAAGCGCGACGCAAACGGCAACGTCGTCAGGTGGGGCGTCGAGATCCCGTCGTCGGGCTTCCCCTATTGGCTCTTCCAGGGCCTGACCACGCCCAATGGCGTCGAGCTGATGAACCAGGCGGGCAACAAGATCACCTTCGATGCGCCGGAAGTGGTCGAGGCGCTGCAGTACTGGGTCGATCTCGCCGCCAAGGACAAGGTCCATCCGGCCGGCATCGTCGAATGGGGCACCACGCCCAAGGACTTCCTCGAGGGGAAGACCGCGATGATGTGGCAGACCACCGGCAACCTCACCAACGTCCGCAAGAACGCGAGCTTCCCCTTCGGCGTCGCCATGCTGCCGGCCAAGCAGCGTCGCGGCAGCCCGACCGGCGGCGGCAACTTCTATCTGTTCAAGGGCTCGAGCCCCGAGCAGCAGAAGGCCGTGGTCGAATTCGCCAAGTGGATGACCACCCCGGAACGCGCCGCCCAGTGGTCGATCGCCACCGGCTATGTCGCGGTGTCGCCCGCCGCCTTCGAGACTCCGGCGATGAAGGCCTATCTGGCCGATTTCCCCCAGGCGGCGGTCGCCCGCGACCAACTCACCGTGTCGGTCGCCGAGCTCTCGACCCACGACAATCAGCGCGTCGCCAAGGCGCTCAACGACAATCTCCAGGCCGCGTTGACCCTCGCCAAGTCGCCCGCGCAGGCGATGAAGGACGCGCAGGCCGAGGCCGAACGCATCCTCAAGGACTATCGGTGAACGCCGTCCGCGGCCGCGCCCGATGCGCCCCCGCCGCTCGCGACCGATCCCCAGGGGTCGGCCGCGAGCCCCGTTTCTCGGACCGTCGGAGGGGTGCCGCGCGGTGAGCGACGCCACACCCATCGAGACCGCATCGGCACGCTCCGGCGCACGGCGCCCCGTGCGCCGGCGGGTGTGGCCGCAGTCGATCGAGGCCTGGCTGCTGCTCCTGCCGTCGGTGGTGCTCTTCGCCACCTTCACCCATGTCCCGGTGGTGCGCACCCTGATCGACAGCTTCTATTCGACGCCCAAGGGCGCTCGGCCGTCGCGCTTCGTCGGCCTCGCCAACTACCAGGACATGGCCGCCGATCCGATCTTCTGGAAGGTGATGGTCAACAACGCGATCTATGCGGTCGGTACGATCCCGGCGTCGATCGCCCTCGCGCTCCTGATGGCATTGTGGGTCGACGGCAAGATCGCCGGCCGCGGTCTGCTGCGGATGGCCTATTTCACCCCGACCGTGCTGCCGATGATCGCCGTCGCCGACATCTGGCTGTTCTTCTACACGCCGAGCTACGGCCTGCTCGATCAGATCGCCCATCTCTTCGGCTTTTCGGCCACGAACTGGCTCGGCCATCCGCACTCGGCGCTCGCCGCGATCATGGTCGTGACGGTGTGGAAGGAAGCCGGGTTCTTCATGATCTTCTATCTCGCCGCCCTCCAGCAGATTTCGCCCGATCTCCGGGAGGCCGCGTCGATCGAAGGCGCTTCGCGATCGACGTTCTTCCGGCGGGTGACCTGGCCACTCCTGAAGCCGGTGACGCTGTTCATCCTGGTCAACGCGGTGATCAATGCCTTCCGCACCATCGACCACATCTTCCTGATGACCGGCGGCGGCCCCGACAACGCCACCAACGTGCTGCTGTTCCACCTCTACGAAGTCGGTTTCAAGTTCTGGGACCAGGGTCAGGCGACGGCGCTGACCATCGTGCTGATCGCCATTCTGTCGACCCTGGCGCTGATTCAGTTTCTCGTCGCCGGGCGCGGAGTGCACTATCGATGAAGCGCACGCCCCTCGCTCACGTCGCCCATGCCGTCGACACCGCCCTGGCCTGGACCGTCGGGATCCTGTGGCTGCTGCCGCTGGTCTATGCGATCTGGACGGCTTTCCACCCGCCGGCCTATGCCACCCATTTCGATCTCTCGGCGCCGCTGTCGCTCGACAACTTCCGCCGCGCCTGGATCGCCGCGCCCTTCGCCCGCTATTTCCTCAACACCATCGTTCTGGTGACGGTGATCGTCTCGGCGCAGATCGTGCTCTGCACCATGGCGGCCTTCGCCCTGGCGCGCCTCGAGTTCCGCGGCCGCGATGTCCTGTTCGCGCTGATCCTGTTGCAGCTGATGATCGCGCCGGAGATCCTGGCGGTGGTCAACTACCGCACGATGAAGATGCTCGGCGCGGTCGACACGCTGTGGGGCATCGCGCTGCCCTATCTCACCTCGGCCTTCGGCATCTTCCTCCTGCGTCAGACCTTCAAGACCGTGCCGAAGGAACTCGAGGAAGCCGCCCGCATCGAAGGTTGCGGCACCTTCGGGGTGTTGTGGCGTGTCTATGTCCCGGCGGCCCGGCCGATCTACGTCGCTTATGGCCTGGTCCAGGTCAGCTACCATTGGAACAATTTCCTGTGGCCGCTGATCATCACCAACTCCGTCGAGACCCGGCCGCTGACGGTCGGCCTTTCGGTGTTCTCTTCGGTCGACCAGGGGATCGATTGGTCGGTGATCACCGCCGCGACCCTGATGACCGCCGGTCCCTTGCTCGGCGCCTTCCTGATTTTTCAGCGCCAATTCGTTCAGTCGTTCATGCGGGCCGGCATCCGTTGAGCGGCCACCGTCGCAACGGTCTTCGGCGTGGCGACGCGTGGCGACCGATGGATCGTCGGTCGGGGGCCTGTCCGGGTATGGGGGGCGGTTCCGAGTTGGCGAGCCTGCGCCCGATGACGCAGATGCAGGTCGTCGTTCGGAGAGCGGCCACGCGTTCGACCCTGACCTCGACCCGACCGTCGGCGCGAGCGGGCTCGCCAATCACCGTATTTACGCGTAGTCTCGCAGATGAAATGCGCCGCGGCCCATGGTATGGGAGTGTTCGAGATGCATGTGCTGATCCTGTTGTCGTCGGATAAGAATCGCTGGCTCTATTGGAACATCGACCGGCAGATTGGCCCTGGATCACATGGGGACGACGTGCGGTTCGCGCAATATCTCCTCGTGTATTGGTCGTATACTTTTGAACTGGGTTACGAACTCACGGAAGTGGACGGCTATTGGGGGCCGCGAACCAGTGCGGTCATGCGCGCCATGGAGCAGAATACATTTCGGCGGGTCGTGCACGACGGCTACATCAGCCCGCTTCCCGAACCATTCGATCACCACACATCTGGAAATAAGAATTTCAAGTTGGATGCTCTCTTGGAGAATTACGTCCGCAGAGCGACGGGATTTGGAGTCAATCAGCTCAGCATCGAACGACTCAACGCGGTCATGCGCGGTATCCCCACCGACGGCTATTGCCCACCCGCGCTCGCAGCGGCCCTTCAGAAGGCTCTCAGCCGCACGGACCTCTGAGCGTTCGAGGCGAATGTAGACGGTTCCCTCGGGACACAGCCCGCGGAGAGCGCGCGGTCGCTCGTCGCCGTGGCCACGCGGCACGCGCAATCGGGTTGCGTGTGCCTCGGTCACAGGTATTCCGACGCCTTGTCGGCAACACGGAAAGTCAGGCGCGGTCGTCTTCCTGGGGAGGACTCCGGCCCGAGGCTCCGTTCACTCCGAATTGTCGGTGGGCGAGGCCCTCGGACTTCGATCGGTCTCCGCACATCGACGCCTCGACTCGGGTCTTGCGCTCGATCGAGGCCGAAAGGCGCAATTTTCACGATTTCGAATGCTTCTTCTCAAGTTCCGGCACCGATGATGCGACTCTTGGCCGAGCGACGCCTCGCGAAGTCGCACCCCCTTTTCACCGGAGTCGGATCCGATGTCGTACATGTTCGCGAAGTTCGATCGTCAGAAATCCGCGAAATCGACCGACCTCGGGTCGTCGTCCAGCGAGGAGACGCTGCTCGACCTCGCCGATGGGCTGATCTCCTCTCAACCGGCACGCGGCGTGGATGCACTCGCATCGGCCGTCACGGTCGCCGATGGCTCGGCCTTCGGTTTCGGTCTCGCGGTCGCCGCCACGACGACCACGCTCAAGACGACCACGCCATCGGTCGTCACGGCGTCGACCACCCCGACGGCGACGGCCACGCCGACCGCCACCAAGCTCCCCGCCTGGGTGAGCTCGATCAAGACGGCGGCGATCCAGAGCGACGTCGCCACCGCCGTCGCCGACGGCACGATCACCTACGCCGAACTGGTCAAGGTGTTTTCCGACGTCGCCTCGTCGCTGACCTCGGCGAAGTCGACGCTCAGCGCGACCCAGTTCGCCGATCTGAAGACCCTCGTCGCCGATCTCGCCAACGGCGTCTCCACCTCCGCCTATCTGACGGCGCTGGCCGGTTCGCTGGTCGGCGGATCGAAGGCCAACGCCACCTGGACGGGTGGGGCCGCGACGTCCGTGGCGCTCGGCAACCTCGCCGCCGGGTCGACCGCGACCCAGCTCAACGAGTTGATCGGCAAGTGGTTCCTCGGCTCCGATCTGCCCGCCAGCCGGTTCACGCTGAGCGGCTACGGTACCTATACCGTCTCCTATTCGGCGGTGTCGAAGCCGCTGTTCGCGTCGTCCGGCCCGACCATGAACGACGTCAATCAGGGCTTCATCGGTGACTGCTTCTTGCTCGCCAGTCTGGCCGAGGTCGCCGACCAGAATTCGTCGCTGATCAAATCGATGTTCACCGACAACGGCAACGGCAGCTACGGCGTCAAGTTCTACGTCAACGGCAGTGCCACCTGGGTGACGGTCAATACCAGCCTCGCCAACGGTGGCACCATCTTCAACTATTGCGGCACCGATGTCTGGGCGAGTCTCGCCGAGAAGGCCTATGCCGAACTGCAGACCTCCGGCACGGTGACCGGCAACATCTACAACTACGGCAACAGCTGGACGACGATCGGCAACGGCGGCGCCCCCGAATACGCCCTCGAAGAGATCACCGGCGCCTCGCAGATCACCGACTTCTGCTCGGCCAAGGGGTCCTGGACCTGCAACGTCTACAATTCGTCTCTGAGCCGGGTGGGTTATTCGGCCGGCTTGTCGAACGCTTCGGTCCTGAACACACTGATCGCCGACATCGCGGCCGGCGACGACGTCGTCCTGTCGTCCTACACCAATGCCAGAGATTCCTCGGGCAAGACCACGCTGGTCGCCGGACACGCCATGTCGATCTACGGCTGGGACGGCGCGACCGGCCTGCTGCAGGTCCGCAACCCCTGGGGCACCGAGCCCGGCCAGACCTGGGCGACGACCTTCGAGGTGAGCCTTGCGACCCTGCTCGCCGCCGGCGACGTGATCACCGTCGACAACGTCGGCGCCGGCACGATGGCCACCACGAAGACCTCGTCGACCGGCACGACTTCGACGGTCAAGGCGGTCGCCGATCTGGCGGGCGGAGCGACCGATCCGACGGTCGGTATCTCGCTCGAAGCCACGGCGACACTGTTCGCTCAGTCGATCGCCTCGGTCACCAGCGGCACCAGCTCGACCGCCATGGTGGCGATGTCGCTCACCTCCGTCACGACCTCGACCCTGGCCTCGCCGCTCGGTTGAACGAGAACGCCCCGTCGCCGGCCGCCGGCGGCCATCGCGAGCTCGGAGCGCGTCTTAACCGGGCTCTAAGTGGAATAAGCGATGCTCCCCTCGACACGACAGGGGACGCGTTCATGCACGTCGAAGCGGATCAGGGTGCCTGGGCATTGGCGCTCGCCCTCAGACTGATCGGCATCGTCGCCGATCCCGGAGCGATTCGTCACGCGACCGGTCGATCCGATGCGCTCGACCTCGACGATCTCATTCGGGCGGCACGCGCCTTTCCGGTCAAGGCGGGTCGGGCCCGCTCCTCGATCCGGCGGCTGGCGAAGACGCCGCTTCCGGCGATCGCCCGGCTCACCGACGGCCGTTACGTGGTGATCGGCCGGGTCACGGCGGAGGAGGGGGTGCTCGTTCAGGGCGCTGCCGATCCGGTCCCGCGGCTGGTCCCGTTCGCCGACTTCGAGCGCGAATGGTCGGGCGATCTGATCCTGCTCGCCAAACGCGCCGCGCTCGGTGATCCCGGCCGTCGGTTCGACCTCTCGTGGTTCTGGGGGGCGGTGCGAAAGTACCGGTCGATCTTCGCCGAGGTGCTGCTGGCCTCCTTCGTCGTCCAGCTGTTCGCCCTGGCGACGCCGATCGTGTTCCAGACGGTCATCGACAAGGTGCTGGTGCATCGCGGCTTTTCGACCCTCGAAGTGATGGTCGCCGGGCTCGTGCTGATCGCCGCCTTCGACGCCCTGCTGTCGGGCCTCCGGACCCACCTGTTCAGCCACACGTCGAACCGGATCGACGTCGAACTCGGGGCGCGGGTGTTCGGGCATCTCGTCCGCCTGCCGCTCGCCTATTTCGAAGCGCGGCGGGTCGGCGACAGCGTCGCCCGGGTGCGCGAGCTCGAGACCATCCGCCAGTTCATCACCGGCTCCAGCCTGACCCTGGTGCTCGATCTCGCCTTCGGCACCGTGTTCATCGGGGTGATGTTCCTCTACAGCGCGACGCTGGCGTGGATCGTGGTCGGCAGCCTGCCGCTCTATGCGCTGCTGTCGATCGTCACGACTCCGGCCTTCCGGCGCCGTCTCGACGAGAAGTTCCGGCGTGGCGCCGAGAACCAGGCGTTTCTGGTCGAGAGCGTCACCGGCATCGAGACGGTCAAGGCGATGGCCGTCGAGCCGCAGATGCGCCGACGGTGGGAGGAGCAACTCGCGGCCTATGTCTCCGCCGCCTTCGCCGCCACCTCGATCGGCAACTGGGCGACCCAGTCGGCCAATCTGATCAACAAGTGCGTCGGTGCGGCGACCCTGTTCTTCGGCGCCGGGCTGGTGATCGCCAACCGGCTGACGGTCGGCGAACTCGTCGCCTTCAACATGCTCGCTTCGCAGGTGAGTGGGCCGGTGCTGCGGCTGGTCCAGGTGTGGCAGGACTTCCATCAGGTCCGGCTGTCGGTCGAGCGGCTCGGCGATATTCTCGACACGCCGGTCGAGCCGGCGACCACCGCCTCCGACGATCGGCCGCCACTCGACGGCCGCATCGAATTCGAACGCGTCACGTTCCGCTATGGGATCGATGGACCGCCGGTCCTGCGCGACCTGACCCTCTCGATCCCCGCCGGTCAGGTGATCGGGGTGGTCGGCGCGTCGGGCTCGGGCAAGAGCACCCTCGCCAAGCTGGTCCAACGACTCTACCAGCCGGAGTCGGGGCGGGTGCTGGTCGACGGCACCGACGCGACCCTGCTCGACCCCGCCTGGCTGCGCCGCCAGATCGGCGTGGTGTTGCAGGAGAACGTCCTGTTCAACCGATCGGTCCGGGAGAACATCGCCCTCATCGATCCGGCGATGCCGATCGAGCGGGTGATCGCCGCGGCCCGCCTCGCCGGGGCCCACGACTTCATCGTCCGCATGCCGCGCGGTTACGACACGTCGATCGGCGAACGGGGTGTTTCGCTGTCGGGTGGTCAGCGTCAGCGCATCGCCATCGCGCGGGCGCTGGTCGGCGATCCGCGCATCCTGATCTTCGACGAAGCGACCTCCGCCCTCGACTACGAGTCGGAGAGCATCATCCAGACGAACATGCGCGAGATCGTCGCCGGTCGCACGGTGATCGTCATCGCCCACCGCCTGTCGACCGTGCGCAGCGCCGACCGCATCCTGACCATCGAGGACGGGCGGATCGTCGAAGACGGGAGTCACGACGATCTGGTGGCGAAGAACGGTCGCTATGCCGCCCTCAATCGCATCCAGTCGACAGGCCGCTGAGGAGATCGCTCGATGATGGCCGTCAATCCCGTGCGCCGCCCGCCTCTGCGCCTCGTCGGCACGCCGGAGGAGGCGAGCCTGGAACGCGCCTTTCTGCCGGCGGCGCTGGAGGTGATGGAGACGCCGCCCAATCCGCTCGGGCGCCGGATCCTGCTCGCGGTGTCGCTCGCCGCCTTCGCCGCCCTCGGCTGGGCGATCGTCGGCGAGGTCGACATCGTCGCGGTCGCCTCCGGCAAGATCGTCGCCCACACCCGGACGGTGGTGGTCCAGCCGGTCGAAACGGCGACGATCGAAGCCGTGCTGATCCGTGACGGTCAGACGGTCGCCGCGGGCGATCCACTGATCGAGCTCGACAAGACCGCGGCGCGCGCCGAGCGCGACCACGCCGAAACCGATCTCGTCGCCGCCCGGCTCGACGAGGCGCGCCTCACCGCCTTCCTCGACGGGAACTCCGCCGCCGACTTCTCCACGATCGCGGCCGCGACGGCGAACGACCGGGAGCGGGCGCGGACCCAGCTCGCCGCCCAGGTCGCGGCCCTGGCGGCCCAGGTCGCCGGGCTCGACGCCGAGAGCCGGCAGCGCACGGCCGAACGCGTGTCGCTCGAGTTGACGGTCGACAAATTGAAGCAGACGCTGCCGCTGGTCGAACAGCTCGCGCAGATCCACGGCGCGGCCGCGGCCCTCGGCAACTCGTCGATTCCGCTGAAGCTGCAGAGCCAGCAGCAGATGATCGACATGCGTTCCGAACTGGAGATCACCGGCGCGAAGGTCGCGGCGCTCGACGCGGCGATCGTCGGCATCGCGCGTCGGCGCGAGGCGGCGCTGGCCCAATCCCGGGTCGAGGCAATGAACGAGCGTGCGCGCGCGGTCGACAGGATCCGCATCGCCTCCGAGGCCCTCACCAAGGCGACCCGACGCCTCGACCTCGCCACCCTGCGCGCGCCGATGGACGGCACCGTGCAGCAACTGCGGCCGGCGGCGGTCGGCAGCGTGGTGACGCCGGCCCAACAGCTCCTGTCGATCGTTCCGGCGGTGAGCGGCATCGCGATCGAGGCGGTGCTGGAGAATCGCGACGTCGGCTTCATTTCGGCCGGCCAGTCGGTCGAGTTGAAGATCGATGCCTTCCCCTTCACCCGCTACGGGTTGATGCGGGGAAAGGTGGTGTCGATCGACCGCGACGCCGAGGCGACGGTGGGCGACGGCGCGACACGGGCCGGTGGCGAACGCACCGCCGACCAGACGGATTGGGTCCAGGGGAGCGAGCGGTTGCGCTACACCGTCCACATCGCCCTCGTCGATCCCGGGAGTTTCGAGGTCGACGGGCGTCCTGCGGCCCTGCTGCCGGGCATGGCGGTCAAGGCGGAGATCGCCACCGGGCACCGCCGATTGATCGACTTCCTGCTGTCGCCGCTGCGCGAGATCGGCCACGACGCGGTGCGCGAGCGGTGACACGCGGCGGCGCTTCCGGTGCGGTTCCGCGCGGCCCGGCGGAGGTCACGCCGGGCAGGGCGGAGCGTAGTCCTTGGCCGGCTCTCGGCCGGAGAGAACCCGTAGGACGCCATGGGCGAGCGATTCCAGTTCGTTCTCGCCGGGCAGGACCAGGACCGGGGCGAGGAACGACACCCGCTCGGCGATCCAGCCGGTGAGCAGCGCCGAATGGGCGATGCCGCCGGTGAGCACGATCGCGTCGACGGATCCTGCGACCACCGTTGCCAATTCGCCGATCGATTTGGCGATCTGCTGCGCCATCGCGCGATAGACCAGCTCGGCCTCCACGTCGCCGGCGGCGATGCGTCGCTCGACCTCGACCGCCGAGGAGGTTCCGAGATAGGAGACGAGCCCGCCGCGGCCGTAGAGCATCCGGCGCAAGGTGGCATGGTCGTGGGTGCCGGCGTAGCAGAGGTCGATCAGCCAACGCCGCGGCACGCGGCCGGCGCGTTCCGGTGAGAACGGCCCCTCGTCCTCCGAGACGTTGTCGATCATCCGCCCGCCGCGATGGAGCGACGACGAGATGCCGCCGCCGAGATGGGTGACGATCAGCGTCAGATCGCGATAGGGGCGGCCGATCTGCTCGGCGGCCTTGATCGCCTGGGCGCGCATGTTGAGGACATGGCTCAGGCTGATGCGCGGCAGTTCCTTCAGCCCGGAGAGCCGGGCGATCGGGTCGCGTTCGTCGGCGACCACGGAATCGTAGATGTAGGCCGGGATGCCGAGCCGCCGGGCGAGGTCGTGGGCGATCGGCGCGGCGACGTTGGAGGCGTGTTCGATCACCGGGCGCCGACACAGGATCTCGACCATCGCGTCGTCGATCCGATAGGCCCCGCCCTCGAGCGGCGGCGGCAGCGCGGCGCCGCGGGCGGCGATCGCGTCGAGCGTCTCGACCGCGATGCCGGCTTCCGCGAGCGCGTCGAGCACCGCGCTGCGCCGCATCTCGTACTGGGCGGCGACGGTCGGATAGGTGGCGAGGTCCTCGGCGCGGTGCTCCAGCGAAACGCGGAAGATCTCGCGGGTGTCCTCGTAGACGGCGACCTTGGTCGAGGTCGAGCCGGGATTGATCACCAGGATCCGGCGTGCCTCAGCCATGGACCAGCTCCCGGGTCGCGGCCGCCGCGAGGACGATCGACATCTGCTTGTCGAGGGCGGTGGACGAGCGCGAGGTCATCACCACCGGCACCTTCGCGCCGAGCACCAGACCGGCGAACTTGGCGCCGGCCGAGAACATCAGCGCCTTGACCAGCAGGTTGCCGGCGGTCAGCCCCGGCACCACCAGGAGATCGGCGTCGCCGGCCACCGGGCTGGCGTAGCGCTTCAAGGTCACCGCCTCGCGATCGATGGCCAGATCGTAGGAGATCGGCCCCTCGACGAGGCAGCCGGGGAGGTCGCCGGCGAGGCTGCGGCGCTTGAGTTCGGCCGCATCCAGGCTGTCGAGGTGCTTCGGATTGAGCTCCTCGGCGGCGGCCATCACCGCCACCTTGGGCCGAACGACGCCCATCGCGGCGAGGGCTTCGACGGCGTTGAGGGTGATCTGGTGCTTCTGCTCGACGTCGGGGGCGAGGTTGAGCGCCACGTCGGTGATCGCCAGGAGCTTGTGATAGGTCGGGATCTCCAGCACCGCGAGGTGCGACATGACGCGCGCGGTGCGCAGGCGGCTCGACCGGTCGACGACGACGTGCATCAGCGTCGCGGTTTCGAGCCGGCCCTTCATCAGGAGATCGACCTCACCGACGTGGACCAGGGCCACCGCGCGCCGGGCGGCGGCGGTCGGGTCGGCGACGTCCTCGATGCGGAAACGGTCGGGGCGTTCGCCGAGCCGGCGCAGCAGGATCGCGATCGCCGCGGCGTCGCCGATCAGGATCGGCTCGACGACCCCGTCGCGGACGGCGTCGAGCACCGCTTCGAGGGCGTGGGGGTCGTCGGCGGCGACGACGGCGAGACGGCGCGGGCTGCGCCGGGCCCGGATGTGCTCCAAGAGCTCGGAGAAATGGGCGAAGCTCATTCCGCCGCCTCGCGCACCGGGTGATCGGCGAGCGCGAAGCCCGCCCGGATCGCCGCCTCGTTCGAGGCGAGGAACGGCGCCTTGGCGGCCATCTTGGCGCGCATCGTGCGGATGACGGTGGCCGGATCGAGCGCATGGGTGGCGCCGATGTAGCTGCCGAGGATCACCATGTTCGCCGCCTTGTCGTTGCCGAGGTCGTGGGCGATGTCGTTGGCGGCGACGTAGACGGCCTTGACGTCGTTGCGTCCGACCGCGCGGGTCACCATCGAAGAATTGACGATGATCGTGCCGCCGGGCTTCACCCAGCTCTCGAAGCGGGCGAGCGACGGCTCGTTGAGGGCGATCACCGTGTCGACCTCGGAGACCACCGGCGAGCCGATCTCGTCGTCGGAGATCAGCACGGTGCAGTTGGCCGTGCCGCCGCGCATCTCGGCGCCGTAGGAGGCGAAGAAGGTGGCGTGGAGGTCGGCTTCGGTCGCCGAATAGCCGAGCAACTGGCCGATGAGCACCACGCCCTGGCCTCCGAAACCGCCGACGAGCAAGCTGTTTTCCATGGCGGGGGTCCTCAGATGGTCTTGAAGGTCTTCAACGGGAAGACCGGAATCATCTTTTCGCGGATGTGGTCGAGGCTCTCGGCCGGGCTCAGACCCCAGTTGGTCGGGCAGTTGCTGAGCAGTTCGACGAAGGAGAAGCCGCGTCCGGCGATCTGGTTCTCGAAAGCCTTGCGGATCCCCGCCTTGGCCTTGAGGATGTAGGCGGCGCGATGCAGCGAGAAGCGGGCGACGAACACCGGCGCCTCGAGCTGGGCGATCAGCTCCGCCATGTGCAGCGGGTAGCCCATGGTCTTGGGGTCGCGGCCGTCCGGGGCGGTGGTCGCCTTCTGGCCGACCAGCGAGGTCGGCGCCAGCTGGCCGCCGGTCATGCCGTAGATGCCGTTGTTGATGAAGATCGTCGTGAAATTCTCGCCGCGATTGGCGGCGTGCAGGATCTCGCCGAGACCGATCGAGGCGAGGTCGCCGTCGCCCTGATAGGTGAAGACGATGTTCTCCGGCCGCGAGCGCTTGTAGCCGGTCGCCACGGCGGGCGCGCGGCCGTGGTTGGAGACGACCAGATCGACGTTGAAGTAGTTGGTGCCGAGGGTGGCGCAGCCGATCGGCAGCACCGCCAGGGTCCGCTCCCGGATGCCGAGTTCGTCGATCACTTCGGCGACCAGACGATGGGCGACGCCGTGCAGACAGCCCGGGCAATAGGAACTGATGTGGCCTTCGAGGGCTTCGGGCTTGTGATAGATCATGTTCATGACGCGTCTCCCGGAACCAGCCGCCGGACCGCCGCCGCGACCTCGGCCGGCGACAGGACGTGACCGCCACCGCGGCCGAAGCTCGACACCGTCGCCCGCCGGCCGACGGCGCGCTCGACGTCCTCGACCATCAGCGCCGGCACGCACATCTCGACCGACAACACGTGGCGGACCCGGCGGTAGTCGAGAGCGTCGAAGGCCGCGAAGGGATAGGGCGAGACGGTGATCGGCCGGATCATCCCGACCTTGATGCCCTCGGCCCGCAGCGTCTTCAAGGCGGTACCGGCGACCCGCGCCGCGGTGCCGTAGGCGACCACGACGATCTCGGCGTCGTCGAGCTCGCGGGTCTCGAAGCGCACGTCGTTCGCCGCCCAGCGCCGGTAGATGGCGGCGCGGGACTCCTGGAAGGCCTCGAGCTCGGCGCCGTCCCAGATGATCGACGAAACCACCCGTTTCGGCCGCCCCTTGGCGCCGTCGAGGACCCAGTCGCGGCGATCGGGCCCGTCGTCGCGCATCGGCGGCAGCTCGACCGCCTCCATCATGCCGCCGATCAGTCCGTCGGCGAGCACGATCACCGGGTTGCGGTCGCGGTCGGCATAGTCGAAGGCGGCATAGGTCAGATCGACCGCTTCCTGGACGGTCGAGGGGGCGAAGACCATCACCTTGAAGCCGCCGTGGCCGGGCGCCTTGGTCGCCATCGCGTACTGGTTCTGGCCGGGATAGATGTGGCCGGTGCCGGCGCCGGTGCGGGCGACGTCGACGATCACCGTCGGGACCGCCGCGCCGGCCATGGTCGAGATGCCCTCGGCCTTCAGCGACATGCCCGGGCTCGACGACGAGGTCATCGCCCGGCGACCGGCGCAGGACGCGCCCATCACCATGGCGATCGAGGCGAGTTCGCTCTCGCCCTGGACGAAGACCCCGCCGACCGCCGGCATGCGGCGGGAGAAGTATTCGGGAATTTCGTTCTGCGGGGTGATCGGATAGCCGGCGAAGAACCGGCAGCCGGCCCGTACGGCGGCTTCGGCGATCGCCTCGTTGCCCTTCAGGAATGCGCGGTCCATGGCATCCTCCTCACGCCGCTTCGAGAAGGTCGAAGCTCTCGAGGCCGATCGCCGCCTCGGGGCAGACCACGGTGCAGGTCTTGCACGCCGTGCACTCGCGTTCGTCGAGCACTTCGACCACCCGGTAACCGGCGGCGTTGAGGGCCTTGCCGATGCGCAGTTGCTGCTGCGGGCAGGCATCGACGCAGTAGCCGCAGCTCTTGCAGAGGTCTCTGTCGATCGCGACATGCGTGGCCATAGTCGGTCTCCGGTTCAGGCGGCTTCGTCCCAGGCGGTGACGATCCGGCGGGTGATCGGCAGGACGAGGGATTCGGGCAGGGCGGCGGCGACCCTCGCCGCGAGGGGGGCGGGGGCGGCGACCGCGGCGATCGGGTAGCCGGTCCCCGCGATCAGGCGTTCGACCGCGCGGGCGCCGTCGAGGACGTCGGCGAGGGTGGTGACCGCGCCGAAATTGGGATTGGCGACGACTCCGGTCACCGGCACGCGGGCGGCCCGATCGATCGCCGCGAGGGCGTCGGCCACCAGCTGCGGTTCGGCGAAGATGCGGTAGGGATTGACCACCAGGAAGGCGGCGACGTCGTCGCGCCAGACGTCGGCCATCTGCCCGAGCATGGTCGCGCCCTGGGCGTCGCCGCCGACGTCGACGATCACCCGGCCGCCGTCGTCGCCGAGACGGTCGCGCAGGCCCGGCGGCACGGTGCGGGCATCGAGCTGCTGCTCTTCGCCGTGGACGACGATCCCCGCCGCCCGCATCGCCCCGGCCGCTTCGCGCGAGCGAAACAGGGGCTTGGTCTGGTCGAGATCGAAGAAACGGACCGGGTGGCCGGCGCCGGCGAGGGCGAAGGCGAGATTGATCGCGATCTCGGATTTTCCGGCCCCGGCCTCGCCGAGGAAGACGAAGAGGCGCCGGGGTGGACGGGCCAGTTGCAGAAATGGCGCGTCGGAGGCGCCGGCCTTCTCATTCCTTCGGTTCGAACCGGGGATGTCGAAGGCCATGGGCGCCGCTCCTCATCCCCGACCGGGGCCGACGGCGGCGATCGGTCCGCAGAGGCAGGCGCAGGCGCCGTCCCTCACGGTCTCGATGGTCGCGGCGGCGATGATCGGGGCGTCTTTCACGGAAGACTCCATCGCAGAACGGAACCATCTGTATTTAGCGGGTCTTGCCCCCGAATTTATGCTGTGCTTCGGTCAAACGGCGGATTTGTCGGGATAGGATCTGCGAGAATGGCCAGAACGAAGAACGTTCATTCCGAGGGGGCGCCGACCGAGAAGGCTCCGGCCTACGACCTCATGGATCGCCGGATTCTGTCGGCGCTGCGGCGCAATGGGCGATTGACCATCAACGAGCTCGCAACCGAGGTCGGGCTTTCGTCCTCGCCGTGCTGGACCCGGCTGAAACGTCTCGAGGCGGGCGGTTTCATCGACCGTTACGAGGCGGTTCTGAACCACAAGGCGATGGGCTTCGCCAACGTGGTCTTCATCGAGATCACGCTGAACAAGCACGACGACAAGATCATCGGCGCCTTCGGCGATGCCCTCGTGCGGATACCCGAGGTCGTCTCGGCCTATCTCACGACGGGCGACTACGACTACCTCGTGAAGGTCATCGTCTCCGGGACGGAGCATTACGAGCGCTTCATCCGGGAGAGCCTCTACCGGATTCCCGGCATTCAACACACCCGCTCGACGTTCGGCCTGCGCGCGCTGAAGGAGTCCAGCTCGATCGACCCGCTGCTCCTGCACAGCCATCACGCCGCCGGGGACTGACGCTCGCGCCGCCGGCTCGGGCGAGCGGCGGTGGCAGCTTCGCCCTCGGGGGCGCCGATCTTTCCGCGGCCTTCGAACGCGTCACGCCATCGATGACCTCGTCGTGGGTTGTGCCGTCTGCCGCCGGCGCCTCGCCTCGATCGCCCGCGTCACCAATCGCGGCGGCGTCGAGACCGGGGCGGATCATCGCTTCGACCCTGCACGAGGCGAACGCGTCCGGGCCTGGGCCGAGCAATTCTCGCGGACCGGCGCGGGCGGAGGGCTCGGAGCGTGGTTGCGGACGTGCGGGCTGCGATTGCGGTGCTGCGCCCGACGGCCGAGCGGTCGACGGTCCTTCAGCAGGGGGGAGTGGCGGCGGGCGCCGTCGAGCCCGAATTGGTCTCCACAATTCCTTGCTCGCAGGGAAAATCCGGGGAAATTTCGCGCCTTGCGGCGAGCTCCGAGGCCCGTTTCCTCATGACCGCTTCTGCGCCTCGTCCAACGCCGCCAGACACGGCGACGGCCGGACTTCCTCGGGCGTCGCGCACAGACCGAGACGGGCCAGCGTGCGTCCAAAGGCGGGTTCGGAGGTCAGCACGGCGAAGGGAACGGCGCCGAGAAGGCCAGCCAGGACGGGCGCCGCCCATATCAGGGCGGCAGGCGCCTGCGCCTGGAGCAGCCCGCCGAGCACGCCCCCGAACAGGAGTTGCGGCCAGAGGCCGGACAAGGCCGTGCGCCACGACAGGCGCGCGGCGTCGCGCGCCTGCGCGTCCCAGGTCACGGTGCGCCCGAACATGAGACCCACCATGAAGATCGCGACCCGGAACGCCACGACCGGCCCCAGCAGCACGGAGAACACGAACTCCAGCAATGCTCCACCCAGCAGCCGTCGTGTGCCGCCATAGCGCTGCCGTTCACCGGCGCGACAGAGCACGTCGACGAGCCCCGCCAGCTTCGGCGCCAGACTCATGACGAAGGTCACGACGAACAGCGTCGTGGCGAGCACCGCCGGGAATGGTCCGTCCGGTGTCCCGGTGTCGAACACCTCGAGCGCGGCCAGGATCATGAAGGCGACCCAGGCGAGCGCACCGACATACATCAGCATGGCCCAGGCGATCTGGAACCGGCTCGTCGCGAGCAGGCCGGGCAGGGTGATCAGGCGCCGGTACTGCATGTTGCCCTGGCACCAACGCAGGTCGCGGCGGGTGAACTCGGCGATGTGCGGCGGGTTTTCCTCGTAGCTGTCGATCTCCTCCGGCAGCACGCGCACCTCGAAGCCGGCGCGGCGCATCAACGCCGCCTCGATCTGGTCGTGCGACAGGACATGACCGGCGAGCGGCCCTTTGCCCGGGAGCAGCGGCAGATCGCAATGCGCCTTGAACGGCGCGATCCGGATCACCGCGTTGTGGCCCCAATAGGGGCCGCAATCCCCGGCCCACCAGGACGCCCCCATGGTGTAGGAGCGCATGCCGTGGCGCATGCCGAACTGGAAGATGCGCGCGAAGGGCGAGCGCGACGGCATACCCACGACCAGGCTCTGCAGAATGCCGAGCATGGGATTGGCCTGCATGATCCGAACCATGCGCAGGATGCTCGACCCGCCGAGGAAGCTGTCGGCGTCGAGCACCAGCATCAGGTCGTGGTCGTCGCCCCAGCGTGTCAGGAAATCGCGGATGTTGCCGGCCTTGAAGCCCACGTTGTCGCTGCGACGGCGGTAGTGGAGCCGTGCCTCCGGGCCGAGCGTGGCGCGCCAACCGGCGAAAGCCGCTTCCTCCGCCACGGCGATGTCGGCGTGGGTGGTGTCGGACAGCACGAACCAGGCGAACCCGTCGTCGCAACCGTTGCGCGCCAGATCCTCCCGCATGGTTCGCAAGCGGGCGAACGCGCGCTCAGGGTCCTCGTTGCGCAGCGCCATCACCACCGCGACCCGTGCGGTGATCGGTTCGTCCTCGGCCGCCCGGCACGCATAAGGGTAGACCGACCGGGACGCGTCGCCGCCGCCGTGCAGTTGCCACAGGCCGATCAGCGCATTCCAGAAGCCGAGGATCGTCCAGGGCGTCGAGAGGCAGAAGGCGACGAGCAGGAGCGCGTCGAGAGCCGTGAAGCCACCATGCGCCAGGAGCCGGGCGAACAGCCCCACGAGCCCGACATAGGTCGCCACATTGAGGAGCAGGACGACCGCGCGTCTCAGCCGGAGCTGGCGCGTGCTCTGGACGCCCGTCGGCGTCCTGCCGCCGGCACCGTCGGCGGCCATGAGGCGGTCGTCCGCGATCGTCTCGGTCTCGTTCATGCCGGCCCATCCGGTGGCCGACGCGTCCGGGCGACGCGCCGTGGTCATTCTACACGGCCGACGCAGCGGCGGTTCACGTCGCTTCTATATCAAACCGCGATCTGCTGCTCTAAATGGATGCCTCCCGAGGGCAGTGAGGCGCGGTCCGAGATGGCAGAACCGTCAGAACGATCCGCGGTGCAACTGTGGTGCGTGGCGCCGGGGCGGTACGAGCTGCGACGCGGCTCGGCCGGCGCGATGGCGGCGGACATGTTGACGGTGCGTGCGCTCGCGTCCGCCGTCAGCCGCGGCACCGAGCGCCTCGTGCTCGAAGGCGCGGTGCCCGCCGGCGAATACCGGCGTATGCGGGCGCCCCTCCAGAAAGGCGAGTTCCCCTTCCCGGTCCAATATGGCTACCAGAGCGTCGGCATCGTCGAGGCCGGGCCGGAGGCGTGGCTCGGTCGCACCGTCTTTGCGCTGCATCCGCATCAGGATGTCTATGTCCTGCCCATCGCGTCGGCGATGCCGGTGCCGGCGAACATTCCGCCGCGGCGCGCAACGCTGGCGGCGAACATGGAGACCGCCCTCAACGCCCTGTGGGATGCCGGCGCCGGCCCTGGCGATCGCATCACCGTCGTCGGCGGCGGCGTGGTCGGCCTCCTGGTGACGGCCCTCGCCGCCGCCCTGCCGGGCGCCGATGTCACGCTGGTCGACGTACGGCCGGACCGGGCGGCGCTGGCGCAGGCCTTCGGCGCCGCCTTTGCCGCGCCACAGGCCGTACGGGATGATGCCGACATCGTCTTTCACACCAGTGCGACCGCCGACGGGCTGGCGACGGCGCTCGCGGCCGGCGGTCTCGAGGCCCGGGTCGTCGAGATGAGTTGGTACGGCGACCGCGCGCCGACCGTCCCGTTGGGGGAAGGTTTCCACAGCCGCCGCCTGCAATTGATAGGCTCGCAGGTCGGCCACGTATCACCGTCGCGCCGGCCCCGCTGGTCGCACCCCCGTCGGCTGGCCAAGGCGATGGCGCTCTTGGACGATGCGCGTCTCGACCGACTGATCACGCACGTCGTCCCGTTCGCCGAGGCACCGTCCCGACTGCCGGCGCTGTTGACCGGCGGCGAGGATGCGTTGGCGGTCCTTCTCGACTACGGATAGGGGAACATCATGTACTGTGTCGAAGTCCGCGATCGCATCATGATCGCTCATTCGTTGCCCGATCCGTTCTTCGGGCCCGCCCAGGGCCTGCACGGCGCGACCTATGTGGTCGACGTCGCGTTCTACCGCGAGACTCTGACGTCGAAGAACGTCGTCGTCGACATCGGCGCGGCGCTCGACGTGCTCGGGGCGACCCTGAAGCCACTCGCCTACCAGAACCTCGACGCCCTGCCGGTGTTCGCGGGGCAGCTCACGACCACCGAGTTTCTCGCCAGACACGTCTTCGACGCTCTCGCCGCCGCGGCCCGCGCCGGCGCGTTGGGGGAGGACGGTCGCGGCCTGTCGAAGATCCGCGTCACCCTGCACGAGACCGATCTCGCTCGCGCCAGCTACGAAGCCAGCCCGACCTGAGGAGCCGCGCATGACGGGGTTCGCCTTCGCCATACCCGGTGACATCGAACTGGCCACCGGCGGCTATGGCTATGACCGGCGCGTGATGGCCGAGTGGCGCGCCGCCGGACACGCATTCGACCATGTCGTCCTGCCGGGCGGATTTCCGTTTCCCACGTCGGACGAGTTGGCCACGGCCACGCGACGGCTCGACGAGCTGCCGCCCGGCCGGCCGGTGCTGATCGACGGCCTCGCGCTCGGCGCGCTGCCGGCGGACCTGCTGCGTCGGCTGGGGCGTCCGGTCGTGGCGCTGGTGCATCATCCCCTGGCTCTGGAGACCGGACTGGACGACCGACGGAGGTCGTCGCTCCTGGCCAGCGAGCGGGCCGCCCTGGCCGAGACGGTGGCGGTGATCGCCACCAGCGCGTCGACCGCCCGCATCGTCGAGGAGGACTATGGCGTCGCGCCCGGCCGCGTGACCGTCGCGGAGCCCGGAACGGACAGGCGCCCGCGCGCCCACGGCAGCGGCCGGCCGGCGCGGCTCTTGAGCGTCGGCGCGGTGATTCCCCGCAAGGCCCATGGCGCGCTCGTCGAGGCGTTGGCCCGGTTGTCCGCGCTGGATTGGACGTGCCACATCGTCGGCCCGATCGACCGCGACGCCGACGAGGTCCGGGCCGTCGAACGACGGATCGCTTCGCTCGGGCTCGGCGACCGCATCGTCCTCACCGGGGCGATCTCGGAAGCGGCGCTGGCGCGGGAGTTCGATGCGGCGGACCTGTACGTCTCGGCATCGCTGTTCGAGGGTTACGGAATGGCCCTGGCCGAGGCACTGGCCCATGGCTTGGCGATCGTGGCGACCCGCGCCGGCGCCATCCCGCACACCGTGCCGCCCGAGGCGGCCGTTCTGACGACGCCGGGCGATGTCGACGGTCTCGCCGAAGCGATCCGGACGCTGCTGACCCGGCCGGACCGCCGACGGCAGTTGGCCGACCATGCCTGGCGCCACGCGCAATCGCTGCCGACCTGGGCGCAGACCGCGGCCACGATCCTGCAGCCCCTGCGGGAGGCGGGCCGGTGAGCGGGTTCGACGCCGCGTGGCTGGCCCTGCGCGAGCCGGTCGACCATGCGTCCCGCAACCCGGACATCGCGGAACGGGTCCGCCGCCACTTCGCGTCCCGCGCGTCGCTCACCGTCGTCGATCTCGGCTGCGGAACCGGCTCGAACCTGCGCGCCCTCGCCGCATCCTTGCCGCCGCGCCAGTCCTGGCACCTGATCGACGGCGATGCCGATCTGCTGCTGGCGGCGCGCCATCGGCTCTGCGACTGGGCCGACGGCTCGAGTCGGAGCGCGACCGGTGTCGTGTTGGAGAAGGACGGCCGTCGGATCGACGTGCGCTTCGACTGCGCCGATCTGACCACGTGTCGTCTGACGTTCGGCGACCTCGGCGCCGACCTGGTCACGGCCGCCGCGCTGTTCGATCTCGTCTCCCGCGACTGGCTGGAGCGCCTCGTCGACGCACTGAGCGAACGGCATGTGCCCATCCACGCCGTGCTGAACTACGACGGCGCGGCGCATTGGGACCCCCCGGGCCCGCTCGACGAGCGGGTGGTCGCCGCGTTCAACCGCCATCAAGGCGGCGACAAGGGCTTCGGGCCGGCGCTCGGACCGGACGCCGGCGAGACGCTGGCGCGTCTGTGTGAACGCCGGGGCTATGTCACCTGGTCCGGCGACAGTCCCTGGCGACTGCTGCCGGCCGACGCCGCCCTGATCGCCGCCCTGACCGACGGCTTCGCGCGCGCCGCCGGAGAGATCGATCCGGCGCTGCGCGAGGCGCTCGTCGACTGGGCCGAAGGCCACGCCAAGGCCCACGCCGTCACGATCGGGCATCGAGACGTCTTCGCGCACGTCTGAGCGCCTGCGTCAGTCCGGCGGCCACATCCGCCGCATCACACCGTCGCGCTTAAGGAACCGATGTCGCAGGGCCGCGGCGACATGTGCGAGCGCGACGAGGCCGAGACCGAGGGCCAGCAGCTTGTGGGCCCCGAGGATCACGGCGGCGATCGCCTGATCGGCCGGCAGGATGGCCGGCAGATCGAACAGTCCGAACACGTTCAGGGCGGGAAACGCCGAGACCCCCGCCCAACCGAGCAGGGGCACGACCAGCAGGAGGACGTAGAGCACGACGTGGACCACTTGAGAGGCCACGCGCTCCAGCGGGGTGAGCGTGGCGAGCGGCGGTGGGGCGCCGCGGCGCAACCGCACGACCACCCGCAGGATCATCAGCCAGAGCACTACGAAGCCGAGCAGCTTGTGGGCGCTGTAGAGTCTATCGGTCAGCCCGTCGAAGTTCGTCGCCGCGCCGCGCGCCACCATGGCGAGACCGAGCGGGATCAGGCAGGCCACGAAGACGGCGATCACCCAGTGCAGCCACCGCGCGGCGCGACCGTAGCGGTCCGGCACGGTGGGGGTGTCCTGGGGCGCGTCAGAGACCGACATCGGATCCTCCTCGAGCTCGACGTCGCAGATCGCAATCGTAGAGAACATCGCCGTCGTCGAGAAGATGGGTCCGGGTCCACGGGCGAAGCGCCTCGTCGAGCTCGTCGATGGGCTTCAGGGTCAATCCCGGCTGACCCGAGCCGAGAATGATCGGCGCCACGCAGACATGCAGGCGATCGACCAATCCGGCATCGAGAAAGCGGGAAATCGTCGAGGCGCCGCCCTCCACCAGAATGGTGCGGTGCCCCCGCGCCACCAGGGCGGCCAGGATGTTCGCGGGTTCGAAGGTGCCGATGTCGTGGTCCGAGCCGATGCGCTCGACCTCCGCCGGCCATCCTCCCGGGTCGTCCGAGAACACGATTCGGGGACAGCCGTCGTCCTGCAACCATTTGGCGGTGCGCGACGACCGGCCCGTGCGGTCGATGACCGCCCGCGCCGGGCTGCGGCCCTCGACCCGTCGCGTCGTGAGCCGAGGATCGTCGGCGACGACGGTGCCGACGCCGACGACGATCACATCGGCCAGCGCGCGCAGGCGATGGAGGTGATCCAGGCCGGAAGCGCCATTGATATATCTCGATTTTCCGGTTGGCGTGGCAATCCGCCCGTCGAGCGACTGTCCGAGTTGCGCGATCACGAAGGGCGATCGCCCATGGCCGTGGATGGGCCCACAGAGTGTGGAGAGCTCGTCGATCGGCCCTTCGAGACGGTCCAAGGGAAGCTCCACGTTTCAACGTCGGTTGATCGGTCGCCTATGGATCGATGCCTGTGGGTCGATTCCCGCCGAGCACCGCCCCGGGTTTTTCGCCGAGCACCGCCCTGCCGCGAAGATGGTGGGTTGGTCGGGTGGCGGTCAAGCTCCTCGTCTTCTCCTCGGTCGGTTCGGCTGTTTTTGCCGAGTTTGTGAAACCGCTCCGACGGATACCCGCGCGCCGACAGCCTCGAACGCGAGACGGCGCTCGGGATGTGGACCGCGAAGGGGCCGTGGTTCGCCGACGAGGAGGGCCGCAAGGGGCGCATCGAAGCCGGCCAGCTCGCCGACCCGATCGTGCCGTCGAAGGACTTCGTCGCCCGGACATCACGACAGCAATTCTCGAGGGTCGCCAGCCGATCGAACTCTCGGCCCAACGACCCGCGATCACCGCCGATCTGCCGAAGGACGGGACCGAGCAGCGACGAGCGCTCGGATTCGGGTGATCCGTCCGTTCGACCCGGCAAGAGCCGATCTGAAGATCCCCGCCACGCCGGCGGGGATCTTCGTTCGGATGCGTCGGCATCGCAGCGCTCTGGGAATCGTCACGGGGGCAGGGACTGGTCTGCATCGCCGGGCCAACGCGGCGCGAATGGCACCACCGAACAGACTTCGCGAGATATTCGGACCCGTCGGGCGCTTCGTTCGGCACCGACCGGGTCTCGCGGTCCGGCCGCACGATGCGATGCGCCACGAGTCTCTGGCCGGCCCACACCATCTGGCGGGGTCCGACAGATATGGGGATCTCTGTGAAATCAGAAGGTTGGTGGCGGTGGGCGCAGTCGGGCGCGAACGGGTCTCGGGAACTCCCTGTTTTCAGGGAAATCCCGCCGATCGAACCCCGATCGGCTTCGCCGAGAGATGAAATCACGAGCGGTTTCATGGCCTTGTGGACAGAATTCCCTGCGGCGAGGAACCGGGAGAGATTCGGATCGGAACAGGGATCGAACACACCGAAAAGAGGGAAGATCGCGCCCGAGAACGGCGCATCGAACCGAACGGAGCGCGGGCCCGCGCCGGAACGCTGCGCGACCGATTTCGACGATCGCGCGGGCACGACGATCTCCGACGGACCCGCGATCCGGCGCCACGACCGTCCGACGAAGGTGGTGAGCGACGCCGTAAGGGCGCGGTTCGCACCACCCGCAGGAGGGGCGACGATGGCGATCGACGGGCACCGTTTCCTCGTTCACCCCAGAAAAACAATATATAATTTCTATCGATCTAATCATGATGTGCCTAATATTGCATTCCTGCCGGTCGTCTCCTGGCGTCGGCATGTCCCCTTCGGTTGGAGAGTTCTGATGCCGACGATCACTCGACGGGCCTTCGCCGGGCTCGCGACGCTTCCCTTCTTCGCGCCGCTGGCCGGACTCGGACCCGCCGTCGCGGCGCCGACCCGAGGTGGGACGTTGCGCCTGGTGATGGCGACCGAATCCGCCAATCTGATCCCGATCGACAACACCTTCGGTACCACCGGCATCATCGGTCCGAAGATCAACGAGGGTCTGCTCGCCTACGATCTGAAGTTCAATCCGGTGCCGCAACTCGCCACCGCCTGGGCGCAGAGCGCCGACGGCCTGTCGCTCGAGTTCGACCTGCGCCCGAACGTCACCTGGCACGACGGCAAGCCGTTCACCGCCGCCGACGTGGCCTTCTCGATCCTGACGCTGAAGAAGGTTCATCCGCGCGGCCGTGCGACCTTCGCCAATGTCGTCGACGTCGAGACGCCGACGCCGCTCAAGGTGATCCTCCGCCTGTCGAAGCCCGCCCCCTACATTCTCGGCGCCTTCGCCGCCTCCGAGTCGCCGATCGTCGCCAAACACGTCTACGAAGGCCAGGAGATCGGCACCAATCCGGCGAACGCCGCGCCGATCGGCACCGGCCCCTTCGTCTTCAAGGAATGGGTCAAGGGCAGCCACATCGTGCTGGAGCGCAATCCGAACTACTGGGATGCGCCGAAACCCTGGCTCGACCGGATCATCGTCCGCTTCATCCCCGACGCCAACGCTCGCTCCGCGGCTTTCGCCGCCGGCGAGATCGACATCGGCGGTGACACGCCGGTGCCCCGCTCGGAGATCGAGACGCTGAAGGCGAGCCCCACCCTCGACGTGGTCAGTGACGGCTATGCCTATCTCGGCAACCAGAGCCAGCTCGTCTACAACCTCGACAATCCGATCCTCGCCAAGCTCGAGGTGCGCCGGGCGATCGCCCATGCGATCGACCTGAAGCAGGTGCTGGCGGTCGCCTGGTACGGCCAGGGCGTGGTCTCGCCGACGCCGATCACGCCCCTGCTGGAGGCTTTCCACGACGGCTCGCTGCAGCCTTATGCCCACGATCCGAAGAAAGCCGCGGAGCTCCTCGACAAGGCCGGCCACCCGCTGGTCGACGGCAAACGCTTCTCGCTGCGCGCCCTGCACAACCCCTTCGCCGACGCCAATTCCCGCGCCGTCGCCTATGTCCGGCAGGCTCTCGGCCGGCTCGGCATCGAAGTCACCGTGCAGAACCTCGACTTCGCCACCTACGTCAAGACGGTCTACGGCGACCGCGCCTTCGACATCGAGATCGAGAACCTCGGCAATGCCTTCGATCCGACCCTCGGCGTCCAGCGCGTCTACTGGTCGAAGAACTTCCGGCCGGGTCTCGGCTTCTCCAACGGCGCCCATTACGCCAATCAGGAGGTCGACCGACTGCTCGAGGCGGCGGCGGTCGAGCCCGACACCGCCAAGCGGCGCCGATTGTGGTTCGATTTCCAGAAGATCGTCCAGGACGAACTGCCGGTGCTCAACCTTCTGTCCAATCACTCCTACACGGTGGCGAAGAAATCGGTCCGCGGTCACACCCTGACCATCGACGGGCCGCGCGCCAACTTCGCCGACGTCCACTTCGTCTGACCGCCGTCGACGGCCGTGCGGCCCTCCACGGGCGGCACGGTCGGCGTGCGGAAGGAGAACCATGCTCGGGACCCTGAACCGTCTGCTGTGGACCCTGGTGCGCGGGGTGCTGCGCGCCGTGCCGACACTGGTCGGCGTCGTCGTCGTGTCCTTCCTGCTGATGCAGGCGGCGCCGGGCGACGCCGCCGACGTGATGGCCGGCGAATCCGGCACCTCGACAGTCGAGACCATGGCGATCCTGCGGGCCCGCTTCGGCCTCGACCAGCCGGTGCTGACCCAATTCGTCGGCTTCGTCGCCAATCTCGCGCATTTCAGCCTCGGCCGGTCGCCGCGTTGGGACGTTCCGGTCGCCGACCTGATCCTGGCCCGGCTGCCGGACACGCTGCTGCTGATGGGTTCGGCGCTCGGCTTCGCGGTCGTCCTCGGCATCGGACTCGGCGCGGTGATGGCGAGTTTCGTCAATCGCTGGCCGGACCGCATCCTGTCGGTCGTCACCCTGCTGTTCTATTCCGTCCCGGGGTTCTGGACCGGGCTGATGGCGATCCTGATCTTCTCGGTCGGCCTCGGTCTGTTGCCCTCCGGCGGCAGCCAGACGATCGCCGCGGGCCTGACCGGTTGGGATCGGGTATGGGACGTCGCCGCTCATCTGGTCTTGCCGGCGGCGGCGCTGTCGACCTTCTTCGTCGCGGTCTACGCCCGTCTCACCCGCGCCGCGATGCTCGAGGTGCAGGGGCAGGACTATGTCCGCACCGCCACCGCCAAGGGCCTGCATCCGATCGTCGTGGCGACGCGCCACGTGCTGCGCAACGCATTGGTGCCGGTGACCACCGTCGCCGGGCTGCACGTCGGGTCGCTGCTCGGCGGCGCCATGGTGATCGAGACGGTGTTCAGTTGGCCCGGCCTCGGCCGTCTCGCCTTCGAGGCGGTGATGAAACGCGACTTTTCGGTGCTGCTCGGCATCCTGGTGGTGTCGTCGGTGGTGGTGGTGGTGGTCGACGTGCTGGTCGACCTGCTGCACGCGGCGCTCGACCCGCGCATCGAGGGCCATGGCCATGGCTGAGCACGCCGGTCGTGCGGCGGCGGTGCCGCGGGGCGCGCGGCTGCGCCTGTCGCCGCGGCTGCGCCGCACCCTCGGCCGGCTGGCGGTCAATCCGACGGCTTGGCTCGGCTTCGCGATTCTCGGCACGGTGATCGGCCTCGCCGCCTTCGCCCCCGTGCTGTTTCCCGGCGATCCGCTCGACATGGTGGCCGAACCCTTCGTCCGTCCCTTCGTCGCGCTCGCCCATCCGCTCGGCACCGACAGTCTCGGCCGCGACGTCGCCGCCGGCATCGTCCACGGGGCGCGGGCGTCGCTGCTGGTCGGCTTCGTCGCGGCGCTGGTCGGGACGCTGGTCGGCACGGCGATCGGCGCGGTCGCCGGCTATCGCGGCGGCCTCGTCGACGATCTGCTGGTGCGGCTCACCGAACTGTTCCAGACGATCCCGTCGTTCATCTTCCTGGTGGTGCTGGTGGCGATCGTGCCGCCCAAGGCGGTCTGGGTGGCGCTCGCCATCGGCATCGTCTCGTGGCCGACGGTCGCGCGACTGGTCCGGGCCGAGTTCCGCTCACTGCGCCGGCGCGACTTCGTCCTCGCCGCCCGTTCGGTCGGTCATTCGGCCAGCCACATCGTACTGCGCGAAATCCTGCCCAACGCCCTGCCGGCGATCATCGTCACCGGCTCGGTGATGGTCGCCTCGGCGATCCTCCTGGAGAGCGCACTGTCCTTCCTCGGCATGGGCGATCCCGACGTGGTCAGTTGGGGCGCCATGATCGGCTCCGGGCGCGAGCAGTTGCGCACCGCCTGGTACCTGACGGCGTTGCCCGGCGCGGCGATCGTCGTCACCGTATTGGCGCTCAATCTGGTCGGCGACGCACTCAACGATGCGCTGAACCCCCGGCTCGAGGATCGCTGAGCCATGATCGACCCGACCGCCGCGGCTCGCCGACCGCCGCTCTTCGCCCTCGAAGGACTGGAGGTGTCGTTTCCCGGCCGCCCGGTGGTGCGCGGCCTCGACCTTTCGGTCGCCGAGGGCGAAACGGTCGCGCTGGTCGGCGAATCGGGCTGTGGCAAGTCGACCACGGCGCTCGCCGCGATGCGCCTGCTGCCGCGCTCCGGCCGCATCGACGCCGGGCGGATCGCTTTCGAGGGGCGTGATCTCGCGGTGCTGTCGCCGGCCGAACTGCGCGATCTGCGCGGCCGCCGGCTGGCGATGATCTTCCAGGAGCCGATGACCTCGCTCAATCCGGTCCTGACCATCGGTCGGCAGATCGCCGAGGTGTTGATCCGCCACGAGCACCTGTCGCGGCGGGCGGCGCGGGCGCGGGCGATCGAACTGCTCGACCTCGTCCGCATCGCCGAACCGCATCGCCGGATCGACGACCATCCGCACCGCCTGTCCGGCGGCATGCGACAGCGGGTGATGATCGCCATCGCCGTCGCCTGCCGGCCGAAGCTGTTGTTCGCCGACGAGCCGACGACGGCGCTCGACGTCACCATTCAGGCGCAGGTGCTCGACCTGCTCGACCGTCTGCGCCGCGACCTCGGCATGGCCCTGGTGCTGATCACCCACGATCTCGGGGTGGTGGCGCAGTACGCCGACCGGGTGGTGGTGATGTATGCCGGCCACAAGGTCGAGGAGGCGACGACCGCCGAGCTCTTCGCCCGACCTCTGCATCCCTACACCCGCGGCCTGCTCGCCGCCGCGCCGCGGCTCGACACGGGGCTCCACCACAGCGAAGGCCGTCTCGCCGAGATCCCCGGCGCGCCGGACGGCGGCGTCGATCATCCGGGCTGCGCCTTCGCGCCGCGCTGCCCGGAGGTGCGTGCCGATTGTCGGGTGACGCCGCCACGCCCGCTGGCGATCGGCGATCGGCTGGTCGCCTGTCCGCCGGCGGTGGCGTCCGCGCCGAGGGCGAACGCGATGAGGGGAGCGCACGATGCTGTCGGTTGAAGGGCTCGAAGTCCGCTATGCCCACCGCGACGGCGCGCTGCGGGCGGTCGACGGCGTCGACCTGACGGTCGGACGCGGCGAGACCGTCGGCCTGGTCGGCGAATCCGGTTGTGGCAAGTCGACGCTCGGCAAGGCGATCCTGCGCCTCGTCGAGCCGATCGGCGGCCGCGTCGCGATCGACGGCGTCGACGTGGCCGGGTTGAAGGGCGATCGCCTGCTCGCCTTTCGGCGGCGGGTGCAGTTCGTCTTCCAGGATCCCTACGCCTCGCTCAATCCGCGTCGGACGATCGGCGAGATCCTCGACGGCGCGCTCGCGGTGCACCGGCTCGGCGATCGCCCGACGCGCCGGCACCGGGTGAGGGAGATTCTCGACCGTGTCGGCTTGCCGGCGGACGCGGTCGACCGATTGCCTCACGAATTTTCGGGCGGCCAGCGCCAACGGATCGGCATCGCCCGCGCCCTGGTGCTGTCGCCCGATCTGATCGTGCTCGACGAACCGGTATCGGCCCTCGACGTGTCGATCCAGGCGCAGATCCTCAACCTCCTGGTCGACCTGAAGCGCGAGTTCGGCCTCGCCTATCTGTTCGTCTCGCATGATCTGTCGGTGGTGCGCTACATCGCCGACCGGGTGCTGGTGATGTATCTCGGCCGGATCGTCGAGTGCGCCGATCACCACGTCCTGTTCGGCGAACCGCGTCATCCCTATACGCGGGCGCTGGTCGACGCGGTACCGCTGCCCGACCCGCGCCGCCCGCGGGCGGCGATCGTCGCCGGCGACATTCCGTCGGCCGCCCGCCCGCCGTCCGGCTGCCGCTTCCACCCGCGCTGCCCGCTGGCGATCGGACGCTGTGCCGACGAGGTTCCCTCGATGCGGGAGATCGCTCCGGGTCACGCGGTCGCCTGCCACCTCGCGTGATCGGCGGGCCGGCGACGCGGGGCGCGGGGCGGTCGGATTGGAAGAGTATTCTCTGGGGACGGCATCCGAAGAGATCGGTGTGCTTGTTCCGGCGGTCTGAAACGCATTAAAACCATCGACCATATAGTCTGCCATTCCGGGGGAACGCTCCTGCGACGGGGGATTTGGAGCGGTCGCCGCCCTGGGCGGAAGCTTCCCATCCGAGCCCGGCCGCGCAGCGATCCGTCCGCCGGTGGGCTGGGTGGCCGGTTCCCTCGGGATCGGTCGCGAGTGACGGCGACGCGTCCTGCGTCGACCGCGGCATCGGTGAGGTCGGATCATGGCGAAGGCATTCGAAGGGCGTGTGGTGTTCATCACCGGGGCGGCGAAGGGGCAGGGGCGGGCGGTCGCGCTCGCCTTCGCCCGCGAGGGGGCGTCGATCGCCGCCTTCGATCTCGGCGCCAAGATCGCCTATCCGGCCTACAACGACTCCTCGACTTCCGACCTCGAACGCCTGGCGGCAGACGTCGAGGCGGTCGGCGGACGGATCTCGATCCATACCGGCGACGTGCGCCGCGGCGCCGACGTGGCGGCGGCGGTCGAATCGGCGGTCGCCTTCCACGGTGGCCTCGACATTCTGTTCGCCAATGCTGGGATCTGCGCCTACGGGCTCTCGCACGAGCTCGGCGAGGACGAATGGGGGACGATGATCGACATCAACCTCAACGGCGCCTGGTTGACGTCGAAACACGTGATCCCGCATCTCATCGCCAAGAAACGCGGTGTGATCATCTACAACTCGTCGATCGGCGGGCTGCGCGGCATGAACCGCCTGTCGCACTATGCCGCGTCCAAACACGCGCTGATCGGCCTCGCCCGGTCGCAGGCGATCGAACTCGCGCCGCACGGCATCCGCGTCCTGTCGATCCATCCGACCGGCGTCAACACGCCGATGAACGACGGCCTCGCCGTCCTCGAGGGGGCGACCCCGATCGAGATCGCCGAGCGCTCGGCCGGCAATCTGCTGCCGGTGCCGTGGCTCGAGCCGGAGGACGTCGCCGACAGCGTGCTGTTCCTGGCGAGCGACAAGGCCCGCTACGTCACCGGCAGCCAATATGTGCTCGACGCCGGTCTCCTCACCCGCTGACCCCAGGGGCACCGCGATGATCCGGATCGCCGATCTCGAACGCCACGATCGCCGGCCGGCCGCCGCCGCCGTCGCCGCGCTCCTCCGGCTCCGGCAGGAGGAGCGTGCGGCGTGAGTGATGTTCCCCGAGTCAGGCCGGCGCTCGCCGCCATCCGGGCCTTCGAACCGGCACGCACCACCGAGTCGGTTCGGCGCGAGTTCGGGGTCGATCGCGTCCTCAAGCTCGCCGGCAACGAGAACACCTTGCCGACCTCGCCGAAGGTGCGCGCGGCGATCGCGGATGCCGCGACCCATCTCGGCGAATACCCGGACGTGGTCTGGACCCGTCTCGTGGAGCGGTTGTCGGCGGTCCACGGCGTCGCGCCGGACCGGATCGTCGTCGACAACGGTCTGTTCGGCCTGACGTCGTTGATCTCGCGGGCCTTCCTCGATCCCGGCGACGAGGTGATTCTGCCGTGGCCGACCTTCGGCTGGTACGAGGTCGCGGCCCTGACCGCCGGCGCGCGCCCGGTTGCGGTGCCGCTGACCGACCACGTCATCGATCTCGATCGGGTGCTCGCGGCGGTCGGCGAGCGAACCCGCATCGTCTGGCTGTGCAATCCCAACAATCCGACCGGCACGATCTTCGGCCGCGATCCGTTCGAGCGGTTCCTCGCGGCGGTTCCCGACCACGTGCTGGTGGTGCTCGACGAGGCCTACATCGACTTCGTCGACGACCCCGCCTATCCGCGGTCGCTGCCGTTGCTCGCGACCCATCGCAATCTGGTGGTGCTGCGGACCTTCTCCAAACTCTACGGGCTCGCCGGTCTGCGCATCGGCTTCGGCTTCTTCGATCCGGAGATCGCCGCCGAACTCGGCAAGATCCGCGATCCGGTGGCCGTCGACACGATCGCCCAGGCGGCGGCGTTGGCGGCACTCGACGACACCGCATTTCAGGCCGAGACGCTGGCGCGGGTGCGCGACGGGCGCCGCCACTGGGCGCGGGTGCTCGACGGCCTCGACCTGCCGGGCGTGCCGTCGCAGACCAATTTCGTGCTGTTCGATACGACCGTCGACGGGGACGCGGTGGTCCGCGCCTATCTCGAGCGCGGCATTCTGCTGCGCGGCGGGCGCGGCTTCGGCCTGCCGCGCTTCGTCCGCGCCACCATCGGCGGCCCGGAGGAAAACGCCGCGGTGACCGACCGCTTGGCCGGCTTCGTCGAGGCGATCCGCTCGGGTGGGCTCCCGGCGGCGCGCTGAGCCGTCGCGTCCCACCGATCAACCGCCGCGCACGGCCGTCCGCGCCGCCGGACGAATGCTCGCGGCCGGCCCCGTTTGCACGCCCGAAAGGAAACAGCATGACCGCCGACGTCTCCATTCCCGACTATGACGACCTCGACGCCGTCGCCCGCGCCCGTTGGGACGAACAGATCGCGCGCCACGGTCGCGTCACCCACATGAAGCGGACGCTGCTGCACGCGGTGCCGGCCTTCGACGCGCTGATGACCTGGTATCCGCTGTTCGACGCGGTCAAGGCGGTGGTCGGCGAGCGCGCGGCGCTGTTCTTCGCCCACGCGATTTCCGCCGCCAACCACTGCCTGATCTGCGACACGTTCTTCGTCAAGATCCTGCGCGACCGCGGCCTCGATCCGGCCAACCTCGTCTACGACGCGACCGAGGACCTGCTCGTCCGCTTCGGGCGGGCGCTGGTCGCGGACGGCGGTCGGGTGCCCGACGCGCTGCTCGGCGAGGTGAAGGCCAGCTTCGGCGAAGCCGATCTGGTCCTGCTGACCGGTTTCGCCTCGCTGATGATCGCCACCAACCTGATCAACACCGCTCTGCGGGTGCCGCTCGACGAATATCTCTACGCCTACACCGCCGTTCGCTCCGAGTGATCACCGGTCGTCGTCGCCGCCGACCGGCGGACTCGTGGATCCGGCGCCGCAGATCGACCTCGCCGATTCTGACGAAAACGACCACTCGGAATGCCGATCGACCTCGAAACCCCACGCCGATTCACACGCGAACAAGGCGATACCGTCTCGCCCGAACGTTGAATTCGGCCGTCAGGCGTCCAGCACGAGATCCGTCAGAGGAATGGCTTGGCAGGTCAGGCATTGGCCGTCTTCCAGATCCGGACAGTCGATCAGGTGGTGGACCTGGCCCTGTCGGATCGGTACGAGGCAGCTTTCGCACTGTCCGACGCGGCAGCCGCTCGGGATCGTCAGACCGGCGCGCTCGGCCGCGCCCAGGATTCCGCCCGAGGCACCGGGCGACCAGACCACGGTCCTGCCCGATCGCGCGAAGACGATGGCACGCGGCTGCAGGTCGTCCTGGGGCGCGCGCCCCGGCGAACGAAAGCGCTCGGTGAATATTTCGAAGATCGGTACGCCTCGCGCCCTCAAATCCGAGACGGTATCGTTCATCATGGCGTCGGAAGCGCAAATGTAGAAACGCGCACGTTGCAGGAGCAGATCCGCATCGATGTCGGCTGCATTGAAGCGGCCGCGGCGGTCGAAAGCGTCGCCGGCAGCGGGCGAACTCAAATGAGTGATGATCTCCAGGTTCGGTAGGCGCTGCTGCAGCACCTCCAGCCTCTCCCGGAACGGCTGACTGTCGCCGTCGCGGCAACCATAGTGGAGCGTCACCCGGGGCTCGCCGGGCTTTCCCTGCAAGGACTCGAGATAGGACAGAAACGGCGTGATGCCGATACCCCCGGCGATCAGAACGATCGGAAATTCGTTGTGCAGCGGCAGGACGAACCGACCCTTCGGCGCCTGAAGCTCCACCGTATCGCCCAGCGCGAGTTCGCGCCGGACAGCCCCCGAGACCTGCCCGCCCGGGATATGACGGACCGCGATCCGGTAACTTTCCGGCCGCTCGATGGCGGGCCCGATCAGCGAATAGCATCGCGTCGCGCCACCGATCCGAAGCCCGGCATACTGGCCGGCGCGGAAGGAGGGGAGGGCGTCCCCATCTACGGGATGCAGCGCCAGGACCACGACGTCGCCGCGCTCCTCGTGCCGCTCCGTGACGACGAACGGGCGCCATCCCGGCCAAGCGACGGCCTCACATCGCTCGACGTCGCAGGCAAAGGAGCGCAGCGCCAGAGACCCGCTGAGAGGATCGCGCTCGGTCTCGGAGATGATCGCGTTGAAGCTCGCGCCGTACGGAGTTTCCGCGTCCGGCAGATAGCCGGGAAGGCCCAGATCGGGCGCCGGCTGCCACCAGCCATAATCGCTGGCGACGACATCCTGCGCGAGCGCATCGTCGAGCACGGCGCGCAGCCTGATCTGGCCCTTACGGCTACGCAGGAGCATCCAGTCGCCCTCGACGATACCCTTGCGGCGCGCGAGTTCCGGATGGATTTCCGCGATCGGCTCCTGGCGCTTGCGCCTGAGGGACGTGATGCCGCGATGCTGGCTGTGGCAGTAATAGCCGCTGTTGGCGGAAAACAGCGTCAGGGGGAATGCCTCGCTCGGCCGTTCGGCGGGCGGGACGAAATCAGGCACGGCCGGATAGCCGTGCCTGTGCAGCAACTCGGAATAGAGCTCGGCCTTGCCGGTCTGTGTCGCGAAGCCGGTCTCACGGTACTTTCGATAACCGTGTGCCAGCGGCACACGGATACCCTCCGGCCTTGCCCGCAGGGCAGCGAGATCGAGGCCGAGCGGTGCCAGCAGATGGGCGAAGCCCTTCTCGACATCACCGTCGAAGAACAGATCGCCCATGCCCAGCCGCGCAGCGAGCTCGAAGGCGATCGACATGTCCGAGCGTGCCTGTCCCTGGCGAGGGATCATCTGCGGACGAAGCTGGACGAGTTCCTGTGCCTCGGGCGAGATTTCGAAGCCGAGCCGCAGCGCCTCGTGCTCCCAGGGGCTGGAGACCGGCAGCACGATGTCGGCCATTTCAGCCGTGGGATTGAGGAAGAGGTCGCAATGGACCTGGAAATCGAGCGCCTTCAGGGCCTCGCGGCCGCGCTCCGGCGCCGGATGCGAGACCAGCATGTTCGAGCCGAATGCGAAGAGTGCGCGGACGCGATAGGGCTTTGCCAGGAGGGCGGCGTCGTAGAAGTCGCTCGCCGTGATCCAGCCATCGCGCGGGGGGCCGATCGGGCGTTGGTCGAGGCCCAGCGCCTTGGCCCTCGTCTCCGGCGGGATCATTGCCATGGAATGCAGCGTTGGCACCGGTAGGCTGGGCATCCTGACATTGCCGCCGGGCGCATCGAAATGGCCGGTCAGGGCATAGAGAGTCGCAATGGCGCGCTCCGTCTGCGAGGCGTTGGTGTGCTGCCCGATCCCGGTCCAACCGTGATAGCCGACCGAGCCGGCGGTTGCGATCGCGCTCGCCAAGTCCTCCACCTGCCGTGCCGGGATGCCGGTGATGCGCTCGACCGTCTCCGGATCGTAAGCAGCGGATGCGGCAACGTAGTGGTCGAAGCTGGTGCGGCAGGCGATCGGGCCGGTGGGCGCAGCGAGGATGAAGCGACCTTCCAGCGCGGCGCCGGCAAGGCCGCCCTCGGCGGGAACCGCCGATGACGAGCCGGCGTCCCAGACCACATGACCTCCATCGGGGAGCCCGAGATCGGCGGGACGCACGAAGAGGCCATCGTCGTCGCGCACGAGATAGGCCGCGTTCGTCCAGTGCCGCACGAAGTCGGAGTCATAGGCCTTGTTGACGACGAGCCACCGCGCGAGTCCGAGCGCCAGGGCTCCGTCGGTCCCGGGCCTGATGCGCAACCAGAGATCGGCGTCGCGGGCCGAGCCGGCGCGCCGAGGATCGATCACGGCAAGGCGCGCGCCGCGCGCTCGCGCCGCACCGATCGCTTCGGCCTGAGCGAGCCAGACATTGGCGGGATTGTGACCCCATAGGAGTATGAGATCGGAGTTGCGGTACTCGGCCGTCGGCAGCCCACAGCCGAAGGTGAAGGCGTGGGCGCTGTCCTTGTGCCAGTTGCAGATCTCGGTCGAGAAGACGGTGTTGGGGCTGCCGAAGCCGCGCACGAAGCGCTGCAGCCAGTCGATACTGTCCGAGGTCGACGAGGAGGAACCGGACGTGATCGCGAAGGCAACCGATTCCGGTCCGGTCTCGGCGCGGTAACGGCCGAGCTTCTCGGCGATCTCGGTCAGCGCCTCGTCCCAGGAGATGGGGACGAAGCCGGGATCCGCTGCACCCTTCGGCGCCGTTCGGCGCAGCGGTGTCTTCAAGCGCCGAGCGGAGTGGGCTATTTCCGGGGCGGCCCGACCCTTCGGGCATGTCGCCTTGCCCGTTGGATGGGCGGGGTTGGGCCTGACGGCGACCAGCTTGTCGTCTTCCACGACGCTGATCGTGCCGCAGCGAGAGCGGCAGAGCGAGCAGAAGCCGGGCTTTTCGAGCGTCGTCATTGCCGCATTCCTCGCTTGCGATCCGTCCCCATCGGTACATGTGGATTGTTAGGTCAGTGTAGGCCTCGGCACCAGGGCAGGCGTCGGTGGACCAAACTCGTCCGCGGCTGGAAGGATGGGGAGCACGTCACTGCCGATAGACCGTGAGCCTGGCATGATCCATGGCGTTTATGGTGGGCGCTTCCGGATCGCGTCCCGTGAGGTGGAGCCGCTGGCGGTCGGCCAACCGGCGCGCCGATATGGGCGGCGCACCCAGGCCACCATATTCGGCAGGCCGGGGACGGCGGGGGCGTCGCCGATGGCGACGAGCGTTTCCAGCATCGTGTAGCGGGAGCGCCGGGCGGCCCATTCGTCGTTCGGCTCGGGCAGGATCGCGCCGACCATCGGACGATGGCCTCTTGGCCGGCGAAGATGCCGACGACTTCGGTGCACCGCCTGTTCTCGCCGCGCCGTTCGAGCGGGTTCGTGCTGTGCTGCTTCGCTCGGTGCCGGGTGGGGAAGCTCGTGTGGCGAGGACGTCGGCCTCGTCCATGAAGGCGGAGAGCTTCACCATCTTCGACCGGTGCGGATCCGCGACGGGGGCGCGCCATCGACGACGGGCGGCCTCGGCGTCGTTCCGGGCTGAGGCTCGGCGCCGATGGCGCAGACCACCCGGCGACCGTTCTTGCCGGCGTGCGCCGCGGCTTGCACCTGAACGGGACGCGCTACTGCTGCCCCGTCGTCGTCGGCACCATCGAGATCGGCGCCTCGATCCCCTCGTGCGCATCGGAGAATCGGCTTCTCGCCGCACCGCCCTCGATCGGATGGGCCGGAATTCGAAAAAGTGCACAATCTAGACAGAAGAGTGCACAATATGGCGTCAGGAAATTTCAGAGACCGACCGAATTTAGAAAAATCTGTTGTTTCTACTCGTCTTTTTGAAATGGCATGGCCGTTGCTCATGAAAGGGCGGCGACGCGGGACCCCGCGGCCGACGATCCGGAGGCCGATGTCGGGAGCGAGGCTCTCTGCGTCGGCGAGCCGGGCAGGGGGCGCAGCGGGTTCCGGGTTCGCCGCAGGCGTCATGAGGAGGCAGACATGTGTGAACGTTGCGGTACCTTCTACAAGCACTTTTCGAGGCGTTCGTTCCTGCGCGGCGGCGCGATGGCCGCCGGTGCGTCCCTCGCCCTGCCGCCGGCGATCGCCGCTCTCCTCGATCCGTCGATCGCCGCCGCCGCCGCGCCCATGACGGTCAAGGCGACCCACGGAACGGGCTTCTGCAATCTCGGCTTCTTCCTCGCCAAGGAGCGCGGCCTCGCCAAGGCCGACGGCGTCGACATCGACTTCGTCGTCACCCCGTCCAATGCCGACATCGCCACGCTGTTCGGGGCCGGGATCGTCGACATGTCGATGATCCCCTATTCGAACTTCATGACGCTCTACGACGCCGGCGCGCCGGTGCGCATCGTCGCCGGCGGCGGCGTCGAGGGCTGCGTCATCGTTGCCCGCGAGGGCATCAAGACCGCCGCCGACCTCAAGGGCAAGACCTTCGGCACCTTCCAGGCCGACACCCTCGAGGTTCTGCCCTACGACTGGCTGAAGAAGCACGGCTTGAGCTTCAAGGACGTCGACGTGCGCTACATGAACACGTCGCCGGAACTGGCCCAGGCCTTCATGACCGGGGCGATCGACGCGATCTGCCACATCGAGCCCTACGCCACCCAGACCGTCCAGGCCACCAAGGGCGCCTCGGTCCTGTCCGACGGTACCGACGTCTACGGCAAGGGCTATTCCGATTGCGTCCTGGCGGTGCGCACGCCGCTGCTCGAAAAGAACCCCGAGGTGGTCCGGGCGGTGATCAAGGCCATGTTCACCGCGCAGAAGCAGTCGGAGACCGACCGCGAGGGCGCCATCAAGGATCTGGTCGGCAGCTACTTCAAGACCAGCCTCGAGGCCGCCCTCGACGCCTCGCGCAAGCAGCCGGTGATGGTCGACCAGCGCAACCAGACCGACTTCATCATCGCCCGTGGCCAGACGATGAAGGAGCTCGGCTACGTCAAGACCCTGCCCGATCGCAAGGCCTTCGACTGGGCGCCGCTGGAGCGGGTGATCGCCGAAAACAAGGACCTCTATGCCTCGCTGAAGCTGAAGTCCGCCTGACCTCGCTCCCCGACCCCGGAGATGCCGACATGAGTACCGACGCCATCGACGCCACCCCCTCCAGACCCCCCGAGGACCGCGGCGGACATGGTGCCGGTCTCGCATCGCTGCGGCAGTTCGCCTGGGGCGTGATCTCGGTGAGCCTGTTCGCGGGCTTCTGGGAGTTCAGCTGGGCGATGGGCTGGGCCAATCCGCTGCTGCTGCCGCCGCCCCATCTGTTCCTCGCCGACATTCCGCAGACCCTGAAATACTTCGACACCAGCAACCGGATCGGCTCCTCCGCCAGCGGCGGCGGCGTCATGGCCCTCCTGAAGACGGTCGGATGGACCACCATGCGGGTGGTCCTGGGGCTGATCCTCGGCTTCATCGCCGGGGTCGGCGTCGGCGCGCTGATCCGCTACTTCGCGCCGGCGCGCAATCTGGTGCTGCCCCTGGTGACGCTGCTCGCGCCGATCTCGCCGGTGGCCTGGCTGCCGGTGTCGATCTTCCTGTTCGGCATCGGCGACGTGCCGGCGATCTTTCTGGTGTTCATCGCCATCTTCTTCGCCATCGTGCTCTCGACCATCGGGCAGATCGACGGCGTGCCGATCAACTACATCCACGTGGCGCGCATCATGGGGGCGAGCCGGTTCCAGACCTTCTGGCGCGTGGTCCTTCCGGCGATCCTGCCCAGCCTGTTCATGACGCTGCGGCTCAATCTCTTCGCCGCCTGGATGGTCGTGCTGATCGCCGAGGCGATCGGCGTCGGCAGTGGGCTCGGCCAGATCGTGGCGGTCGCCCGCGCCACCTTCAACGCCAAACTGGTGTTCTTCACCATGGCGATCATCGGACTCGTCGGCTTCCTGTTCGATGCCGCCCTGCGCGAGATCCAGCGGCGGATGCTGTGGTGGATCTCCTCCTCCAAGACGGGAGCCTCCCTGTGACCCCTGCCGTATCCTGCCGCGCCATCGGAAAGATCTGGCGCTCCGAGCGCTCGTCGGCGGACGTCGAGGCCCTGCGCGGCATCACCTTCGACGTCGCGCCCGGCGAATTCGTCGTCCTGCTCGGTCCTTCCGGGTGCGGCAAGAGCAGCCTGCTGTACATGATCGCCGGCCTCGAGCAGCCGACCGAGGGGACTCTGCTGGCGCATGGCCTGCCGATCGGCGCGCCCTCGGCCGATCGGGGCCTGATCTTCCAGGAAGCCTCGCTGTTTCCCTGGCTGACCATCGCCGAAAACGTCGGCTTCGGCCTCTCGGTCGCCGGCGTCGGCGGCGAGGAGCGGCGAGCCCGTGTCGCCGAGATCCTGCGCAGCGTCGGGCTCGCCGACATGCTCGACAAGAAGCCGGACGAGCTCTCCGGCGGCATGCGCCAGCGCGCCGCGATGGCCCGGGCGCTGGCCATGCGGCCGAGCATCCTGATGATGGACGAGCCCTTCGCGGCCCTCGACGTCCAGACGCGGGCCAAGATGCAGGGTTTCCTGCTCGACGTCTGGCAACAGAGCGGCGCCTCGGTCCTGCTCGTCACCCATTCGATCGACGAAGCCATCGCTCTGGCCGATCGGGTCGTGGTGTTCACCGCCCGTCCCGGCAAGATCAAGACGATCGTGCCGATCGACCTGCCGCGGCCGCGACCGCCGCGCGACCCGCGCCATCACGCGCTGCGCGACCTGTTCACCGACCTGCTGGCGGCGGAGGTCGACAATGCCTTCGCCCAACAAGAGAGCGGAGCCTCCTGATGGACGGTCGGGTCAGGGTCGCCGCGGCGCATCTCGCCGCCGCCGGGTCGGCGGGGGACGCCCCGGACTTCGTCGGGGCGACGGCCGCGGTGGTGGCGGCGGCAGAGGCCGGGGCGCGCCTCCTGCTCCTGCCGGAACTGTTCGCCTGGCCGTTCTTCCCGCTCGACGACCCGCAGCGATGGGGCCACGTCGCCGAGTCGGTGACGGGCGAGACCCTGCGCTGGGCGGAAGCGGCGGCGCGGCGGCACGATCTCCATCTCGTCGTGCCCTTCGTCCTGGCGCGCAGGTCGGAGCGGCCGTGGAACGCGGTCGCCTCGGTGGCGCCCGGCGCCGCCGCCCGCGTCGTCGCCGCCAAGATCCATCTGCCGCCGGCCGGTCCCGGCGACCGCTTCGGCGAGCCCGATCATTTCGCCGCGGGCCCGTCCGAGATCGGCGTGTTCGCCGCCGCGGGTGTGCGGATCGCCGCGCTGGTCTGTTTCGATCGCCGCTTCCCGGAATGTTGGCGCGCCGCGCGTGCCGCCGGTGCCGACCTCGTGGTCTGCCCGGTGGCCGGTCCCGCCGACGAAGACGACGACTACTTCGCTGCGGAATTCCGCACCCATGCCCGCGCCAGCGGCGTCTTCGCCCTGTCGTCGGCAATGACCGGCGAGGAGACCGTCGCCGGCCGTCGATTGCGCCACGACGGCGACAGCCTCGCCGTCGATGCCGCCGGCCGCATCCTCGCGCGGCGCCGCACCGGCGACGCCCCGGGCCTGGTGATCCTCGATTTCGACCCCGCCGCCCTCGTCGAGGCGCGGCGGGCCTTCCCCAACTTCGAGCTGAGACGCAACCCGCATCCCGCCGCGGGACTCTGAGGAGACGACATGACCGAGACCATCGTCCACGCCAAATGGGTACTCCGGGGAGTGACGGATCGCACCACCGTCGATTTGATCGACGACGGGGCGGTGCTGCATCGCGACGGCACGATCGTGGCGGTGGGAACCCTCGCCGAGATGAAGGCGATGTCGCCGACCGCGGCCGTCACCCACCATCCCCACCACATGCTGCTGCCCGGCTTCGTCAACAGCCACCACCACGTCGGTCTGACGCCGCTCCAGCTCGGCTCGCCCGACATGCCGCTGGAGCTGTGGTTCGGCACCCGGATCCCGGCGAAGAGCGTCGATCTCTATCTCGACACGCTCTATTCCGCCTTCGAGATGATCGCCTCGGGCATCACCACCGTGCAGCACATCCACGGCTGGCTGCCCGGCGGCTACGACAAGATCCACGCCGGCGCCAGCCGGGTGCTGAAGGCCTATCGCGACATCGGCATGCGCGGCTCCTACTGCTTCGCGTTGCGCGAACAGAACCGCCTCGTCTACGAAGCCGACGACGCCTTCTGCGCCCGCTTGCCGCAGGACCTCGGCAGCCGCGTCGCGGCCCACCTGAAGGCCCAGCACTTCGGCCTCGACGACTATCTGAAACTGTTCGATCAGCTGGTCGACGAGAACCGCGGGCATCGCCGGACGCGGGTCCAGTTGGCCCCGGCCAATCTGCACTGGTGCACCGACGACAGCATCGTCGCCCTGGCGGAGAAGTCGAAGCAGCACGGTGTGCCGATGCACATGCACGTGCTGGAAACCGCGCTGCAGAAGGAATATGCCCGCCGCCGCACCGGCAAGACGGCGGTGCGGCATCTCTACGATCTCGGCGTCCTCGGGCCGCGCATGACCTTCGGTCACGGCGTCTGGCTCACCGAGGAGGACATCGAGATCGCCGCCGACACCGGGACCTGCATCTGCCACAACTGTTCCTCGAACTTCCGCCTGCGCAGCGGTATCGCGCCGCTCAACGCCTTCGAATGCAAGGGCGTCAAGGTCGGCATCGGTCTCGACGAGGCCGGCATCAACGACGATCGCGACATGCTGCAGGAGATGCGGCTGGTGTTGCGGGCCCATCGGGTGCCCGGCATGGGCGACGAGGTGCCGACCGTGCCGCAGGTGGTGCGGATGGCGACCGAGCACGGCGCGCTCACCACGGCCTTCGGCGCCGAGATCGGACGCCTCGATCCCGGCCGGGCCTTCGACGCGGTGGCGATCGACTGGACCAAGGCGACCTATCCCTACCAGGACGACGACATCCCGCCGCTCGACGCGGTGATCCAGCGGGCCAAGTCGGCGGCGGTCGACGTCGTCTATTGCGACGGCGAGGTGATCTATGCCGACGGCCGCTTCACCCGCGTCGACCGCGATGCGGTGCTGAAGGAGATCGAGACCAGCCTGACGCGACCGCGCACCGCCGACGAGGAGAACCGCCGGATCCTCGCCCGAGACGTGCTGCCGCACATGAAGGCCTTCTACGACGGCTATCTCGACGGCGAGCAGCGTCGCCCGTTCTACGGCCAATCCTCGCGAGTGTGATCCGATGCGTCTGCTCCTGATCAACGGCAACACCACCGCGGCGATGACCGAACGCTGCCGCGCCACCGCGATCGCGGCGGCGCGGCCGGGAACCGAGATCGTCGCGGTGACCGCGTCGCGGGGGCCCCGGGTCATCGCCACGCGCACCGAGAACGCCCTCGCCACCGCGGCGATGGTCGAACTCCTCGCCGAACACGGCGGCGACTGCGACGCGGTGCTGGTCGCCGTCTCCTTCGACACCGGGCTCGACGCACTGCGCGAGGCCGCGCCGTGTCCGGTCGTCGGGATGACCGAAGCGGCGGTCCATGCCGCCTGCCTGCTCGGCGGGCGGTTCGGATTCATCGGCCCCGGCGAACACGCCTTCGGGATCTATCGCGACGTGCTGGAGCGCATCGGCCTGATGTCGAAGCTGGCCGGCCAGAGCGTGGTCGAGATGCGGCCGGAGGACTATCTCGATCCGGCGGCGATCGTCGACACGGTGGTGGCGACGGCGCTCGATCTCGTGCGCCACGGGCGGGCCGAGAGCCTGGTCCTCGCCGGCGCCGCCTTCGCCGGTCTCGCCGCGGAGATCCAGGCGCGGGTTCCGGTGCCGCTGGTCGACGGGATCGCCGCCGGCGTGGTGCTCGCCCAAGCCCTGGTCGATCTCCGTCCGATGCGGGCCACGGTCGGCAGTCACGCGCTGCCGCCGGCCCGTGAGCTCGTCGGTCTGCCGCCGGTCCTCGGTCGGTTGTTCGCGGGAGAACGCTCGTGATCGCCGCGACCGCGCGGACTTCAGGCGCCGACCAACTCCGCCGTCTCGCGGCGGAAACGCGCGGTCTCGTCCCGCAGCACCGCTTCGAGATCGACCTCGACCGGTTCGCAGCGGATCGGCCGGAACCGCGTTTCGACCGACGAGAGATGCGTCGTCATGGCGCGGACCGCCTGCGCGGTGTCGCGATGGACGAGGCGCCTGAAGATCTCCTGGTGCTCGTCGCAGCTGCAGGACCACGACAGGCCGGGGTCGAAGAACGCGTCGAGCATGGTGGTGCGGATCACCAGTTCCTGCATCTGCCGCACGATGTAGGCGTTGCCGGTGAGTTCGGCGAGCACCATGTGGAACGCCCCCGACAAGCGCATCGATTCGGACTTGGCGCCGGCCCGCAACGCCGCGGCTTCCGCCTCGACGTGGGCGCGCAGGCGCCGATGCTCGGCCTCGCCGAGGCATTCGGCGAGGCGGGCGACGATGCCGCTCTCGACGATCCGTCGCGCCTCGTAGACCACCCGCGCCTCGTCGAGGCTCGGGTCGACGACGAAGGCGCCGCGATTGGGGATCACGTCGATCAGGCGCTCGTGGCCGAGCCGGTGCAGCACCTTGCGGATCCTCTCGCGGGTGAGGCCGAAGACGTCGGCCAGTCGCTTCTCGCCGAGCTTGGTGCCGGGAGGCAGTCGCGCCGACAGCAGGGCTCGACCGATGACCTGGTAGACCGCCTCCTCGTCCAACAGCGCGTCGTCCATGTCCCACTCCCGTCCTGGCCGGAAAGAGCCTTCGCCCCTGCCCGCCGGTTCACGCAGATTCGGTGGTGCCCACCTCGGCCCCTCGGGGATCGGGATCGGTCACGCCGTCGTCATCGGGAGGAGAGGGAAACAATAGCCGATCGGCCGGAGGCAATTGTGCACAAAGTTGCGGCAGCCGACGGGGGCGGGCCGCGTTCCTTCCCGCCCGTCGCCTCGGCGGGGCCCGGTTTCCCGCGGGGAGGGTCGCGGCGTGCAGCCCCATGAACTCGGCGCGCGTCATGCCGTCGCAGCCATTCGCGCCCGCGACCTGTCCTGCGAGGAACTCGTGCGATCCTGCCTCGATCGCATCCGGACGCGCGATCCGCTCGTCAAGGCCTGGGTCCATCTCGATCCCGATCTCGCCGTGGCGCGGGCGCGCGAATGCGACAAGGCCCGGGCGGGCGGCCCGCTCGACGGGATCCCGCTCGGCGTCAAGGACGTGTTCTCGACCTTCGACATGCCGACCCGGTGCAATTCCGCACTCTACGAAGGGCGGCCCTGGGGCGCCGACGCGGCCGCCGTCGACGTGCTGCGGGCCTCGGGGGCGATCGTTCTCGGCAAGACCGACACGGTCGAATTCGCGCTGGGTGGGCGCCGCCCGCTGACCCGCAACCCTCACGACCTCGATCACACCCCGGGCGGATCCTCGGCGGGGTCCGCCGCGGCGGTCGCCGACCGGATGGTGCCGCTGGCGATCGGCACGCAGACGGCGGGCTCGATCATGCGACCGGCCGCCTTCACCGGCATCTTCGGCTTCAAGCCGACCCATGGTCTGGTCGGGCTCGAGGGAACCAAGGTCGTCGCCCCGTCGCTCGACACCGTGGGCTGGTTCGCCCGCAGCGTCGACGACCTGCGGCTGGTCGCCGAGGCCTTTCGGCTGCCGAAGATCGCGACCACCGCGCCCTGTGACGGCGTCGCCGGGTTGCGCATCGGTCTGTGCCTGACACCGCACCGGGACAGCGCCGATGCCGGCGTGCGCGGGCTGCTCACGGTCGCCGCCGAGCGACTGGCGGCGGCGGGGGCCGAAATCGAGCCGGTCGAGTTGGCGACCGCCTTCGATCGTCTGACCGACCACAAGGACACGGTGATGTATGCCGAGGGGAGCGTGGCCCTCTATCCCGACTATCTGCGCCACCGCGACGCCCTCGCCGCCGAGTTTCGCGACTGCGTCGAGAATGTCCGCGCGATCACGCCCGAAGGTCTGCGCGCCGCCCACGATGCGATCGCCCGCCTGAGGATCGCCTTCGATCGCCTGTGCGAACGCCGCTTCGATGCGCTGCTGACCCCCTGCACGCCGGGCGAAGCGCCCCACGGCCTGGAGGCGACCGGCGATCCGATCTTCAACGGCCTGTGGACGGCGCTCCACGTCCCCTGCGTCGCCGTCCCCGCCGGCCGGGGGCCACAGGGGCTGCCGATCGGCCTGCAACTGGTCGGCCCGCGCTATTCCGATGCCCGTCTGCTCGCCATCGCCGAAGCGGTCGCCGAGGTTCTCGGCGATCTGCCGCCCGCCGGCCTCACGCTGTCCGACGGCGCCGCGGCGGTGCCGCGCAGCCGCAACGGCGAGACGATCGCGTGATGGCGGGCGATCCGGCCGCGCCGCGGGACCGCGTCAGCCGTGTTTGTCGGCCACAGGCTTCGGCTGCACCGACCAGTCGGCGGGTTCGTCGGCCTTGTCGGCTTCGGCGATCGCCGCGGTCGCCTGCACCTTGCCGGGGGTGTGATGCGCGGGGGCGTAGACCGCATAGACCTGCATCGGCTTCGTCCCGATGTTGGTGATGTTGTGCCAGGTTCCGGCCGGAACCAGGACGCACCACCCGTCCGATACTTCCTTGTCGAACGTCAGGGCGTCCTTCGCGGGGCCCATCTGCACGCGGCCGGTGCCGGCGTCGAGGCGCAGGAACTGATCCGTCTCGGGATGCGCCTCGAGACCGATGTCGCCCCCGACCGGGATCGACATCAGCGTCACCTGGAGATAACGCCCGCTCCAGGCGACCGTGCGGTAGTTGGTGTTGGCCTTGGTCGCCTGTTCGATGTCGAACGATTGCGGCTGCGGTCCGATGTCTCTGATCTGGACGGCGGTGGTGCTCATGATCGTCTCCTCGATGTGCGAGGCGCCGACCGCGTCGGACATCGCCTCGGTTGGTTCGCGGGTCGCCGTCTCCGCGAAGACGGCTCGCGTCAGTTGCGCAGCTTGGCGACCGTGCCCGGCGTCACCCGGGCGGCGGCATTGCCCCAGCTGTTGCGGACGAAGGTCAGCACGTCGGCGACCGCCGCGTCGTCGAGGCGCCAGCCGAGCGACGGCATCGCCGGAGTGGTCGGTTTGGCCGCGGTGTGGACGCCCTGCGAGCCGATCACCACCATGCGGGCGAGGGTGGTCGCATCGGCCTGCGCGACGATCGGGCTCGACGCCAGGGCCGGGAACAGATCCTTCGACCCTTCGCCGCGACCGCCGTGGCAGGCCGAGCAATTGTCGACATAGATCGCCGCGCCGTGTTTCATCGCCGGGTCGCTCGCCGCCAGCGGCGTCGGTCGGGCGGCATCGCTCGGTCCGAGGGTCTTCAGATAGGTGGCGATCGCACCGAGATCCTCGGGCGTCATCTTCGAGGTCGAGGCGGCGATCGCTTCGGCCATCGGGCCGGAGGCGATGGTGTGGCCGTTGACCCCGGTCGCGAGGTAGGCGACCAGCTCCTCCTTCGACCAGGATCCGACGCCGGTGGTCGGCGCGGCGGTGATGTCGGGCGCCCACCAGCCCTGGAGAGACGCCCCGGTCAGGGCCTTGCCCGCGTCGTCGCCGCCGAAGATCGTCTTCGGCGTGTGGCAGGCGCCGCAATGGGCCGGACCCTGGACCAGATAGGCGCCGCGGTTCCACTCCGCCGACTGCGCGGCGTCCGGCGCGAAAGGCTTCGGCGTGAATTCGAGCAGGTTCCAGCCGATCATCAGGGTGCGGATCGAGAACGGGAACGGCAGCTGGTTGGCGTCGACGTCGTTCTTCACCGGGGCGATCGTGCCCAGGAAGGCCCAGAGATCGTCGATGTCGGGCTCGGGCATCTTCGCATAGTTGGGGTAGGGCATCGCCGGATAGAGGCGGATGCCGTCGTGCCCGACGCCGCGCGTCATCGCCGAGCGGAAATCGTCGAGCGACCAGTCGCCGATGCCGGTGTCCCGGTCGGGGGTGATGTTGGGCGGGATCAGCGTCCCGAACGGCGTGGCGATCGGCGCGCCGCCGGCGAAGGGCGCGCCGCCGGGCGCGGTGTGACAGCCGGCGCAGTCGCCGAGCACCGCCTGATAGGCGCCGCGCCCGATCCGGTCGGCCTGATCGACGTCGCCGGCGAAGGCCGCGGTCGGGGCGAGCGCCGCGGCCGCCAGCGCCAGGAGGAAGGTCGCGGGGTTCATGGCGTCACCAGGGGCTTGCCGGGATTGGCGAGATATTGCCGGCGGATGGCGTCGGCGGCGCGAAAGGCCAACGCCCCCACCGTGCCGGTCGGGTTCTTGCCCGGGTTCTGCGGGAAGGCCGAAGCGCCGACCACGAAGACGTTGGGAACGTCCCAGCTCTGCAGGAAGGGATTGACCGCAGAGGCCTTGGGGTCGGTGCCCATGATCGCCCCGCCGGTGTTGTGGGTGGACTGGTAGACCGTCGAATCCCATCCCTTCTTGCGCCGATCCGAGACGACCTGCCGCCCGCCCATCCGGCCGGCGATCGCCTCCATGCGGTCGGAGACCCAGGCCGACATGCGGATGTCGTTGTCGGCGAAGTCGAAGGTCATGCGCATCAGCGGCCGCCCGAAGCGGTCGGTGTAGGTCGGATCGAGGTCGAGATGGTTGCCGCGGATCGCGTAACTCGACCCCTGCGAGCCGAAGGACAGGGCGTTGGAATAATTCTTCGCCACCGCCTTCTTCCAGTCCGCGCCCCATCTCGGCGTCCCCGGCGGGGTCGGATGAAAGGCGATCGGACGGCCGTTGGTCGGCACGCAGTTGATGCCGGCGCCGCCGACGAAGTCGAGCGCCGAATGGTCGAAGGCGTCGCCGTTGTAGTCGTCGACCGTCTGGCCGAGCGCGCCGGCGGCGATGAACGGGTTGAGCGTCGCGTCGTCGAAGTAGACGGTGACGCCGGCATTGGTCTGGTAGCAGTAGTTGCGCCCGACGGTGCCGACGTCGGTCGCCGGATCGTAGATCGTGCCGATCCCCGACAGCATCATCAGCCGCACGTTGTGCAGCCCGTAGGCGCACAGCAGCACCAGATCGGCGGGCTGGAACCAGGTCTCGCCGGAGGTGTCGACATAGGTGACGCCGCGCGCGAAGGTCTTCGACGGGTCGAGGTCGACGTGCAGCACCTCGCTGTCGGTCCGCACCTCGAAGTTCGGCTTCTTCATCAGCACCGGCAGGATGGTCGTCTGGGCGCTGGCCTTGGAATAGTTGGCGCAGCCGAAGCGCTCACAGAAGCCGCAAAAGGTGCACTGGCCCATGGCGATGCCGAGCGGGTTGACGTAGGGCTGCGAGAGATTGGCCGAGGGGCAGGGGAAGGGATGGAGCCCCATCGCCATCGCCGTCTCGGCGAACAGGATGGGCGCCTTGGTCATCTTCATCGGCGGGTTGGGATAGTCGCGGGCGCGCGGATCCTCGAAGGGATTGCCGCCCGGCCGGATCGTGCCGCCGACGTTGCCCGCCGTGCCGGAGATCCCGGCGAGGGCTTCGAAGCGATCGTAGGCGCTCTCCATGTCGGCGCCGGTGACGCCCCAATCGCGGACCGTCAGCTCGCCGAGCTTCGCCGCGCCGTAGCGCTCGACGATGTTCGAACGGGTGCGGAAGTCGGAGTTCCAGAACCGCCAGGTCTGACCGTTCCAATGGACGCCGGCGCCGCCGACGCCGTTGCCCGGCAGGAACGAGGCGTAGTCGCGCATCGGCAGGGCGCGCTCGGCGTCGCTGTTGCGCACCGTCATCGTCTCGGTGGCGGGCTGCAGGAACAGATCGCGGCGGATGGCGTAACGCAGCTCGTCCTGGGCGTAGCCGATGTTGAAGTCGCGGGCGGTGTCGCGCCACGGGCCGCGCTCGATCGCCAGGACGTCGAGCCCGGCATCGGTCAGTTCGTGGGCGAGAATCGCGCCGGACCAGCCGAGACCGACGATCACGACGTCCTTGCGGGGAAGAATCTTGGCCATGTCAGTCGACCTTTCCGGCCCATTCCGGGCGACCGGTGATGGAGACGGGCGGCAGCGGATAGCGCTGGCCGTGCTTGTCGACGTGGTCGCGATAGTCGTAGCGCGCGCCGGGGAAACCGAGCATCCGCCACGACGCCATGTCCTTGTTGCCGCCATAGGCCGGGTCGGCGAAGAAGCCTTCCATGGTGTTCTGGAGGACCAGGGCGAAGAAGGCCTTGGCATCGACGCCGGCGCCGAGATCGATCTTGCCGGCCTCGACGTCCTTCAGCACCGCATCCTTCTCCTCGGCCGCGAGAGCGGCGAAGCGACGGCCGGTTCGGTTGGCGGCGACCCAGCGTTCGAGCGCCGCCACCCCGGCCCGCCACCGCTGCGCCGGCGTATCCGGGCTCTGCCAGCCCTGGCGCGGGGTGCCGAGGAAGAACGGCCCCTGGGTGTAGAGCCGGCTCGACCGACCGAACGGCCCGATCATCTGGCGATCGATGTAGACGACCACGCCGCATTCGGCGCCCGAGGGCGACAGAGCGTCGGCGGGGATCAGCCGATCGACGATCGCCGTCACCGTCTCCACCTCGGCGGAGGTGAAGAAGAACCATCCGTTGAGCTGGAGCTTCGGCGGCGGCGCCGCGGAATTCGCATCCCAGGGCAGGGCCCCGGAAATCGACCGCGCGAAGGCCACGCCGGGGATCGAGGAGGCGGCCAGCCAAGCTGCGGTCGACAGGACGCGGCGGCGGGTCGGTGAGGTCGGCGTGGACATGAGGGAGTCTCCGGGAGGAGCGCGCGGCTCCCCAACGGAAACACCCGAGCTCCCGTTCGGTTCCCGAAAAGCCGTTGGGGCAAAGGAGAAATGTCAGGAGACCGGGAAAGGCACCGGCCGTCGCCCCCGTCCTCCGGCGATCGTGTCCCGCGAGGTGGTGTAGCTGCCGGCCGGGCAGCGGGGCGCGCCGATGTGGGAGCGTACTCAGGCCTCGATGCCGGTCTGCGAGACGGGGGGGAGGCTTAAGGTGTCGTCGAGCTCGTGCCGCGCAACGATCGGCGCATCCGGAACTCTCATCGAACCCGGACGAAGATTTCGAACAAACCGAGATCAGATGCATCGACGGGGCGCGACGGTGCACCGCGATCACCCTTCGCGCACCGCCTCCGGGCGGGCGTCCGACCGGATCGGTGCGGGCTCCGCGACGGTCCGATCGGGCTTGGCGTCGATCGCCTGGACGCCGAGCCATTCGCCTCCGGCGATCAGATCCCGCGCGGTCGCCTCGATCTCGCGAGCCACGGTGTAGGCCGCCGGCGACAACAGATTGGCGGAGATCGAATAGAGGTAGTTGCGTCGCGAGATCCGCGCGTCCGAGATCCTCAGCGCCCGCCAGTCGCCGGCACGATCGCGCTCGTGGCCGAGGGCCGACATCGGCTTGATGGTCGCCCCCATGCCGTCGAGGACGCAGCTCATCAGCAGCGAGAGCGAGTCGATCTCGGCGACCACCTGCGGGCGAAGGTTGCGTTGGTCGAATTCGGCGACCACGCGCCGCCGCAGCCCGTGGGCGTTGGTCGGTAGGATCAGCGGGATCTCCGCCACCTCGGAGATCGCCATGTCGGTGCGGCCGGTCGGCGCCCAGGCGTGGCGGGCAGGAAACAGCACGAACAGCTCCTCCTCGAGCAGGGGAGTCGAATCGAGCGTCGACGACACGTCGTTGGAGAAGAGGATGGCGAGATCGAGCTGTCCGAGCCGCATCATGTGGGCGAGGTGGCCGCTCATCCCCTCCACCACATTGAGAAGGATTCCGGGAAATTTCGCTCGGATCCGCTTCATCAGCGGCAGACCGATCGCCAGAACCGTCGTCGCCGGTAGCCCGACCGACACCATGCCCTGAACCTCGCCCGATTCCTTGCGGGCGATCGACAGCGCCTGATCGATCTGACGCAGGACGAAGCGGGCATGATGGTAGAGGGCGAGCCCGTTCTCGGTCGGGGTCACCCCGCGCGAGGAGCGCTGCAACAGCGGTTTGCCGACCTCGTCCTCGAGCTTGGCCAACTGTTGCGAGAGCGCCGGCTGCGCCACGAACAGGCAGCGCGACGCCTTCGAAAGGGAGCCGCTCTCGACGATCTGAGCGAAATATCGAAGCTGCCTGAGATCCATCCCGCGCCTTGCCTCTTCTCACGAGAGCCATTCATTTGGCTTATGGCGGGAAGCATGAAACGGTATTTCCACTTATGTCAAATCGGTTTTAGATGGGGCCCAGAAGAAAACGAGGTCGGGCAGGAGACGCTTCGAATGGCGCAGGAGTTCGCGCAGAGCCGATCGTCGCGGGGCGTACCGCGGTGCCGTCTGTTCGTCGACGGAGCTTGGGAGGACGGCGTCGAGACGGTCGCCGTTCCCGACAAGTATCTCGGCCACACCTACGCCGAGGCCGAGCTTCCATCGCGGGCTCAGGTGACGCGGTGTGTGGCGGCGGCCGAACGGGCCTACCGGACCGCTGCACTCGATCCCTACGAGCGCGGTACGATCCTCGATCGCACGGCCGATCTCGTCGAGGCGCGCGCCGCCGCCCTGATCGACGTCCTCGTGCAGGAGGCCGGCTTCACGCGGCGCGACGCGGCGGGGGAGGTCGGTCGGTGCGTCCTCACCTTCCGCCTGTCGGCCGAAGAGGCACGGCGTTTCGGGGGCGAGATGGTGCCGGTCGAGGGCGCGCCGGGACAGAAGGGGCGGATCGGTTTCACGCTCCGCGTACCCCTCGGCGTCGTCTGTGCGATCACGCCGTTCAATGCGCCGCTCAACACCGTCGCCCACAAGATCGGCCCGGCGCTGGCCGCCGGCAACGCGGTGGTCCTGAAGCCGTCGTTGCACACGCCGATGAGCGCCACCGCGCTCGTCGAGTGCCTGATCGACGCCGGTCTGCCGCCGGCCCTGGTGTCGATCGTCAACGGCGGGGCGGAAGTGGCGCGCTGGCTGCTCGAGGAGCCGTCCGTCCGCTTCTACGCCTTCACCGGTTCGACCGAAGTCGGCCGCCAGATTCAGGCGAGCGCCGGACTGCGCCGCACCCAGATGGAACTCGGCTCGATCGCCCACTGTATCCTCTGCGAAGACGCCGATCTGGACGTCGCACTGCCGAAGGTGATCAACGCCGCCTACCGCAAGGCCGGTCAGGTCTGCACCTCGATCCAGGTCCTCCTGGTCGAGCGGACGATCCTCGCCGAGGTCGAGAGCCGGCTCGCCGGGCTGGTCGCCGCCTTGCCCTGGGGCGATCCGCGCGATGACGGCACCGTCGTCGGGCCGGTCATCTCGCCGGCCGCGGCCGATCGCATCGAAAACTGGATCGAGGAGGCGGTGGCACACGGCGCCCGTCGGCTCGCCGGCGGCGACCGGCGCGGATCGGTGGTGTCGCCGACGCTGCTCGCCGACGTGCCCCCCGGGACCACGCTCGGGTGTTCCGAAGTGTTCGGTCCGGTCCTGTGCATCGCCGCCTTCGACGAGCTCGCCGAGGCGATCGAGCGCGTGAACGCCACGCCCTACGGGCTGGCGACCGGCATCTTCACCAAGCGTCTGGATCACGCCCTCGCGGCGGTACGCCGTCTCGAGGTCGGCGGTGTCCACATCAACGAGACGCCGAGCTCCCGCGTCGACCTGATGCCCTACGGCGGGTCGAAGGACAGCGGATTCGGACGCGAGGGTCCGCATTGGGCCATCCGGGAAATGAGCGAAGAACGAATGGTCACGCTCCTGGTCTGAACGGCCGGGTCGCAGGAGGTGTCGTCGGATGACGAAGAGGAAGGGTGGCGAGGTCATCGCCGAATATCTCGTCGAGCAGAAGGTGCCGTTCGTGTTCGGCATCTGCGGGCACGGCAACGTCGGCATGCTCGACGCGCTGCACGCCGTGCGCGATCGGGTCCGACTGATCTCGCCGCGTCACGAACAGGCCGCCGGCCACATGGCGGACGCCTATTTCCGCGTGAAGCACCGCCCCGTCGCGACGCTCACGTCGACCGGACCGGGATCCGCCAACATGGTGATGCCGCTCGTCACGGCGCTGTCGGATTCGTCCGCCTTTCTGGCGATCACCGCCAATGTTCCGACGTCGCAGGCCAATCGCGGCCCCTTCCAGGAACTCTACGCGCACAATCAGGCCGACTTCGCTCAGGTGCTGCGCCCGGTGGTCAAGCGCTCGTTCCAGCCGAGCCGGGTCGACATGCTGCCGCTGGCGCTGAGGCAGGCCTTCGACACGATGGTCACCGGCCGGCCCGGTCCGGTGAACCTCGACGTTCCCTACAACGTCTTCCAGGAGGAGGACGACGTTTCCCCGCCGCTGCCCTCGCATTCCTTCGGCGTTCATCGCCCGGGCGCCAGTGCGGCCGACGTCGCCGCGGCGGTCGATCTGGTGGCCGCGGCGAAGCGTCCGGTGTTCTTCGTCGGCCACGGCACCACGCTCTCCGAGGCCGGCCCCGAGATGACCGAGCTGCAGGCCCGCTGGGGCATCCCGGTCATCACCTCGCCGAACGGCATGGGACTGGTTCCGGCCGACGACCCGCTGACCCTCGGCTTCATCGGCCGCAACGGCGCCTATCCCGCCAATCAGGCCGGTCGTTTCGCCGATCTGGTGATCTGCATCGGCACCCGTTTCGACGACCGCTCCTCGTCGAGCTGGAACCCGGGCTATTCGTGGAACTTCCCCACGACCAGGCTCCTCCAGGTGGACATCGATCCGACCGAGATCGGCCGCAACTATCCCCCGACGCTCGGCATCATCGCCGACGCCAAGACTTTCGCGGGGCAGCTGATCGCTGCACTCGCCGAACGCCGCGAGATCGACCGCGCGAGCTTCGCCGCATGGCGCGCCGAGGTCGCCGGCTGGCGCGCCGAGTGGGAGGCCTTCGTGCGGCCGAACTTCGCGCTGGACACGTCGCCGATCCGACCGGAATTCGTGGTCGGCGCCCTCGCCGACGTACTCCCCGACGACGTGATCTTGTCGCTCGACTCCGGAGTCCACCACAACTGGTTCATGCAGTTCTGGCAGCCGAAGCGGGCGCAGAGCATGCTCAACAGCTGGGGCTACTCGTCGATGGGCTTCGGCGTCTGCGGCGTCCTCGGCGCCCAGCTCGCCGCGCCCGATCGCCCCTGCGTCGCGGTGGTCGGCGACGGCGGCTTCATGATGGCGCCGCACGTGGTGGCGACCGCCGTCGAATACGATCTGCCCTGCATCTGGATCGTCTGGAACAACTTCGCGTGGGGCGCGATCCGCGATCTCCAGTACGGGCTGTTCGAGGGGCGCGAGATCGGCACCGCCTTCTACCGCGGCAATCAGGGGCCGGGCGGCGAGCGCTACAATCCCGACTTCGCGGCCTGGGCGCGGGCCTGCGGCGCCGACGGGGTCACCGTCACCCGCTCGCGGGATCTGCGCGGCGCCGTCGAGACGGCACTGCGCAACCGTCGCCCCTGTCTGATCGACCTCCACGTCGACGCCGATGTCCGCCCGCCCTCGACGGGGACCTGGTCGCTTCCCCCCATTCCCTACAAGGAACCGATCTTCGGGCGGCCGCATCGCCTCGACTGACCCGCGACGTACGGAAGAACAACGAAAAAAACCGAACGGAGGACTACGCCATGACCGAAATCCAGCGCCGAAATCGCGCCATCCTGCGCCTCCTGGCGGCCCTCGCCGCGGTTCCTGCGGTCGGCGGGTCGTCTGCGGCCTCGGCCGAAGATGCCGGCCCGATCCGCATCGGCCTCATCTACACCAAACAGGGGCCGGGCGCGGCGATCGGCGAATATCTCCAGCGCGGCTCGGCGCTGGCGGTGGAACAGGCCGGCGGCAAGGTGCTCGGCCGGCCGATCGAACTGGTGTGGCTCGACGAGCCCAATCCGCAGGTTTCGCAGCAGAACATGCAGCGCCTGATCGATGAAAACAAAGTCGTCGCCGTGGTCGGCGGCAACTACTCCTCCTCTGCACTGGCGATGATGAGCGTCGCCAATCGCGAGAAGATCCCGTTGATCCTGACCGGAGCGGCGGCACGCGAGATCACCGGCAAGGACTGTTCGCGCTACACCTTCCGCACCCAAGCGACGGTGCCGGTCCAGATCGCCGGGCTGATGCCCTACGTGTCGCAGCTCGGCAAGAAGATCTATTTCATCACCCCGTCCTACGCCTTCGGGCAGGACATCCTGCGTTCGGCCCGCTCGCAACTTCCGAGCATCGCCGCGACCGAAGCCGGCGTCGACGAGGTCCCGGTCAACACCGCCGACTACTCCTCCTACATCCTCAAGATCCGACAGGCGAAGCCCGATGCCGTCATCGGCGGCCTCGTCGGCGGCGACTTCTCGAATTTCCTGAAGCAGTGGAACGAAATGGGGATGAAGGGCAAAGTTCCGTACGCCGCCGTCGCGGTGACGGATACCGACTTCTGGGACGTCGGCCCGCAGGCCTCGACCGGCATCTTCATCAAGCCCTGGTACTACGACAACCCACAGAACACCGCCGCCGAAAAGAAGATGACCGAAGACTTCGCGAAGAAGTACGGTCAGCCGCCGTCGGACAAGACCTGGTCGGGTTGGATCGGCATGCGCGCGCTGCTGGAATCGATCGAAGCCGCCAAGTCCACCAAGGCGCAGGATATCGTCACGGCGCTGGAGAAGTGGAAGAATGCCGAAGGAAAGTTCCCGTTCTATTTCCGGGAATGGGACCATCAGATGGTCCGACCGGCGGTGATCGTGCAGGTGAAGGCGCAGATCTCCGACAAATGGAACTACTTCGATTTTCTGAAGAACACCTCGGACACGCTCGCCGACACCGAGAAGGCCTTCGGCACCAAGGAAGAGATCGGCTGTTCGATGCCGGCTCTCTGATCCGTCGTTTTCGTATCACTCACGATCGCAGGTGTCGAACATGCTCGACATACTCGTCAGTCAAGTGGCGAACGGCCTCGTATTGGGATTCGTCTACGTCCTGATCGCCGTCGGCTTGTCGATCACATTCGGCCTTCTCGGTGTGATCAACTTCGCGCACGGGGCCTTCTTCGCGCTGGGCGCCTATTTCGCCTGGCAGATGTACCACTGGTTCGGCTGGAGCGCGGTGGTCCTCGCACCGCCTCTGGTCGGGCTCGTGGGAATGGTCGTGGAGGCGACGATCATCCGCCGCCTCTACGGCAAGGAACCGCTGCTGAGTCTGATCGTCACCTTCGCCCTGGCACTGCTGATCGAGGCTTTGATCCGCCTGGTCTGGGGGGCCGACGGCAAGCCGTTCAATCCGCCGCCCGTCCTGGCGGGGATCGTCGAATTCGGTCCGTTGCTCATCACCAAGTATCGCGTCGCCGTCCTCGGGGCGACGGTTGCGACCCTGCTCGGCCTCTGGGCCTTTCTCGCCTGGACGCCCTACGGCCGCATCCTGCGGGCCGGCAGCCGCGATCCCGAAATGGTCGCACTGCTCGGCATCAACCTGTCGCGCGTCCTGACCGCCGTGTTCGGGTTGGGCTGCGCGCTCGCCGCCATCGCCGGGGTCCTCGCCGCGCCGCTGTGGACGGTGTCGCCCTCGATGTCGGCCAACGCCGTCATGCCCGCCTTCGTGGTGGTGGCGATCGGCGGTCTCGGCTCGTTCCTGGGGGCCGTCGTGGCCGGCTTGGCGGTCGGCGTCGTCACCTCGGTGACGATCCAGTTCTGGCCCGAGGCGGCCGCCGCGTCGATGTACGCGCTGATGTTCGCGATCATGTTGCTCAGGCCGCGCGGTCTGTTCGGCGAGCGCTGGGAGCGTTTCGAATGAAGGTCCCTTCTCCGTCCATGCGCCTTCTCGCCCATCCGATCGTCGTCGCGGCGGTGGCGCTCGTCGTCGGCTCCGGTGCGGCTCTGGCGATCGGCATGCCGATCCATCGCATCACCCAGATCGCGATCTACGCGCTCTACGGTGCCGGCGTGAACTTCCTCATCGGCTATCTCGGGCTCGTGCCCTTCGGCGCATCCTTCTTCTTCGGCTGCGCGAGCTACGCCGTCGCCATTCTCGGCGGCATGATCGCCGGCGGCAACGAGATCACCGGCCTGATCGTCGCCGTCCTGTTCTCGATCGTCCTCACGACGGTCGTCGGTGCGATCATTCTGCGCCGGCGCGGCCTCTACTTCTCGCTGCTGACGCTCGCCTGTTCGCAGATCGCCTTCGAGGTCGCCTACAAGTGGACGGCGGTCACCGGCGGCGAGAACGGCCTGCAGAACGTCGCCCGACCGCTCTTCCCCTCGGCCGCCGCCTTTCATGCCTTCACGGTGGTGGTGGTCCTGGGCGTGCTGTGGTTGCTCTGGCGCACCGCCCATGCCCCGCTCGGCCGCGTCATGCAGGCCCTTCGCGACAACGAACAGCGGGTGGCGAGTCTCGGTTACGACACCTACCGGACCAAGCTGGTCGCGGTCGTCGTCGCGGGCGCGGCGATCGGGGTGGCCGGCGGGTTGATGAGCCTCCTGCTGCAGGGCGTCTACGCCAACAATCTCAACTGGGCGCATGCCGGGGATCCGGTGTTGATGGCGGCCCTCGGCGGCGTCCATCACTTCCTCGGACCGCTGTGGGGCGCGGGCATCTTCATCCTGCTGGAAGACCGCCTCTCGGCGATCACCGAGAACTGGTGGCTGTTCTTCGCGCCGATCATCATCGTCTCCGCACTGTTCTCCCACGAGGGCGTGCAGGGCATCTTCCTGAACCTCTTCGGTCGCCGAGACCGCTGGACGCTGACCCGCCACGGAATCCCGGCCCGTCCCGCGACGATCCCGGCTTATGCACCAGTGGTCGCCGAGTCGGATGCGGGCGATCGGCCGATCCTGAGCGTGCGCGATCTCTCCAAGAGCTTCGGCTCGATCATCACCCAGAGCGGCATCTCGCTCGACGTCGGCCGGGTCGGCCTGCACAGCCTGATCGGCCCCAACGGTGCCGGCAAGACGACGTTCTTCAACCTTCTCACCGGCGTTCTGCGTCCCGACGGCGGCGACATCCTTCTCGACGGTCGTTCGGTGGTCGATCTGGCGCCGCATCGCCGGGCCCGCCTCGGCATCGCCCGCTCCTTCCAGATCCTGTCGGTGTTTCCCAATCTCACCGCCTTCGAAAACGTGCGCATCGCCGTCCAGGCCGCCGATGGTCACTGGTTCGGCCTGTGGCGCGACGCCCACGCCGATGCCGACGCCAACCTCCGGGTCTGGTCGCTGCTCGATGCGGTCGGCCTCGTCGACCGGGCGGGCGAACTCTGTGCCTCGCTCGCTCACGGCGAGAAGCGCCTGCTCGAGATCGCGGTGTCGCTCGCCACCCGGGCCCGCCTGCTGCTCCTCGACGAACCGCTCGCCGGCCTCGCCGAATCCGATCGCAAGGTCGTCGGCGCCCTCATCCGCCGGCTCGCCGACAGCCATGCGGTATTCCTCATCGAACACGACATCGATCGCGTCCTCGCCATGTCCGATCGCATCACCGTGCTCCACCAGGGGCGCCTCATCGCCGACGGCGCTCCCGCCGAGGTCGCCGGTCACCCCGAGGTGGTCGCCGCCTATCTCGGCACCGGCCACGGCGCGGCCCCGACCCCGGTGGCCGAGGCGTCGCGCCCGATCGAGATCGTCGCGACGGCAGTGGCGGTCGAGCGTCGTCCGCTCCTCACGGTCGAGGGCGTCTCGGCCGGCTACGGCGGCGGAACCGTGCTCGACGGGCTCGATCTCGTGGTCGGAACCGGCGAAGTGGTGGCCCTCCTCGGCCGCAACGGCGTCGGCAAGACGACCGCGCTCCGGGCGATCACCGGCGTTCTGCCGCCGACCGCCGGTCGCATCGTCTTCGACGACACCGAAATCGGTCGTCTGCGCGCCGACGCGATCAATCGTCTCGGCATCTCGCTGGTCCCGGAAGGCCGTCGGCTCTTCCCCAATCTGACCGTCGCGGAGAACCTGAAGCTCTCGACGCGCTCCGGCGGCGCCTCGCTCGAGGAGATCTACGATCTCTTCCCGCGCATCGCCCAGCGCCTGAAGTCGCGCGGCGAACATCTGTCGGGCGGCGAACGGCAGATGGTGGCGATCGCGCGTGCCCTCATGGTGCCGAGCCGGCTGATCCTGTTGGACGAACCGTTCGAGGGTCTCGCCCCGGCGGTGGTCCAGGAAGTGCGCGCGGCGGTCGCTCGCCTGACCTCGCGGGCGAGCCTGGTCATCGTCGAGCATCATGCCGAGAGCGTGCTGGCCATGGCCGATCGCGCCTATGTGCTGGTCAACGGGCGCGTCGCCTGGGGCGGGGCCGCCCCGCTGCTCGCTGCCGACCGGCCCCTGCAGGAGCGCTTGCTCGGCATCGTCAATGGCGCGGACGTCGCCCCGTTGACGCGGAGGGCCTGACCATGCGCGAAGCCTCGATCAACACCTACGGCTGGATCTGGTCGACACCGGCGCTCGACTGTGTGCGTGAACTGAGCGAACGCGGTCACCGCGCCTTCGAGTTGATGATCCACCCACCGCACCTGCCACTCGACGGCCTGTCGGCCGCGGCCCGTGCCGCGATCCGTGCCGCCGCGGAAGAGGGCGGCGGACGCATCGCCTCGGTCAACCTGCCGAGCCTCGACCACAATCTGGCGAGTCCGATCGAACGGGTGAGGGCGGCCTCGATCGAAATGTTCGACGCGGCGATCGGGCTCGCCGCCGACTTCGGCGCGCCCTGGCTCGTGGTGGTGCCCGGGCGGATGAGTCCGCTCTTTCCTCCACCCGTCGCTCTGCGCGAGGCGTGGATCCGCGAAGGCATCGAGCGCCTGCTGCCGCTCGCCGAGGCGCGTGGCGTCGGTCTGGCGATCGAGAACGTACCCTTCGCGGCGTTTCCCGGTTCGGTCGAACTCGCCGCCTTCGTGCGCGGTTTCGGTTCGCCGGCGGTCGGCGTCTGTTGGGATGCCGCCAACGCCCATTTCGTCGGCGAGGACATGGGTGCCGGCCTCGCCGCCGTCGCGGACCTTCTGAAGGTCGTCCACCTCTCCGACACGACCCGCACGGTCTGGCGCCACGATCGTCTCGGCCTCGGCGACGTTCCCGTCGCCGATTTCGTCGCGGCCCTCGACGCCACCGGTTTCGCGGGGGCCTGCACGCTCGAGATCATCGATCCCGCCCCGGACGAAGCGATCGCTGTCAGCCTCGCCGTGCTCGCGTCGCTCGGGATCGGTTCCCGCGATCGGGAGACCGCCGCATGACCACTGTTCTCGTGACCGGCGCCGCCGGGCTCCTGGGGCGCCACGTCGTCCGCGAACTCCTCGGCCACGGCCATTCCGTCCGGGGTCTCGACCGGCGTACCGCCGCGGAGCCGATCGACTGGTTCGTCGGCGACGTGACCGATCCGGCGCTGGTCGCCCGCGCCACCGCCGGCGTCGAAGCGGTGTTCCACGTCGCGGCGGTGCCCAACATCTGGTCGGGTGACGGCGACACGATCATGCGCGTCAACGTGCTCGGTACCTTCACGGTGCTCGCCGCCGCCGAGGCCGCCGGCGTCGGGCGCGTCGTCTTCTGCTCGAGCGATTCCGTCGCCGGTTACACGGTGCGGGAAGGGCGCATGTTGCCACCCCGCTTCGCGCCCCTCGACCTTTCCCATCCGCTTCTCGCCACCGACCCCTATGCGGTCTCCAAGGTGCTCGGCGAGGATCTCTGCCGCGCCTTCGCGCTGCGCGGTCTGGCCGTGGTGGCGCTGCGGACCGTCTTCGTCGCCTATCCGGAGATGGCGGGCGAGATCGTCGCCCGGGCGAAGGATCCCGATGCCTATCGCGGACCGGTGGTCGGCGGCCCGTCTTCGGCCGGCGGCGGGCCGCTCCATCACCACGTCGATCCCCGCGACGTCGCCCGCGCCTTCCGCCTCGCGCTCGAACTGGACATGGCGGCGGGCGCCTTCGAGGCGTTCTACCTCTCGGCGCAGGCGACGCTGTCACCGGAACCGACGGTCGACCGTCTGCGTCGGCTGCACGGCGACCGGGTCGAGATCCGCGATCCCGAGCTCTATGCCCGCCGGCCCTTCGCGCCGCTCTACGACCTGACCCACGCCGAGCGACGCCTCGGCTTCGTCGCCGAACACGACCAGCGCCGGCTCCTCGCCGGTCTGCCCGGATTTCCTTCAGGAGAGTGAGATGACCATCGTTTCCCCCGACCCGAACGCCTTCGCGGATGCCGCGGAGAAGAAGTACGCCGCCACGCGCAATCTCGGCGAACTCCTGTGGAGCCAGTACCCGGGCCATTACCACCAGGCGCTCTCCAAGGCGATCGTGACGCCGGCGACCGTCGGCAGTCGGTTCTTCGATCACCGGATCTCGGCCTACGAACCCGGCGCCTTCGTCGAAGCCCATGTTCACGCGGTCCAGGAGCAGATCTACCACGTGCTCTCCGGTCAGGGCCTGTTGATCGTCGACGGCGAGCGCCGCCTCGTGCGCGCCGACGACGTCACCTTCATCCCGCCGGGCGTGGTCCACGAATTCCACTGCACCGGCCTCGAACCGTTGGTCTTCCTGGTGATCACCAGCCCGCCGACCGACGAAGAACCCCAGCCACGTTGAGGCGTCCCATGTCGAAGACCATCCTGGTCACGGGCGCCTGCGGCTGGCTCGGCTCGGCCGTCGTCCGGGCCCTGCTCGCCCGCGGCGACCGGGTCGTCGCCACCGATGCCGTCGCCGCTCCGGCGCTCGCCGTCCTCGCCGCGCAGGACCCGCGCCTGACCTTCGCCCTCCTCGATCTCGGCGAGTGGCACGGCCTCGTCCGCCTCTTCGAGCAAAAGGGGCCGGACGCCGTGATCCACTGCGCGGCGATCGTCGGCGTCGCGCCGGCGGCGGACATTCCGCTGAAGGCGCTCGCCGTCAACGTCGCGGGGTCGGTGAACCTGTTCGAAGCGATGCGGCTGACCGGCGTGCGGCGCGTCGTCCACGTCTCGACCGAGGAGACCTACGGCGACTTCCTCGCCGACCGTATCGACGAGGATCATCCGCAACGTCCGACCTCCGTCTACGGACTGACCAAGCTCGCCGCCGAGCATTATGGCCGGGTCCATTCCCGCGAGCACGGCCTCGAGTGCATCAACGTGCGCACCTGTTGGGTCTACGGCCCGCATCTCCCGCGCCTCCGGATGCCGCGCACCTTCATCGAGGCGGCGCTCGCCGGGCGCCCGTTCCACGAGCCGAACGGCGCCTCCTTCGCCGTCGATCAGGTCCACATCGACGACACGGTCGCCGGCGTGCTTCTGGCGCTCGACAAGCCCGAACATCGCTTCGACGCCTACAACGTGGCGACCGGCGCCGCCCCGACGCTCGCCGACACCGCGGAAGCGGTGAACCGGGCGGTGCCCGGTGCCCGCATCACGGTCGGCGACGACGGTCCCTATCGCCACGGCGGCACGATCGTGTCGGCCCGCAAGGGGGCGCTCGACATTTCCCGTGCCGTGTCCGAGCTCGGCTACCGACCGCGCCACGACATCGTGACCGGCATCGCCGCCACCGTCGCCGCCACCCGCGCCGCCGCCGGGTGACCGCCCCGAACCGCTTCGGGAGGGCGGTCCCGCCCTCTCGTCATTCCCGACGTCTTTCCCAGAGGAACCCGACATGACCGAACAATCTCCCGTCGTCCTCGTCTTCGGCGGCTCGCGCGGCATCGGCGCGGCCTGCGTCGACGCCTTCGCCGCCGCCGGCTGGCGCGTCGGCCTCACCACCACCGGTCCGGCGCAGTCCTCCTCCCGCGCCACCGCCTTCTCGGTCGACATCCGCGACGCCGCCGCCGTCACCCGGGTCTTCGACGAGGCCGAAGCGACCTTCGGCACGGCGCCGGCGGCCGTCGTCGCCAACGCCGGCATCAACGTGCCGCCGCGGCCGCTCGCCGCCTTTCCGCCCGAGGACTTTCGCGCCCTCATGGAGGTCAACGTGATCGGCGCCTTCAACGTGCTCGCCGAAGCGGCACGACGGGTCGCCGACGGCGGGGCGATCGTGGCGTTGACGACCTCGCTGGTCCGCCACGCCGCCCCCGGACTCGGGCCCTATGCGGCGTCCAAGGCGGCGGTCGAGTGTCTGGTCCGGTCGATGGCCAAGGAACTCGCCGCACGGAAGATCCGGGTCAATGCGGTCGCGCCCGGCCCGGTCGAGACCGATCTCTTCAACGCCGGCAAGAACGACGAGGCCAAGCGTCGTTCCGCCGCGATGAGCCCCTTCGACCGGATCGGCCGCCCGGACGAGATCGCCGCCGTCGTCCGCTTCCTCGCCTCCGACGAAGCGTCGTGGATCGCCGGGCAGGTCGTCCAGCCGAACGGTGGCCTGGTATGACGACGCCTCCCGACCGCCCGGTGGTGGAGATTTTCGACGTGGTCGTCGTCGGCGCCGGCGCCGGCGGCCTCACGGCGGCGGCCACGGCCGCCCGCTCGGGGGCGTCGGTGTTGGTGCTCGAGCAGGCCGCCGTCGTCGGCGGCACCACGGCGATCTCCGGCGGCATGGTCTGGTTGCCGGCCAATCGCAAGACCGCCGCGGCCGGTCGCCCCGACACGATCGCGGCGGCGAAGGCCTACCTCGCCGCCACACTGCCGCCGCTCGCATCCGGTGGCGAACGCGCGAGGCTCGGGGTCTTCCTCGACCGCGCGGACGCCGCTCTCGCCTGGCTCGAAGCCAACACCGAGCTCCGCTTCAAACCGGTGATGACCTACCCCGACTACGAACCGAACCGGCCCGGTGCCACCGCCGGCGGCCGCGTGCTGGAGCCCGTCGCCTTCGACGCGCGCGCACTCGGCCGCGCCTTCGCTCTGGTGCGCGATCCCCTGCCGGAGTTCATGCTCTTCGGCGGCATGATGGTCGCGCGCGCCGACATCCCACATCTGCGGCGGGCGACGCGCTCGCCGCGATCGGCCGTCCATGTCGCCCGCCTCCTCCTGCGTCACGGCTTCGAGCGCCTTCGCGCGAGGCGCGGCACCACGCTCCATCTCGGCAATGCGCTCGTCGCGCGGCTGCTGAAGTCGGTGCTCGACGCCGGGGTGACCCTGCGCACCGGTACGGCGGTGGACGCCATCGAGCGGGACGGGGAGGGACGGGTCCGTTTCGTCGATACGCCCACCGGCCGCATCGAAGCGCGCCGCGGCGTGATCCTGGCGACCGGCGGCATCTCCCACGATCGCGAACTGCGCCGCCGACACGTGCCGCCGGCGGCCGGCGATCTCACCGCCACCGTCGACCACGGCGGCGCCGCTTGCGGGGCGCGGCTCGCCGTGGCCGTCGCAGCGCGATTTTCCGAGCCGGGCGAGGCCGGCGCCTTCTGGGTTCCGGCCTCCACCTTCACCCGCGCCGACGGCGGAGCCGGCGTCTTTCCTCATACGGTGACCGATCGCGCCAAGCCCGGCCTCGTCGCCGTCGGCCGCGACGGCCGGCGCTTCGTCAACGAGGCGATCTCCTATCACGCCTTCGTCCGCGCCCAACTCGCCGCCGCGGAGCGCGCCTTGCCGGCCTTTCTGGTGTGCGACGCCGATTTTCTGTGGCGCTACGGCCTCGGCCGGGTCCGCCCCTTCATGCGTGGCGTCGAGAGCCACGTGGCGAGCGGCTATCTCAAGCGCGCCGACACGATCGCCGGCCTCGCCCGGGCGATCGGCGTGCCGGAGGATGCATTCGCGGAGACGATCGAGACCTTCGACCGCGACGCCGTGCGCGGTGAAGATCCGGCCTTCGGTCGCGGCGGCGACGTCTACCAACGCGCCCTCGGCGACGCCGACCACGGGCCGAATCCCTGTGTCGCGCCGATCGTGACACCGCCGTTCTATGCCGTCGAAGTGCGGCCGGCCGACCTCGGCATGGCCGCCGGCCTCCTCACCGATACCGAAGCGCGCGTCCTCGGCGCGGACGGCCGGCCGATCCCCGGCCTGTGGGCCTGCGGCAACGACATGGCCTCGATCATGGAGGGGGCCTATCCCGGCCCCGGCATCACGCTCGGCCCGGCGCTGGTCTTCGGCTGGACCGCCGGGCGCCGGGCGGCGAGCGCGGAGGGCAGGGCATGACGCGATCGGCAGACATCGACGTCCTGGTGATCGGCGGCGGCAATGCCGCCCTCTGTGCGGCCCTGACCGCCCGCGAGGCCGGCGCCACGGTCATGCTCCTCGAGGCGGCCCCCCGCGCCTGGCGGGGCGGCAACTCGATGCACGTGCGCAATCTGCGCTGCATGCACGACACGCCGCAGGATGTGCTCGTCGAGAGCTATCCCGAGGAGGAATACTGGCGCGACCTGGAAAAGGTCACCGCCGGCAAGACCGACGAGCGGCTCGCGCGCCTCGTCGTGCGCCATTCCGCCCGCTGCCGCCCGTGGATGATCCGCCACGGCGTCCACTTCCAACCGCCGCTTTCCGGCGCGTTGCACGTGGCCCGCACCAACGCCTTCTTCATGGGAGGCGGCAAGGCCCTGGTGAACGCCTATTACCGCAGCGCCGCCGCCCTCGGCGTCGAGGTGCGCTACGAGACCCCGGTCGATCGTCTCGATCTCGACGGCGAGCGTTTCGTCGCGGCGGTGACCGCGTCGGGCGAACGCATCGCCGCCAAGACCTGCGTCCTCGCCTGCGGCGGCTTCGAATCCAACCTCGAATGGCAACGCGAGGCCTGGGGGACGAACGAGCGTGGCGAATGGCCGGCGGAGAACTTCCTGATCCGCGGGACCCGATTCAACCGGGGCACGTTGCTGCGGTTCATGATGACGGCGGGTGCCGACACCATCGGCGATCCGACCCAGGCGCACTGCGTGGCGATCGATGCCCGGGCCCCTCTCTACGACGGTGGCATCTGCACCCGCATCGACTGTGTCTCGCTCGGTGTGGTGGTCGACCGCGACGCGCGCCGCTTCTACGACGAGGGCGAGGACTTCTGGCCCAAGCGCTATGCGATCTGGGGGCGTCTGGTGGCGCAACGCCCCGGCCAGATCGCCTGGTCGATCATCGACCGCAAGGCGATCGGACGCTTCATGCCGCCGGTCTTCGAAGGCACGCGGGCCGACACGATCGCCGGCCTCGCTCACGCCATCGGTCTCGACGAGGCGACCTTCTGCGAGACGATCGCCACCTACAACGCGGCCTGCCGACCCGGCACCTTCGATCACACCCGCCTCGACGACTGCCGCACGGACGGGCTCGCGCCGCCGAAGACCCATTGGGCGCTGCCGATCGATACCCCGCCCTTCGTCGCCTACCCGCTGCGCCCGGGCATCACCTTCACCTATCTCGGCCTGAAGACCGATGCGACCGCCGCCGTCCGTTTCGGCGGACGGGAGAGCGGCAATCTCTTCGTCGCCGGCGAGATGATGGCCGGCAACGTGCTCGGGCAGGGCTACACCGCCGGGGTCGGCATGAGCATCGGCACCGCCTTCGGGCGTTTCGCCGGTGCCTCGGCCGCGCGTGCGGTCGGCCGGTCCAATCCCGCCTTCGAAGAGGAGATGGCCCTTGTCTGCGCCTTCTGACCCGATGGAAGGGCTCGCGCCGGCCCGGTTCCTCACCGCGAACGAAGCCGAGATCGCCCGCGTCCTGCAGATCTGCAACGCCTGTCGCTACTGCGAGGGCTTCTGCGCGGTCTTTCCGGCGATGACCCTGCGCCTCGAGTTCACCGCCGCCGACACCCATCACCTGGCCAATCTCTGCCACAACTGCGGCGCCTGCCTGCATGCCTGCCAATATGCTTCGCCGCACGAGTTCGCCGTCAACGTACCGCGGGCCATGGCGAAGGTACGAGTGGAGACCTACCGCGATCACGCCTGGCCGGCGGCCTTCGGCCGGCTCTACCATCGCGCCGGCCTGACGGTGGCGCTGGCGCTGGCCTTCGGCCTGTCGCTCTTCCTCGCCCTCACCGTCCTCGTCGGCGGCGGCCTCTCGCACGAGGCACGCGACGCGAACTTCTATGCCGTGTTCCCGCACGGTCTGCTCGTCGCGATGTTCGGGACGGTCTTCGGCTTCGCGGTGGTGGCGCTGACGATCGGCGTCGTCCGCTTCTGGCGCGGTGTCTCGCCCGCCGTCGGCGCCGATGTCGAGACGCTCGCGGCGATCGCGACGGTGCGGGGGCCTGCGGTCGCCGAAGCGGCGGTCGACGTCGCGACGCTGCGCCATCTCGGCGGCGGTCACGGCGAGGGATGCAACGAGGCCGACGACCGCTTCACCCTCGTGCGGCGCCGCTTCCACCATCTGACCGCCTACGGCTTCCTGCTGTGCTTCGCCTCGACCGTGGTCGCGACCGTCCTGCACTACGTGTTCCGCCTCGACGCGCCCTATGCGTGGTTCAGCGCGCCGGTGATCCTCGGCACGGTCGGCGGCATCGGCCTGACGATCGGGCCGGCCGGGCTCCTGTGGCTCAATGTCCGGCGTGATCCCGCCCAGGGCGACCCGGACCAGCGGCCGATGGACCGCGGCTTCGTGGTGCTGCTCCTCGCGGTCGCCGTGACCGGCCTCCTGCTCCTCGGCCTGCGCGAGACCCGGCTCATGCCGCTGTGGCTCGCCGCTCATCTCGGTACGGTGACGGCGCTCTTTCTGACGCTGCCCTACGGCAAGTTCGCCCATGGCGCCTATCGCGCCGCGGCTCTTCTCAAACACGCCGTCGAAAAGAGGCTTCCGCGCCGCTTCGACCTCGGCGCCGACTGACGATCGCAGGAGAGGCCATGACCATCGCCACCATCCTCGTCCATCTCGACACGCAAACCCGATGCGGCGCCCGGGTCGATCTCGCCGTCGACCTCGCCCGGCGCCACGGCGCCCGCCTCACCGGGCTCTTCGCCGAGATCGCCGCGCCGCAGCGCGTCGGCACCGTCGCCAGTTGGCCGAGCGCCGACTACGTCGCCCGCGTCGACGCCGCGCGTTCCCGCTTCGTCGAACGGACGCGCGGGCTCGGCGAGCGGGCGCGTTTCGTCGACCTCGATCGCGGCGGTGAACACACGGTCGTCCTCCGCGCCGTCGAATATGCTTCGAGCTTCGACCTCGTGGTTCTCGGGGGATACGAAGCGGGCGGACAGGTTCCGGCAGACCTCGCCGAACATCTGCTGCTCGAATCCGGTCGCCCGGTGCTGATCGTGCCGCCGGTCGGAACTTTCGTCCGCGTCGGCGCGCGGCCGATGTTCGCCTGGCACCGATCGCGCTCCGCCGCGAGAGCGCTCTGCGACGCGCTGCCTCTGATCGAGAAAGAAGCGGAGGCGCTGGTGGTCGAGGCGGTGCGGGCCGGCGAGGCGGGCGACGAAATGGCCGCCCTCACGCTCGATCAACTCGCCGCCCACGGCGTCGCCGCCGAATGGCGGCGGGTGCCGATGGACCACGTCGATCTGATGGATACGCTGCTCAATCAGGCGTCCGATCACGGCGCCGATCTGCTGGTGTCCGGCGCCTTCGATCGATCGGGCTTCACGCTGTTCGGGGGCGGGGCAGGTACGCGCTACCTCTTGCGGCACATGACGCTGCCCGTCCTCCTCGCCAATTGAGGCGGTCTGTGCGTCGTACATCTGAGAAGAACGGCGCACCCGCGATCCGGCCAGGCGCGACACTGTCCATAGCGACGCCTGCCGCTCCCCGCGCCAGAGCTTCCGAGCCGTCGATCACCCCAGGCGTGCGCAGCGGCTGACGAACTCGGGGCGAGGTCTTGGTGGGCGTTTGGTCATCCCGGCACGGTGCCGGACGGCAGGAGGGTCGACACTGCACTTGGGCGGCGGCGCGGGGGTCGAGGAATTTTCGGGCCGGAAAAATTTCGGGCGATGACCGGAGTGTTTCGGAGGTCAGTCGCGTGGGCGAGGTACGACGTCATCGATGACGACCCGGTTTTGCCCCCCCAGGTCTTCGTGACGGCCTTCCAGGAATCCGCCCGTCAGATTGGGGCGAAGAGTTGAAACCGTACGATCACGGGCAGCGACTCGCTCTGTCGAGCCCGGCCCGCTGCGGGCTTCGAGCGGGAGGGTCGACCGTCCACCGTCGTTCACCGCCATCCGCTCGAAATCACGACGTAGTGGTGGGTTGGGGGTCCGACAGATCGAGCCGAAACCCCTGAAAACAGCCATTTTGTGAGGGTGTAGTGGCGGTGGCCGCAGTCGAGCGCTAACCGGTCTCGGATTTCCCTGCTTTCAGGGAATTTGCAGGGAAATTTCGTCGAACGAGCCGGCACGAGGCCCCGTCGGCATCTGAAACACATATTGATTCAAGGTGATGTGCCCGATTTCCCTGCAGGGCGGAACAGGGAGTCGGCAGAGGGCATTCAGGGAACTGCTGCATCGCGGAAGTTGGCCGAACAGGGAAGCGAGATCGGTGTCGCCGAGCTGCGGAGCGCGCGCCAACACAATCGGATCCCTGACGGCATCCTGGAATGCCGGGCCACTCAATCGGCCCTTTGAGACGGTCCAAGGGAAGGTTCACGTTTCAACGTTGGTTGATCGGTCACCTACAGATTGATGCATGTTCACCGGAAAATCGGTAGATGTGAACTTCGCCGTTGGGACGGGAACTGCCGTCGTCGACGCCGGAGCCATCGAGGCGATCGACGGATTGATCCAAGAGTTTCGAACAACATGAGTCGCACCCACGCCCGCGACACCGAGAATGATCAATACTCCGAGGCCGCGACGAGGAGAGTCTGCCGGACTCCATCGACGAGTGCTCCGCAAACAAGAACTCGGCAAGCCGGAAAATCCAGATCGAGGGTGACGTCCCTGGGAGTGGTGTAGCTGACCGTTGGCCAGCGGGGGCGCCGATATGGGCGGCGGACTCAGGCCGCCATGTTCGGCAGGCCAGGGACGGCAGGATCATCGCCGATGGCGGCGATCGTTTCCAGGGTCATGTAGCGGGAGCGCTGGACGGCCCATTCATCGTTCTGTTCGAGCAGGATCGCSCCGACSARSCGGACGATGGCRTCTTCGTTGGGGAAGATGCCKACGACCTCGGTKCGGCGCTTGATCTCGCCGTTGAGGCGTTCGAGCGGGTTGGTGCTGTGCAGCTTCGCCCGATGYGGGGCGGGRAAGCTCATGTAGGCGAGCACRTCGRCCTCGGCGTCGTCCATGAAGGTGGCGAGCTTCGCCATCTTCGGCCGGAGCTGATCGGCGACGGCACGCCACTGACGGAGGGCAGCCTCGGCGTCGTTCTGGGCGAAGGCCGTGGCGATGAAGGCGGAGACGACCCGGCGGCCGTTCTTGCCGGCGTGCGCCAAGGCGTTGCGCATGAAGTGAACCCGGCACCGCTGCCACGTCGCCGTCAGCACCTTCGAGACCGCCGCCTTGATCCCCTCGTGTGCGTCGGAGATCACCAGCTTGACGCCGCGCAGGCCCCGGCGCGCGAGCTTGCGGAGGAAGCCGGTCCAGAACGTCTCGGCCTCCGACGGTCCGATGTCCATGCCGAGCACCTCGCGCCGACCGTCGGTGTTGACGCCGACCGCGACGATCACCGCCACCGACACGATCCGCCCGTTCTGGCGGACCTTCAGGTAGGTCGCGTCGATCCACAGATAGGGCCAGTCGCCTTCGATCGGGCGATCGAGGAAGGCCTTCACCCGTTCGTCGAT
>NZ_SJFN01000080.1 GCF_004328075.1 Siculibacillus lacustris | reverse complement strand
TCTTCTCGCCCCATTCGGCACCGGTGTGGGCGCCGATCTCCAGCTCCATCAGGCGCTCCGCGGCGAAGCCGATCATCTCGCGCAAAACATCGGCGTCGGCGCTCTTCTCCACGAGCGTCCGTAGGCTCATCATCATGTCGGTCATCGGTGGCTCCTCGGTCGGGTTGGTTCTCGCAACTCCGACCATACCGCCGCACCGCCGATGACCACCGTTCTCGTCAGCTACACCACTTCATGGGACACGACCCGTAGCGTCCGCTCTGTGGACGTGAAGGCGATCTTCGACATCGGTCTGTGCGGTGGGGTGATGCGCGCCGACCTCGACTCCGACATCGCCCGTTGGGCTGACTTGATCGGTGACTTCAAGGCGTTCGTCGCCGAGAAACGACGGCCCGATCGGGCCGATCCGCCGCCCTTTCGCCGACCGCTCGACGGCCGATGGCGGATTGCTCGTGCTCGAACGCAGCACCTGCGCGGAAGCCTCCTCGCCTCGGCTTGCCGGCGGACCGAGCGAAACGTGCTGTTTGCCCGCGCTGCACCGGGGCTCGACGCCCACCGCCCGGCACATCGGTTCGCAACGACCGTTGCGATGTCGTCGCCATCGCCCTTCTCTCACCGGGGACCGCACCCGGAATGACGAGTTGGCGCGGCCCCGCGTCATCGCGGTCGACCCTGGGCGGTGGGGTCGATCGGCACCACCAAGAGGAGCCCGGAAGCTTCCACCGTCGACGCAGCCGACGATCGGAAGGCCACCGCGATCGCAGCCCCTGGACCGGGCGCCACGGGGCAGACCCGCCCGAACCTCACCGCAATCAATCCCGGCATTCCCCAGATGCTTTCATGTCGAATACCTATGCGGCGAAAAGACGTGACCACTTACGAGGCAATCGGCCCCACAGAAATTATTGTTCATTCCTTCTCTAAATCGAGCAATCCGACATCGATGATGGTAAGATCGGCATGCCTTACTCGCCATATGGAGTAACTGCAATGTCCCGTATCACACTTTTTGCCGCCTCGGTCATTTTGGCGCTTCAAACGAGTGCTGTTGCGCAAACGATGTCGGTTCAGTCCCTTCTTGCGCAGGGCTATACGATCGCCGGCATACTCCCGTCACCGGCCGGCCCGGGAATATTTCTGCAAAAGGAAACCAACCTTGTCGTCTGCTTTGTTACGGAGACGCCGACATCGACCGAAGTTGCTACGCGGTATTGCAAGCCAGTGAGATGACACTTTCGGCTCACACGAAGGCAATGCGAACCATGGGTGATGGCGGGTATCGTTCGCCCGCGTCACCGGCGCTTGGTCGGAGGCATCACCATCCGGGCGGAGAGCGTGGCTGAAAGACATCGAAGGCTGACCGGACGCACCCGACGTCGTCGAATTCAACCGCTTCGTCGAGAGGAGCCGAAAGCGTTTGGCCGCCCTCGGCCATAGCGCCACGTCGCAGGGAATTTCCAAATATCTCCGTGACCGGAAATTGTGAGGTGGTCCCGCCGGGCCGGACAGATTGGCGGCCTTCGTAAGCTTGGGCCTGTGGTCCGTTACGCCGCCAGTCTGATGTCGCCGGCCTCCTCGTGGACCTCGACGGGCGTACGCCCTCCGTGTGTCGAGTGAGGTCGGTCGAAGTTGTAGTAGTCGATCCACCGGCCGATGCCGCTGCGGGCTTCCGAGCCGGTCTCGTAGGCGTGGAGGTAGATGCATTCGTACTTCATCGATCGCCATAACCGC
>NZ_SJFN01000079.1 GCF_004328075.1 Siculibacillus lacustris | reverse complement strand
CGGTGACGCGGGGCGGCGACTTCACGACGGCGGCGGCGCAGACGCTGGTCGACGGGCTGACCTATGGCAACGGCTCGGTCGATCCGACCGCCGGCGCGCGGGTGGTGACGCTGACCTCGATCCGCGACAGCGGCGGCAGCGGGGCCGGCAGCGTCGACACGACGGCGCTCTCGGCGGCCGCGACGGTGACGGTGACCCCGGTCAACGACGCGCCGACGCTGGCGGCGACGGTGGGGGCGAAGACCTTCACCGAAGGCGGCGCGGCGGTGGCGTTGTGGTCGGGGGTGAGCGGTTCGACGATCGAAGCCGGGCAGACCTTCGGCCAGATCCGATTGACGGTGTCGGGGCTTTCCGACGGGGTGAACGAGCAACTGACGATCGACGGGTCGGCGGTGACGCTGACCAACGGCACGACCGGCACGACGACCGGCGGGCTCGGGGTCGGCTATGCGGTGAGCGTGACGGGGTCAACGGCGACGGTGACCCTGACCGGGGCGCTGAGCGGCGCGCAGCTGACGAGCCTGTTGCAGGGGGCGACCTATCGGGACCTCGGCAATCCGACGGCGGGCGACCGCGTCGTCACCCTCACTTCGGTGAAGGACAGCGGCGGGACGGCGAACGGCGGCGTCGACACGACGACTTCCGGGTTGCCGGCGGCGGAGACGGTGACGGTGGCGCGGCTCAACCATGCGCCGACGCTGACCACGACCGCGGAGACGCCGACCTTCGTGGAGAAGGGCGGCGCGGTGTCGCTGTTCTCGGGCACGGCGATCGGGCTGGGGACGGGCGACGGCGGGCAGACGATCCGGCAGTTGGTGCTGACGGTGTCGTCGGTGTCGGACGGCGCGGCCGAGCARCTGACGATCGACGGCACGGCGGTGGCGCTGGTGGCGGGCACGACCACGACGTCGGGCGGCGCGACGGTGGTGGTGACGGTGGCCGGTTCGACGGCGACGCTGACGGTGACGCGGGGCGGCGACTTCACGACGGCGGCGGCGCAGACGCTGGTCGACGGGCTGACCTATGGCAACGGCTCGGTCGATCCGACCGCCGGCGCGCGGGTGGTGACGCTGACCTCGATCCGCGACAGCGGCGGCAGCGGGGCCGGCAGCGTCGACACGACGGCGCTCTCGGCGGCCGCGACGGTGACGGTGACCCCGGTCAACGATGTGCCGACGCTCGCCGCGACGGTGGGGGCGAAGACCTTCACCGAAGGCGGTGCGGCGGTGGCGTTGTGGTCGGGGGTGACGGCTTCGACGATCGAGGCCGGGCAGACCTTCGGCCAGATCCGATTGACGGTGTCGGAGCTCTCCGACGGGGTGAACGAGCAACTGACCCTCGACGGGTCGGCGGTGACGCTGACCAACGGCACGACCGGCACGACGACCGGCGGGCTCGGGGTCGGCTATGCGGTGAGCGTGACGGGCGGAACCGCGACGGTGACCCTGACCGGGGCGTTGAGCGGCGCGCAGCTGACGAGCCTGTTGCAGGGGGCGACCTATCGGGACCTCGGCAATCCGACGGCGGGCGACCGCGTCGTCACCCTCACTTCGGTGAAGGACAGCGGCGGCACGGCGAACGGCGGCGTCGACACGACGACTTCCGGGTTGCCGGCGGCGGAGACGGTGACGGTGGCGCGGCTCAACCATGCGCCGACGCTGACCACGACCGCGGAGACGCCGACCTTCGTGGAGAAGGGCGGCGCGGTGTCGCTGTTCTCGGGSACGGCGATCGGGCTGGGGACGGGCGACGGCGGGCAGACGATCCGGCAGTTGGTGCTGACGGTGTCGTCGGTGTCGGACGGC
>NZ_SJFN01000078.1 GCF_004328075.1 Siculibacillus lacustris | reverse complement strand
TTCACCCTGCGGGCCTATCTCCAGCAAACCCACGAGATGTTGTTCGACGCCCATAATCACGCCTTCCGCGTCTTCGGCGGCGTGCCGCAGCGCGGCATCTACGACAACATGAAGACCGCCGTCGACAAGGTCGGCCGTGGAAAGCAGCGCCAGGTCAACGTTCGCTTCACGGCCATGGTCAGCCACTTCCTGTTCGAGGCCACGTTCTGCAATCCCGCCTCGGGTTGGGAGAAGGGGCAGATCGAGAAGAATGTGCAGGATTCCCGTCGCCGGCTCTGGCAGCCCATGCCGAACTTCCCCTCCCTGGAAGCTCTGAACGACTGGCTGGAGAGCCGATGCCGAGAGCTGTGGACCCTGACGGCGCACGGCACGCGCCTCGGTACGATCGCCGACGCCTTCGCCGAGGAGGTCCCGTATTTGATGCCGGCACCTCGACCATTCGACGGCTTCGTCGAATACACCAAGCGCGTCACGCCGACCTGCCTCGTCCATCTGGAGCGCAATCGCTACAGTGTGCCGGCGTCCTTCGCCAATCGCCCGGTCAGTCTGCGTGTCTATCCCGACCGCATCGTCGCCGTCGCCGAGGGACAGACCATCTGCGAGCACGCCCGCGTCTTCGCCCGTTCCCATGATCGTCAGAGCGAGACGGTCTATGACTGGCGGCACTATCTGGCGGTCGTCCAGCGCAAGCCCGGTGCCCTGCGCAACGGCGCTCCCTTCGCCGAGATGCCGGCAGCCTTCAAATCCCTGCAGCAGCATCTGCTCAAGACGCCGGGCGGTGACAGGGAGATGGTCGATATCCTGGCCTTGGTCATCCAGCACGACGAGAAGATCGTGCTCACCGCCGTCGACATGGCGTGCAAGGCCGGCGTRCCGACCAAGACGCATATCCTCAACCTACTGCATCGCCTGATCGATGGCAGGCCGGTCACGCCACCGACCATCGAAGCACCCCAGGCTCTCGTGCTGACCACTGAGCCGTGTGCCAACGTCGAGCGCTATGACGCGCTGCGCCGGATCGGGGGGGCTCGCCATGCGTCATGATCCCGCCGCCGGCGCCATCGTCATCATGCTGCGCAGCCTCAAGATGTACGGCATGGCCCAAGCCGTCGGGGAACTCACCGAACAGGGCTCCCCGGCCTTCGATGCGGCCGTACCGATCCTGTCGCAACTCTTGAAGGCCGAGACCGCCGAGCGCGAAGTCCGGTCTACGGCCTATCAGCTCAAGGCGGCCCGGTTCCCCACCTACCGTGACCTCAGCGGATTCGACTTCGCCAACAGCGAGATCAACGAAGCTCTCGTCCGTCAGCTCCATCGTTGTGAGTTCCTGGTGGACGCCCACAACGTCGTCCTGATCGGCGGTCCGGGCACCGGCAAGACCCACATCGCCACGGCGCTCGGCGTCCAGGCCATCGAGCACCACCACAAGCGGGTCCGCTTCTTCTCCACCGTCGAACTCGTCAACGTCCTCGAACAGGAAAAGGTCCAGGGAAGGTCTGGACAGATCGCCGACCGCCTCGGCCATTCCGATCTCGTCATCCTCGACGAACTCGGCTACCTGCCGTTCAGTGCTTCGGGCGGTGCTCTGCTCTTCCACCTGCTCAGCAAGCTCTACGAGCGCACCAGCGTCGTCATCACCACCAATCTCAGCTTCAGTGAATGGGCGACCGTCTTCGGCGATGCCAAGATGACGACCGCGTTGCTCGACCGGCTCACCCACCACTGCCACATCCTGGAGACAGGGAACGACAGCTTCCGCTTCAAGAACAGTTCGGCGAAAACGGCCAAACCAACCAGGGAGAAGACGAGGAACTTGACCGCCAACTGACCAACCGACCATCATCAAGGCGGGTCAGTTCTCAGTGGAAAGCCTGGGTCAGTTCTCCGCGGAAATCAACA
>NZ_SJFN01000077.1 GCF_004328075.1 Siculibacillus lacustris | reverse complement strand
TGCGCGCTTCGCTGAATCCGGACAGCCATTCCGCTAATTCCCGGACAGCGTTTCCGCTAAAGTCCGGACAGTTTTGACGGGGTGGTCCTCGGGTGCCTCGTTTTCGTCAGGGGTTATAGGTTTCGCCGTTTTCGGCGGGGGTCAAGAGGGGCGAGGCCCTTTGCTTGCGCATGCTGTCGCCGGCCAGTTCGATGCGGTGGGCGTTGTGGACGAGGCGGTCGAGCACGGCGTCGGCGACGGTATTGTCGGCAATGAGGTCGTGCCAGCCTGCCACTGGAACTTGTGCGGTGATCAGCGTGGATTTTCGGCGGTAGCGCTCCTCGACGATTTCGAAGAGATGGAAGCGCTGCTGGTCGGAGAGCGTGTGTGTTCCGAAGTCATCGAGAATGAGTAACTGGACGCGGGTGATCTTCGCGAAGAGCCTGGGGAAGCTACCATCGAGGCGGGCGAGCGCAAGTTCTTCGAACAGGCGAGGCACGCGCGTATAGAGCACGGAGTGGTCTTGCCTCGCCGCCTGTCGGGCGAAGGCACAGGACAACCAGGACTTTCCTGTTCCGGTCTGACCGGTGATGATCAGGTTCTCGTTGGCCTTCAGCCACACTCCCTGGGCGAGGGAGAGGGTGTTGCGCCGGTCGAGGCCGCGCGGCGCGGCAAAGTCGATATCCTCGATGCAGGCCTCGGCGAAGCGCAGCTTGGCGGAGGCGAGCTTGTTGCGGATGCGTTTGTCGGCTCGCGCGGCGACCTCTCGGTCGAGCATGAGACCGAGCCACTCGTCGCGGCCCAGGTCGTTCGAAGCGGGCTGTTCGGCGAGTTCGCGCCAAGCGGCGGCCATGCCGGCCAGCCCGAGGGTGCGCATCTGATCGAGCGTCGGATTCGTCAGCATTCTTTCGGTCCTTCACTGGTAGTAGGCGCCGCCGCGGATGTTGGCGTGCGCAGGCGTCGGCGCGGCTTGTTCGGCCTGCGGTCTTTCCCGGTCGAGGCCGGTTTTGAGGATGGAGGCGACGGAGGAGTAGGTGATCGCGTTGATCGTGAGGGCCCGCTCGCAGGCGGCATCGAGGCGTACCGGTCCATAGCGCCGCGCCAGCGACAGGATGCCCATGGCAGCGCGGTATCCCTGCTCGGGGTGCGGCCGGTCGGCCATCATGCGTTCGACCATGATGACGGCGTTGGGGCCGATGTGCCCGGCCCGGTCGATCAGGCTCTTCGGCGTGGTGTTGGCGTAGCGCTGATGGGCCTTGGGCATGTGATCGTCGACGGTGACATGGCCGCAGCGCTGAGAGCGGCGGACATGACTGGCGACGCGCCTGTGGTCATGGAATATCTCGACGACACGATGGGTGAGCCGCACCTGGACGGTGCTCCCGATCAGTCGATGCGGTACCGAGTAGAAGGTCTTGTCGACTTCGACATGGTAGTCAGGATGAACCTTCGCCGTCTTCCATTCCGCATATTCGAAGGGAACCGCCGGCAATGGTGCCAGAGCCGCCCGCTCGATCTCCTCGAACAGTTGGCGGCGGCTCTTGCCGACATGGCGCATCGGCCGGTTGTTCAGATCCTCGAGCAGTTCGCCGATCGCCACGTTGAGGGCGGCCAACGAGAAGAACCTGCGGTTCCTGAGCCGGGCGAGAATCCAGCGTTCGACGATCAGGACGGCTCCTTCGACGCGGCCCTTGTCGCGCGGCTTCCGGCTGCGTGCCGGCAATATCGTTGTGTCGTAGTGCTCGGCAAACGCGGCGAATGTCGCGGTCAGCGTCGGTTCGAACCACAACGCCTTGGCCACGGCGGACTTCAGATTGTCGCAGACGACCGCCTTTGTGACGCCGCCGTAGAAGGTCAGCGCCCGCACTTGGCCGTCGATCCAATCCGCCAGCTTCTGGCTGAGGCTGGCATGGGCGAAGGTCAGGTTGGAAGCGCCCAGCACCGCGACGAAGATCTGGGCCGGATGGATGACCCCGGTCGCCGGGTCGATCACCGGCACCGTCGGCCCGGCATAGTCGGTCTGCATGACCTCGCCCGCCGCGTGGCGGTTGCGGAACACTGCACTCGTCCGCTTCCGGAAGGCGGCAAATCGCTCGCAGAACCAGGTGAAGCCATAACCATCGGGGTGCGCGCCACGGTACTCCTGCCACAGAAGCGTCAGCGTCACGCCGGTCCGCTTCAACTCGCGGCCGACCTGCGCCCAATCCGGCTCGCTCAGATCTTGCGGCGGTCGGCCGACGCGACCGAACAGAAGCTTCTCCAACTGGGCGTCGTCGTCACAGGCG
>NZ_SJFN01000076.1 GCF_004328075.1 Siculibacillus lacustris | reverse complement strand
CCGTCGAGCGATGCCGCCGGCGCCGCCTCGGCCGCCGCGACGGGCGCCGCCGCCTCCGCCGCCGAGCCGGTCACCCGCCTGTCGCCGCCCGAACGCGTCGCCTTCCGCCAGATCGCCGAAGTGCTGGGCTCGCGCATCGATCCCGCCAATCGCAGCGGCGAGACCGCGGCCGACACCCGAACCGCGGAGTCGAGCGCCCGACCGGCCCCGAGCGCCGCGGTCGCGGCCCCCGCCGCCCCGGCACCGGTACGCCAGCCCCTCCGCCCCGCCACCCCGCCGCCGCGCGTCGCCGCCGGCTTCGACGCCCGTCTGCTCGATCGCCTGCCGCTCGCCGTGGCGATCGTCAAGGACGACGACGTCGTCTATGCCAACGAGCGCTATCTGAGCCTCCTCGGCTATCCCGACCTCGCCACCTTCCGCGACGAGGGCGGGCTCGATGCGCTGTTCGCCGGCGCCCATGCCGCCCGTCGCTTCGAAAGCGGCGACACCGGCCGGCCGGTCCCCCTGCTCGCCCGCGACGGCACCGTGGTGCCGGTCGATGCGGTGCTCTCGACCGTCCCCTGGGCCGATGCTTCGGCGCTGATGATGACCCTGACCGCCTTCAAGCCGGCGCCGATCGACGCGCCGGCCGCCGCCCCGGTCGTGTCGCCCACCCGAACCGAACCGGCGCCGATCGCGCCGCAGACCGTCGACACCCGCGTCGCCGAGCTCGAGGCGATCGTCGACACCGCCACCGACGGCGTCCTGGTGCTCGATGCCGAGGGCCTGGTGCTTTCGGCCAACGCCGCGGCCGAAGCGCTGTTCGGCACCGAGCGGCGCGAGATGATCGGCCGGCCGTTCACCGAGCGTCTGGCGCCGGAGAGCCGCCGCTCGATCCTCGACTATCTCGACGGCCTCGCCCGCAACGGCGTCGCCAGCGTGCTCAACGACGGCCGCGAGGTGATCGGCGTGGTCCGCCCCGAAGGGCTGATCCCGTTGTTCCTGACCATCGGCCGCATCTCGGTCGGCACCGGCCACAAATATTGTGCGGTGCTGCGCGACATCACCCAGTGGAAGAAGGCCGAAGAGGACCTGACCGCCGCCCGCCGCCGCGCCGAAGAGGCGAGCGTCCACAAGTCGGACTTCCTGGCCAAGATCAGCCACGAGATCCGCACCCCGCTCAACGCCATCATCGGCTTCTCGGAAGTGATGATGGACGAGCGTTTCGGCCCGGTCGGCAACGAGCGCTACAAGGACTATCTGCGCGACATCCACGTCTCCGGCACCCACATCATGAGCCTGGTCAACGACCTGCTCGACCTGTCCAAGGTCGAGGCGGGCAAGATGGACCTGCGCTTCGAGGCGGTGGCGATCGGCGACATCGTGTCCGAATGCGTCGCCATGATGCAGCCGCAGGCCAACCGCGAGCGCATCATCATCCGCTCGTCGCTGCCCGCCGGGGTCCCGGCGGTGGTCGCCGATCCGCGCTCGGTGCGGCAGGTGGTGCTGAACCTCCTGTCGAATGCCATCAAGTTCACCCCGGCCGGCGGCCAGGTGATCGTCTCGACCTCGCTCGAGGACAACGGCGAGGTGGTGCTGCGGGTCCGCGACACCGGCTACGGCATGACCGACAAGGAACTGCAGACGGCGATGGAGCCGTTCCGCCAGCTCCACACCACCCGCACCCGCGCCGGCGGCACCGGCCTGGGTTTGCCGCTGACCAAGGCGCTGGTCGAAGCCAATCGGGCGATGTTCCGCATCGACTCGACCGTCGGCCAGGGCACGCTGGTGTCGATCGCCTTCCCGGTGACCCGCGTATTGGCGAGCTGAGCCGCAAGGTCGGCGCGGGACGGGGGCAGGAGCGCGCGATCGCGCGCGGCGACCCGCCGGGAGCGGGGGCCGGCGGATCGCGGGCGACCGGAGGCGGGGGCGGCCGCGAGCCGAACGGTCGGATCGCGGGGCGACAGGACGCGATTCAGGCGGGTCGTGGCCGGAAGCAGGTCGCGGGCGGTACAAGCCGACGCGGATCCGTGGCGGCGCAGCCGACGGCGCATCGGTTCCGGCCCGACCGGTGGCGCATCGGTTGCGGCGGGACTGGCGGTGCATCGGTTAGATCGTGTCCCGAGAGGTGGTGTAGCTGACCGGTGGCCAGCGGGCGCGCCGATATGGGCGGCGTCCTCAGGCCGCCATGTTCGGCAGGCCGAGGACGGCAGGATCATCGTCGATGGCGGCGATCGTTTCCAGCGTCATGTAGCGGGAGCGTTGGACGGCCCATTCGTCGTTCTGTTCGAGCAGGATCGCCCCGACCAACCGGACGATGGCATCTTCGTTGGGGAAGATGCCGACGACCTCGGTTCGGC
>NZ_SJFN01000075.1 GCF_004328075.1 Siculibacillus lacustris | reverse complement strand
CGCGCCGCTCGCCGCCCGACCGCCGGCCCCGCCCACCCGCGCGAGCCGCGTCGCACCGCCGCCGCCCCCGCCGCCGACCCGCCTGATGAGCGCCAAACGGCTGGCCGAAGCCGCGAAGCTCGAGCAGAAGAAGCCGGCGAAGGCCGCGCCGATCCCGACGAAGCGCCCCAAGCCCGAAACCGAATGACGCGGCGGCCGGGCGCGACAATTCGCGCGCGGCCCCCCGTCGGCGCGACGCCGCGCCGGAGGACCCTTCGATGACCGACCCGATCTCCGCCGCGCCGCCGCCGATCCCGCTGACCGTGATCACCGGCTTCCTCGGCGCCGGCAAGACCACCCTGCTCAACCGGCTGCTGCCCGATCCAGCGATGGCCGGCACCGCGGTGATCGTCAACGAATTCGGCGAGATCGGCATCGACCACGTGCTGGTCGAGCGCGCCGACGACGGCGTCGTCGAGCTCTCGTCGGGCTGCCTGTGCTGCACCATCCGCGGCGACCTCGTCGCCACCCTCGAAGACCTGCTCCGCCGCCTCGACAACGGTCGTCTCGACGAGCTGCGGCGGGTGGTGATCGAGACCACCGGCCTCGCCGATCCCGCACCGATCCTCCACACGGTGATGCGCCATCCCTATCTGGTGCGGCGCTACCGCCTCGACGGCGTCATCACCCTGGTCGACGCGGTCAACGGCATGGTCACCCTCGACACCCAGATCGAGGCGGTGAAACAGGCCGCCGTCGCCGATCGCCTGGTGGTCACCAAGTCCGACCTGTGCACCACGCCGGAGCGCGCCGCCGCCCTCGTCGCCCTGCGCACCCGCCTGCGCGTGCTCAACCCCGCCGCGCCGATCCTCGACGCCGCCGCCGGCGAAGCCGCGCCCGCGGCGATGCTGGAGACCGGCCTGTGGCGGGCCGACCGCAAGAGCGCCGACGTCACCGCCTGGCTCGCCGAAGAGGCCTATCGCGACCGCGACGCCGAGCGCCGCCGCCTGGAGGCCCGCCGTCACGCCGACCACGACCACGATCATGATCACGGGCATGATCACGATCACGGCGACGACCACGACCACCGCCATGATCCCAATCGCCACGACGACCACATCCGCGCCTTCTGTCTGGCCACCGATCGGCCGATGGCGGCGGCCAGCCTCGATCTGTTCCTCGATCTGCTGCGCTCGGCGCACGGGCCGAAGCTCCTGCGGGTCAAGGGCGTCGTCCGTCTCGCCGAGGATCCCGAGCGGCCGCTGGTGCTGCAGGTGGTCCAGCACGTGGTCCATCCGATCGCCCGGCTGGAGCGCTGGCCCGACGACGACCGGCGCACCCGGTTGGTGTTCATCACCCGCGATCTCGAAGAAGGCTTCGTGCGGCGGATGTTCGACGCCTTCGTCGGCACGCTCGCCCCCGACACCGCCGACACGACCGCGATGATCGACAACCCCCTTCAGATCTCCGGCTTCTCCGGCCGCTTCTCCTGAGCGGGACGATCCGCGCCGCGGTCGATCACGAACACCGCGCGATCGCCGTCGCGGCGCACCTCGACCAGAACGTGACCGTCCTCGGCGCACATGTGTGGCAGGTCGACGGTCGCCAGCGGGTCGCTGGTCGACACGATCAGCCGATCGCCGGGGGCGAGGCGGGCCAGCGCCCGGCGGCTCTTGAGCACCGGCAGGGGACAGCGCAGGCCCACCAGATCGAGGATCGTCGCGCCCGCCTGCTCGATCGCATCCCGCGTCATCGTCCGCTCCGCCGCGGCACCGGGCCGCGCCCCGCCGCGGACGAGGTTTCGCTCGACGCGCGGTCGTGAAATGTCCTACCACTGGCGCGCTCGGTCCCCGCCCGGGGGCGGACGACGAGGGCGCAGACCCCGACCGTCCCCGGCATCCCCGGTCGACGGCTCCCGCGATCCAGCCAGGATTTCGTCATGTTCCCGATCCCGCAGCAAGTGCTTCTTCCCAACACCTACGCCTACGAATCGGCGCCGATGGTCAAGGTCACCGGTTTCCGCGAGTACGACGCGCGCTGGCTGTTCGGAAGCGAGATCAACCTGATGGGCATTCAGGCCCTGGGCATGGGGATCGGCACGCTGCTCGGCGAACGCGGCGTGAAGCGCGAGATCGCCGTCGGCCACGATTTCCGCAGCTATTCGGCGTCGATCAAGCTGGCACTGGTCACCGGCCTGATGGCCGCGGGCTGCAAGGTGCACGACATCGGCCTCGCCATCACCCCGATGGCCTATTTCGCCCAGTTCGAACTCGACGTGCCCGCGGTCGCCATGGTCACCGCCTCGCACAACGAGAACGGTTGGACCGGCGTCAAGATGGGCTGCGATCGGCCGCTGACCTTCGGCCCCGA
>NZ_SJFN01000074.1 GCF_004328075.1 Siculibacillus lacustris | reverse complement strand
TCGTCGCCATGACCCACACCGCCAAGGGCGCGCCGAAGATCCTCAAGAAGTGCGACCTGCCGCTCACCTCGGTGCGCCGCGTGTCGCTGATCGTCACCGAGATGGCGGTGATCGAACCGACCGCCGAAGGTCTGGTGCTGCGCGAGACCGCCCCCGGCGTCACCGTCGCCGAGGTCGTCGCCGCCACCCAGGCCACCCTGATCATCCCCGACCACGTCCCGGAAATGGCCATCGCCTGATCCGAACGGAAACATCAACGCCCAAGGACAACCTCCGAACGGAGACGACACCATGCCCAACGACGGCAAATCGCAGGCGGCGCCCGTGCCGCAAGAAACCCAGGGCGGCCTCGCGCGCCTCGCCTATTCCTTCACCGAATGGGCGGAGACGTGGTTCCCCGACGCCTTCGTGTTCGTCATCCTGACGACCATCGTGGTGGCGATCGCCAACCTCGCCACCGGCGCCGGGCCGGTGGCCATCGCCAAGGGCTTCGGCGACGGCTTCTGGACGCTGATCCCCTTCACCATGCAGATGGCGATGGTGGCGATCACCGGCTACGTGGTCGCCTCGTCGCCGCCGTGCACCCGGTTGATCAACCGGCTCGCGGCGTTTCCCTCGACCGGTCCGGGCGCGATCGCCTGGGTCTCCTTCGTGTCGATGGCCTCGTCCTACTTCAACTGGGCGCTGAGCCTGGTGCTCGGCGGCCTGCTCGTCCGCGCGCTGGCCCGTCGCGTCGACCTCAAGATGGACTATCGCGCCGCGGGCGCGGCCGCCTATCTCGGCCTCGGCGCGACCTGGGCGCTCGGCCTGTCGTCGTCGTCGGCGATGCTGCAGGCCAACCCCGCCTCGCTGCCCAAGTCGATCTCCGACATCACCGGCATCATCCCGCTGTCGCAGACCATCTTCCTGTGGCAGTCGGTGGTGATGGGTCTGATCATTCTCGGCATGTCGGTGCTGATCGCCTATTTCTCGGCGCCGAAGGGCCGGCATGTCCGCACCGCCCAGGACATGGGCTGCGACGTCACCGAAGACGGCGTGGTCGCCGACAAGCCGGAGCGGCCGGGTGAATGGTTCGAGTTCACGCCGGTGCTGCCGATCCTGATCGTGTTGCTCGCCATCGGCTTCTGCTGGGCGGAGTTCTCCAAGAAGGACGCCCTGTCGGTCATCTCCAACCTCAACACCTACAACTTCATCTTCCTGATGATCGGCCTCCTGCTGCACGGCAACATCCGCAGCTTCCTCAAGGCCGTGACCAAGGCGGTGCCGACCTCGGCCGGCGTGCTGATCCAGTTCCCGTTCTACGGCGCCATCGCCACCATGCTGACCCTCGTGCTCGGCTCGGACGGCGTGTCGATCTCCCATCACATCGCCAACGTCTTCGTGTCGATCGCCAGCGTCCACACCTTCCCGGTGGTGATCGGCATCTACTCGGCGATCCTCGGCTTCCTGATCCCGTCGGGCGGTGGCAAGTGGATCATCGAGGCGCCCTACGTGATGCAGGCGGCCAAGGATCTGCATGCACACATGGGCTGGGCGGTTCAGGTCTACAACGCGGCGGAAGCGCTCCCGAACCTGATCAACCCGTTCTGGATGTTGCCGCTGCTCGGCGTCCTCGGCCTCAAGGCCCGCGACATCGTCGGCTTCTGCTTCACGCAGTTGATCTTCCATACGCCGATGGTGCTGTTCCTGCTGTGGGCCCTGGCCCTGACCCTCTGACCGACCGTCTCCCGACCCGGCCGCGGATTCGTCCCCGGCCGGTGCGGGGAGCGACCCATCGAGGTTCCCGTCGCACCGGATCGGTTCGACGGGAACCGAAGTCCCGAAACGCCCGTCTCGATCGCGCCGCCGATGCATGGACCCATGCGTCGCAGAACGGAGATACCCCTGGTGCGCTGCACCATGGTGTCGCCTATTCTCCGCGCCGACGACGGGAAGGCGGACGAGGATCCGCCACGACGACATCAAGGGAGAAACACATGACCAACATCGTGATCGCCGGAGCCGCGCGGACGGCCATCGGTTCCTTCAACGGCGCGCTGGCGTCGCTGCCTGCCCACGAACTCGGCGCGACGGTGATCCGGGCGGTGCTGAAGCGGGCGCGGGTCGAGGCGGCGGAAGTCGACGAAGTGATCCTCGGCCAGATCCTGTCGGCCGGCCAGGGCCAGGGCCCGGCGCGTCAGGCGGCGATGGCCGCCGGCATCCCGCAGGAAGCCTCGGCCTTCAGCCTCAACCAGTTGTGCGGCTCGGGCCTGCGCGCCGTGGCGCTCGGCCTGCAGCAGATCGTCGGCGGCGACGCCAAGATCATCGTCGCCGGCGGCCAGGAGAGCATGAGCCAGGCCCAGCACGCCGCCTACCTGCGCACCGGCACCAAGATGGGCAGCCTCGAGCTCACCGACACCATGCTCAAGGACGCGCTGACCGACGCCTTCCACGGCTACCACATGGGCGTCACCGCCGAGAACGTGGCGCGCCAGTGGCAGCTGCAGCTG
>NZ_SJFN01000073.1 GCF_004328075.1 Siculibacillus lacustris | reverse complement strand
AACCGAGGCTCGACGCTGTCGGACCGCAGGTACTTGCGGACCGTGTTCCTCGAAAGCCCGGTGCGCCGGGAAATCTCTCGGATCGAGAAATGATCCCGATAGTGCCAGCGCCGGATGACGCTCAATAACTCCATGTCGATCACTCCGCTGTCCCCCGCACCAGTGGCGAGGGAGGAGGTTCAAACATGGGTCAATTCTCGATGGAAAAATCCCTGCCGCCTGGGTCAGTTCTCCGCGGAAATCAACACATCGAGTTCCATCCCACCGTCATCGGGACCAAACTGAAGAGAAAGCACATCCGGAAAGCGGCTCTGCCTTTCTTCCGCCGTCGAACTGAAACGCCGATCATCGCCTCCCTCGCGCTGCTCTTCATCCCACGCGAGCCATTCAGCTTGAATCTCGGCGGCGATCTCGGTGATCTCTTCGCGGGGAATAGCAGGAGCTGGCGTGATGACCTCGGGGAGCCGAAAGGCCTTGACCGCCGCCTCGGTCAGTTCGTGCAGCTCGACACCGACCCGTCTTCCCCGCTTCTTCGCTTCGAGGGGATCGGACGTGTGCAGAGATCGCGCGACCTCTCCCTTGAAACAGCCGGTCTTCGCGTTGATGAGATCCGAAAATCGCGAGTGCAGGTGATCGGGAGCCGGCTTCTTCGCGAGCGCCTTCGGCACCATCACACGATATTCGTAGACCCCGGATCGCCGCCGCTGAATGCCGCTCATCAGTGCCACCGTACCACCCCCGCGTACCACGCGAACGTACCAGGGCGGCTTCCCAAGGCTTTGATACCCTGGGTTTTTCAGCTTTTCAATGACTTAGGCTGGTGGTGGCGCTCCCAAGGGGAGCGTAATACCGCAATTAAATCAATGCACTAGAAATCGGTTAGCCAGCGCCGCTGCTCGTTTGTTCTCTCAACATTGGGCTAACCTTCGCCTCCCCCTCGACCAACCGGCGTTGCCGGCCATACGCGCCACCAGCGTGTACCGCAGGGCGGGAGCGTTTCAGATATAGTGTCGGCAGATCAACAATCGGCCGATTCCCCATGCCCGACCGCATCGCCATCAAACGCCTCACGGCGTCGGATTTGACCTTTTTCGAGTCCCTCTTCCGCAAGCTCGGGGCAGGCAATCAGAAGGCGATCAATCTGAACGCGGACGTTTTCATCGATCGGCTTTACCCGGCCCTGCCGAGCTTGGTGGCAACCTATGGTGACGTCATCCCGGTCTCGATGACCATTCTCGGTCCCGCGGCGGCGGCGAAGCTCGTCCTTTCTCGCGCAGTCACCAAGCGCGAAGCCTACAAGAACTGGCGTCTCAACGGCGAGTTCGTTCGCGATCCCGAAGGGGAGCCGGGCCGCTTCGACAGCCTCGCCGCTGGCGACATCGCCGTGCTCGACTTCAGTGGCGATCCGGTCCCGACGCGTTTGACACTCCTTCTTCTCGCGGCGAATTCGCCGCTCGACAAGGCGCTGCACGACGCCCTCGACGCCTTCGTTTCAGGCGGACGCCGGACGATGGTCGAGATCTCCCGCGACGCTCTCGCCAATGCGGCCGGCACTACTTCATCGACACACCCGATCTGGCAGATCGCCGCCGACCGTGAATACGAAGCGGCCGTCGAGGATGCTGCCCTCGGAGGCATCGAAGGTGCATCGACCCTCACCATCAAGAAGGCGGCTCGCCCCGTCAGCGCCGCGACTCTTGCTGCCGCAAAGGCGTCGGCAGAGAAGAATGGACGCGACGGAGAAGCCCTCGCCTGGATCCAACTTCAGAAGCTCGTCGCCGATGGCTCGATCGCCGCCGCCGAATGGTCGGCGCGCACCAATGCGGTCGCGCCCTTCGACTTCCTGGTGACTGAAGTCGGGGGAAATGTCGTGCATGTCGACGCGAAGAGCACCGCCGGCGAATTCGAGCGTCGCATCCACATCTCATTCGCCGAACTGACCGCCGCATCGAGCGGTCCGCGCTACGATATCTGGCGTGTCCATGGCATCGACGACGACGGCGCCAAGCTGCGCATTGCACGGGACATCGCCCCACTGGCGCAAGCGATCCTCACGGGTCTCGATCTTCCGGTCGGCGTTGCAATCGACGGCGTCTCGATCGATCCAACGACACTGACCTGGGGCGTAGACGTCGTCATCGAACGCCCCGACGAGCCGGTCGAGTGATCACTCGGCCGCCGCTCGCTCCACCGCAGTTCCGATCGCCTCGGCGAGTGACGCCTTCATCACCTTGGCGATTTCGCGCGCCATGATCGGCGGGACCGCATTCCCGATCTGACGGAACGCGGGATTCATCGTTCCGGCGAAAACGAAGCCATCGGGGAACGACTGAAGACGCGCCGCTTCGCGCACCGAAATGACGCGCCCCTGCGCACTGTCGTAGTGAATATGAGAGTAGGTATCTTTGCCAATGTGGGCCATGAGCGTGCGCGACGGGCCATTCTCGCGGAGCTTCCACCACCGGTTCGGGAACTTGCTCGGGTCATACGGCGGCACCATCGCCCGATGAAGGCGCACCCACTCACCGCTGCCGCGACGAATGCCCTTCCGAAGAGCCTCCTGCTCGAAAAGCCGGTTCGCAACGCGGTGCGCAGCCGGGTACTCGTCACCCTGCTGCATTGCCTCGAAGATCGAGGTGTCGCGGGGCAAGAAGCGGAGGACGTGGTCGTAGACCCCCTCGCCGGCTTCGAATCCAGGCCAAGCCCGCATCGCCCGTTCAAAATCGGAGAGCCCCTTGGCTGGGGACTTCCGATAGGGACTGAGCTCGGTGAAGCGGCGGGCACCTCGCTTCAGTTTGCCCTCGCGGTGAAGAAGGATCGGCGCCAGATCGCCGATCGCTTCCGAAGCACTCACTGCCGACGGTAGGCCTGCGTGGCCGGTGTCCGGCGCCACATAGTTGCTGGCCCCGAACAGATCGATCAGTTTCAAGGCGACCGAACGCGTCCCTTCATAACCCGACGGGAGGTCGCAATGGTGCGTGGCCGCCGGGAAATGGATCTGCGCTCCGAGTGCCTTGTGATAGGCGATCATGAAGACACGATCGCGCATCTGCGGTACGCCATGATGTGCGCTGTTGATCAATGAATAACGCGCGACATAGCCCATGTCGTCGAGGGCCTCGACGATTTCCTGGACGATGTTGTGGCCACCATGGTTCAGGATGTCGGGGACATTTTCGACCAGAACCGCAAGCGGTTGCAGTCGGCGAACGTATTCTAGATAGCGCAGATAGAGATTCGCACGCGGATCTATCTTGAAGGCCTGCGGATGCTCGGCGATTTCACGAAGCTTTGCGCGCCCAACGCGGGCATAAGCTTGGCAGGGAGGACCGCCGATGAGAACATCGAAAGCTTCCGTCGGCGTCCCCAGGTTCAACTCGGCGACCATCTCCTCTGCATCGATGGCCGTGATGTCTCGCGGACGAGCATGGTGGTCGATCACGCTCTGGGGCTCGCCACGGAAGAAGTTGATCGCATGTGACCGCGCCGCGAGATCGTCGATCTCCATCGCCCCGACGATATCGAAGCCGGCTGCGTCGAACCCGAGACTGAGGCCACCGCAACCGGCGAAGAGATCGAGCACCCGCGGACGCGCGGTAATTTCCGACCTCAATCGGTCGATCTTGGACAGGACGGCCGCCGGCCAAGTCATCGAGCGTATTCCTCGCAGGGTTGGGCAGTTCGGTCGCGAGCATCCGAATCGGACTATCCGGACGGAACGCTCAACGCCAGTGCCACAGGATAATCGCCCTTCGTCGCCATGGTCACCCCTCATCGAACAGGCCCCTCGCCTTCTCCCGCCTTTTCATCCCTGGCGGCGTGATGATCAACTCGCCTACCGCCTTCGGCGCGCCGTTGCCGACCGTATAGGTGAGTTCCACCTCCGCTTGGTCGAAGGCGGAAAAGATCCGTCGCACCTCGGGCGTGTCGTTGATCGACAACACGAAGGAACCGCGCAACGCCGCGAGCACTTCGGCGAGACGCGCGAACTCCTCGCGACCGAATGCCCCCACGCCATAGTCCCCTTCCGATGCGCGCTTCGCTGAATCCGGACAGCCATTCCGCTAATTCCCGGACAGCGTTTCCGCTAAAGTCCGGACAGTTTTGACGGGGTGGTCCTCGGGTGCCTCGTTTTCGTCAGGGGTTATAGGTTTCGCCGTTTTCGGCGGGGGTCAAGAGGGGCGAGGCCCTTTGCTTGCGCATGCTGTCGCCGGCCAGTTCGATGCGGTGGGCGTTGTGGACGAGGCGGTCGAGCACGGCGTCGGCGACGGTATTGTC
>NZ_SJFN01000072.1 GCF_004328075.1 Siculibacillus lacustris | reverse complement strand
AAGCTCGTCTTCTTGCCCGGCGCCACCCACAAGCGCATCGCCGCATCGAGCGACGCCCTCGGCTCCCAGGCGATGATCGATCTCGTCCAGAAGGCCGCGACCGCCTTCGATCTGATCATCATCGACCTTCCGCCGATCGGCGCCGTCATCGACGCCGTCGCCGCCTCCCGCTTCATCGACGGCTACTATCTCGTCGTCGAATGGGGCAAGACCCCCCGCAGCGCCGTCCGCGACATGCTCATCGCCGACCCCGTCATCGCCGACAAAGCCATCGGCGTCGTCCTCTCAAAAGTCGAAATCGAACGCCTCAAAATGTTCGATGCCCACTCCTCATACGGGTACTTCGGGCAATACCAATCAAGGTATTATGGAAGCACTTGGGGCGCGTGAAGGGGCAGAAGGCGGCGGGCTTCATCTTTCTCGGTGACGAGATGCTGACTCTGCCCAGAGCCTCGAACGACCACACGATGACGCGATTGTCATTACATCGAGCGGCAGGCATCGACGAACACGGTGAAATTTCGGTTGACGCTGCACTGCACTCGTGGCATAGGTATAACTGTGCATGGGGTAATCCTGATGGAGCTCCGCGTTATGTGACTTTGGATGCAGCCTCCGGTTGGAGGTCGAGACGGGAGGTGCAGCATGAGCAAGATGTCGTTCTGGAAGGCCGCCGTCGTCGGCGCGACCCTCGCAATCGGTATGGGGGCGCCCGCCGCCAATGCGGCTGCGCCGGCTACGGTGAGTGACTATCTCGGAATCCAGGCCAACTACGGCAACTTATTTATCTCCAATTTGACGTCCTACAGCAGCTTCCTATCGGGTCTGCAGTCGGCGTTGAGTTCGTCTTTGGGATATGCCGGTGTCAACGCGTATTTCAACAATACGCCGAGCTTGGTCGATGGCTCGACCCCTACTCATAGTGTTTGGTTTGCAACTCTCACATTCACCGGAACGTCGGTTATTTCCAACGGTTCGATCGTGAACCTGTCGACCGGCGCAGTGAGTTCTGTCCCGGCCCCGGGTCCGATTGCGGGGGCCGGCTTGCCGATCCTTGTCGCGATGCTCGGCTTCGGTCTCTATCATCGTCGCCGCGTGGCGTGACGGGTCTCTTCGCCCGATGAATGAGCCCAAATAAAGGCGCGCCTTTCGGCGCGCCTTTCGTTTGATAGAGTGACGTGCCGGTCGCGAGAAAGAAAGAATTGGCGTGGCGGACCTAGCGTAAGCCTAGCCTTAACCAACTCGGTGACGACTCTCACCGAGTCCCTCGTACCGACCTCGGCTCGTGATCAATCTGTAATCATTTCGACGTATATGGCTCTTACCGAATGGGGAGCAGACGAATGTCATACGCGTACGACCGATCTGCGTGTCTCGCTCGCTCCTTTGGACGTCACTCATGATCTCCGCCCCGCCCCCTTCCGCCGCGGGATTTCGCTGGTATGCCGTGCATACGCTGCCTCGCCAGGAGGCGCTGGCGGTCATTCACCTCGAGCGTCAAGGATACGAAGCTTTTCTGCCGAAGGCCCTCGTCACGCGCCGGCATGCCCGCAAATTCGAAACCCTGAAAGCCGCCCTCTTTCCGCGTTACGCCTTCGTCTCCCTCGACATCGGCCGTCATCGCTGGCGCAGCATCAATGGAACGATGGGTGTCGCCTCCTTGGTGATGGGGATCGACTATCCGCAACCCGTACCCAATGGAATCGTCGAAGACCTGATCGAAGCGGCCGACGAGGATGGCGTGATCGACATCGGTCGTGGTTTCCGTCCGGGGGATCCGGTAGAAATCTTGGTCGGCCCCTTCGCCGGCACCGTCGGCACTCTGGTGTCGCTCGACGCCAAGGGTCGTGTCGAAATGTTGCTTTCGTTGCTCACCGGCGCGGTCCGCGTCAAAGTGGCACGAGAGGTGCTACGTCCGGCATCGTGACCGGGCGCGTAAAGGCCGACTTTGGTCGACGGATGAAGCCTCGCTTCACCCGGATGGCGGTAGCATGGAAAAACCACCATTTTCTACAGCTCGCACTTGGCGAGGTCGGTGAATGGCGGCGAGCACCGGGTCGGTTCGATGTTGAAATTTTACGCAGGCCGGCTCGAATTTGCGCCGCGGCGCAACAATCTGGGTAAGGGTCAACTTCGGAGGAGGGGTGTCACGGAGCGCCCGGGCCGTCATTGTGGAAATATCTCGCCGTGCGTCCCGAGGGCTCCAGTATCACGAAGGTGCTTCAACCGGTCGCTTCCCGTGCGGGTGGTTCCAGTCGGGGCTCTTCGTGCGTCATCGCCCGGAGTGGGTCGCCCGAGCGCCGCTTCTTGGGGTTCGCGGTCGGACTTCGTCATCGCTCGATGAGCGGCGTTATCGAAAGCTATTGGCTACTACAGACGCTCAGAGTCCGTTTGAGACCGAGTTGGCGAGAAGCCGCGAATATGATTCACGCTTGGTGTGCGGGCCCCGGCCAGCCGCGGCCGCATGGCCGAGATCGCGAAGAAGACGCAACGCTTCCGGACCGATCTGACCGATGAAGAGTGGTCACTGATCGTCTCCCTGCAGCCTCGACCGGCCTCGACGGTCCGACCAAGCGTGGTCGACCTTCGGAAGGTTCTCAACGCTATCCGGTACCTCGGCCGAACCGGGTGCGGGTGGCGAATGCTACCACACGACTTTTCGATGTGGCGGACCGTCTACTGGTGGTTCTCGAGCGAGTCCCTATCAAACTCGAACGAGGGGCCCACCGTCGCCGAACGCGCGCCGCAGCATCGCGGAGTTTCTCAACGGAATCGACGGCTATCTGACCTGACTGATCATCGGGCCGCGGTTCATCGATCCTCGCTTGTGGATCCCGCTGTTCGTCCGCGACAGGGCTTTGACGGCGCCGGAAGGCGTGCCGGAGTGACCTTGCCCCCGGTGACATCATCGCACCTATCCGGGCGCTCTCATCGTCATCAACGACCACCGTCGGAGACGCCGAGATTCGCGCTGTCGCAAAGGCCGTCCTCGACATCAGGGAATACTTCATGCCGCGACGCGCAAGAGACGCCCGCTGGCGCTGACGCCGTCACGACCAAACCAGTGTGGGCGTTCATCGCGCTTACCATATTTTTCCCGGATCGATGCCTTGCATAACCCATATTTCGCATTGACAAGACCGAACCGTATACAACATAATATCTGGGTTTTTGGTTCTTTTTTGGGAAATCAGATCGTGAAAACTATAGGCGACCGTATTGCGAGCGTGAAGGGGCAGTCAACCGGCTTCGACTATCTGCGAATTTTCCTATCGATCGGGATCGTCGCAGCTCACAGCACGAGCATGTATTCCAATAAGGTGATCACAGACGCAATCTGGAACAGCAATTTTTGATTTATACTGGCCTTTATGGTCCCGATGTTCTTTGCACTGTCTGGATATCTCGTTTCCGGCTCTCTGGAGCGCAACAATCTGGTACGGTTCCTCGGCCTTCGTATACTTAGAATTGTGCCTGCCCTTGCATTTGAAATTTTTTTATGCGCTCTGGTGCTCGGCGTGAGCTTCACAAAACTTCCACTTTATGAATATTTCGTGTCGCGTGAGTTTATCGTCTATTTTGGTAATATCGTGGGCTGGATTCATTTCACTCTTCCTGGAGTTTTCGAGGGAAAAGTAATCAATCTTCAACTCTGGACCATACCATATGAGCTGGAGTGCTACGCCGCGATCGCCGTCATCTCGATGCTCGGCCTGTTTCGCCGCAGATCTTTCAACCTCGTTCTGGTTTCGGTTCTCACCGTGGGGATCAGCTATCTAACCTGGGATCCGATGGCGCCACAGAACAACCTGAACGGCCGCGCGCTCGTTCTCGCCTTTCTGTTTGGTGTGGTCATCTATCAGTACCGCGACAAACTGGCTTTTTCTCCGAGCCTCGCGGTGGTCGCCACTATTCTGAGTGTCGTGCTGCTGAGCCGGGCGAACTATACGATTTTGGCAGGTGCTCCGATCGCCTACCTCACCGTGTACATTGGCTTGCAGCAGTTTCCGCCGATCCGATTCGGTGATTTGTCCTATGGTGTCTATCTCTTCCATTACCCGATCCTACGAACCGTCAACGAGATCACAGGCAATGGCATCGGAATAATCGCCGGCTTCGCCATCGTGCTAGTTCTATCGGCTGGATGCGCCCTGATTTCCTGGAACCTCATTGAACGGCCACTGTTGGAGCAAAAGAAGGCAATCCTCGGGCCATGGGTCGACGATCTGAACACGGCGGTTACGGAAGCGGCACGAAGTACACTGAGGTTCATGAGATTTTTGCCGGCGCAGAGTTGATTCACCAATGGTTCGTTGAGCCAACCCGTCGTGAACTCGTTGCCCGACAGGATCAAATCCTAGGTCCTGTTGACGAATACGCGCGTCCATAGGCGGACAGCAGCGATGAGGACGAAGCCGAGGTAGCTGTCGGCGGTCTTGTCGTAGCGGGTGGCGAGGCGGCGGAAGTTCTTCAGCTTGTTGAAGCAGCGCTCGATCCTGTTTCGCAGGGCATAGACGTGGTCATCGACGGGGATCTGGATCTTGCGGCTTCGCCGCATCGGGATCATCGGTGTGACGCCACGAGCCTCCATCTCCTCTCGGATAT
>NZ_SJFN01000071.1 GCF_004328075.1 Siculibacillus lacustris | reverse complement strand
GACAATACCGTCGCCGACGCCGTGCTCGACCGCCTCGTCCACAACGCCCACCGCATCGAACTGGCCGGCGACAGCATGCGCAAGCAAAGGGCCTCGCCCCTCTTGACCCCCGCCGAAAACGGCGAAACCTATAACCCCTGACGAAAACGAGGCACCCGAGGACCACCCCGTCAAAACTGTCCGGACTTTAGCGGAAACGCTGTCCGGGAATTAGCGGAATGGCTGTCCGGATTCAGCGAAGCGCGCACTGAGGTCTCGGAGCGGCTCGCCACCGTCGAGCAGACGCCGGTTCTACGCCAGGGGGCGGAGCACTTCGCCCGGACGATCGAACGCTCCGGGCACGACCTGGTTCGCGCCGCCGTTCAGAAGCTCGAGACCGAAAGCCGCGATCTGCAACGCGTCGCGCGCTCTCTCGCCGAGCACGTCGACAGTGCTCGCGAACGCGGGGTGCAGAACCGCCGCCTCTGGGGGATGGGCACCGTCGGCGTCGTCTCCGGCGCGGTCCTCGGTGTCGTCATGACGTTGTTCCTGCCTCGCCTGCTTCTCCCCGGGCTGCTCGACGTGGAGATCGCCGCGAAGGTGATGAACGCCGATGCCTGGAACGCCGGCGGCGCTCTGATGCGGTCGGCCAGTCCGCTCGGTTGGCGTAACCTCGTCGAGGGCGGCAACCTCTTGCAGGGGAACCAGGCGGAGATCGCCGCGTGCCGCGACGCCGCTGCGAGGACGAAGAAGGATCAGAGGTGCACGATCACGGTGCCGGCGCCTGGGCAGTAGTGGGAATTGACCGGCTCGGTTCGACCCGAAGCGGACGCTAGGGCTCGCATTCCTCCGACGAATCCCGCGCAGTTCATTCCGACGGCCGCTGCCTGTTCTGTTCCTCGCGCCAGAGCTGCCAACGGCGGCGCAGAGCACCTCTGCGCAAACCATTGGTCGCATCCAACACGTGGGCCTCGATCACGCGATCCGTTCGGAAGTGACGGAAGCCCTGTCTCACCTCACACCAGGCGATGATGAGGCGGGAAGCCTCGCCATAGCCGTGAATGACCGGCCAGACGATTCGATCGGTTTCCTCTCCGGCTTCCGATCGGTATCGCAGGTGCATTTTCCGGCCTTCGCGAACGGCTCGGCGCAGTTCCGAGGTATCGACCGGGTCCTCGCGGGCGATACCTCCCGGCTTGGCGCCGACGCTTGGTTCATCGATGAACGGGCGCAGGCGTTCCGGGATGACGGAGGCGATTTTGGCGATGACATCACGAGCGGCGTTGGTGAGGACCGCGTCGCCTCGCCCCGCGACCCATTGTGCGCCGAGCACGACTGCCTCGATCTCGTCCGGCGTCAGCATCAGCGGCGGCATGTCGTATTCGCGGTCGAGCAGGTAGCCGAGGCCCGCCTCTCCGACGATGGGGACTCGTTGGCCGATCAGGTCGGCCACATCCCGATACACGGTACGCTTGGAAACCTCGATTTCCTCGGCCAATGCCGCAGCGGTCACCGGTCGGCTCGATCGGCGAAGAATCTGGATGATCTGAAACAAGCGGTCGGCACGGCGCACTCGAGGTTCACTCCTGCTGTCAGCATGGTGGCAACAGGCTCGTGGGACAAGAGCATTGCGGCACCCCGCCCGCGTGGCCTACGAGCGAAGGATCACCCATGAAATTCGCGTCCATCCGCCTGATCGCGGCCGACATCGAGGCCATGGTCGGCTTCTATGAAATGGTGACCGGCCAACCCGCCGAATGGCTCGCCCCCGTCTTCGCCGAGATCGTCACTCCCTCCGCGACGCTCGCCATCGGAAGCGCGGAAACGGTCGCCTTGTTCGAAGCGGGCAGCGCCGAACCCCGCGCAAATCGGACGGCTATCATCGAGTTCCTGGTCGATGACGTCGACGCCGACTATGCTCGGCTGAAGGGCAAGGTCGAGATCATCCACGCGCCGAAGGTGATGCCTTGGGGCAATCGCTCGGTCCAGTTCCGCGATCCGGAGGGAACGGCCGTGGCCCTGTTCATGCCCGTCACCGATGCCGCGAAAGCTCGGTTCGGATCGCGTTGACTCGCATCTGCGCGCCCCCCCCCATCATGCGGACCAGCGTGATCCACCGCCCCCGGAAGCGGGCGGTGGCTACGCGCCGCAGTCCCCTCCCGGCGCGATGCGGCCTGCGCCCCAAAGCGGAAGTTCGGGATCGTCTGCGTACTTCCACGTTGCGACACGGCGACGTCTGGCACCCTTCTTCAATTGAGTTGAATTTCAATTGAAGGAGGTCCGTCATGTCGTCATCGCCCTCATTCTCGGCCGAGTTCTGTTCCAGCCGTCTCAAGGCCATCGCCGATCCGACCCGTTGGGCCATCGCGGTCGAGCTCATGGCGGGCGCGAAGACCGTCGGCGAGTTGAAGGCGGTCTTGAGGGTCGAGCCGACCCTGCTGTCGCATCACCTGAAGATCATGAAGACCGAAGGCTTTGCCGTCGCCGAGCGCGTCGGCAAGTACCTCCGTTATCGGCTGGCACCGGCCGTGGTCCTGCCGCCGCCGGGCCACGGTATCGATCTCGGCTGCTGCCGGCTGGAGATGAGCGGCCGTGACTTCGTCCTGCGCAGCAAGGAGTGAGGCAATGGAAGATCCGTCGGTTTCGGACGTCGTGCAGGACTATTACGGCTCGGAGCTCAAAGGTGCCGGCGATCTGAAGACCGGGGCCTGCTGTTGCAACGAGACGATCCCGCCGGCGCATCGCGCCATCCTGGCGACCCTCGACGACGAGATCCTCGATCGCTTCTACGGCTGCGGTTCACCCATCCCGCCGGTTCTGTCGGGTCTCACCGTCCTCGATCTGGGCTGTGGCGCCGGCCGCGACGCCTTTCTCCTCTCGGCTCTGGTCGGCGAGCGGGGCTCGGTCATCGGCGTCGACATCACCGAGGCCCAACTCGACGTCGCGCGCCGCCATCAGGCAGCGCAGGCCGAAAAGCTGGGTCATACGCGCTCCAACGTCGACTTCCGCAGCGGCTGGATCGAAGACCTCGCCGGGGTCGGCGTCGCCGACGCATCCATCGACGTCGTCGTCTCCAACTGCGTCGTCAACCTGTCGCCGGCCAAGGATCGGGTCTTCGCCGAGATCCGGCGCGTGTTGAAGCCCGGCGGCGAATTGTACTTCTCCGACGTCTTCGCCGACCGCCGGCTGCCGAAGGCTCTGCAGCGCGATCCGGTCCTGCTCGGCGAATGCCTGGGCGGTGCTCTCTATATCGAGGACTTCCGCCGGCTGATGCAGAAGACCGGCTGGGCCGATCACCGTGTCGTCGAACGTGCCCGCATCACCCTCGACAATCCCGAGATCGAAGACCGGGTCGGCAACATCGGCTTCTGGTCGGTGACGGTCAGGGCGTTCAAGCTGCCGGCGCTCGAGGACATCTGCGAGGACTACGGCCAGGTGGCGACCTATCTCGGCACCGTTCCCGATCACCCCCACCGTTTCGTCCTCGACGACCACCACACCTTCGTCACCGGCAAGCCGATGTTGGTGTGCGGCAACACCGCCGCCATGGTCGGGGAGACCCGCTTTGCCCCCCACTTCCGGGTGACGGGCGACCGGTCGGTCCATTTCGGCCCCTTCGACTGCGCGTCGCCGGCCGTCGCCGTGACGGGTGCGGTCGCTGGTTGCTGCTGCTGATGGACGATCGGCTCTCTCGGAGTACATTTCATGGACGCCTCACGCCATTTCGTCGGTGAGCTGATCGGCACCTTCCTGCTGGTCTTCTTTGGCTGCGGCTCGGTCGCCGTGTCGGTTCTGTTCTCGGCCCATGTCGGGCTGTTTCAAGTCGCGATGGTCTGGGGGCTCGGCGTGGCGATGGCGATCTATGCGACGCGCCACCTGTCCTGTGCCCACCTCAATCCCGCCGTCAGCATCGCTATGGTGATCGGGCACAGGATGTCGCCGTCCAGGTTGCCGGCCTATCTCGGCGGTCAGTTCCTCGGCGCCTTCCTGGCCGCCGCCGCGCTCTACGGTCTGTTCTCCGATTCGATCGCACAATACGAAGCGCTGCATCAGATCATGCGCGGCGCGGCGAATTCCGTTCAGACCGGCATGATGTTCGGTGAGTACTACCCCAACCCCGGGTCTGGGGCCGCAGCCGTCGTCACTCCGTTGACGGCGTTTCTGGCGGAAGCCATCGGCACCTTCGTGCTGGTCTTCCTGGTGTTCTCCTTGACCGAGGGCTGCAACGTCGGTCGGCCTGACGAGGCGACCGTGCCGGTGTTCATCGGCCTGACGGTGACCATCCTCATCTCGGTCATCGCCCCACTGACCCAGGCTGGGCTCAATCCGGCGCGCGACCTCGCGCCGCGCGTCTTCGCCATGCTCGCCGGCTGGGGAAGTGCGGCGCTGCCGGACTGGGGATGGGGCGCACTCACCGTCTATGTGATCGGTCCGATCTGCGGCGGTGCTCTGGCGGCCGTCGCCTTCATCCGAGTGGTCGAGCCGTTGATGGCGGACAAGAAGCGCGGTCCGGGTGCCTCCTCATGCCTCACCTCGGCTACTCACGCCTCTCCGGAGAAGTGCGGCCCTTCGTCGGTGTAGCCAATCCTGAATGCGACGATCGGCAGAAAGCAGTCCAAATGAATCGACGTCCCCAAATGCGCCCCGACCGCGCTCTCGACGAATGCCCTCTTCCAGCTTGATCATGCCTCGATGCGAGCTTCCGCTTTCGGCGCGAGCAGCCGCTGACTCGGGCGGCTGCAAACGGCGCGAAGCGGCAGCTGGCGAGACCACATTCGATGAGTGCGATGGGGTGGCAACAGTCTATCACCGCGATAATATCTCTACCGCCCATCATCGAATTCACTCCTGCCGTCGAGCGTGGGGCAGGATGCATACCGTTACCTGAGGAAAGACAAACGAGATGACCGAGCTGGCAGACACCAACTTCATCGATCTGGCCGCTGACATCGTGTCGGCTTATGTGAGCAACAACACCGTGCCGGCGTCGGAACTGGCCGGGCTCATCGCCGAGGTTCATGTCGCTCTCCAGCGCACCACCTCGGGTGCGGTGCTCGAGCCGGCGCCTGAGCCGATCAAATCGGCGGTCCCCGTGAAGAAGTCGGTCACGCCTGACTACATCATCTGCCTCGAGGACGGAAAGAAGTTCAAGTCGCTGAAGCGCCATCTGCGTACGCAGTATGACATGACCCCCGACGCGTACCGCGAGCGCTGGGGTCTTCCCGCCGACTATCCGATGGTTGCCCCCAACTACGCGCAGGCCCGCTCCGACCTCGCCAAGAAGTTTGGCCTAGGCCAACAACGTCGCCGCAGCGTGCGCTGAGTTGAAGCAGGACCGCTGCGAGAGAAATTTGCAGCGGTCCGCCGACGATACGATAGTGGTCAGGCCGCCTTGATGAGGTGGTCCCCGTCTGGCGGGCAGTTCGGTAAGCTTGGGTCGACCTGAGAGAAGGACGATCCCGATGACGGGGAAGCGGAAGCGGTATTCGGCAGATTTCAAGGCGAAGGTCGCGCTGGAGGCGATCCGGGGCGAGGCGACCGTGGCGCAGCTGACGGTCAAGTACGGCGTCCATCAGACGATGATCAGCGCGTGGAAGAAGCAGGCGGTCGACGGAATGTCAGGCGTCTTCTCCGGGAAAGCC
>NZ_SJFN01000008.1 GCF_004328075.1 Siculibacillus lacustris | reverse complement strand
GCCGAACCGAGGTCGTCGGCATCTTCCCCAACGAAGATGCCATCGTCCGGTTGGTCGGGGCGATCCTGCTCGAACAGAACGACGAATGGGCCGTCCAACGCTCCCGCTACATGACGCTGGAAACGATCGCCGCCATCGACGATGATCCTGCCGTCCTCGGCCTGCCGAACATGGCGGCCTGAGGACGCCGCCCATATCGGCGCGCCCGCTGGCCACCGGTCAGCTACACCACCTCTCGGGACACGATCCAATCCGACCCGCACCGACCACCGCCCCGGGTCGTTCAAGGTGAATTTGCGCACCGGTCGCTGGGGCGACTTCTCGACCGGCGACAAGGGTGGCGATCTCATCGCCCTTGCCGCGTTCCTCCACACAAACGGCGACATGGGCGAGGCCGCGCGCTCGGTCCCTATCCCGTCCTCGTGTTCTCCGGTGAACAAGGAACGGGCAAGTCGACGATCTCGCGCCTGGTGCGAAGCCTGGTCGACCCCAACGCCGCGCCCATCCGCGCCGTGCCGAAGGATGACCGTGACCTCGTCGTCGGCGCAGTGAACTCCCACGTCATCGCCCTGGACAACCTGTCCAGCGTGCCGAACTGGTTGAGCGATGCGCTCTGCCGGCTCGCGACCGGCGGTGGTTTCGCCTCCCGCATGCTCCACACCGACCGCGACGAGAGCGTCATGCAGGCGATGAGGCCGATCATCCTCAACGGTATCCCGTCCCTGACCGATCGGCCTGACCTCGCCTCGCGCGCCGTGACGGTTCGGTTGCGACCGATCCCCGACAACGAGCGGCGAACCGAGGCGGAGTTCTGGGGAGCATGGGCAACCACCGCCCCGCGTGTTCTCGGCGCACTGCTCGATGCCCTGTCGACCGGCCTGCGGCGTCTGCCTTCGGTGAAGCTGGCGCGGTCGCCCCGAATGGCCGACTTCGCCAGCTTCGCCACGGCCTGTGAACCCGCTCTCGGCTTCGAACATGGAGCGTTCCTCGCCGCCTATGCGGAGAACCTGTCGGACGTCGCCGAGACCACGTTCGAAGCCGATCCCATTGCCGTGGCGATCCGCGACATGGTCCGCGCCGAATACCCGTCGGGATGGAACGGCACCCCGACAGAGCTACTCGCCGCGCTCAACCTCCGCGCCTCCGATGCGTCGCGGCGGCTGAGGCTCTGGCCTCAGACATCGAACTCCCTCGGCAGTCGCGTCGACCGCGTTGCACCCCTGCTCCGGCAGCAGGGGTTCCGCGTCGATCGAAAGCACTCGGGAACACGCACCATCTCGATTGCGCCGGCCGTCGGCGCCTGACCCGCCTTCGCCCCGCCCCCCGTCTTCCTGAGTGGCACCACCGCTGAACCCTGACCATGAAGGGGATGGCGGTGGTCGTCGTTCAGGGCACTCGACTGGTGCGACCGCCTCGTCCCGCAGGGGGGAGGGGGTTTAAATCCTTGAGCCGACAGGGGCCCGTTACCGGTTGGGATCCCACGCGCAGAATTTTTTCTGCCGGCGGCAAGAACTTCCGACAGTTCAGAAAGATAACGGCTTCAATTGCTTTCCCCACGTCACCCCAGCGTCGGGGGAGTGGACGACCCTGGTCGACCCGTGGACGACTTTTCACCACCGAGCCGTCCGCTCAACTCATTGAAAAAATTTATGATAGGTGACCTTGGACGACTTGGACGACCCAATTCCCATAAGGGAGAAAAAGGGTACTCCGGAAAGAGGGGAGAAACGCTCCTGGACTTCGTGGCGTGGAATGGATTGCCAAGGGAAAGGGGTATTCTCGGAGGGGGTAGCGACCAACGAGGGGGATGGGCCTCTGACGCGCCATATTCGCGGGAACAGAGCCGAGCCTCGGCGCGTGTGAAATCGCTCTGTTTGGCGACCTATTGGTGACCCAGACCGAAAGAGGTCCCGATCAGCGATCGAGGTCAAATCCAAAAATAAAATAATTTCGATGGGATGGGCTGGAGCGGGCGATGGGAATCGAACCCACGACATTCAGCTTGGGAAGCTGACGTTCTACCTCTGAACTACGCCCGCTCGAGCGCCCCACACATAGACTCCTCGACCCGCGTCGCGCAAGAGGGGCGGTGCCTCCGTCGCCCGGAACGATCGGGGCCCGGTGTGGCGATCGCCGCGGGCGCTGCGAATAGCCGTCAGGGCGGCAATCGCCGTGTGCGCCGGCGACCGGGGGACGGGGCAGCGACCACCGTCCGGGCCAGTGTCGCCACCGGCCGCGTCGGCGAAGTCGGCGTGGCCGTCGGCGAAGTCGGCGTGGCCGTCGGCGCTGCGACCGCCCCCGATCCATCCCCGCCTCCCCTGCTCGCACTTCCCCGCCCCCTCCCCACCGGCACCCTCGCCGCGGCCGTGGCTGCAACCCTTCCCTGGCCTTCCCCGGCGCCCACCTCACCCGCTCACCGCCGGCGGCGGGCGACGTGGCCGTGGGAGGTCTTGTTCCAGCGATGCGGCGCGACGATCAGTTCGATCAGCGCGCGATGGGCGGCCAACGAGATCAGCGCCCAATAGACCGGCATGGTCAGGAGATCGCGCAGCCGCGGCGGGCGGTCCGAGCGGCGGCCGACCTCGTTGGCCAAGGCGATGCCACCGGCGAGCCCCATGGCGTGGGCGGTGAGGCTGCCGACCAGGACGAGGTCGTCGACGAAGTCGCGATCGTCGAGGAAAGGCAGCACGCCGCAGAGATGAAGGCCGATCAACACCACGCTCGGCAGAAAGACGAAGGCCGAGGCCAGTTGACCGCCGATCACCAGATGAAACACCACCGCCCGGCGCCACCCGAGTTCGCGGTGGAGCCGCCGCGGCCGGCGCATGTGCACCAGCCAGGTCTGCATCCAACCCTTCTGCCAGCGCACCCGCTGGGCGAGCCAGCCGCGGGGGTCGGCCGGCGCCTCCTCGCCGGTGACCGAGTCGACCACCCCGAGCCGCCAGCCGGCGCGGGCGAGGCGCACGGCGACGTCGGCATCCTCGGTGACGTTGTGCGGATCCCAGCCGCCGACCGCCACCAGGGAGTCGCGGCGAAAATGGTTCGAGGTGCCGCCGAGCGGCAGGAACAGATCGTTGGCCGCCAGCCAGGGCAACAGGCCGTGGAACAGCATGGCGTACTCGATCTCGAACTGGCGCACCAACCAGGTGCGATCGGCCTCGACATGGTCGATCTCCAGCGCCGCCTGGACCACCGCGAGATCGGGCGGACCGGCGCTGAAGGCGGCGGCGGCGCGGCGCAGTTGGTCGGGGTCGGGCCGATCCTCGGCGTCGTAGACGCAGACCAGATCGGCATCGACGGTGGCGAGCGCGAAGTCGAGCGCCTTGGGTTTGGTGCGCGGTTGCGACGGCGGCACCCGGATCGTCTCGATCGCCGTGTCGGCGACCGCCGCTTCGGCCGCCGCCAGGGTGGCGGCGTCGTCGGCCTCGACCACCAGGCGCACCGCGAGGCGATCGGCGGGATAGTCGAGGCGGCCCAGCGCCGCGACCAGATCGGCGACCACCGGCGCCTCGTCGTGGATCGGCACCAACACCGCGAAGTGGGGTAGTTCGGCGTCGGCGAGCGCCGGCGGCGGGACGACCAGGGGGACGGAATCGGCGATCGCCGCCCGCGCGAAGCCGAGCAGCAGGAACAGCGCCGTCCAGGCCACCACCAGGGTGTCGGAGAGCGAGGCGGCGGCGGCGATCCAGGCGAGGCCGACCGCCGCCACCAGGGCGATCTGCCAGGGCTCGCAGCGGGACGCCGCCGACAGGACGGGATCGTGGTCGCGGACCGCATTCACCGCCCGGCGTGCCAGGGCGAGGGCGAAGCGGGCGATCAGGGCGCGGCGCAGGACGCGGGGCGCGGCGACGGCGAAGCGCGCGCGCAAGCCGGGACGCGCAGCGAGATGGGCGCGGGTCGCGGCCCGCGCGGCTTCGGCGGGAGCGGCGATCAGCACGATCTCACCGCCGGGGGGCGCGACGAGCAGGCGATCGACCCGCGCGAATACCGCCGGCGGCGGCGGCTCGGCGTCCGCGGGCAGCGGCTCGGGGGCGAGGTCGGCGAAGAAGGCGACGCCGAGATCGGCGGCGACGGCGCGCCACCGTCGCGTCTCGCCATCCGCGATCCCGGGCGACGGCAACCCCGAACGGCGTCGCTCGTCCGTCTGCCGCCGGCGGGCGGCCCGGGTCGGATCCATCGAAGCCCCCCGATCGGCGCGCGGGCATGCGAAAGCCGTTCCCACGGCGCCGGACCATGTTCTAGTGTCGCGCGCGGGAGTCGCCGTTCCTCGACGGGTGGCCCCACGCAACCGGATACTCGCCATGATTGCATCTTTCGCCGTTTCTGTCTCGCGCAAAGCCGTCCGGGCGATGGCCGTGGCGATGCTGACGGCGGCCGCGTCGGCCGGTGCCGTCGCCGCCGAGACCGGAACGACGCCGCCGCCCGCGGTGGTGCGCCCGGCGGATTCGGCGGGGGCGGTGCCGCCGGCCTTCTGGGATCGCAAGAACCGGGTTCCGAAGCCGACCGCCGACGTCGGCGCGATCCGTTTCCTGACCTCCGGCGATTTTCCGCCCTTCGCCTTCCTCGATTCCGAGGGGCGGCTGATCGGCTTCCACGTCGAATTGGCACGGTCGATCTGCGAGGTGCTGGAGGCGACCTGCACCCTGCAGATGCGGCCCTTCGGCGATCTGGTGGCGGCGCTCGGCGACAAGCGCGGCGACGCGATCATCGCCGGGCTCAAGGTGACGCCGGAGCTGCGGCCGAAGCTCGACACCTCCGATGCCTATCTGACCACCCCGGGGCGCTTCGTGGTGCGGGTCGGAGCGACGGCGACGGCGACCCCGGAAGGGCTCGCCGGGCGGTGGATCTCGGTGGTCTCGGGATCGGCGCACGAGGCCTTCGTGCTCGCGACCTTCCCGGCGGCGCGGGTCGCCGCCTATCCGGACGAGACCGCGGCGCGCGACGCGCTGCGCGACGGCCGGGTCGAGGCGCATTTCGGCGACGCGCTGTCGCTGTCGTTCTGGCTGTCGGGCACCGCGAGTCGCGGCTGCTGCGACTTCCGCGGTGCGGCCTGGACCGAGAGCGGCTATTTCGGCGAGGGCCTGCGGATCGCCGTCGCCAAGGGCAACCGCCGTCTCAAACAGAGCGTCGACTACGCGCTGCAGAAGCTCGGCGAAGACGGCCGGCTGACCGAACTCTACCAACGCTGGTTCCCGCGCGGCTATTACTGACGGCGCCCGGCGCCGATCGTCCTCCCCTCCCCTCTCCTCCGGTACCGGATACCCCATGCCCGATTTTCTGTGGACCACCCCCGACGACGCCCGCGCCACCGTGCTGCTCGCCCATGGTGCCGGAGCGCCGATGGATTCGAGCTTCATGACGCGCATCGCCGAAGGTTTGGGGACCCTCGGCGTGGCGGTGGCGCGCTTCGAATTCGACTACATGGCCAAGCGCCGCACGACCGGCAAGAAGCGGCCGCCGCCGAAGGCCGAGACGCTGGTGCCGGCCTTCGCCGCCGCGGCGGTTGCCTGCGCCGCCGATCCGCGCTGCGTCGGACCGCTGATCGTCGGCGGCAAGTCGATGGGCGGGCGGATCGCGGCGATGGCCGCCGGCCTGCCGCTCGACCCGCGGGTCGCGGGCGTCGCCTGTCTCGGCTATCCGTTCCATGGGCCCGGGCGGCCCGAGGAGATCCGTCTGGCGCCGCTCCAGGTCGGGCTGTTGCCGGTCCTGGTGCTGCAGGGCGAGCGCGACGAATTCGGCAACCGCGCCGAGGTCGAAGCGCTGGCGGTCGGCGACCGGGTACGGTTCGAATGGATCCCCGACGGCAGCCACGACTTCGGTCCGCCGGGCGCCTCGCCGGCGACGCTGAAGACCAACATCCAGCACGCCTGCACGACGCTCGCCGCCTTCGCCCTGGCCTTCGTCGGGGAGTGAGCGGGGGGCGCGCGGGCGCGGCGATCGGTCACACGCTAGGGTGGTGATCGCCGCAGATTCGCCCGAGAGCGGGGGCCAGATCGCTCCGACGCCACCCGGCGTCGGAGGAGAGCCCCGATGAATCCGTCCCTCGTCCCCGCCGTCTCGATGTCGATCGTCCTCGCCCTGGCGTTCGCCGTGGCACCGGCCTTCGCCGGCGACTGCGAGCGCTTCCCCGGCATCCCCTATGTCCAGGTCCGGAGCTCCGCCGAGGCCGAGCGGGTGCCGGATCGCGGCGGGATCACCGTCGAGGTGGCCGCCCGCGGCGCCGATGCCGGCGCGGCCTATGCGGCGCTGGCGGTCAAGACCGAGCGGCTGGTCGCGGCGATCCACGGCACCGGCGTCACCGACGACCGGATCAAGTCCCGTGGGCCCACGGCGCAGGACGTCTACGACGTCACGCGCGATCCGAACGGGCGCGAGATCGTCGAAAAGCGGGCGAAGATCGGCGTCGATGCCAGCTATGGCCTGACCATCCGGGTCGACGGCATCGACAAGCCGGAAGGCCGCCAGCGCCTCGAAGGCCGTGGTCGCGGCCGTCGCCGGTGCCGGCGGCTCACTGACCGGGACCTCGTTCACGGTTTCCGACGAGCGCGAGATCGTCGCCGGGCTCGAGCGCGACGCGCTCAAGTCGGCGATCGCCAAGGCGCGCGGCCTGATCGAGGCGGCCGGTGGTCGGCCCGGGCGGGTGCTGGCGATCTACGACACCGAGCATTGGTCCGAAGGCGGCGCCGCCGATCTCGCCCGCAAGCCGCCGGGACCGGAGATCCGGTTCACCATCCTGCCGGGCACGACGCGACTCACGGGAGTGACCCAGGTGATCGTCGAGAGCCTCGCGCCGTGAGGCCCGGCGTCACGCCGCCGGCGGGCGGACCGTCGCCGGATCGAAGGTGTACTTGGTCGAGCAGAACTCGCAGGTGACGACGATCGCGCCGTCGACGGTCATGTCCTCGACCTGTTCGGCGGTGAACTGGCCGAGCATGTCCTCGACCCGCTCGCGCGAGCAGCGGCAGCGCTCGACCAACGTCTGCGGCTCGAACACCCGCGCGCCGCGTTCGTGGAACAGGCGAAAGAGCAGGCGCTCGGCGGAGACCTCCGGGTCGGTCAGCTCGAGGTCCTCGATGGTCGCGACCAGGGCCTCGGCCTCGGTCCAGGCGTCGTCGTCGGCGACCTCCGGCAGGTCGGTGCCCTCGGGGGCGTCGCCGGGATGGAGGTCGCGGGCGCGGCGGCGATCTTCGCTCTCGGGCAGGAACTGGGCGAGCAGGCCGCCGGCGCGCCAGGCGTGGCGGGTGCCGCCGCCGGGCAGGCGGGTCAGTTCCTCGGCGACCGCCAGGCGGACCTTGGTCGGGATCTGCTCGGACTGCTGGAACCAGACGTGCGCGACCTCCTCGAGGCCGGTGTGGTCGAGGGCGACCACGCCCTGGTAGCGGTTCATGTCGCCGCCCTGGTCGATGGTCATGGCGAGATGGCCGCGGCCGAGGAGATCGGCGGGCGTGGCGCTGCCTTGCGCGATCGCCGCTTCGACCGCTTCGGCATCGAAGCTCGCATAGGCGCGCAGGCCGTCGGGGGTCTGGAAATCGACGATCAGCATCGACACCGGCCCGTCGGTGCGGGTCTGGAGCACGAAACGGCCTTCGAACTTCAGCGCCGTGCCGAGCAGCGAGGTCAGGGCGATGGCCTCGGCGAGCAGGCGGGCGACCGGGGTCGGATAGGCGTGGCGGGCGAGGATGGCGTCCAGCGCCGGCCCGAGACGCACCACCCGGCCGCGCAGGTCGAGCGACGGCACGGCATAGGGCAGCACGGAATCGAGGGCCGCCGAAGGCGGTGCGGACGGCGCGGTCATGGCAGATCCCGAAGTCGGAGGGTGGGCGGCGGTCCGGTCCACGGGCGCCGAAGGGGCGACGGCGACCGCCCGCCCCGTCCCGCGATCGGCGGGTCGGAGCGGAGGGTCGCGCGAGATCCCCGATATGGGGTGGGACCGGCGTCGGCGCCAGTCCCCCCTCGTGAACCGTCAGACGCCTTCGGCGCCGAGGCACCAGGCGAGCACGCCCTTCTGGGCATGGAGGCGGTTCTCGGCCTCGTCGAACACCACCGACTGCGGTCCGTCGATGACCTCGCCGGTCACCTCCTCGTCGCGATGGGCCGGCAGGCAGTGCATGAAGATCGCGTCCGGGTTGGCGGCGGCCATCAGTCGGGCATTGACCTGGAACGGCTTCAGCAGGTTGTGGCGGCGCTCGCTCTCGTCGTCACCCATCGACACCCAGGTGTCGGTGGTGACGCAGTCGGCCCCTTCCACCGCCTCGTAGGCGTCGGCGGTCAGGTGCACCGAGGCGCCGTGGCGGCGGGCCCAGTTGACCAGATCCATCTTCGGCGCCAGTTCCGGCGGCGTGGCGATGCGCAGATGGAAGTCGAACCGCGCCGCGGCATGGATCCACGAGGCGAGGACGTTGTTGGTGTCGCCGACCCAGGCCACGGTCTTGCCGGCGATCGGCCCGCGATGTTCCTCGAAGGTCATCACGTCGGCCATGATCTGGCAGGGATGCGAGAGCTTGGTCAGGCCGTTGATCACCGGCACGGTGGCGTTCTCGGCGAGTTCGAGCAGCGCCGAATGGTCGAGAATGCGGATCATGATTGCGTCGACGAAGCGCGACAGCACCCGCGCCGTGTCGGCGATGGTCTCGCCGCGGCCGAGCTGCATCTCGTCGCCGGTCAGCATCAGGGTCTCGCCGCCGAGCTCGCGCATGCCGACGTCGAAGGAGACGCGGGTGCGGGTCGAGGGGCGTTCGAAGATCATCGCCAGGACCTTGCCGGCGAGCGGACCTTCGCCGCGGAAGGCGCCGCGTCGGACGCGCTTGAGCCGGGCGGCCTCGTCGAGAACGATACGCAGATCGGCACCGGAAACTTCGGTCAGATCGAGAAAATGACGCTTCCCATCGGCGAGAGTCACGCTGCTGCTCCCTTGTCGCCGCTCCTCGCGGCGGTCTCCAGGTCGTGGGCGGCGGCTTCGATGCGCGCCACGGCCTCTTCGATTTCTTCGTCGCTCACGATCAGAGCGGGAATGATGCGCACCACGTTGTCGCCGGCGCCGATCGTCAGCACCCGGCGGGCACGCCCGGCGGCGACCACGTCGTTCGCCGGCACCACGCACTTGAGGCCGAGCAGCAGACCTTCGCCGCGCACTTCGGAGAAGATCGTCGGGTGGAGATCGACCACCGCGGCGAGCTTCTGCTTCAGGCGCAGGCCGCGATCGCGGACGCTCTCGAGAAAGCCGGGGGCGAGGACCACGTCGAGCACCGCATTGCCGGCAGCCATGGCCAGCAGGTTGCCGCCGTAGGTGGTGCCGTGGCTGCCGGGGGTCATGCCGGCGGCGGCATCCTCGGTGGCGAGGCAGGCGCCGAGCGGAAAGCCGCCGCCGATGCCCTTGGCCGAGGCGAGGATGTCGGGTTCGACGCCATAGCCCTGGTAGGCATAGAGGTGGCCGGTCCGGCCGAGGCCGCACTGGACCTCGTCGAAGATCAGGAGCAGGCCGTTCTCGTCGCAGAGTTCGCGCAGCAGCGTCAGGAAGGCGCGCGGCACCGGGCGCACGCCGCCCTCGCCCTGGATCGGCTCGATCAGGATCGCCGCGGTGTCCGGTCCGATCGCCGCCCGCAGCGCGGCCTCGTCGCCGAAGGGCACCTGATCGAAGCCCTCGACCTTGGGACCGAAGCCTTCGAGATACTTGGCCTGGCCGCCGGCGGCGAGCGTCGCCAGGGTGCGGCCGTGGAAGGCGCCTTCGAAGGTGATGATGCGGAAGCGCTCGGGCCGGCCGGCCACGAAATGATGGCGGCGGGCGGTCTTGATGGCGCATTCCAGCGCCTCGGCGCCGGAATTGGTGAAGAACACGCGGTCGGCGAAGGTCGTCTCGACCAGACGGCGGGCGAGCGTCTCCTGTTCCGGGACGGTGTAGAGATTGGAGACGTGCCAGAGCTTCTCAACCTGGGCCTTGACGGCGCCGACCAGATGGGGGTGGCCGTGGCCGAGTGCGTTGACGGCGATGCCGGCCATCATGTCGAGATAGGTCTCGCCGTCGGTGGTGGTCAGCCAGACGCCCTCGCCTCGCTCGAAGGACAGACCGGCGCGGGCGAAGGACGGGTAGAGCGCGGTCTCGGTCATGTCACATCGACTCCCTGCGGGTTCCGGCCGGATCCGGGCCGCGGCCTCCACCCGCCGGCGTCGCGATCGGCCCGCGCGCGGGCCGGAGGCTCGTGTCGGCGAAGGCCAAAAACGAACAATGCCGCCTCGGCGGCGGCACTTCCAACGCGCGGGATAATGCTCGCGCGCGCGGCAAAGGTCAACATTCCGCTCGGTAATTCTCGCCCCGCCACGACGGCGCCCGAATGGGCGAAGATCCTCGCGACGTCCGCGGCGATACGGCGACGCAGCGGCAGTGTGGCAGATCGGACTCAAGTCTGTTGAAAAGGCGCCGGTCATCCACCGAAACGAGTCGGCCGCGGGTTGCTCGCGAGTCTACCGATGGTGTAGTTTACAGTTCGTTAAACACGACATCTCGTGCGGCGATCCTTCCTGTCTCGAGTATCCCCGTCCATCGACGCAGCTCTCGCGAGCGGCGCCACCGGAGGATTCCTCCGGGCGGGGGAGGATTCGCTCGACACCGACGCGAGGCCACGATTGTGAGGGAAGCGATGATCTCCTGGACCGACGATCGGGTCGAGCTCCTGAAGAAGCTCTGGAGCGACGGCCTCAGTGCCAGCCAGATCGCCGGGGAGCTCGGCGGCGTGACGCGCAATGCGGTGATCGGCAAGGTCCACAGGCTCGGCCTGTCGGGTCGCGCCAAGGCGCCGCAGCCGCAGGCCCAGCGTCCGAAGAAGCCGACGACCCGTCCGGCGACGTCGAGCGTGCGTCCGGTCGGCGCCAACGGCACGATCGGCAATCTGGCGCTGAAGTCCGAGACCGCGCCGGCGACCCGGCCGCAGACGGCGCCGCAGCCGCTGGTCTATTCGCTCTCTGAAGAGCCGCTGATCGCCAATGCCAACGTCCTGCAGATCACCGAACAGACCTGCAAGTGGCCGCTCGGCGATCCCAGCACCGAAGACTTCCACTTCTGTGCACGGCGCTCGGACGTCGGCATCCCCTATTGCGGCTATCACGCCCGCATCGCCTACCAGCCGGTGTCGGAACGCCGCCGCGACCGGCGCGTCGCGCGGATGTGATCCCAAGACACCGAAACGGGGCCGCCACGGCGGCCCCGGTCACGGGAAACGGATCACAGGGAACGACGGCGGACGGCCGCGACCGTCCGTTCAGCCGCCGACGGCGGCGCTGGCGAACTGGTCGTCGAAGGCATAGCCGGAGCCGCGCACGGTGCGGATCGGGTCGCGATCGCGGGTGCGGTTGATTGCCTTGCGCAGGCGCCCGACATGGACGTCGACGGTGCGTTCGTCGACATAGACGTCCATTCCCCAGACCCCGTCGAGCAGTTGTTCGCGCGAGAACACGCGGCCGGGCGACTGCATCAGATATTCGAGCAGGCGGAACTCGGTCGGTCCGAGATGGATCTCGCGGCCGCCGCGCCGGACCCGATGGGTCTCGCGGTCGAGTTCGAGATCGCCGGCGCGCAGCAGGCTCGACACCAGCTCGGGCCGCGCCCGGCGCAGCATGGCGCGGACCCGGGCCATCAGCTCGGGGGTCGAGAAGGGCTTGACGACGTAGTCGTCGGCGCCGGTGGCCAGCCCGCGGATGCGCTCGCTCTCCTCGCCGCGGGCGGTCAGCATGATGATCGGCAGGCGTTCGGTCTCGGCGCGGGTGCGCAGGCGCCGACACAGTTCGATCCCCGACAGGCCGGGCAACATCCAGTCGAGCACCAGGAGATCCGGCGGGGCCTCGCGCAGCCGCGTGTCGGCGTCGTCGCCGCGGCTGCAGACCTCGACCTCGTAGCCTTCGGCTTCCAGATTGTAGCGGAGGAGGAGGCTGAGGGCCTCCTCGTCCTCGACGATCAGCACGCGCGCCATGGCGGTTCCTCGCGGCTCAGCCGCCGTTTCCGGTGGAGACCGACGACGAGGAATCGCCCTTGGGGCGCTCGTCGACGAGCTGTTCGCCGGTGACGACGAAATGCACGGTCTCGGCGATGTTGGTGGCGTGGTCGCCGATCCGTTCGACGTTCTTGGCGCAGAACAGCAGGTGGGTGCAGAAGGTGATGTTGCGCGGATCTTCCATCATGTAGGTCAGGAGCTCGCGGAACAGCGAGGTGTAGAGCGCGTCGATCTCCTCGTCGCGGCCACGCACCGTCAGCGCCTCTTCGGCGTCGCGCGAGGTGTAGGCGTCGAGGACGTCCTTGAGCTGCTCGAGGGCGATCTCGGAGAGATGCTCGACGCCGATCACGATGCGCTTGACCAGCACGTTGCCGCCCATGGCGATGACGCGCTTGGCGATGTTCTTGGCGAGGTCGCCGACCCGCTCGAGATCGCCGGAGACCCGCAGCGCGCCGAAGATGTCGCGCAGGTCCATGGCCATCGGCTGACGCCGGGCGATGACGCGGATCGCCTGTTCCTCGACGGAGCGCTGCAGGCGGTCGAGGCGGACGTCGGTGAGGATCACCTTCTGGGCCAGCGCCGTGTCGCCGCGCACCAGCGCGGTGATGGCATCGGCCACCAGACCCTCGGCGAGCCCGCCCATCTCGGCGATCTGGCCGGCGAGCCCCTTGAGCTCCTGGTCGTAGGAGGTGACGATGTGATCGGTCATGGGATGCGCTCCTCGTCTCGTCGCTGGGGACCACGACTTCCGCTCCCGGCGACGAACGTCGCGTCCCTCGACCCGGTCGGATGGTTTCTATGACACGGAAACGTCAGTTTCGTGACGGTTCAAACACCTGAATTTTCGTCGCCTTTCGCCGAGCCGGCGGCGGCCGGCGCGACGTCCAGGCGGACCGCGAAGGTCGAGCCCTGGCCGGGCTTGCTGTCGATGGTGAGACGCCCGCCGTGGCGGGTGACGATGTGTTTGACGATCGCCAGACCGAGCCCGGTGCCGCGTTTCTCGCGACCGGCCTCGGCGTGCGCCCGGTAGAAGCGTTCGGTCAGGCGCGGCAGATGGACCGGATCGATGCCGGCGCCGAAGTCGCGCACCGCGACGGTGCGCCGCCGGGCGTCCTCCGCCGCCCCGCTCACCGCGACCACCACGCGGCCGCCTTCCGAGCCGTATTTGATGGCGTTCTCGACGAGGTTGCAGAACACCTGGATCAGCTCCTCGCGGTCGCCGATCACCGGCACCGGCGCCTCGCAGCCCTCGAGCGTCACCACCACGCCGGCCCCTTCGGCGGCGGCGCGGACCAGATCGAGGACATGGGGCAGGAGGTCGGCGAGGTCGACGACGGTGTCGGGGCGCAGGTGGGCGCGCATCTCGACGCGCGACAGCGACAGGAGGTCGTCGATCAGCCGCTTCATCCGCCCGGCCTGTTCGTGCATCACCGCGAGGAAACGTTCGCGGGCGACCGGATCGTTGCGGGCCGGGCCCTGCAGGGTCTCGATGAAGCCGGACACCGCGGCGAGCGGGGTACGCAATTCGTGGCTGGCGTTGGCGACGAAGTCGGCGCGCATCCGCTCGACCCGGCGCCGCTCGGTCAGATCCTCGATCAGCACCAGCACGAAGTCGGGCGGGCGGTCGTCGCCACGCGGATCGGGGGGAAAGCGGATCGGCGAGAGATGGGCGAGCAGCCAGCGCTCCATCGGGATCTTGTCGTGCCATTCGACGGTTTCGGCGCGCGACAAGCCGACCACCCGGTCGAGGGCGTCGTGCAGGGCGGTGACCCGGATGCGGAAGGACAAGGGATCGCCGGGACGGATCGAGCCGAAGCGCACCGTCGCCTCGCGATTGACGTAGCGCACGATGCCGGCGGCGTCGGTGAGCAGGCAGGGGGCGTCGATGGCGTCGACCACGGTCTTCATGCCGAGGTCGGGCCACACCGAGCGGCGCGGCGCGCGGACCGACCGGCGGCCGATGGGACCGCTCTCGGTGGCGCCGCGGCCCGACCAGGCGGCGGCGGCGAGCAGGGCGACGCCGATCACGGCGATCGGCCAGGGCACGCCGGCGAGGCCGATCGCCGCGGCGGCGATCACGACGGCGGTCGCGGTGACGCGGACCCCGACCGACGGCCACGGCTCGACCGATCCGGCGGGCTGGGCCTCGGGGGCCTCGTCGGCGAAGTCGCGACGCTCGTCGTCCACCATCCTGCGATTCCCTTCCCTCACGTCCGGCTTGCGCCGATCCCTGCGCCATCGAAGCATCTGGCGGTGGTGGCGGCGAATGATACCCTGACCTTCGACGCCGAAGGCAACGGCTCGCGACCCGTCTGGCGCGGAACGGTGGCGAATCGGCGTCGCCGCCGACCCGCGCCCGTTCGACAGAGAACCCGTCGAAGGCGACGTTCTCACGAAGGACGCAGCGTCAGGTCGGCACCGCAGAGGGAAACGCCAAGATGACGCGCGATGCACAGACCTTCGACCTCGACAGCCCGAAGCTTCCCAAGTGGGTGGACGACAACGCCTTTTCCTCTGGAGGCTATCCCCATTCCCATGCCTTCGACGAACGCGAGTTCGCCGATCTCCTGGTGCGTCTGCAGATCGAACTGGTCAAGCTGCAGAGCTGGGCGATCACCCGCGGCGAGCGCATCGTGATCCTGTTCGAAGGCCGCGACGGCGCCGGCAAGGGCTCGGTGATCGGCGCCTTCCGGCAGTACATGAACCCGCGGCGGACCCGCGTGGTGGCGTTGCCCAAGCCCAGCACCTCGGAGGTCGGGCAGTGGTATTTCCAGCGCTACGTCGCGCACATGCCGACCTCGGGCGAGATCGTGATGTTCGACCGGTCCTGGTACAACCGCGCCGGGGTCGAGCGGGTGATGGGCTTCTGCACCCCCGAGCAGACCGAGATGTTCCTGAAGGAAGCGCCGCGCTTCGAGGCGATGCTGGTCGGCGAAGGGCTCAAGCTGATCAAGTTCTACATCGAGGTGGGGCGCGAGATGCAGCTGGCGCGGTTCTGGGAACGCCGACACAACCCGTTGAAGACCTGGAAGATCTCGGACATCGACACGGCCGCGGTGGATCGTTTCGACGACTATGGGCGGGCGCGCGACCGGATGCTCGAGACCACCCACACCGACGCGGCGCCGTGGACGGTGGTGCTCGGCAACGACAAGCGGCGGCTGAAGCTCAACGCCATCCGTCACGTCCTGCAACTGTTCGACTACGAGGGCAAGGACCGCAAGGTGATCGGCGAGATCGACGCCAAGGTGCTGGGCCACGGCCCGGGCTTCCTGGTCAACGGCAAGCACTGAAATCAGCGCCGGCGCGGATCGGCGTTCAGCGGGTGGTGGCGGCGAGCAGGCTGCGGTAGCCGCGCGCCCAGGTGCCGTTCTCGGCGCAGATCTTGTCCCAGCCTTCGGCCTCGAACTCGCGATCGATGCGCTGATAGAGGCCTTCGACGGCGTCGTCGTCGAGGCCCATGTCGGCGATCGCCCGGTTCATCGCGACGCCGAGCGCGTCGGCCTGGCGGGCGGCGATCGGGAAGCCGCACATCTCGGCGGAGAGCGCGATGCGGTAGAGCGTGCGCAGCGTGTCTTCCGACGGGTCGGCGGCGCGGACCGGACGGCCGTCCGACAGCGCGACGACGAGGAGAGCGGTGAGGCCGGCGAGGCCGCGCACCGAGGGGCGGGAGAACATGGCGGGGCTCCGAAGCACGGGCCGTCGACGGGACGGCGGACGATTCGCGGGATCGAGACTAGAGCGATCGGCGCTACGCAAAGGTTAATAGGCGGCAAGGATCGCCCCGGGAACCCGCGGAATCGCCCCTCGCCGGCGGTTGTCGGCGACTGTTGCGCGATCGACATAGCCGAGTGTCGGGGCACCGCCGTCTTGTTCCGGTCGTCGGCCCGGCTTAAACCCGGGGCCGTTCCCCCATGAGAAGGCCGCGCCATGACCGAGATCTCGACCGCCACGCACGCCGAACAGAAGGAAGCGGCGGCGCTCGGCTCGATCGCGGCGAGCACGCTGCTGACCATCGCCAAATTCGTCGCGGCCTTCCTGACCGGTTCGCTGGGCCTGCTGTCGGAAGGGATCCACGGGCTCCTCGACGTCGGCGCGACGCTGATGACCTATTTCGCGGTGAAGATCGCCGATCGGCCGGCCGACGAGGAACATCACTACGGGCACGCCAAGGTCGAGAGCGTCGCGGCGCTCGCCGAGACCGGGCTGCTGTTCGTCGCCTCCGGCTGGATCATCTGGGAGGCCTATCTGCGCATCACCGGCCACGGCGGCCTGGTCGACGTCGGTCCGCTGGCGATCGGCGTGGTGGTGGTGTCGATCGTCGTCGACTTCTTCCGCGCCCGCAATCTCCAGCGGGTCGCCGATCTGACCAACAGCCAGGCACTCGAAGCCGACGCGCTGCACTTCTCCTCGGACATGTGGAGCTCGGCGGTGGTGCTGGCCGGGCTCGGCATGGTGCTGCTCGGCTTCGAACTGGGCGACGCGCTGGCGGCGATCGGCGTCTCCTGTTTCGTCTGCATCGCCGGCTGGCGGCTCGGCAGCCGCACCATCGACACGCTGATGGACGCCGCGCCGGAAGGCGTCGCCGAGCGGGTGCGGGGCATCGTCGAGCGGGTCGGCGGGGTGATCGCCATCGAGCGCATCCGGGCGCGGCCGTCGGGCGCCACGGTGTTCGTCGATCTCGACGTCGCGGTCGGGCGGACCCGGTCGTTCGACGATCTGGCGTCGATCAAGGCGACCATCGCCGCCGCGGTGAAGGCCGAGATGCCCGAGGCCGAGACCTCGATCATCGCCCATCCGCGGGCGCTCGACGACGAGACGGTGCACGAGCGGGTGACTGTGATCGCCCGCAACCGCGGCGTGGCGATCCATCACCTGACGGTGCAGGCGCTGGCCGACGATCGCCTGTCGGTGTCGCTCGATCTCGAAGTCGACGGCCGCATGACCCTCGAGACGGCCCACGGCGTGGCCTCGGGGCTCGAGACGGCGATCGAGGAAGAGCTCGGGTCGGGCGTCGAAGTCGAGACCCACATCGAGCCGATCACCATCGACCGCCTCGCGGGCCACGACGTCGCCGGTGACGCGGTGGCGGCGATCACCGCCGATCTCGGCCGCGCCGCGGCGGCCGGCGGGGTGGTCGACGACGTCCACGAGGTGCGGGTGCGCGACACCGCCGAGGGCCTGATCGTCAACTTCCATTGCCATGCCGATCCGGCGATCAGCGTCGCGGCGCTGCACGACGCGATCGACGACGTCGAACGGGCGCTGCGGGCCGGACGCCCGGAGATCCGCCGGATCATCGGCCACGGCGAGCCGCGCGACGCGGTGTGACGCCGTCGACAGGCGCGGCGGCGATGCTATCATCGTGAACTGCCGGCGCGCCGAAATTTTAGGGCAAAAACTTGCATTTCGGCACGAAATTGCCGATGTGTCGTGCAACCAGAGTAGGGACGCCCCGGAACACCGGAGCCGCGTCCGGTCGGCGAGGCGACGGTCGGGCCTCGTGCGGACGACGCTCACTCCAGGACCGTCGGGGAATGCAATGGTCAGTCGTCTGATAGCGGTAGAGCCCTTCGATTTCATCGCCTTCGGCGGTACCGGGGATCTGGTGCGCCGCAAGCTCCTGCCGGGGCTCTATCACCGCGACCGCAACGGCCAGATCACCGACGACACCCGGATCATCGGCGTCGCCCGGGCGGTGCTGACCCCCGAGGGCTATCGCGACCTCGCCCGGCAGGCGATCCTCGACCATGTCGACGAGGACCAGCGGGACGAGGCCTCGATCGTCCACTTCCTGGAACGGCTGACCTATGTCGCGGTCGATGCCCACGGCGATGCCGGATGGCCCGAGCTCGCCGCCCTGGTCGGCACCGGCGGCGACCGCATCCGGGTGTTCTACCTCGCCACCAGCCCCGATTTGTTCGGCGACATCTCGCGCCGCGCCGCCGCCGCCGGTCTGGTCACCACCAAGTCGCGGGTGGTGGTCGAAAAGCCGATCGGCAAGAGCCTGGAGTCGGCGAAGGTGATCAACGACGCGGTCGGCGCGGTGTTCCGCGAAGATCAGATCTTCCGCATCGATCACTATCTCGGCAAGGAGACGGTGCAGAACCTGATGGCGCTGCGCTTCGCCAACGCCCTGTTCGAACCGCTGTGGAACGCCGCCCACATCGACCATGTCCAGATCACCGTGGCCGAGAGCCTCGGCGTCGAAGGTCGCGCCGGCTATTACGACGGCGCCGGGGCGCTGCGCGACATGGTCCAGAACCACATCCTGCAGCTGCTCTGTCTGGTCGCCATGGAGCCGCCGGCCTCGCTCGACGACGAGGCGGTGCGCGACGAGAAGCTCAAGGTGCTGAAGGCCTTGAAGCCGATCGACGGCGGCAACGCCGGCCACGTCACGGTGCGCGGCCAATACGAGGCCGGCGCTTCGGCCGGTGGGCCGGTGCCGGGCTATCTCGAGGAACTCGGGCGGCCGTCGAGCCCGACCGAGACCTTCGTGGCGATCAAGGCCGAGATCGAGAACTGGCGCTGGGCGGGCACGCCGTTCTACCTGCGTTCGGGCAAGCGACTGGCCGACCGGGTGTCGGAGATCGTCGTCAGCTTCCGGCCGATCCCCCATTCGGTGTTCGGCGCCGACGCCGGCGAGATCTGCAACAACGAGTTGGTCATCCGGCTGCAGCCCGACGAGGGCGTCAAGCTCCTGGTGATGATCAAGGACCCCGGTCCGGGCGGTATGCGGCTGCGCCGGGTGCCGCTCGACATGAGCTTCGCCGAGGCCTTCGGCGTGCGCCACATCGACGCCTACGAGCGGCTGGTGATGGACGTGGTGCGCGGCAACCAGACCCTGTTCATGCGCCGCGACGAGGTCGAGGCGGCGTGGAGCTGGATCGATCCGATCCTGGAGGCCTGGGGCAACTCCGCCGATCTGCCCAAGACCTATCGGTCCGGCACCTGGGGACCGTCGGCGGCGATCGCCCTGATCGAGCGCGACGGCCGGACCTGGCACGAGGCGTGACGCGACCGCCGATCGGGGGTGCGACGACGCGGCCGATCGACGGGCCCGGTCGTCGCCCCATATCCGTCGCCACCTCTCCTTGGAACATCGAGGACCGACCATGGCTCTGAATCCCCGCCTCGCCGAGATCACCGAGCGCATCGTCGCCCGCAGCCGCGCTACCCGCGGACCCTATCTGGAACGGATGGCCGCGGCGGTTGCCGAGGGACGGACCCGCGACAAGATGGGCTGCGCCAATCTCGCCCACGGCTTCGCCGCCTGCGACCCCACCGCCAAAGCGCGGCTCGGCGGCAGCGCCGCGCGCAACATCGGCATCGTCACCGCCTACAACGACATGCTGTCGGCCCATCGCCCCTACGAGCGCTATCCGGAGCTGATCCGGCGCGAGGCGGAACGGCTCGGCGCAGTGGCGCAGGTCGCCGGCGGCGTGCCGGCGATGTGCGACGGCATCACCCAGGGCGACTCGGGGATGGAACTGTCGCTGTTCTCGCGCGACGTGATCGCGCTGGCGACCGGTGTCGCCCTGTCGCACCGGATGTTCGACGCGGTGCTGCTGCTCGGCATCTGCGACAAGATCGTGCCCGGTCTGGTGATCGGCGCGCTGGCCTTCGGGCATCTGCCGATGATCTTCGTGCCCTCGGGACCGATGCCCTCGGGCCTGTCGAACGGCGACAAGAACAAGGTCCGGCAGGCCTTCGCCGAGGGCCGGGTCGGTCGCGCCGAGATGCTGGCGGCGGAGGGCCGGGCCTATCACGCTCCCGGCACGTGCACCTTCTACGGCACCGCCAACACCAATCAGATGCTGATGGAATTCATGGGCCTGCATCTGCCCGGCGCCTCCTTCGTGTCGCCCGACACGCCGCTGCGCGATGCGCTCACCCACGGTGCGGTGGCGCGGGTGCTGGAGATCGCCGAGCCGGGCGCCGGCTTCGCGCCGATCGGCGAAGTGCTCGACGAGCGTGCCTTCGTCAACGGCATCGTCGGCCTGAACGCCACCGGCGGCTCGACCAACCTGACCCTGCATCTGGTGGCGATGGCGCGCTCGGCCGGCATCGTCCTGAACTGGCACGACTTCGCCGACGTGGCGGCGGTGACGCCGCTGCTCGCCCGCGCCTATCCCAACGGTTCCGCCGACGTGAATCAGTTCCGCGACGCCGGCGGCGTGCCCTTCGTGATGCGCGAGCTGCTGTCGGAGGGTCTGCTGCACGCCGACGTCAAGACGGTGTGGGGCGGCGGTCTCGCCGACCATGCCGCGGTGCCCGAGCTCGACGCCGAGGGTCGTCTGGCCTTCGCGCCACCGCCGGCCACCCCGGTCGACGACACGGTGGTGCGGCCGATCGGTCGGCCGTTCCAGCCGACCGGCGGGCTCGAAGTACTCGAGGGCAATCTCGGGCGGGCGGTGATCAAGAGCTCGGCGGTCGCCGAAGTTCACCGGGTGGTCGAGGCGCCGGCCCGGGTGTTCCATTCGCAGGAGGCGATCCTGGCGGCGTTCAAGGCCGGCGAATTGACCGGCGACTTCGTCGCGGTGGTGCGCTTCCAGGGCCCCAAGGCCAACGGCATGCCGGAATTGCACAAGCTGACGCCGCCGCTCGGGGTACTCCAGGACCGCGGCCAGAAGGTCGCCCTGGTCACCGACGGCCGCATGTCCGGCGCCTCCGGCAAGGTGCCGGCGGCGATCCACGTCACCCCCGAAGCCGCCGACGGTGGGCCGATCGCCCGGGTGCGCGACGGCGACCTGGTGCGGCTCGACGCCACCGCCGGCCGGCTCGAGGTGCTGATCGACGCAGCGATCTGGGCGGCGCGCGAACCGGTGGTCGCCGATCTCACCGGCAATCGCTTCGGCGTCGGGCGCGAGTTGTTCGAGACCTTCCGGCGGTCGGTCGGCTCGGCGGAAACGGGAGCGAGCGTGCTGTGAGCGACGACCCGGCCCTGGCCGACCGCGATCTGCGGATCTTGCTGCCCGACCCCCTCCGCCTCGGCGAGGGCCCGCTGTGGGACGCGGCGCGCGGCCGCTTCTGTTTCGTCGACATCGAAGGCCGACGGATCCACGAGATGGCGGTCGACGGCGGCGATCACCGCAGCTGGGCCGCCCCCGATCGTCCGACCGCCCTCGGGCTCACCCGCAGCGGCCGGCTGATCGTTTCCCTGGCCCACGGCATCGCCTTCTTCGATCGTGATACGGGCGTCTTCACGCCCTTCGTCGCGGTCGACACGGGGGCGGTGACCACCCGCCTCAACGACGGCAAGGTCGGGCCCGACGGCGCCTTCTGGGTCGGCTCGATCGACGAACGCTCACCGCGCGGACCGGTGGCGGCGCTCTACCGGATCACCGGCGACGGGCGGGTCGAGCCGAAGATCGACGGCCTCGCGGTGTCCAACGGCCTCGCCTGGAGCGCCGACGGCCGGACGATGTTCCACACCGACACCCGCGGCCCGTGGATCGACCGCTGGCGCTTCGATCCGGCGAGCGGCGCGATCGATCAGCGCACCCGCATCGCCACGCTCGACGACACGGTCGGGCGGCCGGACGGCGGCGCCTGCGACGTCGAGGGGTGCTATTGGAGCGCGGGGGTCAGCGCCGGACGGCTCAACCGCTTCGACCGCGACGGCCATCTCCTGTCGAGCTGGCGTCTGCCGGTGGCGGCGCCGACCATGCCGTGTTTCGGCGGGTCGACGATGGAGCGGCTGTTGGTGACCTCGCTCGCCCACGATCTCACGCCGGAGCGACTGGCGAGCGGACCGGCGAGCGGCCGGCCGATCGCCCTCGACGCCGGCGTGGCCGGGGTCGGGGCCTTCCTCTTCGCCGACTGATCGGCCCGCCCTCAGGCGGCGGCGACGTCGGCGAGGAAGCGGTCGATGTCGGCCTTCAGGCGTTCGGTGGTGGCGGCGATGCGCCGGCTGACGTCGGCGACCTGGCCGGCGGCGCGCGAGGTCTCGTCGACGGCGCCGGTGACCCCGGCGATGTTGTCGGCGACGGTGCGGGTGCCCTGGGCGGCCTCGGCGACGTTGCGGGCGATCTCGGCGGTCGAGGCGCTCTGTTCCTCGATCGCCGCGGCGATCGCCGCGGTGAAGCCGTCGACGTCGGTCATGGTGGTGGCGATGCGGCCGATCGCCGACACGGTCTCGCCGGTGGCGGACTGGATCGCGGTGATCTGGTCGGCGATGTCCTGGGTGGCGCGCGAGGTCTGGTTGGCCAGCGACTTGACCTCGGCCGCGACCACCGCGAAACCGCGACCGGCCTCGCCGGCGCGCGCCGCCTCGATGGTGGCGTTGAGGGCGAGGAGATTGGTCTGATCGGCGATGTCGCGGATCAGGTCGACCACCGCGCCGATGCGGCCGGCGGCCTTGTCGAGTTCGGCGACGGTGCCGTTGGTGGCCTGCGACGCCTGGGTGGCGCCGGCGACGATCGCCGTGGTGCGCGATACCTGGCGGCCGATCTCATCGATCGACTGCATCAGCTGATCGCCGGCGGTGGCGACCGTCTCGACGCTGTGGGAGGCGGCCTGGGCGGCGGTGGCGGCCCCGCCGGCACGGCCGGCGGTGGCTTCGGCGACGCCGGTGAGCGAGGCGGCGGTGCGGGCCATGTCGCCGGTCTCGGCGGCGACCGAGGCGAGCAGCGCGGTCATTTCGGAACGGAAGGCCCCGACCAGCCCGTCGATGCGGGACTCGCGGCGGATCTTGGCGGCGACCGAAGCCTCGCTCTCGGCGGCGAGCTGGCGGCGCTCGATCTCCTGGCGGCGGAACACCGCGACGGCGCGGGCCATGTCGCCGATCTCGTCGGCGCGGCCTTCGTCGAGGACCACGGCGATGTCGCCGCGCCCGAGCCCGGTCATGGCGACGCGGATGGCGGCCAACGGATGGGTCACCGAGCGCACCACGAACACGCCGATGGCGGCGGTGGCGAGGGCGAAGCCGAGCGCGATCAGACCGGAGCGCAGCGCCGAGGCGGTGAATTGAGCCTCGATGTCGTCGACCCACATGCCCGAACCGATCACCCAGTTCCACGGCTTGAAGGCGATCACGTAGCTCATCTTGGGCAGCGGATCGGTGGCGCCCGGGCGGGCCCAGCGATAGGCGACCTCGCCCTGACCGCGGCTGGCGGCGACGGCGTTCATGTCGCGGAACAGGTATTTGCCGTCGGGATCGCGCAGCGCATAGCCGTCGGTGCCGCGCAGCTTGGCATTGGGGTGGACGACGATGGTGCCGTCGGTGCTCTGCACGAAGACGTAATTGTCGCCGTCGAAGCGCAGGTCGGCGATGGTCGCCTCGGCGAGACGGCGCGCGTCTTCGGCGGAGATCTCGCCGCGCGCGGCGCGCGCCTGGGCGGCGGCGGCGGTGCTGGCGGCGAGCTCGACGATGCGGCGCAGTTCCCCGACCTTGTTCTCATAGAGGCTGGTTCGGAGCCCATGGAGGCCGAGGCCCCCGACCACCAGGATGCCGACCACGGCGAGGATCGCCACCGCGAACAGACGGAAGGAGATGGAGTGAACGCGTGACGTCATCGTCGATCCTCGAACCGAAAACACTGGCGTGCGAATCGATTGGACCGTCGTGCCGTTCCATCGGGCCGATCCGGTCAATTCGTGTCATCCCTCACGAAGGGACGGCCGATGCCAGAGTCGTGTCCGCTGATTAACATCGGGAAAAGACCGAGACGAAATTTCTCTCGATCGACGAAAGTTTCGCGTCGTAAGCCTCGCGGGACGTCGAAATGCGACGCCCGACATCGAGTTACGCTACGTCATTTCGACCACGGTTGCCGGTCGCGCCGCTCGGCCACCCCCCGAAAACGCGAAAGAGGCGGCCGGAGCCGCCTCTTCGATCACCGCCGGACGACGGATCTCAGTGCATGGTGCCGCGCGCGACTTCTTCGATGCGGCTGCGGACCAGGCCGATGTCGCCGAGCTGATGGTCGTCGAGCGCGGAGAGCTCGCGCACGGCGCGGCGGTAGTTGCGATAACGCTCGAGCGAGGAGCGAACGTGCGTGGCGATGGAGTAGATCGACATGATGACCACCTGGGACCTGGCGGTCCCTCCCTTGTGATGCCGGTCGTTCCGTCAGGACCTCCCCCCGAAACGACCCGCGAAGCAGATGCCGCATAAATAGACATTTGCTGCACAATTTGAAGGCGGTTGGCTCGACCCCTGCCATGCGTCTTGTGCATATGTACAGGAAACATCCTTTCCGAGCCGTCGCCGCGCCTTTTCCGCGTCAATTCGTTGTTCGGGCAAATTAACCCGGTTTCCCGTCGTAAACCTTCCATCAACCAAGATGGCGAAATGGTGGCAGCGCGGCGCCAGCCATGCGACTCATGCGTGGCAGGGCGACGCAGGGGCCCCTGGCGCGCGCCGTCGAAACAGGCGGTCAGGGGTCACCGATCAGGCAGCCGGGAAAGCGTCAGTGCGTCGACACCATCGCCGGCGACTGGACACCGTCGTCGAGAGCGACCCAGCGATTGGGATCTTCCTGCGACTGGCGTTTGACGAAGCGATAGCCGGTGCGGACCCAGGCGAGGAGATCGTCGCGCATGTTGTCGAGCACGAAGTCGCCGTGGTCGGTGCGCGCGGTGAGCACCGCATGTCCGTCGCCATGGGTGTCGATGACCACCGTGACGAGCAGCGCCTGCCGGGGGAAGCCGCGCTCGATCAGCATCTTTCGCTTCAGGAGGACATAGTCCTCGCAGTCGCCGCGGCCGTCGGTGGGCAGGTCCCAGCGATCGGGCACGCCCCAGTGCTCCATGTCGGTGACCGGTTCGATGGCGGCGTTGACCGAGCGGTTGACGTCGACCAGCACCGCCCAGGCGGCGGCGTCGAGGCGGATGTCGCGGGCGGCGAGACGCGGACCGTCGCATTCGCGGGCATAGCGGCGACAGAAGTCGACCCAGCCCCAGACCGGACGGGCGTCACCGACCGGCAGAGCATTGGTGGTCTCGGGCAGGCGGGCGAGCATCACGCTCTCCTTGGCGTCGGCGCCCGCAGGCGCCCCCAAGGCGAGAGCCAACAGCGCCAGCCCGAAGATCCCGTTTGTCGTCTTGCTCATCGGTCACCCCATGTCCCATGAAGCAACCTTCGCATATTCGAATTATATCCACGTCAAAGATTGGCGCTGTTTTGGAAAACCCGAATAAAGACGATTTAAATACATATCTATACTTCGTTGCCGCACTCGCTCGAAACCGTTCGTAGGCAGCAAGACTCTCGAAACCATGATCCACCCTACTTTCCGCCGCCCGTCGCGCCCGGCGCCCTTGCCCTGCAGTGCGAATTCGCGTAGGCGAAACGGCAGGAACCGGCGGTTCGGGACCGGTCGCGGCCCTGCCGCCGCCGGTCGCGCGATCGCTTCGCGGACGTTCTCCTCGCCTCAGATCGGACGACCAGGACATGGCCAGCGCCTGCACCAACGGCATCGACACCGGATTCGTCGACCTCGGCACCACCAAGGTGGCGATCCTCGGGGTCGTTCAGGGCATCACCGAACTGCTGCCGATCTCCTCGACGGCGCACATGCGGATCGTCCCGGCGCTGTTCGGATGGACCGACCCCGGCTCGGCCTTCTCGGCGGCGATGCAGCTCGCGGCATTGTTCGCGGTGGTCAGCTATTTCTGGAAGGACGTCGTCGCTCTGGTCGGCGGCACGATATTCGCGGTGCGCAGCGGCGACTACCGCTCCCCCGACTTCCGGCTGGCGATCGGCATCGTCATCGCCACCATCCCGATCGTCGTCGGTGGTCTGCTCCTGAAGAAGCAGCTCAACACCTGCGGTTCGCCCTTGCGCGAACTGTGGGTGATCGGCGCGGCATCGATCGGCATGGCGCTGCTGCTGGCGCTGGCCGAGTTGGTCAGCCGCCACAAGCGGACCTTCGAGGAGATCCGCCTGCGCGACGCGATCATCGTCGGGTTGGCCCAGGTCGGGGCGCTGATCCCGGGCGTGTCGCGCTCCGGATCGACCCTGACGGCGGCGATGTTCCTGGGCTTGAAGCGCGACGACGCGGCGCGGTTCTCGTTCCTGCTCGGCCTGCCGGCGATCCTCGGGGCGGGCCTCAAGGAACTGCTCGAGCTGCGCCATGCCGGGCTCGACGCCCACGGCTGGGAAGTGCTCGGGGTCGGCCTGCTGACCGCGTCGATCTCGGCCTTCGTGGCGATCTGGACGCTGATGCGGGTGATGGAACGGTTCTCGGCTTGGCCCTTCGTCATCTATCGGATGGCGATGGGGGCCTTCCTGCTGCTCGCCGTCGGCCTCGGCGTGCTCGACTGAGCGGCGCGCGCGCCCTGGTCCAGGGCGCGGCCACGCCTTCTCACGTCCATTCACGCATTCACGGGCGCCCGCGGGGCGCCCGTCGCGTCAGAGCGTCGGGCGCATCAGGCCGAAGCGGCGCGGGGTCTCGTCGCGGGCCTTGAGCTTGGCCTGCTTTGCGAAGCGCTTGGTGACCCGCTCGCGCTTCAGGCGCGACAGATGGTCGACGAACATGACGCCGTCGAGATGGTCGATCTCGTGCTGCAGGCACACGGCGAGCAGGCCGTCGGCCTCGATCTCGCGCGGCGCGCCGTCGCGATCGAGGTAGGCGACGCGGACGCGGGCCGGGCGGACCACCTCGTCGTAGTGCTCGGGCACCGACAGGCAGCCCTCCTGATGCTCGACGAGGTCCTCGGAGGCCCACAGAATCTTCGGGTTGACCAGGAACATCGGCGCCGGCGGTTCGCCCTCGCGGGCGACGTCGATGGTCACCAGACGCTTGGCGATGCCGATCTGGATCGCCGCCAGCCCGATGCCGGGGGCGGCGTACATGGTCTCGAGCATGTCGTCGAGCAGCGCGCGGATGGCGTCGTCGACCACGGCCACCGGCTCGGAGACGAGTTTGAGGCGCGGATCGGGCAGGGTGATGATGTCGCGTTTGGTCATCAGGCTCACATAAGTGAGCCGGCGGCGCGGGTCAATCGGCAGCGGGTCGAAGTCGCGAGTGATTCGCGAGAGATTCGCGCGCTTCGCCCCCGCAGGGCCCGGATCCGACCGTCGGGGCTGGACCGGCGCGGGATTCTCGCCCACAAGGTGCGCCCGTTCCTACGCCTGTCCGGAGATCCGTCATGTCGCTCGTCGTCGCCGTCCGGGGCTGGGACCCCGCCCCCTGGCTCGCCCGCTTCCGCCGCCTCGCGCCGCCGGGCCTCGCGGTGGTCGACGGGCGTGAGCCGTTCGATGCCACGGCGATCCGCTGGGCGGCGGTGTGGAAGCCCGAGCCGGGGTTCCTCGCCGGCCTGCCGAACCTGCGGGCGGTCTTCAACCTCGGCGCCGGCGTCGACGCGCTGCTCGGCGATCCGACCCTGCCGGAGGTGCCGGTCGCCCGGATCGTCGACCCCGATCTGACGGCGCGGATGACCGAATGGGTGGTGATGCACGTGCTCATGCATCACCGGCGAGTGGCGACCCTGGCAGAGGCCCAGGCGCGGGCCGAATGGCTGACCCTCTATCAGCCGGCCGCCGGGGCGGTGCGGGTCGGGATCATGGGGCTCGGCGTGCTCGGCCGCGACGCCGCGGCGGTGCTGCGGCGGCTCGGCTTCCGGGTCGCCGGGTGGAGCCGCACGCCGCAGGAGGTGCCGGGGATCGACAGCTTCGCCGGGACGGCCGGGCTCGACGCCTTCCTGGGCGCGACCGATATTCTGGTGGTGCTGCTGCCGGCGACGCCCGAGACCCGCGGCATCCTGCGGCGCGATCTGTTCGCCCGGCTCGGGCGCGGCGCCCATATGGGCGGGCCGGTGCTGATCAACGCCGGTCGCGGCAGCCTGCAGGTCGAGGCCGACATCCTGGCGGCGCTCGACGACGGCACCCTCGGCGCCGCCTCGCTCGACGTGTTCGAGCACGAGCCCTTGCCCACCGCCTCGCCCCTGTGGCGCCATCCACGGGTGTTCGTCAGCCCGCATGCCGCGGCGGATTCCGACCCGGAGGCGCTGGTCGCCCAGATCGTCGACGGCATCGCCGCGGTCGAGCGCGGCGAGCCCCTGCCCCATCGGGTCGACCGCGGCCGCGGTTACTGAGGACGCTCGACGCGGCGGACCGAGCGCAGCGGCGCCCCGGCGGCGGCGATACGGGCCAGGCCCGCGGCGATCGGCTCGATCGACACCGCCATGACGTGGGCATTGGCGTGGAGGAAGGTCGTCGCGTCGCGCACCAGACCGACGTGGCCGGGCCAGAACAGCAGATCGCCGCGCCGCCACTGGGCCGGGTCGAGATCGACGGGCGTGCCGAGGGCCGCCTCCTGGAGGTCGGTGTCGCGGGGTGCGGCGACGCCGCAGGCCTCGAGCGCGGTCTGGACCAGACCGGAGCAATCGATCCCCAGGCTGGAGCGCCCGCCCCACAGATAGGGCGTGCCGAGGAAGCGTTCGGCGACCACCACCGGATCGGCCTCGACGCGATCGAGGGGGGCAAGATGGTCGGCGACCACCACCCCGCCGCTCGCGGTGATCACATAGGCGCGGCCGTCGACCACCCGCTCGGCGATCCCCGCGATGCGGGCGCCAAGCGTCAACCAGTCGAGCGGCGGTTCCTTGATCGACAGGGCGGGGTAGACGAAGGTCCTGAGCGCCGTGACCCGATGGGTCGGTCGGGCGACGTCGCCCTTCATGTAGGCGTGGGTCGGCAGATAGCCGACGTAGCCGTCGCGGTCGAGCTGGACCCAGCCCCAGCCCTCCTCGTCCTCGTCGTAGACGGTGAGGCTCTCGCCGGCCAGGGCCTCGGTGTCGAGCCGAGCGTCGCCGCGGGGGCCGCGCCGCAGCGGCGCCAGACCGACCACGACGCGGGCCGGCGTGCCGTCGACGAAACGTTCGGCGGTGACGCGGGCCTGGAGCCGGCGGGCGGCGAGATCGGAGCGGGCGGGGGTCAGGCGCGGGTCGAAGTCGATCACGGGGGCCTCCGGAGCGGGTCAGCCGACGACGAAACGGGCGGTGCCGGCGTCGATCAACAGGGTCAGAACCAGATCGAGCGCCACCAGTCCGGCGGCGAGACCGGGCGGGGCGGCGGCGGCGGCGCGCATCACCCGGAAGGAGACATAGAGATCGAAGCCGAGCGCCGCCAGGGTGGCGAGGGCGAGCAGGCGCACCGGCATCAGACCGATCAGCCAGGCGAGGGTGACCACCACATAGGGCAGTGTGCCGAGGATCGACGACCAGTTGCGCGCCACCATCATCGGCACGTAGCGCGGCCCCAGCCCGAGCGGGCCGGCCAGCGCCGCCATCACCACCGGAAAGGCGATCCAGCCGAGAAGGTAGGAGGCGAGGCCGGCGATCGCCACGGCGGACGGCGAAGCGGTGCCCTCGACCAGCGAACGATCGGCGAGGATCGACACCAGCGCCGCCGGCACCATCAGCGGGATGACCCAGAACGAGCGCCAGAAGCCGCGGAAGGAACAGTCGAAACGGGCCATGGCATGGGGGTCGCCGATCAGCAGCCCGAAGCTGCCGAGCACGCCGGCGCGGATCTCGGCCCAGTCGATCATCGTGCCGCCGTTTCGAACCAGCCGACGAGGAAGGCCTCGTAGACACGGGTCAGGAGTTCGAGGTCGGCCACCGCCACCCGCTCGTCGATCTTGTGCATGGTCTGGCCGACCAGGCCGAATTCGACCACCGGGCAATGATCCTTGATGTAGCGGGCATCCGACGTGCCGCCGCTGGTCGAGAGCGTCGGGCGGCGGCCGGTGACCGTCTCGACGGCGGCGGCGAGCACGTCGATCAGGCCGGGGTCGCGGGTCAGGAAACTGTCGCTGGTCGGGCGCTCGACGACCAGTTCCCAATCGACGGCGTTGCCGGCGGCTCGGGTCAGGCGGGCGCGCAATTCGGCCTCGAGGGTGGCCGGCGTCCAGATGTCGTTGAAGCGGACGTTGAAGCGGCCGCGGGCGTCGCGCGGGATGACGTTCCAGGCGGGATTGCCGACGTCGAGCGAGACGAATTCGAGGTTCGACGGCGGAAAGCGGTCGTTGCCGGTGTCGAGCGGTTCATCGCCGAGCGCCGCGACGAGGCGGACGAGCTTGGGGATCGGGTTGTCGGCGAGGTCGGGATAGGCGACGTGGCCCTGCTGGCCGGTGACCGTGACGGTGCCCGACAGCGAGCCGCGGCGGCCGACCTTGATCGCGTCGCCGATCGCCTCCGGGTTGGTCGGCTCGCCGACCACCGCGGCGTCGAAGCGTTCGCCCCGTGCCAGCGCCCAGGCGAGCAGCTTCGGCGTGCCGTTGATCGACGGTCCCTCTTCGTCGCCGGTGATCAGCAGCGAGACACGGCCCTCGGGCATGCGCCCGTCGCGGACCAGGCGGCCGACGGCGGCGAGGAAGGCGGCGATGCCGCCCTTCATGTCGACGGCGCCGCGGCCCCACAGGTGGCCGTCGTCGATCGCGCCGGCGAAGGGATCGTGGCGCCAGCGCGCGACGTCGCCGGGCGGCACCACGTCGGTGTGGCCGGCGAAGACCAGATGCGGGCCGCTGTCGCCGCGGCGGGCGAACAGATTCTCGACGTCCGGGGTGTCGGGCGCGGTGAACACCGGCCGCTCGCCGGCAAAGCCGAGGGCTTCGGCGATCGCCTCGACCAGCGCCAGCGCGCCGCCGTCGGCCGGCGTCACCGAGGGGCACATCAGCAGGGCGCGGGCGATGGCGACGGGATCGTCGAGGGGGGGCAGCATGGTCATGCCCCGCGATTAGCCCCACGGGACGGACGGCGTCAACCGGGCGAGTGAACTCTCAAGCCGATAGGAGACTGTGCGCCAGAAGGTTGTTGTGGTTGCTGATCCAGCCGGGAATCAGGAAGGCGTCCACCAGGACCCAGATGGCGAGTGGAAGGAGCAGAAGCAAACCGATTCCAACGCCGGCGAGAACAATGCCGACGATGACGAGAATCAGCTGAGCGATTCCGCTCCCCGTGCGCCCGGAATAAAAGCGATGAGCCCCGAACCCACCGAGAAAAAACCAAAACAAATAAGCAACAACCACCGATTTTTTGTTCGCGTCGAACAGCATCATCGCCTTGGCGTCGGCGGAGACATTCTGCCTGAGGGGTTGGCCCGCGTCGGACGTCGAAATCGTCATGGAATCTCCCCCGGATGAATAGGCTTCACCGCCGCCCAGCCAAAGCCGTAGGCGCCGATGTCGCCGCACGCGCTCCGCGTGTTCCGCACATTGGTATCCACCCCAACTGCAGCGCGCAATATCTGCGATGGAACAGGCGGAGAATGCCGCACCATCCACAATTGCACCGGTCCCGCCATCGAGGCGTCGATCCCACCGGCGCCGCCGTTGCTACCCTGCCGCAGGCGGCGGTTACTCCGCCGCCCCCATCGCCGCGGCGGTCGCCTTCGCGGCTTCGCCGGGCTCGGCTGCGAGGCCGGCGATCACCCCGGCGCGATCGGCGGGGGTGCGGTTCTGGCCGAGCTTGCGTTTGCCCTCCAGCCGCTCGATCTCGATCTCGAAACCGACGATGCCCTTCAACATACTCGCCATGAAGTCCGGCGGCGCGTCGGCGACCGACCACGGCGCGGCGCGGCCGGCTTCGTGGGCCTCGGTGAGGCGGGTCACCAGGGCGAGCAGGCGGTCGCGATCGTCGAAGAAGCGCAGGCGGCCGTGGGCATGGACCGCGACGTAGTTCCAGGTCGGCACGACCTTGTGGGTCTCGGCCTTGGACGGATACCACGACGGCGAGACATAGGCGTCGGGGCCGGCGAAGATCGCCAGCACCGGGCGACCCTCGGCGGCGGGCGCGCCTTGCGGATTGGCGCGGGCGAGATGGCCGGAGAGCGTGCCGAAGGGGCCGCGGGTCGGATCGAGCAGCAGCGGCAGGTGATCGGCGAGGAGGCCGTCACCGTCGTGGGCGACGAGGGTGGCGAGGCGCGCCGCGGCGATGGCCGCATGGAGCAGCGGCAGGCGGGTCTCGTCGAAGGCCGGCGGGCGATACATCGGGCGTCCTCGAGGGTGGATCGGGTCGGGGCGCCCACTCTAGCAGCGGACCGCGGCGATCGCACTCGCCGCATCCGAACGGCGCGGGTGGGCGCTCGCGCCGGTACCGCCTCAGGTCAGACCGCGCCGGCCGAAGCCGCCGGCGGCGGCACGGGGGGGCGCGGAGCCGGCGCTCGGCGCCGCCCAGGGGTCGCGACGGGCGGACGCGCCGGCGGGAAGGTCCTGCGAGGCCGCGGCGCCGGAGCGCCATTTCTCGACGGCGCGATCGAGTTCGGCATCGCGGTCGGTCGCGCCGCCGTCGCCGCCGCTGCCCGGCGGCGGGCCGAAGCGGTTGACGTCCGGCGTGCCGGGCAGAAAGCCGAGTTCGACGAAGATCCACAGCGGACCGATCACCGGCACCAGTTGCAGCAGGGTCCACCAGCCCGATTTGCCGCGGTCGTGCCAGCGTCGGGTGGTGGCGGCGAGGCCGGTCCACACCACGAGCAGCAGACCGAGGCCCCAGATCGCCACGATCGGCAACGGCGCTTCGGTCAAGCCGCCGGCCTCGGTACCGCCGGCTGCGGCACCCGCCACCAGACCGAGACCGACGCCGAGGCCGATCAGGAACACCATTTGGACGAGGCCGATGCCCCAGAAGGCGAGGCGGCCGCTGCGACCGGAGAAGGAAAACCACGAGGAGAAGGGCATGACGCCTCCCTGCACGACGACGAAACGTCGCGCAGGATGGCGGGCAATGGTTGACGGTCCGTCAGGACGTCGCCGGGCGATCGAAGCATCGTTTCCGGGTGATTACCCGAAGGGCCTCAATCGCGCAGCAACTCGTTGATCGAGGTCTTGGAGCGGGTCTGAGCGTCGACGCGCTTGACGATCACCGCGCAGTAGAGCGACGGGCCCCAGTTCTGACCCGGCAGCGGCTTGCCCGGCAGCGAACCGGACACCACCACCGAATAGGGCGGCACGCGGCCGACGAAGATCTCGCCGGTGGCGCGGTCGACGATCTTGGTGGTGGCCGAGAGGAACACGCCCATCGCCAGCACCGAGCCCTGGCCGACGATGACGCCTTCGACGACTTCCGAGCGGGCGCCGATGAAACAGTCGTCCTCGATGATGGTCGGGCCGGCCTGCAGCGGCTCCAGCACGCCGCCGATGCCGACGCCGCCGGAGAGGTGGACGTTCTTGCCGATCTGGGCGCAGGAGCCGACCGTCGCCCAGGTGTCGACCATGGTGCCGGCGCCGACATGGGCGCCGAGATTGACGAAGGACGGCATCAGCACGACGTTCGGGGCGATGTAGGCGGAGCGGCGGACCACGGCGCCGGGCACCGCGCGGAAGCCGGCGGCCTCGAACTCGGCGGCGGTCCAGCCGTCGAACTTCGAGGGCACCTTGTCCCACCACACGGCGTTGCCGGGACCGCCGCCGATGATCTCCATCGGCGCCAGGCGGAAGGACAGGAGCACCGCCTTCTTCAGCCACTGGTTGACGATCCAGTCGTCGCCGTGCTTCTCGGCGACCCGGACCTCGCCCTTGTCGAGGAGCGCGAGGGCGGCGACGACGGCGTCACGGACCGGGCCGGTGGTGGCGACCCCGATCTCGGCGCGGCGCTCGAAGGCGTCGTCGATGGTCTGGGCCAGGGCGGCGAGGTCGGCAGCGGCGAGGGACATGGCGGGTTCCCGAATGGAGGTCGGCGGCGGGCCGGCGAGCGCGGGGCGTCGCTCGGCGCGCGGTTCGCCGGGGACCATACCGGCGCTCCGGGTGCTGTCAATCGATCTCGGGGGCGATCTGCCGGGCGGCAGGATTGACCTCGGCGAGGAAGCCGGCGAGATCGTGGGTGACCCATTCGACGTGAGGGGCGTCGGCGCCCTCGGATTCCCAGGCCTCGCGGCCGAGCGCCTCGTCGGGGCCGGGCACCACCAGCACCGTGCGCATGCCGAGGGTGTGGGGCACGGTGAGATTGCGCGACAGGTCCTCGAACATCGCGGCGCGGGTCGGTTCGATGCCGGCGCCGTGCAGGAAGCGGTCGTAGGTCTCGCGGTTGGGCTTGGGCAGGAGATCGGCGGCGACGATGTCGAAGATGTCGTCGAAGACGCCGGACAGGCCGATGCGGGCGGTGACCTTCTCGGCATGGGTGCGGGTGCCGTTGGTCATCACGAAGCGCCGGCCGGGCAGCGCGCGGATCGCCGCCACCAGATCGGGATCGGGCGGGATCACCGAATGATCGATGTCGTGGACGAAGTCGAGGAAGCCGTCGGGCGACACGCCGTGTTCGAGCATCAGCCCGCGCAGGGTGGTGCCGTAGCGGCGATAATAGTCCTTCTGCAGGCGCTTCGCCTCGTCCGGGGTGGTCCCCAACGCCTCCATGACGAAGGCGCGGATCTTGGCGTCGACCTGGGCGAAGAGATCGGTGGCGGCCGGATAGAGGGTGTTGTCGAGATCGAAGATCCAGGTGTCGACCCGCGCGAAGCGTGCCCCCCGGGCGTCGAGTTCGGTGGCGCGGGGGTCGTGAACGTTCATCATGAGGCGAAGGTTTCCCGATCGGCTGAAAAATGACACCGTGAACCGGGCGCCGCGCGATGGCAACGGCGTCCGAACTCTATTCGGCGAGCCGCCACGCGACGGGCGGCCGCCGCCGACGTAGCCGATCCACGCCGAGGGCTCCCGCGATGATCGACATCCCCACTCTCGAGACGCCGCGCCTGCGGCTCAGACCCTACCGCCTCGACGACTTCACGGATTACGCCCGGATGTGGGCGGATCCCGCCGTGGTGCGTTTCATCGGCGGCACGCCGCTGTCGCGGGAAGCCGCGTGGATCCGGTTTCTGCGCCAGATCGGGGTCTGGTATCACTTCGGCTTCGGGTTCTTCGTCGTCGAGGACCGCACGGACGGCACCTTCTTCGGCGAATGCGGCTTTCACGAGTTGCGGCGCGCGATCGTCCCCTCGCTCGAGGGCACGATCGAATGCGGCTGGGGGCTCGCCGCGATCGCCCAGGGGCGCGGTCTCGCCCGCGAGGCGATGGAGGCGGCGTTGGTCTGGTGCGATGCCCATCATCCCGGGCGGCGGCAGACCTGCATGATCTCGACCGGCAACACGCCGTCGATCGCGGTGGCGACGAAACTCGGCTTTCGCGAGTTCGCGCGCAGCGACCATCACGGCGACCCGGTGATCCTGATGGAGCGGACCGCCGGCGGCGTCACGGGGTGATCAGCGTGCCGGCGCCGTGTTCGGTGAACAGCTCGAGCAGCACCGAATGGGGCACCTTGCCGTTGAGGATGACCACCGCCTCGACGCCGCGGTCGAGCGCCTCGAAACAGGTCTCGACCTTGGGGATCATGCCGCCGGAGATGACGCCCTCGTCGATCAGCCGCTGCGCCTCGGCGCGCGACAGTTCCTTGATCAGGTTCTTGTCGGCGTCGAGCACGCCGGGCACGTCGGTCAGGAACAACAGGCGGGTGGCCTTGAGAGCGCCGGCGATGGCCCCGGCGAAGGTGTCGGCGTTGACGTTGTAGGTCTCGCCGTCGGCGCCGGCGCAGACCGGGGCGAGCACCGGAATGATCTCGGACTTCTTCAGGACCTCGAGCACCTCGGTGCGCACTTCGGTCGGCTCGCCGACGAAGCCGAGGTCGACCACCCGCTCGATCATCGAATCGGGATCGACCACGGTGCGGGTGACCCGGGCCACCGTGACCATGTTGCCGTCCTTGCCGGTCAGCCCGATCGCCCGGCCGCCGGCCTCGGTGATGGTCTGGACGATCTCCTTGTTGATCGACCCGGCCAGGACCATCTCGACCACTTCGACGGTGGCGCGATCGGTGATGCGGAAGCCGCCGGCGAATTCCGACTTGATGCCGAGCTTGGACAGCATGGCGTTGATCTGCGGCCCGCCGCCGTGGACCACCACCGGGTTGAGGCCCGACAGCTTGAGCAGCGTGATGTCCTCGGCGAAGGCCTTGCCGAGCGCGGCGTCGCCCATGGCATGGCCGCCGAACTTCACCACCACCGTCTTGTCGTCGTAGCGCAGCATGTAGGGCAGCGCCTTGGACAGGATCGACGCCTCGGCGATCATCTCGGCCTCGGACTTGTGGGGGGTGGTCATCGCAGATCTCCCAGCAGGGGCGGGTCGGAACGTCAGGCGGCGAAGAAGGCGATCTCGGCGCGCAACCGGTCCATGCCCCATCCGGCCTCGCTGGAGGTCACCAGAATTTCGGGATGGGCGGCCGGGCGCTTGCGAATCGCGGCGGCGGTGGCGGCGACCACCGCGGCGACCGGCGCGCCGTCGAGGGTGCGGGAGATCTTGTCGGCCTTGGTCAGGACGATCTGGTAGGACACCGCCGCGGGGTCGAGGAGATCGAGGACTTCGTTGTCGACGGGTTTGAGCCCATGGCGCGAATCGACCAGCACATAGACCCGGCGCAGGTTGGGACGACCGCGCAAATAGGCGAAGACCAGCTTGGTCCAGGTCTCGACCTGCGACTTGGGCGCCTGGGCGAAGCCGTAACCGGGCATGTCGACCAGGGTCAAGCCGACGTCGACGACGTCGCGCGGCGCGCCCGAGGTCATGCGCTCGGTCTTCTTGGAGCGCTCGTTGAGCACCGCCGGCACGAAGTAGTTCAGTTCCTGGGTGCGGCCGGGGGTGTTGGAGGTGCGGGCGAGCCCGGCCTGATCGACCAGCGCGTTGATCAGGCTCGACTTGCCGACGTTGGATCGACCGGCGAAGGCGATCTCCGAACCGACCGCCGGGGGCAGCCGCTCGAGGTCGACGGCGCCCATGGCGAAGGCCCAGGGCCGGGCGAAGAGCAGGCGAACCTTCTCCTCGACCGTGAACCCGGCGCCCACCCGCCCGTCGTCCGTGCCTTCGGTCATCGTCCCCACACCCTTCGCCGTCACCGAGCGGCCGGGGGCGAGCGGCGGAACAGCGAACGGACGTTGTCCCACAGTTCGACCCGGACGCCGTTCTTCTTCATGATCCAGGCCTGCTGGGCGATCGACAGGGTGTTGTTCCAGGTCCAGTAGATCACCAGACCGGCCGGCATGTTGGCGAGCATGAAGGTGAACAGCACCGGCATCCAGTCGAACATGATCTTCTGGGTCGGATCCGGCGGCGGCGGATTGAGCTTCATCTGCACGAACATGGTGACGCCCATGATCAGCGGCCAGGCGCCGATCATCAGCATGTGCGGCGGCGTGAAGGGGACCAACCCGAACAGATTGAACAGCGAGGTCGGGTCGGGCACCGCGAGGTCGCGGATCCAGCCGTAGAACGGCGCCTGACGCATCTCGATGGTGACGAACAGCACCTTGTAGAGCGAGAAGAACACCGGGATCTGGATGACGATCGGCAGACAGCCGGCGAGCGGATTGATCTTCTCGCGCTTGTACAGCTCCATCAGAGCTTGCTGCTGCTTGGTCCGATCGTCCTTGTAGGTCTCCTGCAGCGCCTTCATCTCGGGCTGCACCTTCTTCATCTTACTCATCGACTCGTAGGATTTCGAGGCGAGCGGGTAGAAGATGCCCTTGATGAAGACCGTGACGATCAGGATGGCGATGCCGAAGTTGCCGACCATCTGATGCAGCCAGCTGATGACGAAGAACAGCGGCTTGGTCAGGAAGTAGAACCAGCCCCAGTCGATCAGCCGATCGAACTTGGCGATGTCGTACTTCTGGGCATAGCCGTCGACGGTGGCGACTTCCTTGGCGCCGGCGAACAGCCGGGTGGTGGTGGTGGCCTTGCCACCGGCCGGCAGCGCCAGACCTTCGCCGAGCATCAACGTCTGATAGACGTCGGGACGACCGGCGGCGGCGGGCGCGGCGGCGAAGCGCGGCTGGACGCGGGCGCCGTGCTCGGGGATCAGCGCCGAGGCCCAGTATTTGTCGACGAAGCCGATCCAGCCGCCGGACACCCGGTTCGGTTCGATCTTCAGCTTCTCCTTGAGATCGGCGTACTTGATCTCCTTGAGGCCTTCGTCGCCGAACACGCCGATCGCGCCTTCGTGGAGGATGTAGTAGCCGGCGGTGGTGGGCGTGCCGAAACGCGACAGCGCCGACCAGGGATAGATCGTGGTCGGGCGCTCACCGCCGTTGGTCACCTGGTCGGTGATCGAGAACATGTACTTGTCGTCGACCGAGACGGTGCGCTCGAAGACCAGGCCCTCGCCGTTGTCCCAGGTCAGGACGACGGGACGGTCGACCGACAGCGCGCCGGTGCCCTTCTGGGTCCACACCGTCTCGGGGCCGGGCACCTTGACCGGGGTGCCGGCGTCGGAGAGCCAGCCGAAGTCGGCGAAATAGGGTTCCTTGGTACCGACCGGCGACAGCACGTCGATCGGCGGGCTCGTCGGGTCGACGGTCTCGCGATAGTGCTTCAGGCCGACGTCGTCGATGCGACCACCGACCAGATCGATCGAGCCGCCGAGGACGGGGGTGTCGATGGCGACGCGCGGATGGGCGGCGAGCGCCTGCGGGCGGGTCAGGGTCGCGGTGACCGCGGCGGGATCGACGGCGACGGTGGCCGAGGCCCCGGCCGGGGCGGTGCCGGCGGTTCCTGCCGTTCCGGCGGGCGCGGTCGGCGCCACCGAGGTGGCGATCCCGGCGGCGGCCGGCGGCGGCGCCTTGGCGGCCTGTTCGATCAGCTGGCGCTGGTGTTCCGCCTCGAGGCGCGGACCGGCGACGAAATACTGCCACCCGAGGAGCACGGCGATCGAAAGGGCGATCGCGACGATGTAGTTCCGATTCTCGATCATCGGGTCCGTCCAGGGGTTTCGCCGCGCGGATGCCGAGGGGCGGCGGGATCGGGGCCATCGACGCGAAGGGACGCGCCGACGGTGGAGGGCGGGGCGGGCAGGCGCTTGTGAGCCTGTCGGAAGGCGGAGACGAGGTCGGCGGCCAGCGTCGCGAAGGGCTGCGACAGGGCCTCGCGGCGACCGATCAGCACGTGGTCGCAGCCCGCGCGGCCGAGCGCATCGGACTGCAGGCGGACCGCTTCGCGCAGTCGGCGGCGGATGCGGTTGCGCACCACGGCGTTGCCGACCTTCTTGGTCACGGTGAAGCCGCAGCGCGGCGCGGCGGCAGGATCGGGCGCGAGGGCGGCCTGGAGCACGAAGGCGTGGCGCGGCGACCGCACCCCACGGGCGACGGCCAGGAACTCGGCGCGCTTCTTCAGTCGGTCCATGCGGTCGCGACCTCCGGCGGTTCGATCCACCCGGCGCGGGTGGCGCGCGGGGCGCCCGCCCGCTTCGATCGGCCGACCGGTCCGGATCCCGACGGGCCATCGAAAACGCCGCCCTGACGAGCGGCGCGGACATCCCGGGCGTCCGTGGTCCGACCGGCCCGAGGCGGCGGCTCCCGACCGAGGGCGGGGAGCCTCCGGACGGCGATCAGGCGGACAGGCGCTTGCGGCCGCGGGCCCGACGACGGGCGAGCACCACACGGCCGCCGACGGTGGCGGAACGGGCGCGGAAACCGTGGCGGCGCTTGCGCACGATCTTGGAGGGCTGGTAAGTGCGCTTCATGGGTCGTCGCCGCCCGAAGAGCGGCCCCCTGGTCTCGAGTGATGCGATGCCCGCCGAACCCGGCGGACGGATGCGAAGAGGGAAACCTCGGCCCGTTCCCCTGTCGCTCGGACGGGCGACCGAGGGTCGCCACAGTCGCTGCGCAAGGGACGGGCGCACGTCGCCGTGCGGCCTGAGAGGGCGAAGATCCCGGTCGTCGGGGCTTATAGGGGGGGGGACCGGTCCTGTCAACGCGAAGCGCGGTCTCGACGCCGCCGAATCGCCTGCCTCACGCAGGCGTGCGCCGGAGCTCGTCCCCACGACCGGCATCGGAAATGCCGCGGCGGAGGTAGGATATCGCGTGAAATGCCGCATTTCCGCTGCGATCGGCGCTGTGATTGGGCGCAGGTCGGCGTTAGCATGGGGGTTCGGTGGGTGTTTCGATCGCGCGCGGGCGTGCGGTTTGCGAAATCCCGCCGACGGTGCGTGCCGACAGGGCGATCCGGAGAGAGAGCGGACATGGCGGAGCAGCCGGCGACCGGCGAGGATCGGGCGGGGCGGCCGGCGGGCGAGGCGCCGCGCGGCGGCGCACGCCTGTCGACCAAGCTGTTGGCGCTGACCCTGTGCTTCGTGGTGCTCGCCGAGATCCTGGTGTTCGTGCCGTCGATCGCCCATTTCCGGCTCAACCGCATCGAAGAGACGATCCGTCGCGCCGATCTGGTGATCCTGTCGATCGGCAAGACCCGCGACATCGACCGCAAGCTCCAGAACGACCTGCTGGCGGCGATGGACGCCTCGGCGATCGCCGTGCGCAGCGGCAACATGCGGCGGCTGGTGGCGATGGCCGAGCAGCCGGCCGGCATCGACCGGACCGTCGATCTCGCCGACGTCGGAGCGTGGCGGTCGATCGAAGGGGCGCTCGATATGCTGGCAGCCGGCGACGGTCGGCGCCTGCGCATCATCGGTCCGCCCAACGACAAGGGTGAGGTGGTCGATCTGGTGGTCGCCGAGACGCCGATCCGTACGGCGACGCTGGTCTTCGCCTCACGACTGCTGGTGCTGTCGGTCGCGCTGCTGGGGACCGTGGCGTTCCTGGTGTTCCTCGGGCTCCGGCAACTGTTCCTGGTGCCGTTGCGCCGGCTGACCCGGGCGATGACCGACTTCGCCGCCGACCCGGAGAACCCGGAGCGGGTGATCCGCCCCTCGACCCGGGGCGACGAGATCGGCGACGCCGAGCGCCGCCTCGCCGAGATGCAGGCGGAACTCGCCGGTTCGCTCGCCCAGAAGAAGCACCTCGCCGATCTCGGCGTGGCGGTCTCGAAGATCAACCACGACCTGCGCAACATGCTGGCCTCGGCCCAGTTGATCACCGACCGCCTGAGCGCCATTCCCGACGGCACGGTGCAGCGTTTCGCGCCCAAGCTGGTGGCCACCCTCGACCGGGCGATCGCCTATTCGCGCGCCGTGCTCGACTACGGCAAGACCGGCGAGGCGCCGCCGGAGCGCCGGTTGATCGCCGTGGCGCGACTGGTCGCCGACGTCGGCGAGCTGCTCGGCGCGCGCGACGGCGGCCACGGCCCGACCTTCGACGACGGCATCGCCTTCGGCATCGACGTGCCGCCGGGCCTGGAGATCGACGCCGACCCGGACCAGTTGTTCCGGGTGCTGCTCAATCTGGTACGCAACGCCATGCAGGCCTTCGAGGCCGACGCCGACCGCACCCTGGTGCGGCGAATCACCGTCTCGGCGCGGCGCCGCGGCACGGTGGTGACGCTGCGGGTCGGCGACACCGGGCCGGGCGTGCCGGCGCGGGCCCGCGACAATCTGTTCCGCCCGTTCCAGGGCGGATTCCGGCGCGGCGGCACCGGCCTCGGGCTGGCGATCTGCSCCGAACTGGTGCGCGCCCACGGCGGCACCATCGAACTGGTCGACGACGGACCCGGCGCGACCTTCGCGGTGTCGATTCCCGACCGGGTGATCGACCTCGCCCGTTTCGACCGTCGTCGGTCGCAGCGGCCCTGACCTCGCCGGCCGGCCGCCGGCACCCGCCTCCCAGGACCTCCCCCCATGCGACGCTCCCACCTCAACAGCCTGATCCGCGACGGCGAGGCCTTCATCCGGTCCTTCGGATTTCACCTGCCGCCCTTCGCCGACTGGAGCGTCGAGGATTGGCGCGAACGATCGGGCGGGCTCGAGCGGATCGTGCGGCCGCGGCTCGGGTGGGACATCACCGACTTCGGGCGCGGCGAATTTCTCAAGACCGGGCTCCTGCTGTTCACCGTCCGCAACGGTTTGCCGGAGAATCTCGCCAAGGGCGGCGGCATGGTCTACGCCGAGAAGATCATGATCTCGCGGCGCGATCAGCTGACGCCGCTGCATCACCACAAGGTCAAGACCGAGGACATCATCTGCCGCGGCGGCGCGCCGCTGGCGGTGCGGCTGTTCAACCTCGACGCCGACGGCGGCCTCGACCGGACCCGGCCGGTGCGGCTGGCCTGCGACGGGGTGATGCGCGAAGTGGCGGCCGGCGGCGTGGTGCGTCTCGCCCCGGGGGAGAGCGTGACGCTGGAGCCCGGCCACGTCCATGCCTTCTGGGGCGACGGCGGCGACACGTTGATCGGCGAGGTGTCGACGGTCAACGACGACGAGACCGACAACTACTTCATCGAGCCGGTGGCGCGATTCCCCACCGTCGACGAGGACGAGCCGATCCATCGGCCGATCGTGCGCGACTATGCCGCGCTCGGCCTCGGGGTGTGAGACCGCCGCGATCGCGGTCCGGGTCGGCCGCAGATGGTAGAGGTTGGGACTGACGAGCGAATTTCGATGTGGTATCGAAGCGCTTTCCCCTTGGGTGGTCAGCGGACGACATGGCGCGACATCGACGAGACGACGAGACGATCCTGCGCATCGCGCAGATGCGCTACGATCAGCGCATGCCCCAGAACGAGATCGCCCGCATCCTCGAGGTGTCGGAATCGACGGTCAGCCGGGCCCTGAAGGCGGCGATGGATCTCGGCTTCGTCGAGATCCAGATCTCGCCGACGGGCCTGCGCGACTTCGCCCTCGAGCGCCGTCTCGGCCATGCCTATGGCGTCGAATTCGCGGTGGTGGTGCAGTCGCGGGCCGGCGGGGCGTCGCTCGCCGACGTGCTCGGCCGTGCGGTGGCCCGCGTGCTGGAAGAGCGGGTGGCCAACGGCTCGGTGGTCGGCGTCTCCGACGGCGACACGGTGGCGGCGGTGGCCGCGGCGGCGCGACGCGCCAAGAGCACCGACGTCGACGTGGTGTCGTTGATCGGCGGGGTCGGAGCGCCGCAGATCGCCTCGCATTCGAGCGAGGTCTGCCGCACCCTGGCGCTCGGCCTCGGGGCGCGGGCCTGGCAACTGCCGGTGCCGGCGATCGTCGACAGCGCCGAAGCGGCGGCGCATTTGGCGCAGACCAGTACGGTCGGCGGGGTGTTCGACCTGATGGCCCGCTGCACCATCGCGCTGGTCGGGGTCGGGGCGATCAGCCCGCGTGCCACGGTGTTCCGCCACGGCGTGATCCCGCAGTCGCACATCGAGACGATCGCCGCGAGCGGCGCGGTCGGCACGATCTGCGGCCGCTTCTACGGTGCCGACGGGACGGTGATCCCCAGCGCCTTCGACGATCGCACCCTTTCGGTGGCGCCGAACGTGTTGCGCGCGGTGCCCCTGCGAATCGGCGTGGCGATGCACGTCGCCAAGGCGGCGGCGCTGCGAGCGGCGCTGGTCGGCGGCTGGATCAACGCGGTCGGGCTCGACACCGAGACCGCGGAAGAACTGCTGCGCCTGCGCTGAGCGCGGCGCTCGTCCGACGGCAGGAGACGGGGAGAACGGCGGCGACGCTCTGGTCAGGCGCGGCGTCGCCTCCTATGGTCGCGGCCCCTCGCCGTTTCGGAGTGCCGCCATGACCGTCGCCCTCGATCCCACCGTCGTCCAGCGCATCGCCGGTACCATCGCCGCGGAGATCGGCTGCCGTCCGGCCCAGGTCACCGCGACGGTGGCGATGCTCGACGAAGGCGCGACGGTGCCCTTCGTGGCGCGCTACCGCAAGGAGGCGACCGGCGGTCTCGACGATACCCAGTTGCGCACCCTCGAGGAACGGCTCGGCTATCTGCGCGAGCTCGAGACTCGGCGCGCCGCGGTCGCCGCCCAGATCGCCGCCCAGGGCAAGCTCGACGACGCACTGGCCCTGAGGCTCGCCACGGCGACGACCAAGGCCGAGATCGAAGACCTCTATCTGCCGTTCAAGCCGAAGCGGCGGACCCGGGCCGAGATCGCCCGCGAGAAGGGCCTCGGGCCGCTCGCGGAGAAAATTTTCACCGACCGCACCGTCGATCCCAAGACTCTGGCCGCCGGCTTCGTCGGCGAGGCGGTCGCCGACGTCAAGACGGCGCTCGACGGGGCGCGGGACATCCTCACCGAGCAGTTCGCCGAGAACGCCGATCTGGTCGGACGCCTGCGCGCCCACATGACGACGCGGGCGCGGATCCGCGCCAAGGTGATCGACGGCAAGCAGGCGGCCGGAGAGAAGTTCGCCGACTACTTCGACCACGTCGAACGGCTCGCCGAAGTGCCGAGCCATCGGGCGCTGGCGATGCTGCGCGGCCGCAACGAAGAGATCCTCGGCCTGGAGCTCGAGGTCGACGCCGACGTCGCCGAGCCGATCAAGCCGGTCGAGCGAATCATCGCCGAGGCCTTCGGCATCGCGCTGCCGACCGCCAACCGCGAGCCGGGCGCCGCCGACCGCTGGCTGTTCGACGTGGCGCGCTGGTGCTGGCGGGTCAAGCTGTCCTTGTCCCTGTCGGTCGAACTGATGGGGACGCTGCGCGAGCGCTCGGAGGAGGAGGCGATCCGGGTCTTCGCCCACAATCTCAAGGACCTGCTGCTCGCCGCGCCGGCCGGGGCGCGGACCACCCTGGGCCTCGATCCGGGCATCCGCACCGGCGTCAAGGTGGCGGTGGTCGATGCCACGTCGAAGGTGGTGGCGACCACCACGGTCTATCCCTTCCCGCCGCGCAACGACGTGGCCGGGACGATCGCCGAGCTGAAGCAGTTGATCGTCCGCCACAAGGTCGAGCTGGTGGCGATCGGCAACGGCACCGGCTCGCGCGAGACCGATCGCCTGGTCGCGGCGCTGATCGCCGAGATGGCGCCGCCCAAGCCGATCAAGGTCACCGTGTCGGAGGCCGGGGCCTCGGTCTATTCGGCCTCGGCGCTGGCAGCCGCCGAGATGCCCGGCCTCGACGTGTCCTTGCGCGGCGCGGTGTCGATCGCCCGGCGCCTGCAGGATCCGTTGGCCGAACTGGTCAAGATCGATCCCAAGTCGATCGGCGTCGGCCAGTACCAGCACGACGTCGATCAGGCGCGGTTGGCCAAGGCCCTCGACGCGGTGGTCGAGGACGCGGTCAACGCCGTCGGGGTCGATCTCAACACCGCATCGGCGCCGCTGCTCGCCCGGGTGTCGGGGCTCGGGGCGTCGCTGGCGGAAGCGATCGTCGCCCATCGCGAGGCGGCCGGGCGGTTCCGCAGCCGCCGCCAATTGCTCGAGGTGGCGCGGCTCGGGCCCAAGACCTTCGAACTGGCGGCCGGGTTCCTGCGGATCCGCGACGGCGACGAGCCGCTCGACGCGTCGTCGGTGCATCCGGAGGCCTACAGTCTGGCCAAGCGCATCGTCGCCGCCTGCGGGCGGGATCTCCGGACGGTGATGGGCGACGGGGCGCTGCTCAAGGGGCTGGATCCGCGGGCCTTCGTCGATCCGACCTTCGGCCTGCCGACGGTCAAGGACATCCTCGCCGAGCTCGAGAAGCCGGGCCGCGATCCGCGCCCGAGCTTCAAGACGGCGCGTTTCGCCGAAGGGGTCGAGAAGCTCTCCGATCTGACGCCGGGCATGACGCTCGAAGGCACGGTGACCAACGTCGCCGCCTTCGGGGCCTTCGTCGACATCGGCGTCCATCAGGACGGTCTGGTCCACGTCAGCCAGCTCGCCGATCGCTTCGTCAAGGATCCGCGCGAGGTGGTCAAGGCCGGCGACGTGGTGACGGTGCGGGTGGTCGAGGTCGACGTCGCGCGCAAGCGCATCGCCCTGTCGATGCGGCGCGACGACGGCAGTCCGGAGCGGGCACCGCGCAATGCCGGAGCCCCGGCGGGCGGCGACAGCCGCGGCCGCTCGGGCGGCCCGTCGCGGCAACCGCCTGCGGCGACGCCGGCCGCCCCCGGAGCGCTCGGGGCGGCGCTGCTCGACGCGCTGCGGGGCAAGCGCTGACCGCGGAGGGTCAGGCGTCGGCGTCGCGGACGAGGCCGGCGAAGACCCCGACCAGACCGACACCGGCGGCGACCAGACCCAGCGCGAGCGGCAGGCCGAGGATCTCGGCGAGGCCGCCGATCGCCGGCGGGCCGATCAGGAAGCCGAAATAGCCCATGGTGGCGACGGCGGCGATGCCGTGGCCGGAGCCCTCTTCGGCGCGGCCGCCGGCCCCGAAGAACACCGGCACCAGATTGGACAGGCCGAGGCCGGCGAGGGTGAAGCCGGCGACCGCCGCCCAGGGCGTGCCGACAGCCAGGCCGAGGCCGAGGCCGACGGCGGCGACGACCCCGCCGGCGCGCACCATCACGAGGGCGCCGACCGCGGCGCGGACGCGGTCGCCGGTCAGGCGGCCGAGCGTCATGGCGGCGGAGAAGGCGGCATAGCCGGAGGCGGCGAAGGCGGCGGTGGTGCCGAGCGAGCCGGCGAGATAGACGCCGGTCCAGTCGAGCATGGCGCCTTCGGCGACGAAGGAGGCGAAGGTCAGGAGACCGATGCCGAGAGTGCGGCGCCCCGGCAGGGCGAAGGCCGGGCCGGCGGCGGCGGCGCGGTCCTCGGGACCGAGCAGCGCGCTGGCGGCGAGGGCGGCGATCCCCCCGAGCACCACGACCACCGCCACGGCGTGCAGCGGCGGCGCCATGCCGGCCAGGGCGAGGCCACCGAGGCCGGCGCCGGAGAGGCCGCCGAGGCTCCAGCAGGCGTGCAGCGACGACATGATCGGCCGGCCGAGGCGGCGCTCGACGAGCACGCCGTGGGCGTTCATGGCGACGTCCATCAGGCCGTTGCCGGCGCCGAACAGGAACAGGCCGATCGCCAGCACGGTCGCGGTCGGGGCGAGCACCGGCAGCAGGAAACTGGCGAGCACGGCGACGGCGGCGAGGCGAGTGACGGCACCCGAGCCGTGGCGGGCGGCGAGCCGGCCGGCGAAGGGCATGGCGATCAGCGCCCCGACCCCGGCGGCGAGCAGCGCCAGGCCGAGATCGGCGGCGGAGAGGCCGAGGCGGGTCTGGACCAGGGGGATGTACGGCGCCCAGCTGCCGACGCCGGCGCCGTTGACGAAGAACATCGCCGACACCGCCCAGCGGGCGCGGGCGATCGGATCGACGGGCAGGGCGAGGGCGGATTGCGGCAGATCGGACACGGGACTCTCCCGAAGGATGGCGGCGGGGCGCGGCGACTCACACCAGGGTGACGGCGACGCCGAGGGCGCGGATCGCCGCGACGACGGCGGGATCGGCGCGGCGGTCGGTGACGAGTTCGCCGCAGCGGGTGAGCGGCGCGATGCGATGGGCGGCGGTAGTCGCGAGCTTGTCGGCGGTGGCGGCGACGATCGCCGTCGCGGCGGCGTCGATCATGGCGCGGGCCACGAAGGCCTCTTCGTGGCTGGAGACGGTGAGGCCGAGGGCGGCGTCGACGCCGCAGGCGGTGACGATCGCGCGATCGGCGCGGAGATCGGCGAAGGCGGCGACGGCCCGGGCGCCGGTGACGGTGCAGGTCGCGGCGTCGAGGCGGCCGCCGACCAGGATGGTCTCGACCGACGGCCGCTCGGCGAGCACCAGGGCGACCGCCGGGGCGGTGGTGACCACGGTCAGGCGGCGCGACGGCGGCAGGGCGCGGGCGATTTCGATGGCGGTGGTGCCGCCGCCGAGCACGAGGGTCTCGCCGTCGACGAAGCGCTCGACGATCGCCGCGGCGATCCGGCGCTTCTCGGCGAGGTGGAGCTCGGCGCGCTGTTCGAGCGACGGGGTCAGCACCGCCAACGGCAGCACCGCGCCATGGACGCGGCGGATCCGCCCCTCCCCTTCGAGGCGCCGCAGATCGCGGCGAATCGAATCCTCGGAGGTCGCGAAGCGCCGGGCGAGATCGGCGACCGGCAGGCGGTCGTGGGCGGCGAGCAACTCGACGATGCGATCGCGGCGTTCTTCCGGCCCGAGATCGCCGAGCGGCGGGAGTGCGTCGCGATCGGGCGGAACGGGTTCGGCGGCGAACGGGGCGTCGGTCATCGGGGATCCTCCGGCGACACTGGTCTAGCATCATCGACCTAAACGTGCAACCTCGTGCGATATCATTTATTTTCGTGCGGTATTTGTGCACATATCGGCGCGATGGTGATGCCCATATCCTACGAAAGACGAAAATTCGTCACCGCCGAGGCCCGAACGCCGGGGTGCGTTGATCGACCGCAAGGACCGCGGCCATCGGGGTGTGGCATGGGATCGCACCATGACCGATGCTCCCTTGCCCCGCTTCCCCCGTCTCGTCGACCGTGTCCTCGGCCGACTGCCGACGTTGCCGCTCGATCTGGCGCTCCGCCGGTTCATCACCTCGCTCGCCGACCGCCATCCGTCGCTGTTCTCGCGACTCGGCGATCAGGCGGAAAAGCGCTTCCTGATCGATCCGGTCGACGTGTCCTTCGGCTTCCTGTTGCGCCCCGACCCGGCGATGCCGCGGCTGGAGGCGATCAAACGCGACGCCGACGGCACCATCGACGCCCAGTGGGACGCCCGCATCGCCGGGCCGCTCGCCGCGCTGGTCGGTATGGTGCACGGCGCGCTCGATGGCGACGCCCTGTTCTTCTCACGCGACATCGTCATCGAGGGCGACACCGAGGCGGTGCTGGGCTTGCGCAACGCCGTCGACGACGCCGAGCTCGATCTCGCCGGCGAGGTCGCGGCGATGACCGGCCCGGCCGCCGGCTTCGTCGCCGAAGTCATCCGCCGCGCCGCCCCGGTCGCCGAACGGCTGACCGGCGTCGCGCTCGTCCGCTCCGGAGGATTCGCCCCGTGAACGCCCCGCTCGCCAAAACCCGCCCCGAACTGGTCTGCCCGGCCGGCACCCCGGCCGCCTTCCGCACCGCGGTCGAGGCCGGGGCCGACGCCATCTACTGCGGCTTCCGCGACGAGACCAACGCCCGCAACTTCCCCGGCCTGAACTTCGATCGCAGCGAGCTCGCCCAGTCGATCCGCTTCGCCCACGACCACGGCACCAAGGTGTTGGTGGCGATCAACACCTTCCCGCGGGCCGGCGCCACGGCGCTGTGGCACAAGGCGGTGGCCGACGCCGAAGACGCCGGGGCGGACGCGGTGATCCTCGCCGATCTGGGTCTGGTCGCCCATGCCGCGGTCAAGCACCCGAACCTGCGCCGGCATCTGTCGGTGCAGGCGGCGGCGTCCAATCCCGATGCGATCCGCTTCTGGGTCGAGACCTTCGGCATCCGCCGGGTGGTGCTGCCGCGCATCCTCAGCGTCGCCGAGATCGCCGCGATCAACGCCGAGATCACCTGCGAGACCGAGGTCTTCGTGTTCGGCGGGCTGTGCGTGATGGCCGAGGGCCGCTGCTCGCTGTCGTCCCACGCCACCGGCAAGTCGCCCAACATGCAGGGCGTGTGCTCGCCGCCGTCGCACGTGGTCTACAAGGAAGAGGGCGACGATCTGGTCGCCAAGCTCGGCGCCTACACCATCGACCGCACCCCGAAGGGCGTCGCCGCGCCCTACCCGACCCTGTGCAAGGGTCGCTTCACCGCCGGCACCTATCAGGGCCACGTGTTCGAGGATCCGGTCAGTCTCGATGCGGCGATGCTGATCCCGCCGCTGGTCGACGCCGGCGTCACCGCCTTCAAGATCGAGGGCCGTCAGCGCAGCCGTGCCTATACCCAAGCGGTGGTCGCCGCCTTCCGCAAGGCGGTCGACGACCATCTCGCCGGCCGGCCGATCGCCGCCGACATGACCCGCCGTCTCGCCGAAGGCCAGACCACCACCGCCGGCGCCTACAAGAAGACCTGGAGATGACCGTGTCCGAGACCCGTCCCGCCCTCGTGCTCGGACCGCTGCTGTTCAACTGGCCGGTCGACAAATGGGCCGATTTCCTGGCCCGGATCGCCGACGAAGCCGACGTCGACCGCGTCCATGTCGGCGAAGTCGTGTGCTCCAAGCGCGAACCCTTCTATGCCGATCGCTTACCCGAAGTGATCGAGCGTCTGCAGCGCGGCGGCAAGACCGTGGTCGTCGACACCCTGGCCCTGGTGACCCTGAAGCGCGAGCGCGCGCTGGTCGCCGATCTCGCCGGGCTCGACGGCGTCGAGATCGAGATCAACGACTTCACGCCGCTGGCTTCGCTGCCCGCCGACCGGCGCTTCGCGGTGTCGCCGCTGGTCAACGTCTACGACGAGGGCACGCTCGGCTGGCTCGCCGCGCGCGGCGCGTGGTCGGTGTGCCTGCCGCCGGAACTGCCCTTCGCCTCGATCGCGACGATGGCCGCGGCCGGCACGGCGCTCGGCGTCGAGACCCAGATCTTCGCCTTCGGTCGCCTGCCGCTGGCGATCTCCGGCCGCTGCTACCACGCCCGCATCCAGGGACTGGCCAAGGACAGCTGCCGCTACGTCTGCGCCGAGGATCCCGACGGGCTCGACGTCGACACGCTCGACGGCGAAGCCTTCCTGGCGATCAACGGCGTCCAGACCCTCAGCCAGAGCTGCGTCGCCGCCCTCGACGAGGCCGAGCGGCTGATCGCCGCCGGCGTCGGTGCCTTCCGCCTGAGCCCCCAGGACTGCGACATGGTGGCGGTCGCCGCGGCCTTCCGGGCGCGGCTCGCCGGCACCATCGACGGGACTGAGGCGCGCGCGGCGATCGTCGCGGCCGGTTTGAAGCCGCCGCTCGGGGTGCCGATGATGAGCGGTTCGTGGCCGGCCACCGCCGGCGCACCGCGGGCCTGACCCTCTCTTCCCCGCACCGATCGTCGCCGCGGAGGGTTTCGCGGCGGCGGCGCTCCGCGTATAGGGGGCCTTCGGTCGAGCGGAAGGGGTCGGAATGGCGGTGGGACGGTATGCGGGGCTCGACGGGCTCCGAGGAACGGCGTCCTTCGCCGTGGTGATCCACCATTCGCTGCTGATGGGCACCGACATCGGCGGCCTCGCGGTGTTCCTGTTCTTCATCCTCTCCGGCTTCCTGATCACCGGCATCCTGCATCGCGCCCGGCTGGCGATCGAGGCGGGGCGCACCGCCGTCCGCGCGGCGCTGACCGACTTCTGGATACGCCGGGCGCTGCGGATCTTCCCCGCCTATTACCTGTGGCTCGGGGTGTTCGTGGTCCTCGACGTGACCTTCCGCGACGGGGCGATCGTGCCGGAACTGGGCTGGTACCTGACCTATACCCAGAACGTGCTGATCGGCTTCGTCACCCACGCCTGGGGCGACTTCACCCATGTGTGGAGCCTGGCGGTCGAGCAGCAGTATTACGTGTTCTTCGCGCCGCTGGTGGTGGTGGTGGCGGCGCGCCGCCACGCGGCGCTGATGGTCGCGACCATCGTGCTGTGTCTGGTGGCGATCCAGGGCCTCAACGCCATCGGCTTCGAGATGATCTCGCTCTACACCGCGCCGATCACCGGCTTCGTGTTCATGGGCGCCGGGGCGCTGATGACCCTGGAGCGCGAGCGCCTGCCGGCCCTGCTCGGCTCGCGGCCGGCGCTGGCGCTGGCCGGCGGGGGAATCGTCGCGCTCGCCGCCTATCCGGTGGCCGAGCGCACCGTCGGTTTCCATCTGCCCTATGCGGTGCTGGTCGCGGCGTCGGCGAGCGCCCTGTCGGTCGTCATGATCCATGTGCTCCAGCGCCCCGACGGGTTCACCGTGCGGATCCTCGAGACGCGGCCGCTGAAGTTCCTCGGCCTGATCTCCTACGGGCTCTACGTGGTGCATCTGCCGATCGGCGTCTTCGCCGAACGCTGGCTGCCGCTCGAGGCGTGGAGTCTGGCGAGCGGTCTGCCGCGCAATCTGATCGACTTCGCGGTGATGGCGCCCCTGTCGGTGGCGGTGGCCGCCGCGTCGTTCTTCCTGGTCGAAGCGAAGTTTCTGGCGCTCAAGGACCGGTTCGGCGCCGCGGGCTGACGCCCGAGCGCGAGAAGGGGCTTGCGCCGGAGCGTCGAGCCCGGTATTTCGGAAGGGTGTCCTCGGTCGCGCGGCCTGCGCGACGGGGCACGTGACGAACCATCGAGTCGTGAAGGCTCCATCCCGGATGATCGCGCGAGACGTTTCTCAGCCGACGATCGACGCGCCGCAGGGCGCCACGGGTTCGTTCGCCCTTCTCCTTTCCTCGCTTCTGCTGCTTACCGGCCCCTGAGCGCCGACGAGCTTCCCATGCGGGAAGCGGGCATTCAGGGGGACCCGACGTCAGACCGGCCACCGAACCCATCGGCGCCGAAGGTCGTGTTCCGACCCATGGAACCGCCGAGCGCCAGCGATCCCGAGGATACCCTTCCATGACCATCGTCCCGATTTCCGTACCGACCCCCGCCCGCGACCGCATCGTGATCTTCGACACCACCCTGCGCGACGGCGAACAGTCCGCCGGCGCCTCGATGACCTTCGACGAGAAGATCCAGGTCGCCGAGCTGCTCGACGCGATGGGCGTCGACGTGATCGAAGCCGGCTTCCCGATCGCCTCGGAAGGCGACTTCGAAGCGGTCTCGGAGATCGCCCGGCGCGTCAAGACGGCGATCCCCGCCGGCCTCGCCCGCGCCGCCTTCAAGGACATCGACCGCGCCGCCGACGCTCTGCGCCACGCCCGCGCCTTCCGCATTCACACCTTCATCTCCACCTCGCCGGTGCACATGAAGTACAAGCTGCAGATGGAGGCCGACGCGGTCCTGGAGAAGGTGATCGCCTCGGTGACCCGGGCGCGCAGCCACACCGACGACGTCGAATGGTCGGCCGAGGACGCCACCCGCACCGAGCCGGACTTCCTGGCGCGCTGCGTCGAGGCCGCGATCCGCGCCGGCGCGACCACCATCAACCTGCCCGACACGGTCGGCTACACCACGCCGGATGAATACTCGGCGATGTTCCGCTCGATCATCGAGCGGGTGCCGAACGCCGACAAGGCGGTGTTCTCGACCCATTGCCACAACGACCTGGGGATGGCGGTGGCCAATTCGCTGGCCGGGGTGATCGGCGGCGCCCGCCAGATCGAATGCACCGTCAACGGGCTCGGCGAGCGGGCCGGCAACGCGGCGCTGGAGGAGATCGTCATGGCGATCCGCACCCGCTCCGACGTGCTGCCCTTCACCACCGGCATCCGCACGCCGATGCTGACCCAGGCCTCCAAACTGGTGTCGACGGTGACCGGCTTCCCGGTCCAGTACAACAAGGCGATCGTCGGCAAGAACGCCTTCGCCCACGAGAGCGGCATCCATCAGGACGGCATGCTGAAGCACGTCGAGACCTACGAGATCATGCGGCCCGAGGACGTCGGGGTGCGCGAGACCAATCTGGTGATGGGCAAGCACTCCGGCCGCCATGCCTTCCGCGAGAAGCTGAAGGACCTCGGCTACGACCTGGGCGAGAACGCCCTGGAAGAGGCCTTCAACCGCATGAAGGCCTTGGCCGATCGCAAGAAGGTCGTCTACGACGAGGACATCGAGGCCCTGGTCGAGGACGAGATCACCTCCGCCGCCAAGGGCGTCAAGGTGATTGCCCTGACGGTCATCGCCGGCACCGGCGGACCGCAGAAGGCGATCATCACCATGGACGTCGGCGGCCAGCACATCACCAAGGAAGCCAACGGCACCGGGCCGATCGACGCCACCTTCAACGCCATCAAGGCGGTGGTGCCGCACGAGGCCAAGCTGCAGCTCTATCAGGTCCATGCGGTGACCGAAGGCACCGACGCCCAGGCGGAAGTCTCGGTGCGCCTGCAGGAGGGTGGTCAGGTCGCCACCGGCCGCGGCGCCGACGTCGACACGCTGGTGTCGTCGGCGCGCGCCTATGTGGCGGCGCTGAACAAGCTGTCGATCCGCCGTCAGAAGCTCGTCGAGGTCGGCGCCACGGAAGCTCCCGCGAGCTCGCCGATCGCCGTCGGCGAGCGGATCTGAGCCGTCGAAGCGACGGACGACGACGTCCGGACCGGCCCCCGGGGAGACCCCACGGGGGCCGGTCCGCGTTTTTCCCCAAGGGTTTGCGGCGGTTTTCCACGGGTCTGCCGGCGCCGCGAGATTTCTCGCCGCGCGGTGTTGCGTCTTCGGACGAGCCCCGCTATATGGAGGGCCTTCCCGGCGGGGCGGCCACGGTCGCCTCTCGCGAGAGGGCGCATAGCTCAGTTGGTAGAGCAGCTGACTCTTAATCAGCGGGTCACAGGTTCGAATCCTGTTGCGCCCACCATTCTCCCTCGGGAGAGACGAAAGCCGCCTTTCCGGGCGGCTTCTTCGTTTTCAGGACACCCCGCGGCCGGCGGGGCGAGACCCTCACCCCGGAGAGACGACGATGACCGACGTGCGCGACAGCAACGGAACCCTGCTCGCCGACGGCGATTCCGTGACGTTGATCAAGGATCTCAAGGTCAAGGGCACCTCGGTCACCCTGAAGCGCGGCACGCTGGTCAAGAACATCCGCCTGACCGACGACCCGGCGCAGATCGAATGCAACGCCGAGAAGGTCAAGGGTCTGGTGCTGCGCACCGAGTTCCTCAAGAAGGCCTGATCCGAGGGACCCGACCGCCGTCCGGTCGCCCGGACGACGGTCGAAGCTCCGATCAGAGGCCGAGCGCGGCGCGGACTTCCTTCTTGACCGCCTCGAAATCGGCGACGAAGGCCGGATCGGCGAACATCGCCGCGGCCATCGCCGAGCCGGCGCGCTTGCCGGCGACCAGATCGCCCGGATAATGCATGCCGCCGACGATCCGGCTCTCGGCATATTCGTCGACCCGCGCCCAGATCTCGGCGCGCTTCTCGGGCAACATGGACACCAGGATGATGCCTTCCATGGTGCCGCGGGTGGTGTGGCCGGAGGGATAGGACCCGCTCTTCGAGGCCTTGACCAGCGGCTTGATCTCGTCGGGGGCGGCGAGGAACGGACGAACCCGGCCGAAGAACGGCTTGGCCGGGTCGACCACCAGATCCTCGCTGTCGCCGACCCGGGCGAAGAAGCGATCGGTGAGCGGCAGCGCGGCGGCGGTGAACTTGTCGCCGAGGGTCTTGCCGAAGATCACCCACACGGTCTCGTCGGCGTCGTGCTGAGCGAGGGCGATGCGCTCGGGGCTCGCGGCCTTCTGCGCGGCGACCACGGCGGTGCGCTCGGCGAGATCGGCGGGGCTGCCGGCGACGATCGCAGGCGGCAGGAAGTTGCGGAGGTCGAGCTTCTCGGCCGTCAGATAGGGTGCATCGGCGGCGAAGGTCGGGGCTGCGACGGCGCAGAACAGGCCGGCGGCGAGGACGAGGCGGCGGGTGAGGGACATGGGTCGAACCTGTCTTGGAGAACGGTGACGGGGATGCGGCGAACGCATCGTCGCACACCAACACGGGTTCGATGACGATCGCATGTCGATTTCATGACGCCCGCCGTCCTCGGCGGCGAGACCCGCACGGGGCGCGGCCCTTGACCTCGTCGACCGGTGGGAGCATTCCCTGCCCTGCCCTTCGCCCGCCCGGGAACCCGCCGTCATGACCCTGCGCATCGTCTTCATGGGAACCCCCGATTTTGCGGTGCCGACGCTGCGGGCGCTGGTCGCGGCCGGGCATACGGTCGTCGCGGTCTACAGCCAGCCGCCGCGGCCGGCCGGGCGGGGGCTCGAGATGCGACCCTCGGCGGTCCACGCGGCGGCGGAGGCCTTCGGCCTGCCGGTGATGACCCCGACATCGCTGAAGGGCGACGAGGCGGCGGCGGCCTTCGGAACCCACGGTGCCGACGTCGCGGTGGTGGTGGCCTATGGCCTCCTATTGCCGCCGACGATCCTGGCGATCCCGCGATTCGGCTGCCTCAACCTGCACGGCTCGGCGCTGCCGCGTTGGCGCGGGGCGGCGCCGATCCAGCGGGCGATCATGGCCGGCGACGCCGAGACCGCGGTGGAAGTGATGCAGATGGAGGCGGGGCTCGACACCGGGCCGGTGGCGATGCGCGCGCCGACGCCGATCGGCGCCGACGAGACCACCGGCGATCTCCACGACCGCCTCGCCGATCTCGGCGCCGAATTGATGGTCGCGGCGCTGGCGGCGCTCGAGGACGGCAGCTTCGCGACCACGCCCCAGGCCGCCGAGGGCATCACCTATGCCCGCAAGATCGAGAAGGCCGAGGCGCGGATCGATTGGAGCCGGCCGGCGCGCGAGGTCCACGACACCATCCGCGGATTGTCGCCGATGCCCGGGGCGTGGTGCGAGGCGACGATCGGCGGCAAGGTCGAACGGCTCAAGCTGCTGCGCTCGACGCTGGCCGAAGGGGCGGGCGAGCCCGGCACGATTCTCGACGACCGGCTGGTGATCGCCTGCGGCACGGGGGCGCTGCGGCTGACCCAAGTCCAGCGGGCCGGCGGGCGGCCGATGGCGGCGGAGGTGTTCCGGCGCGGTGTCGGCCTGTCGACCGGCGCGAAGCTCGGCTGACGCCCATGCCGCGCTACCGCCTCCTGGTCGAGTACGACGGAACCCCCTATTGCGGCTGGCAGCGCCAGGCCAACGGACCGTCGGTGCAGGGCACGATCGAAACCGCCTTCCTGCGGCTGGAGGGCGGGCCGGTGACGCTCAAGGGCGCCGGACGTACCGACACCGGCGTCCATGCCACGGGCCAAGTGGCCCATGTCGACTTCCCGCGCGACTGGTCGGCCGACAAGCTGCGCGACGCCCTCAACGCCCATCTGAAGCCCCATCCGGTGGCGATCCTGGAGGTGGCGATCGTCGGCGAGGACTTCGACGCCCGGTTCTCGGCCAAGGCACGGCACTATCTCTACCGGATCGTCGACCGGCGGGCGCCGCTGGCGCTCGAGCAGAACCGCGCCTGGCACGTGCGCACCCGCCTCGACGAGGTGGCGATGCAGGCGGCGGCGCAGGTGTTGATCGGCCACCACGACTTCACCACCTTCCGCTCGACCCACTGCCAGTCGAAGAGCCCGATGAAGACCCTCGACCGGCTCGATGTCACACGAATCGGCGACACGGTGGAGATCCGCGCCTCGGCGCGCTCGTTCCTTCACAATCAGGTGCGATCGATGGTCGGGACGGTGAAGCTGGTCGGCGAGGGCAAATGGGACGTCGCCCGCGTCGTCGCGGCCCTCGACGCCCGCACCCGCGAGGCCTGCGGCGCGGTGGCGCCGGCGGCCGGACTGATCCTCACCAGAGTCGACTACTGACGGCCGCGGGCCGGGAAAGGAGAACCGCCTCGTGAGTCCGCCTCTCTCGGTGATGTTCGTCTGCCTCGGCAACATCTGTCGCTCGCCGCTCGCCGAAGGGGCGTTCCGGGCGGAAGCCGCGCGAATCGGGCTCCAGGTCCGGGTCGCCTCGGCGGGCATCGGGCCCTGGCACGTCGGCGAGCCGCCCGATCCGCGCTCGCAGGCGGTGGCGGCGCGGCACGGCGTCGACATTTCCGGCCAGCGCGGGCGGCAGGTGAAACCGGCCGACTTCCTGACCTTCGACCACATCGTCGCGCTCGATTGGCGCAACCTCACCGAGCTGAAGCAGATCCGCCCGAATCCCTCGACCGCGCTCTTGTCGATGTTGCTCGATCACGCTCCCGGCCGGGCCGGCGACGCCGTCGCCGATCCCTATTACAAGCCGGACGAGGCCTTCGAGATCACCTGGTCCGACGTGGTCGCCGGCACCCGGGGGCTGGCGGCGAAGCTGAAGGGCGAGGGGTGAGGCTCAGCGCGGCAGGCCCTTGGCGCGCTTGACGATCACGTCGCCGAGGCTCTCGACCCACAGGGCGCCGTCGACGGTGCGCTGGATCAGCACGTTGCGGCGGTCGACGGGGTCGCGGCGGCGGTCGACGATGCCCATCGCGCCCATGGTGTCGAGCGCCCGGGTGATCGCCGGCTTGGTCACCCCGAGCTTGGCGGCCAATCCGCGCACGGTGTGCGGCGGCGGCTCGAGATAGACGGTCAGGAGAATCGTCATCTGGCGCGCGGTGAGATCGGTCTCGCCGTCGCGGACGAGATCGAGCGTCACGTCGTGCCAGAGCTTCAGGGCCTGACTGGGTCGGATCTCGACCGGCATGGGGGTTCGCGGGTTCGTTTCGGAAGCGGAATAGTAGGCCCCGCCGTCGAGGGGCACAACGGCGGCGGGGTCGCGGTCGCGCGACGTGGTGAACGCCGTGGTCACGGCCCCTGGCGGCGCCGGCGGGCGGCGACTATATCCGGGCCTCGCCCCCCGGGCATCACGCCTGCCGCCGCTGCGGCGGCCCTCCCCTCCCCGACCGCCCCCGCGGTCCGATCCGGTCCCCGCCCATGGCGCTTCCCCCTTCCGACCTGCCGATCGAAGCGGTGCTGCCGGATCTCCTGGCGGCGCTGATCGCGCGGCCGCGGGCGGTGCTGATGGCGCCGCCCGGGGCCGGCAAGACGACGCGGGTGCCGCTCGCCCTGCTCGATGCGCCGTGGCGCGACGACGGGCGGATCATCGTGCTGGAGCCGCGACGGCTGGCGGCGCGCGCCGCGGCGGCGCGGATGGCGGCGACGCTGGGCGGCGAGGTCGGCGGGCTGGTCGGCCACCGGGTGCGGATGGACGCGCGGGTGTCGCGGGCGACCCGTATCGAAGTGGTCACCGAGGGGGTGTTCACCCGGATGATCCTCGAGGATCCGAGCCTCGACGGGGTCGCGGCGGTGCTGTTCGACGAATTCCACGAGCGCAGCCTCGATGCCGACCTCGGCCTCGCGCTGGCGATCGAGAGCCAGGGGGCGCTGCGCCCCGACCTCAGGCTGATCGTGATGTCGGCGACCCTCGACGGGGCGCGAGTCGCGAGCCTGCTCGGCGACGCCGCCGAGATCGTCTCGGAAGGGCGCTCGCACCCGGTCGTCACCCACTATCTGCCGCGGCGTCCCGACGGACGGCTGGAGGCCGACGTCGCGGCGGCGGTGCTCAAGGCGCTCGACGCCGACGCCGGCTCGGTGCTGGTGTTCCTGCCGGGACAGGCGGAGATTCGCCGGGCCGGCGAGGCGCTGGCCGGACGGGTCGGCGGCGACGTCGACGTGGTGGGCCTGCACGGCGGATTGACCCCGGCGGAGCAGGATCGGGCGCTGCGGCCGGCGCCGGCCGGGCGGCGCAAGGTGGTGCTGGCGACGGCGATCGCCGAGACCTCGCTGACCATCGAGGGCGTGCGGATCGTCGTCGACGCGGGGCTGTCGCGGGTGCCGCGCTACGAGCCCGACACCGGTCTGACTCGGCTCGAGACCATCCGCGTGTCGCGCGCCGCCGCCGATCAGCGCCGAGGCCGTGCCGGCCGCACCGAGCCGGGGGTGTGCTGGCGGCTGTGGTCGGAACCGCAGACCGCGGCGCTGGCGCCCTTCGACCGGCCGGAGATCCTGGAGAGCGATCTCGCCGGACTGGTCCTCGACCTCGCCGAATGGGGGGTGACCGCGCCCGACGGCCTCGCCTTCCTCGATCCGCCGCCCAAGCCCGCCTGGGACGAGGCGGTGGCGCTGCTCGCCGGCCTCGACGCACTCGATGCGACCGGCCGATTGACCGCGCAGGGCCGGGCGCTGCGGCGCCTGCCGCTGCATCCGCGTCTCGCCCACATGGTGGTGCGGGCGGCGGAGGGCGGCGCGGGGCGGCTCGCGGCGGAGATCGCGGCGATCGTCGCCGAACGCGGTCTCGGCGGCACCGAAGTCGACCTCGAGGAGCGGGTGCGGCGGTTCCGCTCCGACCGTTCGGGCCGGGCCGAGGAGGCGCGGCGGCTGGCGGCGCGCTGGGCCGATCTGGCGCCGCGCAGCTCGGGCGACGACTTCGCCGGCGGGCTCGCCGACTGCGGCCGTATCTTGGCATTGGCCTATCCCGACCGGATCGCCCAGGCGCGCGGCGCGCCCGGATCGTTCCGCCTCGCCAACGGCCGCGGCGGCCGGGTCGAGGCGCACGAGGGTCTGGCGCGGGCGCCGTTCCTGGCGGTCGCCGAGTTGCAAGGGGCGGCGCGCGAGGCGCGGATCCGGCTCGCCGCGCCCTTGACGCTTCTCGACCTCGAGACGGATTTCGCCGCCCACCTCGTCGAAGAGGACGAGATCCGCTTCGACGACGCGGCGGGCCGGGTCAAGGCGCGGCGGATCCGCCGTTACGAGCGGGTGGTTCTGTCGGAAAAGCCGATCGAACGGCCGGACGCGCAAGCCGTGTCGCGCGCCCTGATGGCGGCGGTGCGGGCGCGCGGGCTCGCGGTGCTGCCATGGAGCCGCGGCGCCCTGCGCTTGCGACAGCGGGTCGAATGGGTCCGCGCCCAGGGCGTCGAGGATCTGCCGGATCTCTCGGAGGCGGCGTTGCTCGCCTCGCTCGACGACTGGCTGTCGCCGCAGGTCGGCGGCGTCACGGCGATCGGCGACATTTCCGAGGGCGCGGTCGCGACGGGGCTCGCCGGGTTGGTCGACTGGGCGGCCGAGCGGCGGCTCGACGCGGCGGCGCCGTCGCACTTCACCGCGCCGACCGGCTCGAACGTGGCGATCGACTGGGAGGCCGAGGCCGGGCCGACCATCGCCGTGCGGGTCCAGGAACTCTACGGGCTCGACCGCCATCCGACGGTGTGCGGCGGCCGCGTGCCGCTGGTGGTCGAGCTGCTGTCGCCGGCCCATCGGCCGATCCAGGTGACCCGCGATCTGCCCGGCTTCTGGCGCGGCTCGTGGCGCGAGGTCAAGGCCGAGATGAAGGGCCGCTATCCGCGCCATCTGTGGCCCGACGACCCGGCGGCGGCGGCGCCGACCACCCGCGCCAAACCGCGCGGGACGTGATCGCGATCAGGCCTCGCGGTCGAGATGCGGACCGACGATTTCGCTGGTGTCGGCGCCGCGGACGACGGGCAGAATTTCGAAGGTCGCCCCGGTGCCGCGCCAGGACAGGACCCAGGACTGGAGCAGGCGCGGATCGTCGCATTCCATCAATTGGAAGCAGCCGGCGAAGTCGGCGCGCACCCAACTGTCGATGAAGGTCAGTCCCTCCGGCAGCGACCGCCCGGCGCCGCGCAGACGGCGATAGACCGGCACCATGTCGTTGTCGCGGAAGCGTTCGACCACCATGAACAGCATCGTCCCTTCCTCCATCGGCTGCGGTCGGAGATTCGACCGATGCCGCGCGAGGATCGTTCACGCCCCGGCGGCGGTCCAGTGGCGGCCATCGAGATCGACCACGAAGCGGTCGGGATGGCGCGCCCAGCCGGCGAGGCCGACCATCGCCGGATGGGAATGGACCACCACCGCGGTGGCGATCTCGGCGAGGCGGGCGCGGTGCGGCGCCTTGGCCTCGAAGGCGGCGCGGAAGATCCCGTCGGTGAGGAAGGGCAGATTCTTCGGCGAGATGCCGCCGCCGATGTAGACGCCGCCGCGCGGCAGCACGGTGAGCGCCAGATCGCCGGCGAGCCGCCCGAGCCCGGCGGCGAAGAGATGGAAGGCCTCGATCGCCGCGGCGTCGCCGGCACCCGCGGCGCGGCTGATCTCGGCGGCGGTGAGATCGGCGGGCGGGCGGCCGTCGCAGGCGAGAATCGCCCGGTGGAGATTCTCCAGGCCCTGACCGGACAGCACGCTCTCGCCGGTGATGCGCGGGCGGCTCAGCGCAGGCGGCACGCCGTCGTCGGGGACGGCGACGAGATGGGGCCAGATCGCCGCCTCGCGGGCGCTCTCGGGGGCCAGCGTGACGTGGCCGCCCTCGCCGGGGACCGGGATCCAGCGCCCCTCGGAATGGACCAGGATGCCGACGCCGAGGCCGGTGCCGGGGCCGACCACCGCCTTGGTGGCGTCGGGGCGTACGCTGCCGCCGCCGAGCGTCACCACGTCGGCCGGGCCGAGATGCGGCAGCGCCAGGGCCTGGGCCTCGAAGTCGTTGATCAGCACCACGCTGTCGAAGCCGAATTCGGCGATCAGACGCTTCGGTTCGATCACCCAGGGGCAGTTGGTGAGGGGTACACGGTCGCCGGTGATCGGCCCGGCGATGGCCATGATCGCGGTCTTCGGCCGCGGCCCGGGGGTGGCGAAGGCGGCGCGGCGGATCGCCTCGGCGACGCCTGCGGCCGAGGCCGTGGCGATCTGCGGCAGCAGGCGATAGTCGTCGGCCGGCGTCTCGATCAGGGCGAAGCGGGCGTTGGTGCCGCCGATGTCGGCGACGAGGACGGGGAAGGGAAAGGAAGCGAACACGCGGGCTGTCCTCGACGAAGTCCTGAGCGGGCGAGGCAGCTATAGCGCGTCTTCGCCGGGAAGGCGATCACCGCCCCGCGAGGAAACGCGGGCACGGCGTCGCGCGTTCCCGAGGCCCCGCGCGAGCGCGGCGGGATCCTTCCGCACCGACGCTCCGGGGCGGCAGGAAGTCCCGCGCGGTCCCGCACCGGGTGAACAAAAACCACGTGCGCGGCTGCGTCGACCGTGCCAATCTCCCGCCTCGACGGGGTACCGCCGGGGGGCGGCGCCCGCTCTTCGGGTTGCACTCAACCCCCAATACAAGGATCGTTCCGATGCGCAAGACGTCTCTCGGCCTGGCGGCTCTCGCCGCAGTCGTCGCGGTTCCGGCTCTCGCGGCCGACATCCAGCCGGCCGTCCTCTACGACCTCGGCGGCAAGTTCGACAAGTCGTTCAACGAAGCCGCCTTCAACGGCGCCGAGAAGTTCCACAAGGAGACCTCGGTCGAGTTCCGCGACTTCGAGATCCAGAACGACGCCCAGCGCGAACAGGCGCTGCGCAACTTCGCGCGCAAGGGCAACTCGCCGATCGTCGCCATCGGCTTCACCCAGGCGACGGCGATCGAGAAGGTCGCCAAGGAGTTCCCGGACCTCAAGTTCGCGATCGTCGACATGGTCGTCGATCTGCCCAACGTCCGCTCGATCGTGTTCAAGGAACAGGAAGGCTCCTATCTGGTCGGCGTGCTGGCCGCCCAGGCCTCCAAGTCGAAGAAGCTCGGCTTCGTCGGCGGCATGGACATCCCGCTGATCCGCAAGTTCTCCTGCGGCTACGTCGGCGGCGCCAAGTCGATCGATCCCAAGATCGAGGTGTTCCAGAACATGACCGGCACCACCGGCGCGGCCTGGAACGATCCGGTCAAGGGCGGTGAACTGGCCAAGTCGCAGATCGACCGCGGCGCCGACGTGATCTATCACGCGGCCGGCGGCACCGGCCTCGGCGTGCTGCAGGCCGCCGCGGACGCCGGCAAGCTCGGCATCGGCGTCGATTCCAACCAGAACCATCTGCATCCCGGCAAGGTCCTGACCTCGATGCTGAAGCGCGTCGACGTCGCGGTCTACGACGCCTTCGCCGACGCCAAGGCCGACAAGTGGACCGCCGGCGTCAAGGTGCTGGGCCTCAAGGAAGGCGGGGTCGGCTGGGCCGACGACGCCAACAACAAGGCCCTGGTGACCGCCGAGGCGCGCGCCGCGGTGGAGAAGGCGGCGGCCGACATCGTCTCCGGCAAGGTGGTGGTGCACGACTACATGGCCGACAAGGCCTGCCCCTACTGAGACCTCGCACGATCCGGCCTCGTCCCGCGGCATGCCGCCCGGGGCGGGGCCGGCGTCTCGTGACGTGTGGCCGGCGGCCGCGACCGGGTTCCCGAGCGAACCCGACGGTCGCGCCGCCGAACCGATGGGCCGTTCCATGCTCGAGAGCCTTCCGCGGTCGTCCGACCCGCGCCCGCCGGCGATCGAATTCGTCGGGATCGACAAGCGATTCGGCGCGGTGCACGCCAACCGCGACATCGATCTGACGATCCTCGCCGGGTCGATCCACGGGCTGGTGGGCGAGAACGGCGCCGGCAAGTCGACGCTGATGTCGATCCTCTACGGCTTCTATCAGGCCGATCGCGGCGAAATCCGCATCGACGGGAACCCGGCGGCGATCCGCTCCTCGGCCGACGCGATCCGCGCCGGCATCGGCATGGTCCATCAGCAGTTCATGCTGGTCGACACCATGACGGTGCTGGAGAACGTGCTGCTCGGTGCCGAAGGCTCGTTCCGGCTGCGCCCCGCCGAGCGACGGGCCCGCGCCGCGCTGGCCAAGCTCGCCAGCGACTACGAGCTGTGGGTCGATCCGGACGCGGTGGTCGGCGAATTGTCGGTCGGCGAACAGCAGCGGGTCGAGATCCTCAAGACGCTCTATCGCGGCGCCGAGATCCTGATCCTCGACGAGCCGACCGCGGTGCTGACCCCGGCCGAGGTCGATCATCTGTTCCGCATCCTCCGGCGCCTCCAGGGCGAGGGCAAGACGGTCGTCGTCATCACCCACAAGCTCAAGGAAATCAAGGCGGTGACCGACCGGGTGTCGGTCATGCGCAAGGGCGAGATCGTCGCCACCCTCGACACTGCCGACACCACCGTCGAGACGCTGGCCGAAGCGATGGTCGGCCGCCGGGTGTTGCTGCAGGTGTCGAAGGGACCGTCGGTGCCGGGCGCGGTCGAACTCGAGGTGGCGCGGCTGACGGTGCGCGACAAGCGCGGCCTGTCGCTGGTCGACGACGTTTCGTTCACGGTCCGGGCCGGCGAGATCGTCGGCATCGCCGGGGTCGCCGGCAACGGCCAGTCGGAGCTGCTCGAGGCGATCGCCGGGATCCGGCGCGCCGACGGCGGCTCGATCCGGCTCGGCGGGCGGGCGATCACCGCCCTCGACCCGGCCGAGATCCGCACCCTCGGCATCGCCCACATCCCCGAGGACCGCCACCGCATGGGCCTGGTCCTCAACTTCTCGGCGGAGGAGAACGTCATCCTCGGCTATCAGGACGATCCGGCGTGGTCGAGCGGCTGGCTCTACGACCGGACGGCGATCCGCGCGGCGGCGACCCGGGCCTTCGAGGACTTCGACGTGCGCCCGCCCGATCCCTTGCTGCGCACCGCGCTGTTCTCGGGCGGCAATCAGCAGAAGATCGTGGTCGCCCGCGAGATCGGCCGCGAACCGCGCCTACTGCTGGTCGGGCAACCGACCCGCGGCGTCGACATCGGGGCGATCGAGGCGATCCATCGCCGGCTGATCGATCTGCGCGACCGCGGCCGGGCGATCCTCCTGGTTTCGGCGGAACTCGACGAGATCCGCTCGCTCGCCGACCGGGTGTTGTGCATGTGTCAGGGGCGGATCACCGGCGAATGCCGGCCGGAGGCCAGCGAGACGGAGATCGGCATGCTGATGGCGGGACTGGGCGGCGACGGCACGGCGCGCGGAGGGCGGGCATGAGCGCACCTCATCGCGAACTGCCGCCGATCGTCGACTACGCGCTGCTGCCGCTGGTCAACGTCACCGTGGCCTTCCTGGTCTCCGGTCTGGTGGTGCTGGCGATCGGCGAGAACCCGATCGAGGCGGTGCGGATCATGATCGCCGGGGCGCTCGGCTATTCGGAAGGCATCGGCTTCACCCTCTATTACGCCACCGACTTCGTGTTCACCGGGCTCGCCGTGGCGATCGCCTTCCATGCCGGGCTGTTCAACATCGGCGCGGAGGGGCAGGCGACGATCGGCGGGCTCGGGGTGGCGCTGGTGTGCCTGACCTTCGACGGGGCGCCGTGGTGGCTGGTCGCGCCCTTCGCGATCGCCGCCTCGGCCCTGTTCGGCGCGGCCTGGGCGTATCTGCCGGCCTGGGCACAGGCGCGGCGCGGCAGCCACATCGTCATCACCACGATCATGTTCAATTATCTCGCCGCGACGCTGATGGTCTATCTGCTGGTCGAAGTGATGGGCAAACCCGGCGCGATGTCGCCGGAGACGCGGATGTTCGCCGAAGCGACCCGGCTGCCGTTCCTGCGCGACTTCCTGACGCCGTTCGGCATCGATCTCGGCCAGTCGCCGCTCAACCCGACCGTCTTCGTGGCGATGCTCGCCGCCTGGGGCGTGTGGCTGCTGATCTGGCGGACCAAGTTCGGCTACGAGTTGCGCACCGTCGGGCAGAACCCGTCGGCGGCGGTCTATGCCGGCATCGATCCGGGCGGCATCGTCATCGTGGTGATGTTGATCTCGGGGGCGCTGTCGGGGCTGTTGGCGGTCAACGAGGTGATGGGGACCCAGCATCGGCTGCTGCTCGAGTTCACCGCCGGGGCCGGCTTCGTCGGCATCGCCGTGGCCCTGATGGGCCGCAACCATCCGGTCGGGGTGGTGCTGGCGGCGCTGCTGTTCGGGATGCTCTACCAGGGCGGCGCCGAACTCGCCTTCGAGAAGCCGAAGATCAGCCGCGACATGATCGTGGTGATCCAGGCGCTGGTGATCCTGTTCGCCGGTGCGCTCGAGCACATGTTCCGTCCGACGCTGGCGCGAATCTTCGCGTCCGCGCCGCGCGACGACCGCTGAGGAGGGGCCGATGGACATCGCCGCCGTCGTCGACGTCGCCGCCCCGGTGCTCGGATCGGGCATCCGCCTGTCGGTGCCGCTGTTGTTCTGCTGTCTCGCCGGCCTGTGGTCGGAACGCTCGGGAATCGTCGACATCGGCCTCGAAGGCAAGATGCTGGCCGCCGCCTTCGCCTCCGGGGTGGCCGCGGCGCAGTGGCACTCGCCCTGGGCGGGACTGGCGGTCGGCATCCTGGTGTCGGTGGCCTTCGCGCTGGTGCACGGCTATGCCTCGATCAGCCAGCGCGGCAATCAGGTGGTCTCGGGGGTGGCGATCAACTTCCTCGCCGCCGGACTGACCGTGTTGCTCGGGCAGGTGTGGTACGGCCAGGGCGGGCGCACGCCGCAGCTCGAAGCCCCCGAGCGCTTCCTTTCCCTCGAGGGCGATTTCGGCATCGGCCGACTGCTCGGTGCCGGCACCCCGCAGGCCCATCTGTGGAGCGACGTGATCGCCGGCCACAATCTCCTGGTCTATGCCGCCTTCCTGGCGGTGCCGCTGACTTGGGTCCTCCTGTGGCGGACCAGCTTCGGGCTGCGCCTGCGGGCGGTCGGCGACAATCCGCACGCCGTCGATACCGCCGGCGTCTCGGTGGCCGGTCTGCGCTACCGCGCGGTGATCGTCTGCGGCATTCTCTGCGGCTTCGCCGGGACCTATCTGGCGGTCGCCCAGTCGGCCGGCTTCGTGCGCGACATGACCGCCGGCAAGGGCTTCATCGCGCTGGCCGCCCTGGTCTTCGCCAAGTGGCGGCCGTTCAACGCGATGGGCGCCTGCCTGCTGTTCGGCCTGCTCGACGCCGCGGCGATCCGCCTGCAGGGCACGCCGCTGCCGGGAATCGGCACGGTTCCGGTACAAGTCTTCCAGGCTCTGCCCTATATCTTGACCGTGGTGCTGCTCGCCGGCTTCATCGGACGCGCGACGCCGCCCAAGGCGTCGGGTGTGCCCTATACCAAGGACCGCTGAGCGATTGGAACCGACCCCATGACCCATCACACCATCGCCCTCGACACCCTGTTCGAAGCCGCCGCCGACGTACGGGTGCGGGCGCACGCCCCCTATTCGGGCTTCTTCGTCGGCGCTGCGGTGGTCGACGGCGAGGGCCGCATCCACGTCGGCTGCAACGTCGAGAACGCCGCCTATCCGGAAGGGGTCTGCGCCGAGGCCGGGGCGATCTCGGCGATGGTGGCGGCCGGCGGGCGCCACATCCTGGCGGTGGCGGTGGTCGGCGGCCCGGCCGAGGGCGACCTCGTGGTCTGCCCGCCGTGCGGCGGCTGTCGCCAGAAGATCCGCGAATTCGCCCGCGCCGAGACCACCGTCCATCTCAAGGACGCCGCCGGCGCGGTGACCAGCCTACGGCTCGAAGACCTCCTGCCGATCTCCTTCGGCCCGGAACATCTGTGAGGATCGATGCAGCCCCATGATCTCGCCGCTCGCATCGCCGGGCGGGCGCCCGGCCTTTCGGCGAAGACCGCCATCGTCCTCGGGTCCGGCCTCGGCGGCCTCGCCGACGAGATCGCCGACGCGGTCCGCATTCCTTACGCCGACCTGCCCGGATTTCCCGCTTCCGGCGTGTCGTCGCATCGCGGCGAAGTGGTGCTCGGCCGGCTCGCCGGGCGGGCGGTGATGGTCCTGTCGGGCCGCGCCCACACTTACGAGCACGGCGACGCGCGGGCGATGGCGGTGCCGATCGCCACCCTGGCGGCGGCGGGCGTCGAGACGCTGATCCTGACCAATGCCGCCGGGTCGCTGCTCGCCGACGTCGCCCCGGGCCAGCCGATGCTGATCACCGACCACATCGCCGGGGCCGGACCCAATCCGCTGATCGGGGTCGGCGGTGACGACCGCTTCGTGTCGATGGTCGACGCCTATGATCCGGCGCTGCGGGCACTGGCGCGCAAGGTCGCCAAGGAGGCGAAGATCCCGCTCGCCGAAGGCGTCTACATGTGGTTCACCGGGCCGAGTTTCGAGACGCCGGCGGAGATCCGCATGGCGCGCGTGCTCGGCGCCGACGCGGTCGGCATGTCGACGGTGCCCGAGGTGATCCTCGCCCGTCACGCCGGGCTGAAGGTGCTGGCGCTGTCGATGATCACCAACCACGGCGCCGGCATGACCGGGCGGCCCTTGTCGCACGACGAGACCAAGAGCGTGGCGGCGGAAGGCGCGGCGCGCTTCCGCCGCCTCGTCGCCGGCATCGTCGCCGAGCTCGCGGCGTGACGACCGCGCGATGCGGCGGGCCGGCGCTCCGCCACGATACTTCGCCGGCGAATTTTCTTCCTCGCACTCGAAAGGACCGCCCATGCTGCCGCAGGAACTGATCCGCCGCAAACGCGACGGCGGCCGGCTGGCCCGCGACGAGATCGCCGCGCTGGTCGAGGGCCTGACCTCGGGCGCGGTCGGCGAGGGCCAGATCGCCGCCTTCGCCATGGCGGTGTTCTTCCGCGGCCTCGATCTCGACGAGCGGGTGGCGCTGACCCTGGCGATGCGCGATTCCGGCACGGTGCTCGCCTGGGATCTGCCCGGCCCGGCGCTCGACAAACATTCGACCGGCGGGGTCGGCGACGACGTGTCGCTGATCCTCGCGCCGATGGTGGCGGCCTGCGGCGGCTATGTGCCGATGATCTCGGGGCGCGGCCTCGGCCACACCGGCGGCACGCTGGACAAACTCGACGCGGTGCCCGGCTATCGCACCACGCCCGACAACGATCTGTTCCGCCGCGTCGTCCGCGAAGTCGGCTGCGCGATCATCGGCCAGACCGCCGATCTGGCGCCCGCCGACAAGCGCTTCTACGCGATCCGCGACGTCACCGGGACGGTCGAGAGCCTCGACCTGATCACCGCCTCGATCCTGTCGAAGAAGCTCGCCGCCGGGCTCGACGGGCTGGTGCTCGACGTCAAATGGGGCAGCGGCGCCTTCATGGCGACGCTCGAGGCGGCGATCGCCCTGGCCGAGAGCCTGACCGGGGTGGCGATCGGCGCCGGTCTGCCGTCGCGCGCCCTGGTCACCGACATGAACGAGCCCTTGGCGCCCTTCGCCGGCAATGCCCTCGAGGTGCGCCATTCGGTCGATCTGCTGGCCCGACGGCGGCGGGACCCGCGCATCGAAGCGGTGACCGTCGAACTCGGCGCCGAGATGCTGATGGTCGGTGGTCTCGCCGCCTCGCTCGACGAGGCGCGGGCGAAGCTGGTCGCCACCCTCGACGACGGCCGCGCCGCCGCTACCTTCGGGCGGATGATCGCCGCGCTGGGCGGCCCGTCCGATCTCGTCGAACGGCCCGAGGCCCATCTGGCGGTGGCGCCGGTGATCCGCGACGTGGTCGCACCCGGCGACGGCGCGGTCACGGCGATCGACACGCGGGCGATCGGCGTCGCGGTGGTCGAACTCGGCGGTGGCCGGGTCGCCGCCGCCGATCCGATCGATCCGGCGGTCGGCTTCGCCGATCTCGCCGGCCTCGGCGCGCGCGTCGGGCCGGGGCGGCCGCTCGGCCGGGTCCATGCCGCCGACGAGGCGGCGGCCGACCGAGCTGCGGCGCGGCTGATCGCCGCCTACCGTTTCGGCGCCACCGCCGAGCCGGGCCTTCCGGCGATCGCCGCGCGCATTCCCGGCTGAACCGGGTCGACTTCGAGAGGACTGCCCATGCCCCGCGCCATCCTGATCGTCCTCGATTCCTTCGGCATCGGCGCCGCCGCCGACGCCGAGCGCTTCGGCGATGTCGGATCCGACACCTTCGGCCACATCGCCGCGGCCTGCGCCGACGGCCGCGGCGACCGCGCGGGCCTGCGCGCCGGGCCCTTGATGCTGCCCAATCTCGCCAGGCTCGGGCTGGGGCGCGCTGCGGCCGCGGCGAGCGGGCGGGTGCCGGCGATCGCCCCGGCGGCGACGCTGACCGGGGCCGCCGGTCACGGCGTCGAGCGCTCGCGCGGCAAGGACACGCCGTCGGGCCATTGGGAGTTGATGGGCGTGCCGGTCGATTTCGACTGGCACTATTTCCCGCAGCGCCATCCGTGCTTTCCGCCGGAGCTGGTGGCCGCGTTGATCGCCGAGGGCGATCTGCCGGGGATCCTCGGCGACGAACCGGCCTCGGGCACCGAGATCATCGCCCGGCTCGGCCTCGAACACATCCGCACCGGCCGGCCGATCCTCTACACCTCCGCCGACAGCGTGCTGCAGATCGCCGCCCATACCGAGCATTTCGGGCTCGAGCGGCTCTACCGGCTGTGCGAGATCGCCCGGCGGCTGGTCGATCCGCTGGGGGTCGGACGGGTGATCGCCCGGCCCTTCGACGGCACCTCGCCGGAGACCTTCAAGCGCACCGCCGATCGCCGCGACTACGCCGTGCCCCCGCCCGAGCCGACGCTGCTCGACCGGGCGCAGGCGGCGGGGCGCGAGGTGGTGGCGATCGGCAAGGTCTCCGACATCTTCGCCGGCCGCGGCGTGACGCGGAAGGTCAAGGCGTCGGGCAATGCCGCAATCTTCGCGGCGACGATTCAAGCTCTCGACACCGCCGCCGACGGCGCGCTGATCGTCACCAACTTCGTCGATTTCGACATGGAATACGGCCATCGCCGCGACGTCGCCGGCTATGCCGCGGCGCTCGAGGCCTTCGATCGCGGCCTGCCGGAGATCGAGGCGCGGCTCAGGCCCGACGATCTGGCGATCGCCACCGCCGACCACGGCTGCGATCCGACCTGGCCGGGCAGCGACCACACCCGCGAATTCGTGCCGATCCTGGCCTTCGGGCCGCAGGTGGTGCCCGGCGATCTCGGGGCGCGGGCCTTCGCCGACGTCGCCGAGACCTTCGCCGCCCATCTCGGACTGGCGCTCGGGGTCCATGGTCGACCGATGTTCCGATCGACGCCGGCGTAGCGCTCAGAACACCGTGCCGTCGCTCTCGACCTGGATCGGCGGGCCGCCGTCGGGGCGGCGTTCGCGGGCGAGCCTGCGGCCGGTCGCCCAGGTGCCGCCCTCCAGCACGCAGGCCAGCGGAAAATTGTAGGCGTTGCGGCCGAGGCCCTGTCGCACCACCCCGGCGAGGCGATCGATCAGCGCCACGGTCAGCGCCCGCCATTCGACCACCAGCTCGCTGTCGACGGCATGGACGCGGGTCGCGGCCGCGGGATCGCGCAGGCGCAGGATGCCGCCGTCGACCAGCAGGCCGCCGTTGCGATAGTCCGGAAGCGCCGTCAGCCCGTCGAGATCGACCACGTCGAGACCGGCCCACACCAGGGGTTCGATCAGCGAATAGGTCAGCCACTGCGACATCTGGTGGAGCGGCACCAGGCCGGTGGTGGCGTCGTCGGTGACCAGCTTGGGATGAAGCCAGACGTCGCCGAGCGCCACGCCGGCCAGTTGAAAGCGGCCCGGCCAGATCGGGCCGAGGGCATCGAGCAGGATCTCCAGCACCGTCGGGGCCGGCACCCGACCGTCGGGGAAGCGCCGCGTCAGATGGTCGAGCAGACCGCCGGGACGGGCGCCGTCCTCGGTGCCGAAGACGTCGGAGCGATAGGCGATCTGCTGGCCGAGGCGATTGACCAGACCGAGGCGGCCGTCGAGGCCGACCAGCGGATTGGAGGCGGAGACCTGGAGGCCGTCGGCCAGTTCCTCGGCGGTGAGACCGGCGAGTGCGCGGGCGTCGGCGCGCAGCGGATCGAAGGGCTCGCTGGAGAAGATGCCGCTGGCGAACATCACCAGCGAGGCGACGGCGAGACCCTCGGAGCGGGTCCAGGTCTCGCCGGTCGCGGCTTCCGCATAGGTCCAGCGCGGCCCGGCGCCGGCATCGAGCAGCACGCCGACGGTGGCGAGGTCGATGGCGGCGCGACCGAATTCGGCTTCGCTCTCCCAGTCGCGGGAGGCGGCGAGCATGCCCCAGCGGTCGCAGGCACCGGCCTCGAAGTTGCGCCAGCGCGAATGCGGCGGCACCTCGAGCGACGGGTGCTCCGAGCGGATCTGGCGCAGGACCAGATCGGCGACCGGATCGAGGCGGCCGAGATCGATGGTGAAATGCTCGAGCCGATCCATCAGGGCGAGGTCGAACAGGTGGTTGGCGCGCGACCGCACCTCGCCGGCCGACAGCAGCCGGCGGGCAGCGGCGACCGCGGCCGGGTCCTGGGCGGGGGAGACGGCGTCGGTCATCGCGGAAACGTCCTCTGGCGCGGAGACGGCCGGCGCCGGCACCGAAGGGCGCGAATCGGTCGAGCGCAGCCCTCGCGTGCGAGTCTGCCGCTCTTTTCGACAGGGGTCGAGCGGACCGCACGCGGGTGTCCTACGTCGCGGTCCGGGTCAGGCGCCGAAGGCCCGCACGAAGGCGGCGGCGGCGGCGGCGGGATCGGCGGCGGTCATGATCGCCGAGACCACAGCGACGCCGTCGGCGCCGGCGGCCCGCAAGCCCGCCACGGTGTCGGCGGTGACGCCGCCGATGGCGACGATCGGCAAGGACGTCGCCGCCCGGATCGCCGCGAGGCCGGAAAGCCCCAGGGCGGGCGCGGCATCGGGCTTGGTGGCGGTTGCGAAGACCGGGCCGACGCCGAGATAGTCGACCCGGGCGAGATCGTCGGCATCGAGGTCGGAAAGCGCAGTGATCGACAGGCCGATCACCGCCGCCGGTCCCATCAGCGCTCGCACGTCGGCCGGCCGCATGTCGGACTGGCCGACATGGACATGGGAGAGCCCGGCAGCGAGCGCCACGTCGACGCGATCGTTGACGAACAGCGGCACGCCGCGGGCGGCGAGGCGAGCGCCCAGCGCCCGGGCGAGATCGACGAAGGTGCGGGTCGGCGCGCTCTTCTCGCGCAATTGCACCGAGCCGACGCCGCCCGACACCGCGGCGTCGACCACGACGTCGAGCGAGCGGGCACCGATCATGTCGCGATCGGTGACCAGCATCAGGCGCAGCGCCGCGGGCGCGAGGCGCGGGGCGGTCACGGCACCACCGTGACGGCGAACGCCACCTCCTCGGCGCCGATGCGGGCGAGGCGATCGACGAAGGCGGTGCGGAAGGTGGCGGGGCCGCCGTCGGCGTCGAAGGCGGCGAGGCGGCCGGCGACGCCGTAGACCGCGACCGCCGCGACCGCCGCGGCGAAGGCGTCGGACGGACCGGCCAGGAAGGCGGCGACCACCGCCGACAGGGCGCAGCCGGTCGCGGTGACCCGGGTCATCAGCGGATCGCCGTCGGCGAGCGCCACCAGACGCGTGCCGTCGGTGATCACGTCGACGGCGCCGGTGACCACCACCACGGCGCCGCTGGCTCGCGCCAACGCCACGGCGGCGGCGCGGGCCTCGTCGGAGGAATTGCCGCTGTCGACGCCCTTGGCGGCGGCCCCCGCGGCGCCGGCGACCGCCAGGATCTCGGAGGCGTTGCCGCGCACCACGGTCGGCTTCTCGGCCATCAGGCGGGCGACGGCGCGATCGCGCAAGGTGGTGGCGCCGGCACCGACCGGATCGAGCACCCAGGGGATGCCCTTGCGGCGGGCGGCGGCGGCGGCGGCGACCATGGCGTCGATCCACGGCGCCGACAGCGTGCCGATGTTGATCACCAGGGCGCCGGAGAAGGCGACGAATTCCTCGACCTCCTCGATCGCATGGACCATCGCCGGCGAGGCGCCGATCGCCAACAGGACGTTGGCGGAGAGATCCATCGCCACGTAGTTGGTGATGTTGTGGACCAGCGGGCGCGCGAGGCGCAGCGCGGCGAGGCGGCGGCCGACGTCGGCGCCGATCGCGGCGACGTCGGAGGCGGCCGCCGGGATGGCGGGGATGGAAGTCGGATCGGTGGTCATGGTGCTCGTCTCCCTTCGCCGGGCAGGGCCGGCCAGGTTCCATGGGTATCGTCTCAGCCCGCACCAAGCGGGCACCCCAGGAGCGGGAGCGACAATAGAACGGTGGACGAGCGACGGCAATCGGGCTACGGGGCGGGCGATCCGCACCGGGGCGGCTTGCGGGACGCTCGTGGTCGGCTAAGTTCGGCGTCCGACTTTCGTTCCCTCGTACCGGAGTTTCGAGCCATGTCTTCCGACGGCGTCACGGTGATCGCTCACCCGCTGGTGGCCCACAAGCTGACGATCATGCGTCGCAAGGACACCTCGACCAAGAGTTTCCGCCAGCTCCTGCGCGAAATCGCCCTGCTGCTCGCCTACGAGGCGACGCGCGACCTCGAACTGACCTCGATCGAGATCGAGACGCCGTTGACCACGATGCAGGCGCCGACGCTGGCCGGCAAGAAACTGGTGTTCGCGCCGATCCTGCGCGCCGGCATGGGCCTGCTCGAGGGCATGCTCGATCTGGTGCCGTCGGCCCGCGTCGCCCATGTCGGGCTCTACCGCGACCCGGCGACGCTGACCGCCATCGAATATTACTTCAAGGCGCCCGAGGACATGGAAGACCGCATGGTCATCGTCCTCGATCCGATGCTGGCCACCGCCAATTCGGCGACCGCGGCGATCGAACGGCTGAAGCAGGCCGGGGCCAAGGACGTGCGCTTCGTCTGCCTGCTGGCGGCGCCGGAAGGGGTGGCGCGGCTGCGGGCGGCGCATCCCGACGTGCCGATCATCACCGCGGCGATCGACGACCACCTCAACGACCACGGCTACATCGTGCCCGGGCTCGGCGACGCCGGCGACCGCATCTACGGCACCAAATGAGCCGTCGGCGGGGGAGCGGCCGGTGATCGTCGTGTTCGGCACCATCAACGTCGACATGGTCACCCGCGTGCCGCGCCTGCCGGGGCCGGGCGAAGAGGTCAAGGGCCGCAGCTACCGGCTGGCGCCGGGTGGCAAGGGCGCCAATCAGGCCCTCGCCGCGGTGCGCGCCGGAGCGCGGGTGGCGCTGGTCGGGGCGGTCGGCGACGATCCCTTCGCGACGCTGGCGCTCGCCGGGGTCGCGGCGGCGGGGGTCGACCTGACCCGGGTGGCGGTGGTCGAGATGGCCACCGGGGCCCACATGGTCGCCGTCGATCCGTCGGCCGAGAACATGATGATCGGCGCCGATTCGGCCAATCTGGCGGCGTCTGCGGCTCAGCTCGACGGTGCCTTCGGCCCCGGCGTGGTGTTCCTGACCCAGAACTCCCTGTCCCCCGAGGCGGTCACCGCGGCGATCGCCGCGGCGAAAGCCGCCGGCGCGCGCATCCTGTTCAACGCCGCCCCGGTCCACGGCACCGAGGACGCGAGCTTCGCCTCGGCCGAGGTGGTGGTGGTCAACCAGCACGAGGCCCGCGAGCTCGCGGTGCGCTTCGGCCTTCCCGCCGATCCCGCCGCCTTCGCCCGGGCCTTCGCGGTCCGCTTCGACGCGGTCACGGTGGTGACGCTGGGCGGCGCCGGTCTGGTCGCGGCGACCCCGGACGGACGGGCCTGGCACGGCACGCCGCCGCCGATCACGGCAATCGACACCACCGGGGCGGGCGACGCCTTCTGCGGCACGCTCGCCGCGGCACTCGACCGCGGCGACGGCCTCGAGACGGCGCTCTGCGAAGGGTTGGCGGCCGGCGCTCTGGCCTGCCGCGAGAGCGGCGCCCAATCGGGACTGGCCGACCTCGCCGCGATCCGCGACGCGGCGACGCGCGCGGTGCTCACCCGCGATGCCTGAGCCGAAGCGCCGCAGCCCCCGTCGTCCCGCCGCCGGCAAGGAGCGCAAGCGCGAATCCACGCCCTCGCCTTCAAGGGTTGTTAGCGCGAAGTCCGTATCCTTCTCCCGCTTCGACGGGATGGGACGGATGTTCAGGAACACGCTGCGCGCGGCTCTGCTGCTCTGCCTCCTGGTGCTGATGTCGCCGGCCTACATGCCGGCGCTGCTGCACGTGGTGGCCTTCGTGACCGAACGGCCGGTGACCGTCGATACGAGGGCCGTCGGCTACCGGGTCGAGGAAGGCGCCGGCGCGCCGAGCCGGGCGGCCGAGAGTTCCGGTCGCAGCGTGACCCTGCGCGCCGATCCGCGCGGACATTTCCAGACCGAGGCGACGATCAACGGCCGGGCGATCGACGTGATGGTCGACACCGGCGCGACCTCGGTGGCGCTGCGCCAGGAAGATCTGATGCGCCTCGGCCTGCGCCCTGTGCTGCCGTCGGCCTATACCGTGCCGATCGCCACCGCCAACGGCACCGCGCATGCCGCCCGCGTCACCCTCAACGAGGTGCGGATCGGCGACGTGCGGGTCAAGAACGTCGAGGCGCTGGTAATGCCGGAGAAGTCGCTCGGTACCAGTCTGCTCGGCATGAGCTTCATTCGCCGCCTGTCGAACGTCGAAATGGTCGGCAGCCGCCTGACCTTCCACGAATGATCGAGGCCGGTTGAACGACGGACGGCCGCGCGGGCCTTGCACGGCCACGCGCCGCGGTCGATCCTGCCGGCGAATCGATGTGCGGCGGTCGCCGACCGTCGCCCCCTCCCCGTCTCGGGCCGCCTCGCCGATGCCGCACGCCTCCCTCCGACGCCGTCTTCCGGTCGTGGCGATCGCCCTGGCGCTCGTCGGCGGCCCCGTCGGCGTGGCGGCGATCGAACGCGGCAAGCCGCGGGCGCGGCCGCCGCAACCCTTCCGCATCGGCATCGTCGCGCCGGCCCGCTCGGACGCGGCGCTCGACCGGCTCGAGCCCTACCGGCGACGGGTCGGCGAGGTCCTGGGTGTCGAGGCGCGGGTCGAACGGCTGCCCGACGAGCGGGCGCTGGTCGCCGCCCTGGTCGCCGGACGGATCGATCAGGCCGGCCTGTCGGGGGCGGGCTATGCCACCGCGCGGCGCTCCTGCGGCTGCGTCGAACCGCTGGTGGTGCCGCGCGCCGCCGACGGCTCGGCCGGTTTCCACGCCGTGGTGGTGGTGCGCACCGGCTCGCCGATCACCGCGCCCCGCGACCTCGACGGACGACGGCTGGCGGTCGCCGGCGAGCGGGCGATCGTCGGGCGGAGGCTCGCCACCGCGCTGCTCACCCGCGACGCCGGATCGGCGGTGACGCCGCGACTGGAGACGGTCGAGGGGCCGCGCGCCGCGCTCGCCGCGCTGATCGCCGGGCGGGTCGAGGCGGCGATGGTGTGGTCGACGCTCGAAGGCGACGTCACCGAAGGTTACGGCCGCGGCACGCTGCACTATGCGGTGGCCGCCGGCGAGGCCAATATGGCCGATCTCCGGGTGATCTGGACGTCGCCGGTCTTGCCGCACGGGCCGCAGGTGGTGCAGAGCCGCCTCGACGAGGCACGGCGGCGGGCGCTCGGCGAGATGTTGATCGATCTCGCCGACGTCGATCCGGCCGCCTACGAGGCGATCGAACCGGTCCACGGCGGCGGATTTCTGCGAATCGGCGCCTCGGCCTATGCGCCCTATCTCGATTTGATCGAACCGCCCCCGGCGCCGGCTGCGACCACCGGGGCGGTGCCGGCAGGAGCGGTCAGTTCGGAGACGGATAGGCCACCGTCGTCGACACGCGCGGCCGCAGATAGGTGACGTCCTTCAGGGTGATCGTGCCCGATCCCCAGATGTCGGCCATGAAGGTCGAGAAGGTCGAGACGTAGTCGTAGCGCGCCTGGGTGACGATCAGCTGTTGGCCGTTGGTCACCAGACCCGAGGGAATGGTGATCGGCGGGGTCGAGCCGACCGTCCAGGCGGTGGTGTTGCTGGCGACGCTCCAGGCGGTGACGAAGCCGCCGGAGGTGGTGTAGTTGACCGCCGAGACCACCAGCTTGGCCTGAGAGGCGTCATAGGGCGCCATCACCGCATTGGCGGCGGCGAGGATGTTGGTCATGTCCGACGAGCTGATCGAGCTGACCTGCGACACCAGGTCGCCGAGGGTGGCGCCGGTGTGGCTGATCTTGCGATAGATCGTCATCGCCTGCGAGACCTCGTTGCCGGCGATGAACAGGGTCAGCATCAAGGGCAGCAGAATCGCGAACTCGACCGCCGAGACGCCGCGCCGATCCGCGACCAGACGCCGCAGCGCGGCGCGACCGCGGGCGACCAGCGAAGCGCGGACGGGGGTCGCGGGAGCGGGGAGCGGCGCCGTCACCATGGGAAGGGCTCGTTGCGGAAGGCGGCGACGCCGGAGATCAGGCGCTTGCCGTTGCCGAGATTGGCGAGGTTGAGGCCGAGATAGTTGAAGGTCACCGGGAACTGGTAGAACACCCGCACCACCACGATGTCGGACGATCCACCCATGTTGAAGGTGAAGCCGGTGGTGACGAAGTTGCCGCTCGCATCGATCGGCGAGGTCGTCACCACCGAACTGAAGCTCGTATAGACCTTCGAATCGATGGTCAGGCCGCTGCAATCGAAAAGGACATAGAGGCGATTGCAGACCTGGGTGGCGAAGGCGCTCGAACTGTAGCCGGCCTGCTGGGCCTGGCCGGTGCGGATCAGGCGGCCGGCGTCGGCGACCGCGGTGTCGAGGATCTGCCCCGCCAGGAAGGCAATGGCGGATTCGAAGATGGCGCCGAGCAGACCGAGGAAGGGCAGCGCGATGATGGCGAATTCGACCGCGGTGGAGGCGCGCCGATCGGCGAGGAAGGCGCGCAGGAGCCACCGTCGCGGGCCGCTCCGGGGGGTCGGCAGTCGCTGGGGATCGACGTCGCGCGTCATTCCGGTCACGCACTCCCTCTGCCGGGGCGGGCGCCACGACCCTGTGGCCGCCGGCCGCCGCGGCCGTGACCGAGAGCTTCGCGGAAAAGCCTGAAGAATCGGTTCAAGAGATTCGGCGCGCAGCGGTCACCGCCGTCAGGGCGTGCCCGCCGATTGCTGGCCGAAGCCGTTGCGGGTGGTGATCTGCGAGTTGGCGGCGCCGAAATAATCGGCGGTGTCGCCCGGCTCGATCGCCGCATTGCAGTTGGGCGTGCAGGAATAGGTGTAGCGGGCACCGCCGCGCTGCACCGTGACATAGCCGACCTGGGGCTTCTCGACGTTGATCGTCTCGTCGGCGATCAGCTGGCCCTTGCCGTCGAGAATCACCAGATTGGTGATGCCGCTGGCCTTGCCGGTGATCACCAGGGTCTGACGGTCCTGGATCGAGGCGTCGGCGATCGCCGGATTGCCGATCACCACGGTGGCGGCCGGCGCGGAGATGCGCATCACCTTGGCGCGGTCGATGGTGACCGAGATCGGATCCTTGGCGAGGCCTGTGCCCGACACCGTCGCGGCGGCGGCGAAGATCAGGCCGGCGAGGATGGCGGTTGATTGCGACACGGCAGGCACACTCCGTCGGAGATCGGTCCCGGCATGTTGTGCGGGTTTGGTGAAGGAACGCTTAAAGGCCGGCGGCGGGGTCGCGAGGCGACGCAACGGCAGGCGGCGGTTGCGGAGGCTCGACGGCGAGGCGCGCGGACATGTCAGTACCGCTTGCCATCGAGGAAAGTGCGGGCACGGAAAAGTTCTCGGCCGAGCTCCCGCTTCGCCGTCGGTCGACGATCGGGGTCACGGATCGTTAGGCATCGCCGGAGTTCCAGCGATAGACACAATGATAACCAATCAAATTTACCGGGTCTTAGAAGGCGGGCGCTATGGTCGGATCAGACTTCGAGCAGCCAGAAGGATCGGTGCACCGAAGCTCTGTTGACCCGTGTGAATACCAAGGAGCTAGACAGATGACCATGTTCACCCGCTTCCTCAAGGACGAGTCCGGCGCCACCGCCATCGAGTACGGCCTGATCGCCTCGCTGGTCGCCGTCGCCATCATCACCGGCGCCACCGCGCTCGGCACCAACCTGAACCGCACCTTCACGAACCTCGCCGCCAACATGAAGTGAGCGGGTTCCACGCGGACCGAATTCGAGAGGCGGGGACCGGCGTTCCCGCCTCTCGTCGTTTGCGGCGGCGCCCAACCCGGCGTTTACGCCGCCTTCAGGGACGATGCGCCATCGTGATCGCATCGCTGCGCGAGGAGGGACTGATGCAGGTACTGCCGGCTGTGGTGACCGCGGTGTTCCCGGTGCTCGTCGTCCATGCGGCGGTGACCGATTTCTTCTCGATGACCATCTCCAACCGGGTGTCGATCGGCCTGTTCGCCGTGGGTCTGGCGGCGGTGGCGCTGACCGCCGGGTCGCCGGCCGAGGTCGGTGCCCATTTCGCGGCGGCCGGCGTGGTGTTCGCGATCGGCTTCGCCTGTTTCGCCTTCGGCTGGATGGGCGGCGGCGACGTCAAGTTCGCGGCGGCCGTGGCCTTCTGGCTGGGTTGGCCGCACATGCTCGACTTCGGCCTCGCGGTGTCGATCTTCGGCGGCGGCCTGACGCTCCTGGTGCTGGCCTCCGACCGCCTGCTCGATCCGCTGCCGGTGCTGAAGTTCGGCTTCCTGGCGCGCTTCCACGAACATCGCCGCGTGCCCTACGGCATCGCCCTGTCGGCGGCGGGATTGCAGATCTTCTCCCAGAGCGACTGGATGCGGGTGTTTCTGTGAGGTGTCCGACGGGCGAAAACCCGTCGTCGCGACGGTCTTCACGATCCCTTCACCGCATTTGCAGAGATCTCGTTAACCATACCTGAACCACTCGTGCCCGAAACTCCGATGCCATGGACGTCGTGGACGTTCCTTGCGCAGTTCGGATCGAGGTCATGCAGGTCACCCGTCTTCTCGTTCTGGCCATCGCGCTCGGCGCCGGCATCGTCGCCGCGCTGCTGGCGGTGAAGATGTCGAATCGCGAGCCGCCGCCGCCGGTCGTGGTGGCGACGCCGACCGAGGCCCCGCGCCTCGACACCGTCGACGTACTGGTCGCCGCCCGGGACATCCAGACCGGCACCCGGCTGATCGCCGGCGATCTCGCCTGGCAGGCCTTCCCCAAATCCGGTGTCGTCGAAGCCTATGTGATCCGCGCGGCCCGCCCCAAGGCGGCCGAGGAGTGGGTCGGCATGGTGGCGCGGGCGCCGTTCCTGACCGGCGAGCCGGTGCGCGAACAGCGGCTGATGCGCGCCGAACGCGGCTTCATGTCGGTGATCCTGACCCCCGGCATGCGGGCCGCGGCGGTCGAGGTCAAGGCGGCCGGCACCGCCGGCGGCTTCATCCTGCCCAACGATCATGTCGACGTGATCCTCACCCGGGCCGCCCCGAAGGGCGGCGCCGGCGCCAACGACGCCTATGTCAGCGACACGATCCTCACCAACATCCGCGTCCTGGCGGTCGATCAGCAGGTCTCCGAATCCAAGGGCGAGGCCTCGATGCTGGTCAAGGACACGGTGACCCTCGAGCTGACGCCGCATCAGGCCGAGACCATGGCCCAGTCGCAGCAGCTCGGGGTGGTGTCGCTGGCGCTTCGGGCCCTGCGCGATCACGAAGGCCCGGTGGTCGACGAACCGGAGGCCGCGGCCGGCGGCTCGGTCAAGATGGTCCGTTACGGGGTGTCGTCGACGGTCAACATGCGCCGCTGACGCGGCGCAGCTCTACTCGAGCGCCACCGACGTGGCGCAGGTGCGAATGTCGAGGATTTGGGTATGTCCGGGAGTCTGGTCCACTTGCGCAGAACTGCCCTCGCCGTGGCGGCGATGGTCGGGGCGTGCCTCGCGGTCCCCGCGCCCCAGGCGGCCGAGCCCGCCGCCGCGGTGCGTCTCGATCGCACCCAGGCGTCGCTGCCCCGCGGCGATCGGGTGGTGCAGCTGCCGCTGTCCAAGTCGCAGGTGCTCGACTTCGACGAAGAGATCCGCGACGTGCTGGTCTCCGACCCGAAGATCGCCGACGCGGTGGTGCGCTCGTCGCGCCGCCTCTATCTGATCGGCAACAAGTTCGGCACCACCAACATCGTGGTGTTCGGCGCCTCCGGGCGGCCGATCGCCAACATCGAACTCCAGGTCCAGCTCGACACCCGCAGCCTCGAAGGCCTGCTCAAGCGGCTCCTGCCGCGCAGCGACATCCGCGCCGAAGCGGTCGCCGGAACGGTGGTGCTGTCGGGAGCGGTCGGCAGCGCCAGCGAGGCGGTCCAGGCCTACGAAGTCGCCACGCGCTTCGTCGGCAATCAGCCGGATTCCGGCGGCGGCGCGGCGAGCGGCGGCAGCGCCACCACCGGCGGCAGCAGCTCGGCCGGGTCGACGGTGCAGGTGGTCAACACGCTGACCATCCGCGGCAAAGACCAGGTGATGCTGAAGGTGACGATCGCCGAGGTCCAGCGCCAGGCGGTCAAGATGCTCGGCATCAACCTGACCAACACCGGCACCGCCGAGAGCACCGCCGCCAACGGCCTGCTCACCGGCCTGCTCGGATCGTCGGGCAACTTCGGCACCAATGCGGTGACCACCAATTCCTTCCCGATCAATTCCGGGGTGACCACCGCGCTCGACCAGCGGTTCAGCTGGGATGCCGGGGGCTTCAAGCTGCGGGCCCGGCTTCAGGCGCTCGAACAGGCGAGCCTGATGAAGACGCTGGCCGAGCCGAACCTGACCGCGCTGTCGGGCGAGCAGGCGCAGTTCCTGGTCGGCGGCGAATATCCGGTGCCGATCGTCACCCAGAACGCCATGACCGTCGAGTTCAAGAACTACGGCATCGCCCTCAACTTCCAGCCGGTGGTGCTGGCCGACGACCGCATCAGCCTGACGGTGAAGACCGAGGTCTCCGAACTGACCTCGGACGGCGCGGTGACGGTCAGCGGCATCACCATCCCGGCGCTGCGCATCCGGCGGGCCTCGACCACCCTGGAGATGCCGTCGGGCGCGATGATGGTGCTCGGCGGGTTGATCAAGGACGACGTCAAACAGGCGATCTCCGGCACCCCGGGCCTGCTCGACATCCCGATTCTCGGCACCCTGTTCCGATCGCGCGACTTTCAGCAGTCGCAGAGCGAACTGGCGATCTTCATCCAGCCGGTCCTGGTGCGGCCGGTGGCGGCCTCCAAGCTGCAGCGACCCGACCAGAACTTCCAGCCGGCCAACGACGCCGCGGGCTATTTCCTGGGCCGGCTCAATCGCATCTACCGCGCGGCCGATCGCACGCCCGGCGGCTCCTACCGGGGCCGCGTCGGCTACATCTACGAGTGAGGGAACCCCACGCCATGAGCCCGACGCCCCTCCCGTCCCGGTCGCGCCTCGTCCCGGCGCTGCTGCTCGGCCTCGCCGCGATCGCCACGCTCGGCGGCTGCGCGACCCGGACCGATCCCGATGCCACCGGCAGCATCGATCAGGACGGCTATCGCCAACGTCACCCGATCATCGTCGAAGAGGGCGAGGAGACGCTCGATCTGCCGGTCGGGATCGACGTCGCCCATCTGACGCCGCGCATGGCGCGGACCGTCGAGAGTTTCGGCCGCGCCGCGCTGGAGCGGCGGGCGAGCGGCATCACCATTCTGGTGCCGAGCGGTTCCACCAACGAAGTGGCGGCGCGCAACGCCGCAGCGGAAGTGTCGGCGGCGCTGCAGCGGGCCGGCCTGCCGGCCCATGCGATCACCCGCCGGCCCTACGGGGCGCTCGGCGCCCAGGACGCGGCGCCGATCCGCCTCACCTATCCGCGGGTGGTGGCGCGGGTGGCGCACCCTTGCGGCCAGTGGCCGGACCAGGTTGTCGGGTCGTTCGCCGGCTTCGACAACGGCAGCTACTGGAACTTCGGCTGCGCCACCCAGGCCAATCTCGCCGCGGAAGTGGCCGAGCCGACCGATCTGATCTCGCCCGCCGAGATCGGCCCGGCCGACACCACGCGCGCGGTCAACGTGATCGACAAGTACCGCAAGGGTCAGAAGACCAAGTCCGACTTCGGTCTGGCGTCGACCAAGACCTCGTCCTCCGGAGGCGATTGATGACCCGTAACCCCGAGAGACCGGTGCACMCCCCGTCCAGCGACGCCCGCCACATCCCGCGCATCGCCATCCAGGCGTTCTGCGAGACGGAAGCCGTGGTGGCGGCGCTCGAAGGGGCCGCCGCCGACCGGCGCATGTCGCGCGCCCACGTCAAGGTCCAGATGGGCGGGCTCGCCGCGGCGGTCGAGTTCTACGGTAGCGCGCCGACGCCCAACCTGGTGATCGTCGAATCCTCGGGCAAGGGCGAGGACATCCTCGGCCATCTCGACGGACTGGCCGACGTCTGCGATCCCGGCACCAAGGTGCTGGTGATCGGCCACATCAACGACGTTCTGCTCTACCGCGAACTGATCCGCCGCGGGGTCAGCGAATATGTGGTGGCGCCGCTCGATCTGTTCGACGTGCTGCGCACCATCGGCGACCTCTATCACCGGCCGGAAGCGGCGCCGGTCGGCCGCTCGATCGCCTTCATCGGCGCCAAGGGCGGCTGCGGCGCTTCGACGCTGGCCCACAACGTCGCCTGGTCGATCGCCACGACTTGGGACAACGACGTGGTGGTCGCCGACCTCGACCTCGCCTGGGGCACCGCGGCGCTCGACTTCAACCAGGACCCGACCCAGGGCACGTTGGAGGCGCTGACCTCGCCCGAGCGGGTCGACGAGACCTTCTTCGACCGCCTGCTGACCAAATGTTCCGACCGCTTGAGCGTGCTCGCCGCGCCGGCGCTGCTCGATCGGATCTACGACTTCGAGGAACTGTCGTTCGATCCCTTGATCGAGGTGGCGCGGTCGAGCGTGCCGGTGGTGGTGATCGACATGCCGCACCAATGGAGCGGCTGGACCCGACGGCAGTTGCGCGAGGCCGACGAAGTGGTGGTGGTCGCCGCCCCCGATCTCGCCAACTTGCGCAACGCCAAGAATCTGGTCGACGGCCTGCGCTCGTCGCGGCCCAACGACGCGCCGCCGCGGCTTGTGTTCAACATGGTCGGGATGCCGAAGCGGCCGGAGATCAAGCTCGACGAATTCGCCAAGGCGCTCGATCTGCCGATCACCGCGACGGTGCCGTTCGACGCGGCGCTGTTCGGCAATGCCGCCAACAAGGGTCTGATGATCGGCGAGATCGACGCCAAACACGCGACCACCGAACTGATGCGGGCGCTCGCCGCCGCGGTGACCGGACGGACCGAGGTCCGCAAGGCCCGCCGCTCGGCCTTCGCACCGCTCATCGACAAACTGCGCGCCCGCAAGGCGTCGTGAAACCCGACCGGAACGAGGAAGGTCACAGATGTTCGGACGACGCGGTGGAGCACAGGGCGCCGGAAGCGGGGGACGGTCGGAGCCGACACCGGCCGCGCCGACGCGCGCGCCTGCGCCGAGCCGCGCCCCGACCCCGAGCCGGGCGGCCCCGCCGTCGGCCGCCGCCAATCCCAACACGCCGATCCCGCCGGGCCGCGCCGCCCAGGAGCGCGCCCGTTCGGAGGAATATTACGACACCAAGTCATCGATCTTCTCGGCGCTGATCGACACCATCGACCTCGCCCAGCTCGCTCGCCTCGACGCCGAATCGGCGCGCGAGGAGATCTCCGACGTCATCAACGAGATCATCCATCTCAAGAGTCTGGTGATGTCGATCGCCGAGCAGGAGGACCTGCTCGCCGACATCATCAACGACGTGCTCGGCTACGGTCCGCTGGAGCCGCTCTTGGCCCGCGACGACATCGCCGACATCATGGTCAACGGCTGCGAAAAGACCTACATCGAAGTCTCCGGCAAGGTGCAGTTGACCGGCATCCGCTTCCGCGACAATCAGCAGCTGATGAACATCTGCCAGCGGATCGTCAGTCAGGTCGGCCGCCGGGTCGACGAATCGAGCCCGATCTGCGACGCGCGCCTACCCGACGGCTCGCGCGTCAACGTCATCGCCCCGCCCTTGGCGATCGACGGGCCGGCGCTCACCATTCGTAAGTTCAAGCGCGACAGCCTGACCCTCGATCAGTTGGTCAAGTTCGGCACGATCACCCCGGAAGGGGCGACGGTGTTGCAGATCATCGGCCGGTCGCGCTGCAACGTGTTGGTCTCCGGCGGTACCGGTTCGGGCAAGACGACGCTGCTGAACTGCCTGACGCGCTACATCGACCAGACCGAACGCATCATCACCTGCGAAGACGCCGCCGAACTGCAGCTGCAGCAGCCGCACGTGGTGCGCCTGGAAACCCGGCCGCCCAACCTCGAGGGCGAGGGTCAGGTGACGATGCGCGATCTGATCAAGAACTGCCTGCGCATGCGGCCGGAGCGGATCATCGTCGGCGAAGTGCGCGGACCGGAGGCCTTCGACCTCCTCCAGGCGATGAACACCGGCCACGACGGTTCGATGGGCACGCTCCACGCCAACAGCCCGCGCGAGGCCCTGTCGCGCATGGAATCGATGATCACCATGGGCGGCTACGCCCTGCCGGCCCGCACCATCCGCGAGATGATCGTCAATTCGATCGACGTGGTGGTCCAGGCGGCGCGCCTGCGCGACGGCTCGCGCCGGATCACCGCGATCACCGAAGTGCTCGGCATGGAAGGCGACGTGATCACCATGCAGGACCTGTTCATCTACGAGATCCTCGGCGAGGACGAGTTCGGCCGGGTGGTCGGGCGCCACCGCTCGACCGGCATCGGCCGGCCGAGAATGTGGGACCGAGCGCGGTACTTCAACGAGGAGCGGCGCCTCGCCGAAGCGCTCGACGCGGCCGAAGTCGGCAACGCCTGAGCGGGCATGGAGGGGGCAGCGTGTTCGAAACCAACGTGATCGTCCTGGCGATGATCGGTCTGGCGATGGCGAGTGCCGCCGGCATCGCCTATGCGCTGCTCTACGACCGGTTCCAGGGCGAGAAGACCGCGCAGAAGCGGGTCGGCCGGATCGTCGACCCGGCGACCAAGGTCGAGGAGATCGCCGGCCGCAAACGTTCGCTGCAGGACGCGCTGAAGGACTTCGAGGACAAGCAGAAGGCGCTCGAGGAGCGCTCCAAGCGGCCGCCGCTGAGCCTTCGGCTGACCCGGGCCGGGCTCTCCTGGACCAAGAAGACCTACATCCTGGTGTCGATCGGCATCGGCGTCGGCGTGGCGATGGGCGCCTTCGTCCTGTCGGGCAATCCGTTCGTCGGCCTCGGCGCCGCCGTCGTCGGCTTCCTCGGCCTGCCCAGCTGGCTGATCGACCATCTCGCCAAGCGGCGGCAGAAGGCCTTCGTCGACGAATTGCCGACCGCCGTCGATCTGATCGTGCGCGGCATCCGTTCGGGCCTGCCGCTCGGCGACTGCCTGCGCATGGTGGCGACCGAGACCAAGGATCCGGTGCGCTGGGAATTCCGCCAGATCATCGAATCGCAGCAGCTCGGCCTGCCGGTCGGCGAGGCCTGCCAGAAGCTCTACGAGCGGGTGCCGGTCCAGGAGGCCAACTTCTTCGGCATCGTCATCGCCATTCAGCAGAAGGCCGGCGGCAACCTGTCGGAGGCGCTCGCCAACCTCTCCAAGGTGATCCGCGACCGCAAGAAGATGAAGGCGAAGATCATCGCGATGTCGATGGAGGCCAAATCCTCGGCCGGCATCATCGGCTCGCTGCCGCTGATCGTCGGCGGCCTCGTCTACCTCACGAGCCCCAACTACATCATGCTTCTGTTCCGCACCACGGCGGGCAACGTCATCCTGGTCGGCAGCGGCTTGGTGATGTTGGTCGGCATCCTGGTGATGAAGAAGATGATCAGCTTCGACTTCTGAAAAGGGCCACCGATGGGCGACTTCCTGGCGATGCTGGCCGATCCGCAGATCCTGCTCGGCGCCTTCACGGCGATCGGGGTGGCCGCGACGATCTTCACCGTGGCGATCCCCTTCCTCGAGAAGGAGCAGTTGGCGACGCGGATGAAGGCGGTGTCGGTCGAACGCGACAAGATCCGGATCCGCGAGCGGGCGCGGATGAACACCGAAAAGCCGGTCAGCCTGAGGGTCGAGCCCAAGGCCTACATGAAGCGGCTGGTCGACCAGCTGCAGCTGAAGAACGCATTGTCCGACGACAAGACCGCCGATCAGTTGCGGATGGCCGGATTTCGCGGTCAGGCACCGCTGACGGTGTTCCTGTTCGCACGCTTCATCATGCCCTTCGTCTGTTTCATGGTGGCGCTGTTCTATTTCTTCGGCCTCGGCATGACCGAGCAGCCGCCGGGCATGAAGCTCGCCTTCTCGTTCCTGGCGGCCGGCGTCGGCATGTACCTGCCGAACTTCTACGTCTCCAACGCCATCCAGAAGCGCCAGCAATCGATCCGTCGCGCCTGGCCCGACGCGCTCGATCTGATGCTGATCTGCATCGAATCCGGCATGTCGGTGGAGCCGGCGTTCCGCAAGGTGGCCGAGGAGATGGGCACCCAGTCGCTGGCGCTCGCCGAAGAGATGTCGCTGACCGCGGCCGAACTGTCCTACCTGCAGGAGCGGCGCAAGGCCTACGAGAACCTCGCCACCCGCACCGGGCTCGAAGCGGTGCGGGCGGTGGTCACCGCGCTGATCCAGGCGGAGCGCTACGGCACGCCGCTCGGTCAGGCGATCCGGGTGCTGTCGCAAGAGAGCCGCGACACCCGCATGGCCGAAGCCGAGAAGAAGGCGGCGTCGCTGCCGCCCAAGCTCACCGTGCCGATGATCGTGTTCTTCCTGCCGGTGCTGTTCGCGGTGATCATCGGGCCGGCGATGATCCAGCTGTTCGGCTGGAAGTGAACGTGCGGGCGGCCGCGATCGCGGCCTGCGACGGGATGCCCATTCGTATTTATTAGAATTGACTAATGTATTGCGGCGGCCCAGGGTCGCGGTCCCCATCGCCCTTCCCCGCCGCCGGGACGGGCGAATTCGCGAACCCGGAGACCCGCGATGCACAAGGATTGGCCGAAGATCGCCGAGGAGATGTCGGTGCTCCTCAAGGAGGTGCGGATCGGCGCGCCGGAGACGATCAAGGGCTTCGGCCAGATGTCGGCCGGGGCGCTGAAGGCCGGGGCGCTGGACACCCGCACCAAGGAGCTGATCTCGCTGGCGATCGGCGTGACGGTGCGCTGCGATCCGTGCATCGCCTTCCACGCCAAGGCGGCGCGCGCCGCCGGCGCCACGCGCGAAGAGGTGATGGAGACGGTGGCGACGGCGATCTACATGGCGGCGGGACCGGCCTTCATGTATGCGGCCCAGGCCGTCGAGGCCTTCGACCAGTTCGCGCCGAAGAGCGAATGACGGGCACGCCGTCCGGTCAGCCGGCCGCCGGCTTGCGGTCGGCGGCGCGGATCTGTTTCCAGGTGTCGGGCTGGCTCAACATCGCCTTGAGATAGGCGATGTTGGCCTCGGCCTCGTCGGGCGGCAGCTCGGCGGTGGCGACCCGACGGGCCTCGTCGAAGCGACCGGCGAGACCGATCACCAGGGCGAGGTTCTGGCGCACCCGGCTGTCGGCACGCGGATTCTGCGCGGCGCGGCGCAAGGTCGCCTCGGCTTTGGCCAGTTCGTTGGTGAAGACGAAGGACAGGCCGAGGTTGTTGAGCACCGACGGCTCGTCGGGCACCATCTTCAGCGCCTCGCCGTAGAGGCGGCGGGCTTCTGCGGTGTTGCCGAGCTGATCTTGGATCGCGCCTTCGGCCGAGGTCAGGCGCCAGTCGGGGGTGCGCGGCGGATTGGCGGCGCGGATCACCTTGAGGGCCTCGGCGAAATCGCCGTTCTCGGCGAGCGCCTTGCCGTAGGCGGCGGCGACGCCGGTGTCGCCGGGCGCCTGCAGCATGGTCTTCTGCAGCACCTCGACGGCCTGGGCGAAGCGGCCGTCGGCGCGCAGCGCGGCGGCGAAGTTCATGGCCACCGAGGGATCGTCGGGACGCTCGCGATAGCGCGCGGTCCAGGCCTCCATGGTCGCCCGATCGTCCTGGGGCGCGGTGCCGATCGAGCCGGTGGTGGCGGGATCGTCGGTGCGGCGCGGCGTGGCGCAGCCGGCGAGCCCGGTCGCGGCGACCAGCGCGAGAGCGAGAAGGAGGCGGGAGGAGCGCGGGCGCTGGGGCATCTGGCGGGTCTCTCGGGAACGCGAGCGGCGGTCGGCGCTCGGTCGTCACCCTCTCGTTATGCTTCGTTAACCCTAACGGACGGTTAAGCCGGGCGCCGTCGCGCGGTCCCGGGGTGGACGCGGCCGCCGAGGGGGCTAGATTGCAGCGATCGATCCCGTTCCCGCCGTGCCCGGAGAATCGCCTTGCCCCTGCCCTTCCTGCCGCTCGACTTCGATCTCACCTCGCTTCCGGTGTGGACGGTGACGCCGGAGGGCCTCGCCGCCCGCCTCGACGAGCTCGGCGGCTCCGTAGCCGCCTTCGCCCGGGCCTGCGGTTTCGAGGCGACCGCCGGTGCGCTGATCGTCGTGCCGGACGCCGAGGGCGGCATCGCCGGGGCGCTGTTCGGGCTCGGCCGGCGCGGCGATCCGGCGCGCACGCCGTTCCTGCCCGGGCGGCTCGCCACCCTGCTGCCGCCGGGCGACTGGCACATCGACGGACCGCTCGAGGACGAGACGCTGGCGGCGCTGGCCTTCGGCCTCGAGGCCTATCGCTTCGGGCGCTATCGCGACGCGCCGCAGCGGGCGGTGCGGCTGCGGCTGCCGATTTCGGTCGACCGCAACCGACTCGGTGCGACGATCGAGGCGGTGTGGCTGGCCCGCGACCTGATCAACACCCCGGCCAACGACCTCGGCCCGGCGGAATTGGCCAATGCCATCCAGGCGGTGTTCATGGCGGCCGGCGGGCAGGTGCGGGAGATCGTCGGCGACGATCTGCGCGACGGGTTCCCGCTGGTCCATGCGGTCGGTCACGGCTCCGACCGGGCGCCGCGCCTGATCGACGCCACCTGGGGCCGCACCGATCGGCCGAAAGTGACCCTGGTCGGCAAGGGCGTGGTGTTCGATTCGGGCGGCCTCGACATCAAGTCGGACGCCGGCATGCTGTTGATGAAGAAGGACATGGGCGGCGCGGCCTCGGCGCTGGCGCTGGCCGCGATGATCCTCGCCGCCGACCTGCCGGTGCGCCTGCGGCTGATCGTGCCGGCGGTCGAGAACGCCGTGTCGGGCCGCGCCTATCGCCCCGGCGACGTGGTGGCGAGCCGCAAGGGGCCGACCGTCGAGATCGGCAACACCGACGCCGAGGGGCGGCTGGTGCTGGCCGACGCACTGGCGCTGGCCGACGAGGAGGCGCCGGCCCTGCTGATCGACCTCGCCACCCTGACCGGGGCGGCGCGGGTGGCGCTCGGGCCCGATCTGCCGCCGTTCTACACCGCCGACGACGAGCTCGCCCAGGCGATCGCCGAGGCCTCCGTCCGGGTGTTCGATCCCCTGTGGCGGATGCCGCTGTGGCCGGCCTATCGGTCGATGCTCGACAGCAAGATCGCCGACACCAACAACGTCGCCACCGGCGGCTTCGCCGGATCGATCCTGGCGGCGCTGTTCCTGCAGCGCTTCGTCGAGGCGGCGGAGAGCTGGGTCCACGTCGACGTCTACGGCTGGACCCCGGCCGCCCGGCCCGGTCGCCCGGAAGGCGGCGAGGCGCAGGCGATCCGCGCCCTGTTCGAGGTGATCGCCGCGCGCCATCCCAAGCCCGCCGGCGTTCCCACCGAACCGCTGCCCGACGCGGTGTGACCGGCCGGGCGGCGGCTCACTCCTCGCCCATGGCGATCAGGGTGGTGTTGCCGCCGGCCGCCGCGGTGTTGGTCGAGATCACCTGTTCGAGGGCGAAGCGCGGCAGGTAGCTCGGGCCGCCGGCCTTGGGGCCGGTGCCCGACAATCCGGAGCCGCCGAAGGGCTGCACCCCGACCACCGCGCCGATCATGTTGCGGTTGACGTAGACGTTGCCGACCGAGACCGCGTCGCAGACCCGGCGCACGGTGGCATCGATGCGGCTGTGGAGGCCGAGCGTCAGGCCGTAGCCGGAGCCGACGATCGAAGCGATCACCGCGTCGAGCTCGTCGGCCTTCCAGCGCACCACGTGCAACACCGGGCCGAACACCTCCGTGGTCAGATCGGCGGCGCGGTCGAGGCGGACCACGGTCGGCGCCACCCAGGTGCCGGCGGCGAGCGCGCCGTCGGGCACGCTGCCTTCCCAGACGATGCGGCCGGCGGCGCGGCAGGCGGCGAGGTGGTCGTCGAGGCGAGCCTTGGCTTCGGCGTCGATCACCGGGCCGAGATCGGTGGCGAGCAACCGCGGATCGCCGAGCCGCAAGGTCGCGGCAGCGCCGACGATCATCTCCAGCACCCGATCGGCGACGTCCTCCTGGAGGAACAGCAGGCGCAGCGCCGAGCAGCGCTGACCGGCCGAGCGGAAGGCGGAGAGCACGACGTCGTCGGCGACCTGTTCGGGCAGCGCGGTGGCGTCGACGATCATCGCGTTGATGCCGCCGGTCTCGGCGATCAGCGGCACGATCGGCCCGTCCTTGGCGGCCAGCGTGCGGTTGATGCGGCGGGCGGTTTCGGTCGAGCCGGTGAAGGCGACGCCGGCGATGCGCGGGTCGGCGACCAGGGCGGCGCCGACCGTGCCGTCGCCGGGGACGAGATGGAGCGCGCCGGCGGGGATGCCGGCGGCGTGGAGCAGGGCTACGGCGCGGGCGGCGATCAGCGGCGTCTGCTCGGCCGGCTTGGCGATCACGGTGTTGCCGGCGGCGAGCGCGGCCGTGATCTGGCCGACGAAGATCGCCAGGGGGAAGTTCCACGGCGAGATGCACACGAAGGCGCCGCGGCCGCGATGGTGCAGGCGGTTCTCCTCGCCGGTCGGGCCGGGGAGGATGCGATCCTCGCCGAACAGGCGCCGCGCCTCGGCGGCGTAGTAGCGGCAGAAGTCGGCAGCCTCGCGGACCTCGGCCAGCCCGTCGGGCAAGGTCTTGCCGGCTTCGCTGGCGAGCAGGGCCATCAGGCTCTCGCGTTCGGCCTCGAGGGCGTCGGCGGCCCGTTCCAGGGCCTCGGCGCGGGTGGCGGCGGGGGTGCGGTCCCAATCGGCCTGGGCGGCGACGGCACGGGTGATGGCGTCGCCGGCGAGGGCGGCGTCGGCTTCGACGACGCGGCCGACCACGGTGGTGCCGTCGACCGGCGAGACCACGGCGCGCGCGGTGCCGGGCCGGGCGGTGCCGTCGATCACCGGGGCGGCGTCGCGCGGGGTGGCGACGGCGGCGGCGACCTTGCGCTCCAGGGTCTCGCGGTCGGCGGTCCAGCCGAGCTCCAGGCCGCCGGAATTGCGCCGGGCGTCACCATAGAGGGCGGCCGGGACGGGGATGCGGGCATGGCGGGCGCGGGCGCCGTGGCCGAGTTCCTCGGCCGGGCGGGTCAGCAGCGCCGAGACCGGGATATTGGTGTCGCCGACCTTGGCGACGAAGGAGGAATTGGCGCCGTTCTCGAGCAGGCGGCGGACCAGATAGGCGAGCAGATCGCGATGGCCGCCGACCGGCGCATAGATCCGGCAGGCCATGCCGTCGTCCTCGACCACGCCGCGATGCAGCGCGTCGCCCATGCCATGGAGCTTCTGGTACTCGAAGCCGGGATCGGTGTCGGACCAGCCCTCGCGGGCGATCTCGCGGACCTGCGCGACGGTCACCGCATTGTGGCCGGCGAACTGCGGATAGATGCGCGGGCGCAGGCGCAGGAGCTTGCGGGCGCAGGCGAGATAGGAGAGATCGGTCGCCGCCTTGCGGGTGAACAGCGGATAGTCGACGAGGCCGCGTTCCTGGGCGCGCTTGATCTCGGTATCCCAATAGGCGCCCTTGACCAGACGGACCATCAGCCGGCGATCGTGGGCCTCGGCGAGGGCGCCGATCCAGTCGACCACCTCGACCGCGCGCTTCTGATAGGCCTGCACGGCGAGGCCGAAGCCGTCCCAACCCTTGAGCGACGGATCGGCCAGGGTGGCGGCGAAGACGTCGAGGGACAGCTCCAGCCGATCGGCTTCTTCGGCGTCGACGGTGAAGGCGAGGTCGTGGGCCTTGGCGGCGCGGGCGAGATCGAGCAGGCGCGGCACCAGTTCGCGCATCACCGCCTCGCCGTTGACCGCCTCGTAGCGCGGGTGCAGCGCCGACAGCTTGACCGAGATGCCGGCGCGGCTCGGCAGACCCGCCTTGCCGGCGGCGCCCTTGCCGATGCGTTCGATGGCGAGCGCATAGTCGGCGAAATACTTGTCGGCGTCGGCGGCGGTGCGCGCGCCCTCGCCGAGCATGTCGTAGGAATAGCGGTAGCCCTTGGCCTCCCAGGAGGCGGCGCGCGACAGGGCGCTGTCGATGGTCTCGCCGAGCACGAACTGATAGCCCATCACCCGCATCGCCTGGCGCGCCGCGGTGCGGATGGTCGGCCGCCCGAGACGCTTGACCATGCCGGAGATGACCCCGAGGGGGGTCTCGCCGGGACGGAAGATGCGGGCGGTGAGGCCCATCGCCCAGGCCGAGGCCGAGACCAGCCAAGCGTCGGAGACCCGCTCGTGGTTCTCGAATTCGGCTTCGGCGAGCTTGTCCTCGATCAGCTTGTCGGCGGTCTCGGAATCCGGCACCCGCAACAGTGCTTCGGCCAGCACCATCAGGGCGAGGCCCTCGCGGGTGGTCAGCGAATATTCGCGCAGAAATTCTTCGACGCCGAAGCTGCCGGTCTCGGCGCGGATCTTGTCGATCAGCCGCGTCGCGTGGGCGTCGATGCGGGCGTCGGCGGCCGGGTCGAAGCGGGCTTCGACGATCAGGGCGCGCACCAGCGCGACGTCGTCGGGGGCATAGGCGGCACGGAACGGGGCGATCGTCGGCGGCTGCGGAACCAGGGCACGGGAAGCGGTCATGGGCGTCGTCCTGTGACGGCTCGGCGAGGAGCCACGGAAGGGAGCGGTCGGGCGTCGACCGTCGATTGCCCATGATAACCGCTTTTCAACCGGCTTTTTCCGGGTTATCGATCTCTAGATCCGGGTATTTCTTCGAGGTTTCCATGATCGGCAGTGAAATCGACGGCGTCGATCGTCTCGACCGCAAGATCCTCGCGGCGCTGCAGGGCGACGGCCGCATCACCAACGCCGATCTCGCCGAACGCATCGGCCTGTCGGCGACCGCCACCGCCGACCGGGTGCGGCGGCTCACCCGCGACGGCTTCATCCGCGGCTACCGCGCCGAGCTCGATCCGGGCAAGCTCGGCCGCGGCCTCCTGGTGTTCGTCGAGGTGCTGCTCGACCGCACCAGCCCCGACGTGTTCGACGCCTTCGCCACCCAGGTGAAGCGCGCCGGCGAGGTGCTGGAGTGCCACATGGTGGCCGGCGGCTTCGATTATCTGCTCAAGGCGCGGGTGCGCGACATGGGGGCCTATCGGCGCTTCCTGGCCGAGGTCATTCTGCCGCTGCCGGGGGTGCGCGAGACCCGCACCTATGCGGTGATGGAGGAGGTCAAGGCGACCACCGCCCTGCCGATCTGAGCCCACCGCAGAACCGGGCGGGGCACCGGGGCCGCCCTTCACCATCGCCGCAACGACCCGGCCCGAGGTCATTGTCGGCCGACGCGAAGTGAGGCAATCTGCCGCTCCGGCGAACTCGCTGCGTCGAATCACGACGGCGAGCGCCAATCAGACGCGAGCGGACAGGATGACGAGGAAAGACGTTTTGACGGCCGCCATCATCGCCAGCCTGCTGGCGATGGAAGGGATGCACTTCGCCCAGATGTGGGGGACTCCGGCGCCGGTCGCGGTGCGCGATCCGGCCGGGCGCGAACTCGACCGCCAGTTCGTCCAGGCGCTGATCTCGCGCTACAAGGATACGCTGGCGCTGGCCGACAAGGAACGCGTGCAGGGCCACAATCCGGAACTGCGGCGGCTGGCCGAGGCGCTGGTCGAAGCGCGCCGGCGCGAGCTGGCCTCGATCGAGCGATTCGTCCCCGACGATCAATGAACGATCGGCGCCCCGAGGCGCCGTCAGACGAGCCGTGAGACGGCTTCGCCGCCCGAGGGGGCGGCGGAGCCTGCAAATCGTGAGGAATGCCGGGCGCTCGAACCCGTGAGCCGCCGGGCTCAGACGGTCCGATCGATGCCTTCGAAGGTCCCGGGGGCCGGTGCGCTCGCGTCCACCGCGGCGATGCGCGGACCGCCCTTGGCGACGCCGACCAGCGCCGGGCGCAATACCCGGCCGGCGATGGCGAAGCCGTCCTGGAGCACCTGCAGCACCGTTCCGGCGGGAACGTCCGGGTTGGCGATCTCGAACATCGCCTGATGCAGGTTGGGGTCGAAGCGCTCGCCCTGGGGCGACAGCTTGCGCACGCCGTGCTTCTCCATGACCTTGAGCAACTCGCGGCCGGTCAGTTCGACGCCCTCGATCAGCGCCGCGGCGCCGGACACCGTGCTCTCGCGCAGCTCCGCCGGGACGTGCGACAGGGCGCGGTCGAAGTTGTCGGCGACCGCCAGGAGATCGCGGGCGAATCCGGAGACGGCGTAGTCGCGCGCTTCGCGGACTTCCTTCTCGGTGCGCCGGCGCAGATTCTCCATCTCGGCCAAGGTCCGCAACAGGCGATCCTTCAGCTCGGCCGCCTCGGCCTGGGCCGCGGCGATCGGATCGACGGCGGGCGTCTCGGTCGCGGGGGCGGTTTCGGGGGCGGCGTCGGCCTGGGGGGCGATCGCGGACTCGTCGCTCATGGTCTGCCTCGAAGGTTCGGGAACTCGACCCGGATTTGAGGGTTTCGGCGCGGCATTTCAAGCCCCTTCGTCGCAGACGCGACGACGACGACGCCCCGTCTCCGTCGGGAGGGCGGGGCGTCGTCGCGGGCGAGACCTCGAAATCAGGCGATGGCGCCGTTGATCCAGTCGACCAGCTTGCCCTTGGGGGCGGCGCCGACCTGCATCGCCGCCGGCTTGCCGCCGGAGAAGACGATCAGGGTGGGGATCGAACGGACGCCGAACTTCATCGCGACGTCCGGGTTCTCGTCGATGTTGAGCTTCACCACCTTCACCTTGCCGGCCATCTCGGTGGAGATCTCCTCGAGCGCCGGGGCGATCATCCGACACGGTCCGCACCACTCCGCCCAGAAGTCGACGACGACCGGCTCGGACGAAGCGAGGACGTCGGTATCGAAGGACGCGTCGGTGACTTTCACGGTCGCCATGGGAAAACCTCTTGCGGGGCGCGCGGGAGCGGCGCCGATCTTTCGGGGTGAGAACGTAGGTAGGCGAGGGCCTAGCGTCAAGATGCTGTAGGTATCTCCGCTCCGAACCACAGGATCACGACAGCGCGAGCCGTCGCGCCGCGGCGTCGAGCAGCACCGGCGCGATTTCGTCGAGGCGCTGCAGGGCGGTCCACAGGAGCGCACAGCGAATCGCCCGCCCGGGGAACAGCCGCGCCAGCAGCACCCGGTAGAGCGCCAGCTGTTCGACATGGCTCGCCGGCGGCGCCCCGACGGGCGGCGGGCGGCGATCGGTCTTGAAGTCGACCAGCAGCACGGCGTCGGCGGTGATCGCCAGGCGGTCGATGCGGCCGGAGATCTCGATCGGCGTGGCGTCGGTCGCGACCAGGCGGCCGACGATCGGCACTTCGGCCCGCGATCCGGCGGCGAAGACGGCGGCGAAGTCCGGCGCGGCGAGCACCGATTCGACCTCGGCGAGGAGACCGGTGCGGGCGTCTTCCGGCCATGCCGCGGCGCGGGCGGCGAGGAAGCGGGTGGCGGCGGCCCGGCGGCGATCGACGGCGAGGCCCGGCAGGACCTCGAGCAGGCGATGGGCGAGCGTGCCGCGCAGGCGCTCGAGTTCGCGGCGGGCGGCGCGTTCGGCGGCGGCGGCCGGACCGCCGCGGCCCTTCGCCGCGGGCGCGTCGGGGTGGGCGGAGGGCGTGGCCCGGAGAATCGTCGGAACGACCGGTGGCGGGCGATCGATCCAGGCCGGCAGGTCGGGATTCGCGGCGGCGACGGCGGGGGCCGGCGGCTCGGGCGGGCGCGGGATGCCGCGGCCGGTGCGCCAGCGATGGGCGACGACGGTGCCGGCGGCGTCGGTGACTTCCTCGGCGTCGGGCAGCAGGCGCTCGGCGATGCGGGCGTGCCAGCATTCCGGGCTGGCCCCGCGCACCCCGGCGAAGCCGCAGACATAGAGGCGATCGGCGGCGCGAGTCATGGCGACATAGAGGAGACGGAGATATTCGGCGCTCGCCGCGTCGCGATGGGCGGCGCGGGCGGCGACCACCACGGCGGGATCGGCGGAGCCGCGGCTCCACACCGGCACGGGCGGTGCGCCGGGCGGCGAATCGGGCACCGCGAGGCGCACCAGGGTCGGGTCGTGGGCGGCATGGACCGGGCCGGAGCCGGGATCGACCAGGAACACCACTGCCGCCTCGAGGCCCTTGGCGCCGTGCACGGTCATCACCCGCAGCTCGTCGCGGGTCTCGTCGAGTTCGCGTTTGATCTCCGGGGCGTCGGCCTCGAGATCGGCGAGGAAGCGGCCGAGGCTCGGTGCCGGGCCGCGATCGGCGGCGGCGGCGAGCGCCAGGAACTCGTCGAGGACGTCCTCGGCTTCCGAGCCGAGGCGCGCGACGAAGCGGCGGCGGCCGCCGTCGGCGGCGAGGATGCGGGCATAGAGCTCGAAGGGCGGCAGGCGGCGGGCGCGCTCGCGCCAATCCTCGAGCCGGCTCGCGACCGCGCGCCAGGCCGGCGAAGCGTCCGCCGCCCGGTGGAGTGCGGCGGTCAGGCTCTCGCCCTCGCGGCGATCCGTACAGGCCAGATCGACCAGATCGTCGTCGCTGCGATCGAACAGCGGGCACTTCAGGACCGAGGCCAACGCCAGATCGTCCTCGGGCAGCAGCAGGGTGCGGCCGAGCGCCATCAGGTCGGCGACGGCGATGTGATCGGTGAGGCGCAGGCGGTCGTGGCCGGCGACGGCGAGGCCGCGCTCCTTGAGGACACGGTTGATCGCGTCGACGAAGACGCCGCGTTTGCGCACCAGCACGACGATGTCGCGCGGACCGAGCGGCCGGCCGGTGCCCTCCAGGCGGAAGCCGGGGGCGAGCAGGTGCTCGATCTCGTCGGCGATGCGGGCGGCGAGCCGCATCCACGGCGCCGCGGTGGTGGCGCGGTCGAGGGGGGCGGCCCAGTCGTCGGGCTCGACCTCCTTGTCGGCGACGATCATCGGCCAGATCTCGACCAACCCCGGCGCGCCGGCGCGGGCGGCGGCGTGGGTGCCGTAGTCGCTGGGGTCGGTGAGCAGGCGCGCGCGCAGGGCGGGGTCTTCGAACACCCGATCGACGGCGGCGAGCACGTCGTCGGTCGAGCGGAACGACAGGTTGAGTTGGACGTCGGCGAAGGGTCGATCGACGGCGCGGGCGCGGGCCGCGAAGGTGCTGCGGCTCTCGGAGAAGCGGCGCGGCTCGGCGCCCTGGAAGGAATAGATCGACTGTTTCTCGTCGCCGACCGCGAAGACGGTGCGCACGCCGAGTCGCGCTCCTTCGCCGGCGAAGAATTCCTCGGTCAGACCGTGGACGATCGCCCACTGGCGCGGGCTGGTGTCCTGGGCCTCGTCGACCAGGATGTGGTCGATGCCGCGATCGAGCTTGTACTGGACCCAGGCGGCGGCGTCGGAGCGCGACAGGAGATCGGCGGTGCGGGTGACCAGATCGTCGAAGTCGAGGGCGCCGCGGGCGCGTTTTGCCCGCTCATAGCGACCGACGACGCGGTCGCCGAGGCGCAACAGGGCGGCGGTGGTGGTCGCGGACGCCAGCGCGGCGCGGGCGTCGGCGAGACGCTGGAGCCGCGCGGTCTCGCGGGCCGCCCGGTCGAGGAAGTCGGGATGGCGCTCGCACACCGCCTTGGTGGCGAGGCTGCGGGTGGCGCGCGGCGCGTCGGCATTGGTGAAGAACACCGACCACCAGGCGGCGAGGCGATCGTTCGCCGGCACGGTCGGGGCGACCGCGCGGCGCAGGCGCTCGGCCTGGGCGGCGTCCTGACGGCCGGAGCCGGCGAAAGTATCGATCAGCTCGGCGAGGACCGGAGCGGGAAACTCCGGCGAGGCGAGCATTTCGGCGACCAGACGGGCGTCGCGCTCGCCGTCCGGCACCGCCAGGGCGGCGCGGATCGCCGCGATCACCCCGTCGAGATCGCCATGGGCGCGCAGAGCGTTGCGCAGATCGTCGCGGGCGGCGATGACCGCGTCGAGGGCGCCGGCCAGCGCGAACTCGCCGACCGTGTCGAGCAGGATCGCCAGCGCGTCGGCGACCGGATCGCCGAGCGGCGCGCGGCTCGCCGAAACCAGCTCGGCGTCGCGGGCGGCGGCGACCAGTTCGCGCTCCAGGCGCTCGTCGAGGATGTCGAAATGGCCGCCGAGATCGGCCTCGAGCGGGAACTGTTGGAGGATGCGTTCGCAGAAGGCGTGGATGGTCTGGATCTTGAGGCCGCCGGGGGTCTCGATCGCCTCGGCGAACAGGCGCCGCGCGCGATCGAGCCGCGCCACCGCGCGTGGGCCCCGGTCGACCGCCGGCCCCTCGACCTCGGCGATCGCCGAACGGAGCGCCTCGTCGTCGAGCAGGGTCCAGCGGCCGAGTTCGGCGAAGACGCGGTTGGACATGGTGGCGGCGGCCGCCTTGGTGAAGGTCAGGCAGAGGATGCGGCTCGCCGGGGTGCCGGCCAGCAACAGGCGGATCACCCGTCGCGCCAGCACCCAGGTCTTGCCCGAGCCGGCATTGGCCGAGACCCAGGCGGAGGACTCCGGGGCCGAGGCGCGGCGCTGGCGATCGATCGTTTCGGCGGGCACCACGAAGGGCGAGGTCACGGGTCGGTCGCCTCCGGGGTGGTGCCGGCCGCCCATTCGGCGACGCGGGCGAGGTGATCGTAGTCGCCGCCACGGTCCTTCTCGAACTGCACCCGCGGCCGTGACGGATAGCCGGTCTCGGGCCGGCGAAAGAGCCGCACCAGCTCCTCGAGCCGGTCGCGGGCGGCGTCGGCGAGGGCTTCGGCGTCGCGGGCCTCGGTGCCGCCGCGGCCGCGACTCTCCCACGAGCCGCCGGCGGCGCCGCCGGTGAGGTGGAGATAGGCGATCTCGGCGATCGCCTTGCCGACGAGATCGGGGCCGAAGGCGCCGGCCCGGACCATCGCCGCCTCGAGCGGCAATTGTGGCGCCATCAGCGCCTGCACCGCCTTTTCCGAGGGCGGGCGGCCGGTCTTGTAGTCGAGCAGGGCGAGGCGGCCGTCGGTCATCAGGTCGATGCGATCGGCGCGTCCCGACAGGGTGAAGTCGACGCCGTCGACCGGGAACACCCAGCGCCCGGCGATCTCGGCGTGGCGCTCGGCGACCAGCGGGTCGCGCTCGGCCTCGACGGCCAGCCACCAGCGGCCGATCGCCGCCAGTCGTGGCCGCCACAGCGCCACTACTTCCGGGAAGGCGGCGAAGCGGGCGAGTTCGATCTCGGCCAATTCGCTCAGCCGCGCCGGGGCGACGGCGCCGCGCACCGAAGTGCCCTCGCGCAGGAAGGCGGCGAGCGTGTCGTGGACGAAGGTGCCGCGCTCGGCGGCGCCGATCGAGCGGCCGAGCGGATCGAGCGCGGTGAGGCGCAGGACGTGGCGGGCGAAGATCGCGTAGGGATCGCGGATCCAGGTCTCGATCTCGGTGATCGACAGGCGGTTCGGCCGCAGCGCGACGGGGGGACGCGGCGACGGCCGGGCGACCGCCCGGGGCGGCGCGTCGGGCCGGTCGATGCGGCGAGCCCAGGCGAGCGGTGCGGCCATCGGCGCCTTGATGCGGGCGGTGCCGGCGGCGCCGATCAGGGTCGACAGGCGTTGCAGCCAGCGCGAGGGCACGGTCGGGCTGCCGCCGGCACGGGCGGCACGGGCGAGGATCACCCGCGGCGCGGCGGCGGCCTGGGCGAAGTCGTGGGCGGACAGGCCGATGCGCCGTTCCGGGGCCTCCAGCGCCAGATCGCGGCGCATCGGCCGCGACAGCCAGGGATCGGCGCGGGCCGGCACCGGCCAGATGCCTTCGTCGAGCCCGGCCAGCACCACCAGATCGAAGGACAGCAGGCGCGCTTCGAGCGGGCCGTAGACGAACAGGCGGGCACCCGGCGCGGTGCGGCGGTTGACCGCGACGTCGCCGAGCAACGCCTCGAAGAAGCCGGGCCAGGCGGCGGCGGCGAAGCGGATCGCCGCACCCTCGCTGGCCGCGGCCTCGACCAGACCGGCGAGGGCGGCGGCCAGCGCCTCGCCGTCCTCGTCGGCATAGAGGGCGGCGTCGGACCCGTCGGCATCGGCGGCGATCGCGCCGAGGGCCGCGACATGGGTCGCGACCAGGGTCGGCAGATCGACGGTGGCGCGGTCGCCGAGCGCCTCGAGCGGCGCGAGCGCGTCGACCAGATCGACCAGCAGGGCGCGGGCCTCGGCGCGTTCGGCGGGGCGGATGCGGGCGCGCGCCGCGGCGGTGCGGCCGGGATGGGCGGCGATCTCGGCGGCCGCCTCGTCGAAGGCCTCGATCAGGCCGGCGCCGGTCGGCACGGTGCGGGGACCGCGCAGCGCGATCAGCTCGATCACCCGGGCGAGGCGGGCGGCCGCGGCGGCGCGGCGGCCGAAGCGGGCGAGCGGATGGGCGAGCAGCGCGGCGACGGTGACCGGATCGAAGCCGCCGAGCGCGGTCTCGGCGATCAGCCGGGCGAGCACCGCCGGGCGGGTGTGGCCGAAGGGGCGGCCGGCCGAATCGTCGATCTCCAGGCCCCAGCGGCCGAGCTCGGCGGCGACGCGCCGGGCGAGGTTGCGGTCGGGGGTGACCAGCGCCGCGGTGGCGGCCGGATCCTCGATCGCTTCGCGCAACACCAGGGCCACGGCGAGCGCCTCTTCGGCGTCGTTGCGGGCCTCGATCAGGCCGACGCCGGCGAGGGCGGCAGGGAGGTCGAAACGGCCCTCGGCGATCGCCGCGGCGAAGGTTCGCCAGTCCTGGGTGGTGGCGGCGGGGCGCAGGGCCTCGGAGAGCAGACGGCGGCGCGCAGCTTCGTTCGGGGTGGGCGGGGCCCCGAGCCGGGCGACGTCGTCGCGGGTCACGCCGAGCCGGTCGAGGAGCAGGCGCAGGCCGTATTGCGGATGGCCGGGGACGGGATCGCCGGTCTCGGGTTCGAGGCTGTCCCAGGCGGCGGCGTCGAGGTCGAAGTCGAGGCCGGGCAGCACCACCGCGCCGGTCTCGAGCCGGCTCACCACGGCGATCAATTCGGCGGTCGAGGGCACCGAACCGGTCGAGCCGGCGGCGATCACCGGACCTTTCGGCGGCGCTTCGGCGAGGCGGCGGGCGGTGCGGCGGATCGCGGCGTGGCGGCGCACCGCCGGATCGTCGAGGCCGCGCTCGGCGAGATGAGCCGGCCAGGCACGGGTGGCGATCGCCAGGAAGTCGCGGGTCAATTGCCACCAGGCGGCGTGGTCCTCGGGCACCAGCCCGTCGAGGAGCGACCAGTCGGCACCCTCGGCGACCACCTGATCCATCAGCACCAGGAGCGCCGAAGCCAATCGCACCGCTTCGGCCGGGGTCGCCGGCACGGTCGGGGCGGCGCCGGTCGCCGGATTGCGACTGCCGGCGGCGAGGCCGGCGGTCCAGCCGAGCACCAGCCGGGTCATGGCGAGGCGGCGTTCGAGCGGCGTGGCGACCGGGGCGAGGTCGTCGTCGGCCTCGCCGAAGTCGCCGTCCTCGTCGACGTCGCCGAAGGGCCGGATCTCCGGCAAGAGCGCCACCGCTTCGCCGCCGCCGGCGGCGAGTTCGGCGAGCAGCGCGTCGCGCAGGGCGCGGGCGGCGCGCCGGGTCGGCACCAGGATCAGCGCATCGGCCATCGCCGTCGGATCGGCGGGATCGAAGGCGGTACCGGGGACCAGGGTCCCATCGAGGAAGGCGCGGGCGAGGGTGGCGAGGAACGGCCGGCCGGCGTCGATCGACAGGACACGCGGGAAGCGCGCCGAAGCGGCGGCGGGCGCGGGATCGCTCGATCGGGTCACGCGCTCGCCCTCCCCCGGTGCTTTCAGTCGGCGCTCTCGGCGATCGCCGCCTCGGCTTCGACGATCGCGCGCGGCGTGCCGACGTGCAACCAGATTCCCTCCATGCGCTGGCCGTAGAGGCGGCCGGCGTCGAGGGCGCGATCGAACAGGGTGTTGAGCGAGAAGGCCCCGGCGGGGGCGTCCTTGAACAGGCGGGGATGGAGGATCGCCGCGCCGGCATAGACGAAGGGGGCGATGCGCCGTTCGGCGCGGCGGGTCAGCCGGCCGAGATGGTCCATCAGGAAGTCACCGGGGCCGGAATAGCCGACCGAACCGACGGTCGGGGCGAGCAGCAGCAGCCCGTCCATCTCGGCGTCGGTCCAGCGCTCGGCGAGGAGATCGAGATTGCGGCGGATGCCTTCGATCCAGAAACTGTCGGAGTTGATCACGTAGAAGGGCGCGCCGCCGAGCAGCGGCAGGGCCTTGACGATGCCGCCGCCGGTGTCGAGCAGGGTCTCGCGCTCGTCGGAGATGGTCACCCTCGGCTCGGCGCATTTGAGCACGTGGACCTCGACCAGATCGGCGAGATAATGGACGTTGACCACCGCCCGTTCGACCCCGGCGACGCGCAGCCGCTCGAGGCCGTGGTCGATCAGCGAGCGACCGGCGACTTCGACCAGCGGCTTGGGCGTGGTGGCGGTGATCGGCCGCATCCGCTTGCCGAGACCGGCGGCGAGGACCATGGCGCGGGTCGGGCGGACGATCGGCGCCCGGGGGCGCGAGGGACTCGGGGACATCGAAGGGTTCCGGCATTCAGGCGGGCGGACGGGCGGCACGCCGCTCGCGCGGCACGGCCTCCTCATACCAGAGCTTCAACGGCCGCAACACCGGTTCGTCGAGGACGCGATCGAGGTAGGCCCACAGGCGCGGCCGATGGGCGAGGTACTGCGGCTTGCCGTCGCGGGCATCGAGCCGGGCGAAGACGCCGAGGATGCGGGTGTTGCGCTGGGCGGCGAGGATCGCATAGGCGCGGCGGAAGGCGGCTTCGTTGAAGTCCGGGGCGCTGGCGCGGCGGGCCGCGACATACGCGGCGATCAGCTCGGCCTCGAGCTCGGGGGACACGTCGACGCGGGCGTCCTGGGCGAGCGAGACGACGTCGTAGGCCGGCGGGCCGAAGATGGTGTCCTGGAAGTCGAGCACCCCGACGCGGCGGGTGCCGCTCTCGTGGGCGAGCCACAGGAGGTTGGGCGAATGGTAGTCGCGCAGGCACCAGGTCGCCGGCGCGGCCAGGACCTCGTCGAACAATGGCGCCCACAGGGCGGCGAAACGGGCGCGCTCGTCGGCGCCGGCCGGGCGGCCGAGGAGATGGGGCAGGCCCCAGTCGAGGAACACCGTGACTTCCGCGGCGAGCACCGCGGCGTCGCACCGGAGCACTTCGTGGCTGCCGCCGGCGCCGTCGTCGAGGCGGTCGGGCAGCGCACGGCCATGGAGTTCGGCGAGGAGTTCGACCGCCGCGCGGTAGCGCTCGGGGATCGGTCGCGGGGGCATGCCCGCGACGCAGGGGACGCTGCCGAGATCCTCGAGCAGCAGGAAGCCGCGATCGAGATCCTGGGCGAGCACCGCCGGCACCCGCACGCCGGCCGCGGCGAGGCCGTGGGCGAAGGCGAGGAAGGGGCGCGGGCCTTCGGCGAGGCGGGCGGCGGCGCGGGCGGCGATGCGCGCCCGGCCGGCGGCGTCTTCCGGCTCGGGCGGATGGTTCATCAGCACCACCGCGGCGGCGCCGAGGGAGAGGCGCTCGTAGCTGCGCGACGAGGCGTCGCCCTGGAGATGGCGGCGATGCCAGGCGCCGTGGCCGGCGGCGGCGAGGAAGGCCCGCACTGCCAGGCTGCGCTCGAGCCGGAGGCCCCAGCGGGCGCGGTCGCCGACCACGGTGAGCCGCCGCGCCTCGGGGCGGGCGCCTTGCGCGAGGGCGACGATCAGGGCGTCGTCGGGCAGGCGCGGCCCCGCGTGATCGGGCCACTCGACCAGCACCGCGCCGGCGGCGATCGCCTCGTCGAAGCCGAGTTCGTCGAGTTCGTCGGGGTCGGCGAGGCGGTAGAGGTCGAAATGGGCGACGGTCAGGCGCGCCGTCTCGTAGGCCTGGACCAGAGTGAAGGTCGGGCTCGGCACTTCGAGCGCGGCGTCGTCGGCGACCGCCCGGATCAGGGCGCGGGCCAGCGTCGATTTGCCGGCGCCGAGGTCGCCGACCAGGGCGACGACGTCGCCGGGGCGCAGGATCGCCGCGAGGTCCTCGGCGAAGGCGACGGTCGCCGATTCGTCGGCGAGATCGCGCTCGATCCGGATCTCGATCTCGTCGAGGGCCGCGGGAAGGGGCTCGTCCATGACAGGATCCTCGGGCCCGGGCGGGCGAACGGACGGGGCGGCGCGGTCACTCGCCGGCGGCGGAGCGTCCGCCTTCGAGGCCCGGGCGATCGTCGGTCTCGGGACGGAGGGGAAAGCGGCAGACCACCTTGGTGCCGCGGCCTTCGGTCGATTCGATCTCGACGACGCCGCCGTGCAGCTCGACGAAGCTCTTGACGATCGACAATCCGAGGCCGGCGCCGCCGCGGTGCGGGCCCTGACGGCGGGTGTAGAAGCGTTCGAACACCTGGCGCAGATGCTCGGCGGGAATGCCGACGCCGTCGTCGCCGACCGCCACCAGGATGCGGTCGCCGTCGCGCCGCGCCGAGACGATCACCCGGCCGCCTTCGGTCGAGAAGGACACGGCGTTGGACAAGAGATTGAACAGGACCTGACGCACCCGCTTCTCGTCGGCGACGAAGCTGCCGACCGCCGGGTCGATCTCGGTGACGAGGCTGACGTTGTGGGCGGCGAGTCGATCCTTGACCCCCTCGACGGCGGCGGCGACGGTGGTGGCGACGTCGACGTCGCCGACCTGCAGCCGCATGATCCCGGCATCGATGGTGGCGAGATCGAGGATGTCGTCGACGATCGCCATCAGGGCCTGGCTCGACGACATGATGTGGCCGGTGTAGTCGCGCTGCTTGTCGTTGAGCGGGCCGGTGCGGCCGTCGGCGAGGAGATGGGCGAAGCCGATGATGTTGGTCAGCGGCGAGCGCAACTCGTAGGAGACGAGGCCGACGAAGTCGGTCTTGATGTGGTCGGCCTGTTCCAGGGCCTCGTTCTTCTCCATCAGGGCCCGTTCGACGTTGACCGTGTCGGTGACGTTGACGAAGGTCACCAGCGTCGCGCCGTCGGGCAGCGGCACCGCGGCGAATTCGAGGACCACGCCGTCGCGCCGTTCCATCGCGCCGTCGAGGCGATCGCGATTCTCGGCGAGACCGGTGACCGCCAGTTTCAGGCGGTTCCAGGCGGCCGGATCCTCGTGGATACAGGACAGCCGCTCGATCACTTCGGAAATGTGCGGGCGGGCGGCGACCGCCGCCTCGTCGAGGCGCCACAGCGCGGCGAAGGCCGGATTGGACAGGCGCAGGCGGCCGTCGGAACCGAACACCACGACGCCCTCGGAGAGGTGGTCGAGGGTCTCGCCCTGGACCCGCACCAGGGCGTTGTGGCGCTTCTCGAGCTCGATCTTCTCGGTGACGTTCTCGTAGACGTAGGTCACGCCGCCCTGTGGGTGGGGATTGGCGATGACCCGCAGCGTCTGCCCGTCGGGCAGGTGCCACCAGTGTTCCTTGCCTTCGAGCGAGCGATAGGCCGATTGAACGTCGCGTTTCCAGGCGCGCCAGTCGGCCTGTTCGGGCAGACGGCGGCCGGCCCGCATCTGGTCGAGCACGGCGCCGTCCTCGGGGGCGGAGTCGAGGAACGCCGGGTCGAGGCCCCACAGCTCGCGGAAGGCGGCGTTGTGGAACTGCAGGTGCTTGTCGGCGCCGAAGGTGGCGACGGCGGTGGCCAGTTGGTCGAGGGTGCGGGCGTGGAAGTCGATGGTCCGGCGCAGTTCGGCCTGGATCTGCTCGAGGTCGGTGACGTCGATGGCGATACCGGCCTCGCCCTGGGCGGAGGCGACGTCGACGACGTCATAGGTGCGGCGGCGCCCGGCGACGACCACCGGCAGGCGCAGATCGACGGCCAGCGAACTCGAGCGGACTTGGCGGATCGCCTTGCGCCCGGCGGTGTCGAGCAACTCGTGGCCACCCTCGAGGACGCGCTCGGCGGTCGGCAGGTCGACCGCCTGGGCATAGGCGCGGTTGACCCAGGCGAGGCGGCCGTCGGGGCCGCGCAGCCACATCGGCATCGGCACCGCCTCGAACAGCGCCCGCATCGCCTCGACCTCGTCGCACTGGCGACGGTGGCGCTCGGCGAGCTCGGCGTAGCGGCGGCGTTCGCCGGTCAGGTCGCAGAAGCGGACGAAGGGGCGCCCACCGGCGATGCGGCCGGCGGCCTCGACGTGGGTGCCGGAGCGGGTGCCGAGTTCGAGGTCGAAGGGGGTGCCGCGTTCGCGCAAGGAGACCACGGCACGATCGAGCTCGGCGGCGCCGTTCGGCTCCAGCCAGGCCCCGAAGGCGAGGAACTCGGCCCGGGCCCGCGGCGCGGCGGCGGCCTCGCCGAGGCGGCCGAGCACCAGCGGCGGATCGCCGGGCAGGCTCCAGGCGAGGATCAGCTGATCCTCGGCGTCGAGCAGGGCTTCGGCCCGGTCGGCGCGGGCCTTGAGATCGGCGTTGTCGTCGCGCAGATGGCGGATGGTGGCGTCGGCGCGGGCACGCTGGCGCATCATGCCGACCGCGGAGGCGACGGCGACGCAGACCACGCCGATCATCGACGCGGTCAGGACGATCTGGTGTGTGGCCAACGTCTCTTCGCCGGTGACCGCGAACGCCGGAGCGATCGCCGCGACCAGGGCCGACGACGCCGTCGTCAGGCCCACGAGTCCCCCTCGGAGCGCCGCGTGAATCCGCGCTCCCCTCCGCCCCACCATGTCGAAGGTCCTCTCCCGCATCGAATTCGTGACGACGCTAGCCCGGACTTCGTCGAAAAACGCGTTCGAAGCCCCCCGAATCACTCCGAAGATACCTCTTCGGACGGGGGCTGAGGAGAGTCGTCGTCCGCAAAAGTCGAAGGCGCGTCTCTTTCGAGACGCGCCCCAACATTTGGTATTCCCGACGAATACGATCAGTAGCGATAGTGGTCCGGCTTGAACGGGCCGGCGGTCGGGACACCGATGTAGTCGGCCTGCTCCTTCGACAGCGTCGACAGCCGCACGCCGAGCTTGGCGAGATGGAAGGCCGCGACCTTCTCGTCGAGCTTCTTGGGCAAGGTGTAGACGCGGTTCTGGTAGGCCGCGCCGTTGGTCCACAGTTCGATCTGGGCCAACGTCTGGTTGGTGAAGGACGCCGACATCACGAAGCTGGGGTGACCGGTGGCGTTGCCGAGGTTGACGAGGCGGCCTTCCGACAAGACGATCAGGCGCTTGCCGTCCGGGAACACCACGTGGTCGACCTGGGGCTTGATGTTCTCCCAGGTGTAGTTGCGCAGCGCGCCGATCTGGATCTCGGCATCGAAGTGGCCGATGTTGCAGACGATCGCGTTGTTCTTCATCGCGCGCATGTGCTCGATGGTGATGACGTCCTTGTTGCCGGTGGCGGTGACGAAGATGTCGCCCTTGGGGGCGGCGTCTTCCATGGTCACCACTTCGTAACCTTCCATCGCCGCCTGCAGGGCGCAGATCGGATCGACTTCGGTGACCAGCACGCGGGCGCCGCCGTTGCGCAGGGACGCGGACGAGCCCTTGCCGACGTCGCCGTAGCCGGCGACCACGGCGATCTTGCCGGCGAGCATCACGTCGGTGGCGCGGCGGATGCCGTCGACCAGGCTCTCGCGGCAGCCGTAGAGGTTGTCGAACTTCGACTTGGTGACGCTGTCGTTGACGTTGATCGCCGGGAACGGCAGACGGCTCTGCTCGGTCAGGATGTAGAGGCGATGGACGCCGGTGGTGGTCTCCTCGGAGACGCCACGGATCGCGTCACGGACGCGGGCGAACCAACCCGGCTGGGCGGCGATGCGCTTCTTGATCTCGGCGAAGAAGGCGACCTCTTCGTCGTTGCCCGGGTTGGCCAGCACCGCGGCGTCCTTCTCGGCTTCGGCGCCGAGGATGACGTACATGGTGGCGTCGCCGCCGTCGTCGAGGATCAGGTTGGGAACGCCGCCGTCGTGCCAGTCGAAGGTGCGGGCGACGAAGGCCCAATATTCTTCCAGGCTCTCGCCCTTGTGGGCGAACACCGGGGTGCCGGCGGCGGCGATCGCCGCGGCGGCGTGATCCTGGGTCGAGAAGATGTTGCAGGACGACCAGCGCACCTCGGCGCCGAGCGCCTGGAGGGTCTCGATCAGCACCGCGGTCTGGATGGTCATGTGCAGGCAGCCGGCGATGCGGGCGCCCTTCAGCGGCTGAGCCGCGCCGTATTCCGACCGCACGCCCATCAGACCGGGCATCTCGGTCTCGGCGATGTCGATCTCCTTGCGGCCCCAGGGGGCGAGGGAGAGGTCGCGGACGGCATAATCGAGGCTCTTGGTCATCAATGGTCTCCGGAAATCGGGGCGCGACGCGGCGCGCGGGGATCGGGGTGGCGGACGATCCGGCGCAGGAACGCGCTCGGGACCGGATCTCGGCTCCGCGGTCCTTATAGAGGAGGCGACTTGCGATCTCAATAACGATATAAAGATTTCTTTATATGAATGCGAAGCGATGACTTTGCCGTCGGCGACGTCACACGGCCGCCGAAATCGGTGGATCATCGTGCGCGACGTGATTCCCAGGGGAGGACGACCACATGGCCGACATCGAGATTCCGACCGGCGAGAGCCAGAGCAGCCGCGACAGCTTCAACAATTCGATCGCCATCGCCGTGGCCCTGGTGTCGGCCTTCATGGCGGTGTCGAAGATCAAGGACGACAACATCGTCCAGGCGATGCAGAAGGCCCAGGCGGAGAGCGTCGACTACTGGAACGAGTATCAGGCGCGCCGCCAACGGCAGTTCGGGGTGGAACTGGCGATCGAGCAGACCCGGGCGACCCAGGCGGTCACGCCGGAGCTCGAGGCCAAGCTCGCCGATTGGAAGAAGCAGGCTGACGTCTACAAGGCGCGCGCCGAGGAATCGGCGACCAAGGCCAAGGCCCGCGAGGCCGACTACAACGCCGGCAACGACCGCGACGACCTGTTCGATCTGTCCGACGCGCTGCTGTCGATCGGGCTGGCGATGTTCGCGGTGACCGCGCTGACCCGGGTGCGCTGGCTGTTCGGCGTCGCCTCGGTCGCGGCACTGTCGGGGGCGGTGTTCGGGGTCGCCGGTTTCAACGGCTGGACGGCGCTGCACCCGGACTTCCTGATCTCGTTCCTCAACTGATCGGAGGAGCGGGAGGACGGCGGCGGGGTGCCGAAAGCGCGTCGTGCCGGTCCGAAGCGCCGCCATCGCGTCCCCTCCCCCCTCGAGGGGGAGGGACAGGGAGGGGGGCGCGGCGGTGACGAATCTCGACGCGAGCGAGCGGGCGAGACTCAGCCCCCCCACTCTGTCTCTCCCCCTCGAGGGGGAGAGGACGCTTACCTGAACGCCCGTCGCTGTTCGGGGAGGAGTCGCCCCGGACCGCCGCTGCCCCTCGCGGGGGCGTCGTGAGCGTTCGACACTCGCCATCGTCCACCGGACGACGGCGTCCGGGCCGTCGGCCCGGACTGTGCCTCACTCTTCGTAGAACTTGGCTTCGAGGAGGTCGGCGATCGCCTGCATCGCCTCGGCCGCCTGGGGGCCGCGCGCCAGCACCCGGATCGAGGTGCCGATCCCGGCGGCGAGCATCATCAGGCCCATGATCGAGGTGCCGCCGACCGTCTGGTTGTCCTTGGAGACCTCGATCTCGGCGTCGAAGGATTCCACCGTCTGGACGAACTTGGCCGAGGCCCGCGCGTGCAGGCCACGTTTGTTGGTGATGGGCAGGTCGCGGACGATCCCGCCCGAGCCGTCGTCGGTCATGCCGCCTCCCCCGTGGCCGAGTCACCGCCCGGGAAGCCGGGTCTGCCGTACCGTGTCGTCGCGGAGCGCCCCGCGGCGGCGATCGTCGGCCTCATCCCTGCAGGACCTGGCTGGCGACGTTGATGTATTTGCGGCCGGCCTCCTTGGCCTCGACCACCGCCTCGAGCAGGCCGCGCTCGCTGCGCACCTTGGCGAGCTTGACCAGCAGCGGCAGGTTCATCCCCGCCACCACCTCGATCGATCCGCCGTTCATCACCGAAATCGCCAGATTCGACGGGGTCCCGCCGAACATGTCGGTGAGAATGGCCACGCCCGATCCGTCGTTCACGGAGGCGACCGCTTCGAGGATTTCCTGCCGGCGGCTTTCCATGTCGTCCTCGGGGCCGATACAGATCGTGGCGATCCGTTCCTGGCGTCCGACGACATGTTCCAACGCCTTGACGAATTCCTTGGCGAGATCCCCGTGGGTCACGAGGACGAGACCGATCATCCAGCACGCTCCTTCGACGAGGCGTGACGGACGTCGCGAGACGCACGCCTTCGGAGCCCCCACGCCCCGACCCTCGGCCGGCCGGAAAAATGGGCGGGTCCGTGACGAAGTTCAAGTGTCTTTGTCGAAGGGGCCGACGAATTGTGGGCGCGCCGTCCGCGCCTCGGCCGCCACGGCGAGCGCCATCCACACCTTGAGGACCGCCGAACGATCCTCCCGCCACATCGCCAGACGCGGCAACAGGACACCGTCGACGAATTCGGTGGTGTCTTCCGGCAGCGGCAGACGGTCGGGCGGATCGCTGACGAAGTCGACCACCAGCGACACCACGCCGGCCGGTTCATGGGGCACCGCGAGGATGCCGACGCCGCGCAATTCGACGTGGCCGGCGATGGTCGGGGCCGGTCGGGCGACGAGATGGCCCGAAACCGCCGACAACACCACCCGGTCGTCGCCGATCAGCGCCGCCCAGCGGCCGCGGCGCTCGGCCTCGGCGATCAACTCCAGGGCGATGCGCGACTTGCCCGATCCCGACGGTCCGCGCAGCAACACCGTATCGGCGCCCACCACCACGGCGGTGGCATGGACGGTGACCGGTGCGGCGGCGACGGTGCGGTCAGGCAATCGCCCCTCCCCCCGGCAGGCTGACGACGAAACGCGCGCCGCACACCGTCCCGTCGGGGCGATGGCGATTCGCGGCGGTGATGCTGCCACGATGGGCCTCGACGATCTGCCGTGAAATTGCGAGGCCGAGGCCGGAATTGTTGCCGAAGCTCTCGCCGTCGGGGCGGTCGGTGTAGAAGCGTTCGAAGATCCGCTCCAGCGCCTCGGCGCGGATGCCCGGCCCGTCGTCGTCCACCGTCACCTCGATACGGCGCCCCTCCTGGGCCAGAATCACCCGCACCTCGGCGCCTTCGGCGGAGAACGAGCGGGCGTTGTCGACGAGGTTGGTGACCACCTGACCGAGGCGGCTGTCGTGGCCCATCACCACGAAGGCGAGGTGGGGTGCACCCGCCGGGCGGATCTCCAGGGTCACCCGCTGGCCGCGGCGTCCGGCGAGGTCGTTCTGCAGGGCGACCACCGCGGTCACCAGGGCCTTCAGATCGACCGGTTCGGCGTCCTCGCGGGCCAGCTCGGCATCCAGGCGCGAAGCGTCGGAAATGTCGGAGATCAGGCGGTCGAGGCGGCGGACGTCGTGCTGGATGACCTCCATCAGGCGGCCGCGCGAAACGTCGTTGCGGGCCAGCGGCAAGGTCTCCACCGCACTGCGGAGCGAGGTCAGCGGGTTCTTCAACTCGTGCGAGACGTCGGCGGCGAAGCTCTCGATGGCGTCCATGCGGTTGTAGAGGGCATTGGTCATGTCGCGCAGCGCCCGCGACAGATGGCCGATCTCGTCGGCGCGGTCGGCGAATTCGGGGATCTCTTCGCGCGCCTTGACCGAGCGGCGGACCCGGTCGGCGGCGGCGGCGAGGCGGCGCAACGGCGCGGCGATGGTGCCGGCGAGCAGGATCGACAGGAGCACGATGACCCCGGCGGCGACCAGGAAGACGCGGATGATCGCCATCCGCTCGGCCCGGACGATGGCGTCGATGTCGCCGCCCTGGGTCGACAGCTGCAGCGCGCCGAGCACGGCGCGGCCGCGATGGATCGGCACCGCCACGGTGACGATCATGTCGCCGCCGGGGGTGACGCGGACGATCGGCGTGGTCTCGCCGTCGAGGGCGGCGGCGACCTCCGGGTAGTCCTTGCCGGCGGCGATGCCGAGATCGCGCCAGACCGGCAGATCGCGACCGCCGCGCAGCCAGCGCGACAGATTCTCGATGGTGCGGTGGAAGGTGCCGGTCTCGGTGGCGGTGTCGACGCCGCCGTCTTCGGCGGTGCGCGGCGAGAAGTCGCCCCGGCGATAGAGCACGCGGCTGTCGAGCACCAGGAAGCCGTCGCGGTCCCACACCCGGGCCGGGGTCTTGGCCGGCGAGATCAGCTTCCGGAGGATCGGCGCGACCCGCATCGGATCGATCGGGAACTCCAGCGAGGCGAGGTCCTCGTCGGGCTTCTCCTCGGCCTTCTGGCGATCCTCGCCGATCTGGGCGCGCAAGAACTCGTCGAGATCGATCGAGGTCGAGCCCGGTTCGCTCGACACCGAGGCGGCGATCGCCGCGGCGATGATCTCGCCCTGGGTCTCGAGGCTCTCGACGCGGGCGTCGATCAGGCCGGCGCGGAACTGGTTGAGGTAGAGGATGGCGGCGACCAGGGTCGCCAAGCCGAACAGGTTGAGCAGGACGATGCGGCGGGTCAGGCTCGAGAAGGCGGTATCCGCAAATCCCCGCATCAGTCGCACGAGGACGAGACGAAGCGTCCTCACCCAGCGGAACGGCCGGCGGCGGGGTTTCACCGTCACGAGGTCTTCGCCGAGACTGTCCACGCTCCCGTCACATTTCCTTGAAGCGATAACCGACGCCGTAGAGGGTTTCGATCATCTCGAAGTCGTCGTCGACCGCCTTGAACTTCTTGCGCAGGCGCTTGATGTGGCTGTCGATGGTACGGTCGTCGACATAGACCTGATCGTCGTAGGCGGCGTCCATCAGGGCGTTGCGGCTCTTGACCACGCCGGGACGCTGGGCGAGCGAATAGAGGATCAGGAACTCGGTGACCGTGAGGGTGACCGGCTCGCCCTTCCAGGTGCAGGTGTGGCGCTCCTGATCCATCGACAGCGGACCGCGGTCGAGGATGCGCGCGGCGTCGGTCGGCTTGACCACGCCTTCGCCCTTGGGGATCGCCCGGCGCAGCACCGCCTTGACGCGCTCGACCAGCAGACGCTGGGAGAAGGGCTTCCGGATGAAGTCGTCGGCGCCCATCTTGAGGCCGAACAGCTCGTCGATCTCGTCGTCCTTGGAGGTCAGGAAGATCACCGGCAGTTCGGACTTCTGGCGCAGGCGGCGCAGGAGCTCCATTCCGTCCATCCGCGGCATCTTGATGTCGAAGATCGCCAGATCCGGCGGGCTGGCCTTCAGCCCGTCGAGGGCGGAGGCCCCGTCGGTGTAGGTCTGCACGCGATAACCTTCGGATTCCAACGCAATGGACACGGAGGTCAGGATGTTGCGGTCGTCGTCGACGAGGGCGATGGTGGGCATGCCGAACTGTTCTCCGGAGGATGCGGACAGACCGTGTTCGAGCGCCGCAAATGCGTGCAAATCATGACGGATGATAGTCGGTCCACCGTCCGACCGCCAGCCTCGCGCCACGTCGGGCGACCGGCATCGACCATGCGACGTTTCGTCTTGGTCTCTCGTCCAATTGCCCCCCGGCCGGCGCGGGACGAGGATCACGGGGCTCCGCACCCGCGCCGCGTGCTCCGCGCGCCGCGGTGAGCGAGTGTGGCCCGGATCGGGAGCGGTGATGACCGACAGTGCGCGAGAGGCCACCGCCGCGACGCAGGCCCGGACGCTGGTCCGGCGGGCCGCGACGGCGACGCTGGCGACCACGCGCGCGGGCAGCGGCCATCCCTTCGCCTCGCTGGTGACGGTGGCGACGCTCGCCGACGGCTCGCCGGTGCTGCATCTGTCGCGCCTCGCCGCCCACACCCGCAATCTCGACGGCGACGACCGTGCCTCGCTGCTGTTCGATGACCGCGACGGCGGCGGCGATCCCCTGACCCGCGCCCGGGTGACGGTGTTCGGGCGGATCGAACGCCTCGCCGACGACGGCCTCGCGCGGCGGCGCTTCCTCGCCCGCCATCCGGCGGCGGCGGCCTGGGCGGGGTTCTCCGACTTCGCCTTCCATCGGCTGATCGTCGAGGGCGGCCATCTGGTGGCCGGCTTCGGGCGCATCGCCGAGATCGAATCCACCGACCTGATCGACCCGCTCGACTCCGCCCATCCGCTCGTCGCGGGGGAAGCGGAGATCGTGGCGGCGCTCGACGCCGATCGGGCGCGAGTCGCCGCCTGGGGCCGGCAGTTGGCGGGCGACGGCGACTGGCACGTCGTCGGGGTCGATCCGCGCGGTGTCGACCTCGTCGCCTCTTCGAGTGATTCCCGAGCCTTCGCGCGGATTTCCCTCGATGTCCCGGCCGCCGACGCGGCAGGACTGCGTACTGAACTTTCCACATGGGAGAACTACGGCAAGGGGTCTGAATTTACCTAAAACGATTGAAGACATACGCATTCGATCAGACTTTAGATCGTCTTGTTACCGTGGCTCGCCGCGTAGTAATTTCTGTGCGCTCACGATGGAGTGACGGGCACACAAGTCGACCCTCTGAGCGGGGATGGAGACGGAGTAGGGGACCAATCGGCCCCGGCCTTCCCGCGTGACGGTGCCGGCGCCGTTCCTCGTCCCCTCTTTCTTCCGGCTGCGAACCTGACCTGCACCTGACGGCCCACGCTTCACGATTTCCTCCTCGCGACAGACGACGGAAACCGCGTGCGACACGTCCATTGGAGAACGCTGATGTCAAAAGCACCTACCAAGAATGCCAAGCTGATCGCCTGGGTCGACGAAGTCGCCAAGCTGACGAAGCCGGACAGCATCTATTGGTGTGACGGATCGCAGGAAGAATACGATCGCCTGTGCCAGGAACTGGTCGACTGCGGCACCTTCACCCGCCTCAACCCCGAGAAGCGCCCGAACAGCTTCCTCGCCCGCTCCGACGCCTCCGACGTCGCCCGCGTCGAGGACCGCACCTTCATCTGCTCGACCAAGCAGGAAGACGCCGGCCCGACCAACAACTGGGCCGATCCGGCCGAGATGCGGCACACGCTCGAACACCTCTACGACGGCTGCATGAAGGGGCGGACGATGTACGTCATCCCCTTCTCGATGGGGCCGCTCGGTTCGCAGATCGCCCACATCGGCGTCGAGATCTCCGACAGCGCCTATGTCGCGGTGCACATGCGGATCATGACCCGCATGGGCCAGAAGGTCCTCGACGTGCTCGGCGACGGCGCCTTCGTGCCCTGCGTCCATTCGGTCGGCGCGCCGCTCGCCGCCGGCGAGAAGGACCATGCCTGGCCGTGCAACGAGACCAAGTACATCGTCCACTTCCCCGAGACCCGCGAGATCTGGTCGTTCGGTTCGGGCTACGGCGGCAACGCTCTGCTCGGCAAGAAGTGCTTCGCGCTGCGCATCGCCTCGGTGATGGCGCGTGACGAAGGCTGGCTCGCCGAACACATGCTGATCCTCGGCGTCGAGAACCCCAAGGGCGAGAAGGCCTATGTCGGCGCGGCGTTCCCGTCGGCCTGCGGCAAGACCAACTTCGCCATGCTGATCCCGCCGAAGTCCTACGCCGGCTGGAAGATCACCACGATCGGCGACGACATCGCCTGGATCAAGCCGAACGCCAAGGGCGAGCTGCGCGCCATCAACCCGGAGAACGGCCTGTTCGGCGTCGCCCCCGGCACCAACGAGAAGTCCAACCCGAACGCGCTGGCCACGCTCTATGCCAACTCGATCTTCACCAACGTCGCGCTGACCGACGACGGCGACGTCTGGTGGGAAGGCCTGACCGAAACCCCGCCGGACCATCTGATCGACTGGACCGGCAAGGACTGGACGCCGGCGAGCCCGCGTCCGGCGGCCCATCCCAACAGCCGCTTCACCGCGCCGGCCTCTCAGGTGCCGTCGATCGACGCGGCCTGGGAAGACCCGTCGGGCGTGCCGATCTCGGCGTTCATCGTCGGTGGTCGCGTGTCGAAGGCCTTCCCGCTGGTGTTCCAGTCGTTCGACTGGGCGCACGGCGTCTATCTCGCCGCCACCATGGGCTCGGAGGCCACCGCGGCTGCCGTCGGCCAGGCGGCGATGCGCCGCGATCCCTTCGCCATGCTGCCGTTCTGCGGCTACAACATGGGCGACTACTGGGCGCATTGGCTCAATCTCGGCCGCAAGCTGCCGCAGGCGCCGGGTATCTTCCGGGTCAACTGGTTCCGCAAGGACGAGAACGGCAAGTTCATCTGGCCGGGCTTCGGCGACAACATGCGGGCGCTCGAGTGGATCATCGACCGGGTCAAGGGCCGGGCCGGTGCGGTCGAGAGCCCCTACGGCTGGGTGCCGCGCTACAGCGATCTGAACTGGACCGGGCTCGACTTCCCCAAGGCCAAGTACGACGCGATCGTCACGGTCGACCGGGAGAAGGGCCTCGCCGAGGCCGAGGACCAGATCAAGCACTTCGCCCAGTTCGGGTCGCATCTCCCCAAGGAGATGGAGCTCGAGCGGCAGTTGCTGGTCGCCCGCCTCGAGCGGTCGGCGCCGGTGTGGGAACTGGTGGCCTGAGCCGCCGGTTCGCCTGACCGAACGACGTGATTCTCGCGACGGCCCCGGGGCGACCCGGGGCCGTCGTCGTCTGCGGGGGACGCGTCGGCCGACCGCTCGTCGCGTGTCGGCGTCGCGCCGGCTTGCGGTCGCCGCGCCCTTCGGTGAGGATGGCCGAGAGAGGCGCGCCGCCTGCATCGACCGATGCCGACGAGCGCGCCCGGGAGGGGAGAGACGGATGCCGCGACCGAGGCTCGACACCGGGACGACCACCGCGCCGTCGCACCGGACGACGCGATGACGGTGCCGCGCCCGCCTGCCGATCCCCTGGTCGCCGATCCGCTGGTCACCGACCTCGCGGCGATCCTGCCCGCGTCGCGGATCCTCACCAGCCCGCTGATGAAGCTCGCCCATGCCGGCGACGCCAGTTTCTACCGCCTGATTCCGCGGGTGGTGGTCAAGGTCGAGAGCGAGGCCGAGATCGTCGCGCTGCTGGGCCTCGCCCGCCGCCACGCCACTTCGGTGACGATGCGCGCCGCCGGCACCTCGTTGTCCGGCCAGGCGGTGACCGACCGCATCCTGGCGGTGCTCGGCGAAGGCTTCGGGCAAATCGAGATCGCCGCCGACGCCGCGACCGTGCGCCTCGGCCCGGCGGTGGTCGGCGGCCGCGCCAATGCCGCGCTCGCCCGCTTCGGGCGCAAGATCGGCCCCGACCCGGCGTCGATCGCCACCGCCAAGATCGGCGGCATCGCCGCCAACAATGCCTCGGGGATGTGCTGCGGGGTCGGCGGCAACTCCTACCACACGCTCCATGCGCTGCGGCTGGTGCTCGCCGACGGCACGGTGCTCGACACCGCCGAGCCGGCGAGCGTCGCCGCCTTCCGCGCCTCGCACGCCGAGCTGCTCTCCGGCCTCGGGGCGATCGCCGCCGACGCCAAGAGCGACGCCGCGCTCGCCGCCCGCATCCGCCGCAAATACCGGCTGAAGAACACCACCGGCTACGCGATCAACGCGCTGGTCGACTTCGACGACCCCGTCGAGATCCTGAACCGCCTGATGATCGGCTCGGAAGGCACGCTCGGCGTGATGACCCGGGTCGATTACCGCACCGTCGACGATCCGCCGGCCAAGGCTTCGGCCTTCGTGGTGTTCGCCGACGTCGCCGGTGCGGCCCGCGCCGTGCCGGGTCTGCGCGCCGCCGAGGCGGCAGCGGTCGAACTGCTCGACCGGGCGTCGCTCACATCGGTCGCCCATCTCCCCGGCATGCCGGTCGATCCGGCGACGCTGGGGCCGGAAGCCGCGGCGCTGCTGATCGAGGTGCGTGCGAGCGACGCCGCCGGGCTCGACGCGGCGATCACTGCTGCGACGGCGGCGATCGATCCGGCCGCGACCCTGACCGGCATCCGGTTTTCGCGCGACGCGGCCGAATGCGCGCGGTTCTGGGCGATCCGCAAGGGCACGCTGCCGGCGGTCGGGGCCAACCGTCCGGCCGGGACCACGGTGATCATCGAGGACGTCGCCTTCCCGGTCGACCGCCTCGCCGAGGCGACCGCCGATCTGCGCCGACTGTTCGCCGAGCACGGCTACGGCGAAGCGGTGATCTTCGGCCATGCGCTCGAGGGCAATCTGCATTTCGTCTTCGCGCAAGGCTTCGACGACCCGGCGGAGGTGACGCGCTACGCCCGCTTCATGGAGGCGATCGCCGCCCTGGTGGTCGACCGCTACGACGGCTCGCTCAAGGCCGAGCACGGGACGGGGCGCAACATGGCACCCTTCGTCGAGCGGGAATGGGGGGCGGCCGCCACCGACCTGATGCGCCGGATCAAGCGCCTGCTCGACCCCGGAGATCTGCTCAATCCCGGGGTCGTGCTGACCGACGATCCGAGCCTGCATCTGAAGAATCTGAAGCCGATGCGGGCGGTGTCGCCGCTGGTCGATCGCTGCATCGAATGCGGCTTCTGCGAGCCGCAATGCCCGTCGATGGGCCTGACGCTGGGGCCCCGCCAGCGCATCGCCGCGCGCCGCGAGATCGCCCGGCTGACCTGCGACAGCCCCGACGATCCGGCGCTGGCCTCGATGGTCGCCGACTACGGTTACGCCGGCGAGGCGACCTGCGCGGCCTGCTCGCTGTGCGCCACCGTCTGCCCGGTCGGCATCGACACCGGGGCGCTGACCAAGACCTTGCGCGCCGAGGGCCGCGGGTCATTGGCGAAGACCGTCGCCGGGGGGATCGGCGACCACTTCGGTCTGGTCGCCGGCGGTTTGCGCCGCGGTCTCGCTGCCGCCGACGGGATCGCCGACCTGATCGGGGCGCGGCCGGTCGCGGCGGTTTCGGGCGCGCTCGCGGGCATCGTCGGCCTGCCCGGCTGGACGCCGGCGATGCCGCGTGCCGCCGGCCCCCTGCCGAGCCCGTCGACGATCACGGCCGGCGATCCGGTGGTGTTCTTCCCGTCCTGCGCCACCCGCACCTTCGGCGCCGCCCGCGACGACGGCGACGGCGAGGACGTCGCGGTGATCGCTCGGCGGGTATTCGAACGCGCCGGCTTCCGCGTCCTGCTGCCCGAGGATCTGGGCAGCCTCTGTTGCGGCCAACCCTTCGCCTCGCGCGGTCTCGAGGCCGCGGCCGGGACAAAAGCCGAGGAGCTGAAGGCGGCGCTCGCCGGGCGCGGCAGCGTACCGGTGGTGTTCGACACCGCGCCCTGTGCGTCGCGGATGAAGGGGTTTGCCGGGCCCGAGTTCCGGCCGCTCGATCTCGTCGAGTTCCTGGCGGGCTCGGTCCTGCCGCGCCTGACGCTGACGCCCGTTCCCGCGACGGTGGCGGTCCACGTCACCTGCTCGACCCGCCGCGGCGGCCTCGCCGAGACGACGCTGGCGGTGGCCCGCGCCTGTGCGAGCGAAGTGATCGTGCCGCCCGACGTCACCTGCTGCGGCTTCGCCGGCGACAAGGGCTTCACGCTGCCGGAGCTCAACGCCCATGCCCTGCGCCACCTCGCGGAGGCGCTGCCCGAACGCTGCCGCGACGGCTATTCGACCAGCCGGACCTGCGAGATCGGCCTCGCCAGCCACTCCGGGCGGCGCTGGCGATCGCTCCTCGCCCTGGTCGACGAGGCGTCGCAGCCGAGCGCCTGAGGCTCGAATGCGCGAAAATACGGATGAAAGTGGGCCTCGCGGCGCTTTCCTCCGGTTTCGCCATTGACTGGCCATGGGCTGGCCCTATGGATCCGCCCATGCAAACCGCCACACAGCTCTTCGCCCACCGTAAGCACTGGGCCCACCGTAAGCACTGGGCCCACCGCTTCGGCACCGCGCCGTTCCTGCCGATGTCCCGGGCCGAGATGGACCTGCTCGGCTGGGACGCCTGTGACGTGATTCTGGTCACCGGCGACGCCTATGTCGATCATCCGAGCTTCGGCATGGCGATCGTCGGGCGCCTGCTGGAGGCCCAGGGCTTCCGCGTCGGTATCATCGCGCAGCCCGATTGGACCAGCCCCGAGGCCTTCACGGTGCTGGGCAAGCCGACGGTCTATTTCGGCATCACCGGCGGCAACATGGATTCCATGGTCAACCGCTACACCTCGGATCGGCGGCTGCGCCACAACGACAGCTACACGCCGGGTGGCGAGGGCGGAAAGCGCCCCGACCGCGCGGTGATCGTCTATGCCCAGCGGGTGCGCGAGGCCTACAAGGACGTGCCGATCGTGCTCGGTGGCATCGAAGGATCGCTGCGCCGCATCGCCCATTACGACTACTGGTCGGACAAGGTCCGCCGCTCGATCCTGATCGACGCCAAGGCCGACATCCTGCTCTACGGCAACGCCGAGCGGGCGCTGGTCGAGGTCACCCATCGCCTCGCCAAGGGCACGCCGGTCGCCGAGCTCGACGACGTGCGCGGCGTCGCCCTGGTCAAGCCGGCGGTGCCGGAGGGCTGGACCGAAGTGCCGGCCGACGACCTCGACGCATCCGACGAGGGCGCCCGCCGCTCGGGCGAGCAGTCGGTGGTGCGCCTGCCGTCGTTCGAACAGGTGGTCGGCGATCGCGAAGCCTATGCGCGGGCCTCGCGCGTGCTCCATCGCGAGAGCAATCCCGGCAATGCCCGGCCGCTGGTCCAGCGCCACGGCACCCGCGAATTGTGGCTGACCGCGCCGCCGATCCCGCTCTCCACGCCGGAGATGGACGCGGTCTACGGCCTGCCCTTCGCCCGCGCGCCGCATCCGGCCTACGGCGACGCCAAGATTCCCGCCTGGGAGATGATCCGCCATTCGGTGACGATCATGCGCGGCTGTTTCGGCGGCTGTTCGTTCTGCTCGATCACCGAACACGAGGGCCGGATCATCCAGTCGCGCTCGGAAGGTTCGATCCTCCAGGAGATCGAGACCATCCGCGACAAGACCGCGGGCTTCACCGGCATCATCTCGGACATCGGCGGCCCGACCGCCAACATGTACCGGATGGCCTGCAAGGACGAGCGCACCGAGAGCCTGTGCCGCAAGCCCTCCTGCGTGTTCCCCGACATCTGCCCGAACCTCAACACCAGCCACGACAGCCTGATCCAGCTCTATCGCAAGGCGCGCGAGTTGCCGGGCATCAAGAAGGTGATGGTCGCCTCGGGCGTGCGCTACGATCTGGCGGTCAAGTCGCCGGCCTACATCAAGGAACTGGTGACCCATCACGTCGGCGGCTATCTCAAGATCGCCCCGGAACACACCGAGGACGGCCCGCTCGCGAAGATGATGAAGCCGGGGATCGGCGCCTACGACCGCTTCAAGCAGTTGTTCGACGCCGCCGCCAAGGCGGCCGGCAAGGAATATTTCCTGATCCCCTATTTCATCGCCGCGCATCCCGGCACGTCGGACGAGGACATGATGAACCTCGCCCTGTGGCTGAAGAAGAACAAGTATCGCGCCGATCAGGTCCAGACCTTCCTGCCCTCGCCGATGGCGATCTCGACCGCGATGTACCACTCCGGCGTCAATCCACTGAAGGGCGTGCGCCACGGCGCCTCGGAAGCGGTCGACACCGTCAAGGGCATCCGCCAGCGCCGCCTGCACAAGGCCTTCCTGCGCTACCACGACGCCGAGAACTGGCCGCTGCTGCGCGAAGCGCTGAAGGCGATGGGCCGCGCCGATCTGATCGGACCGGGTAAACACCAGCTGATCCCGACCTGGCAGCCGGCCGGCACCGGGCTTACCGGCGGCGAAGGCAAGCGGATGGGCGCCAAGAAGGGCGAGCAGGTGTTCCTGACCAAGGGCTCCGACCGGCCGATGAACCCGCTCGGCCGCGACCCCGCCGCCCGGCCCGGCCCGAGCCGCGCGCCGGTCGGCGCGCTTCGCCGGCCGGCGCCGAAGAAGCGACCGTGAGCCGTCCGGAAGAAGCGACCGCGGTCGCTAGGCCGCCGACGGCTCGGTCACCCGGCGCAGCGTCAGGTTGATCCGCCCGCCTTCGGGGAGCAGGGTCGAGGTGCCGGGCAGAATGCGGTCGACGCCGTGGAAGGCGAGCCGCGCCGGGCCGCCGAACACCACCACGTCGCCCGAGGCGAGCGGGAACGACCGCGTCGGATCGCCGCGTGCGGTGCCGCCGAAGCGGAAGCGGCAGGTGTCGCCGAGCGACACCGAGACGATCGGCGCGTCGAAGTCGGCTTCGTCACGGTCCTGGTGCAGGCCCATCTTGGCGGTCGGATCGTAGAAGTTGACGAGACAGGCCTCGGGCGGCGCGGCGTAACCGGCGACCGCCCGCCACAGGGCGATGAGCCGCTCGGGGATCGCCGGCCAGCGGGCGCCGGTCACCGGGTGGGTCGGCTGATAGCGATAGCCGGCGCGATCCGACACCCAGCCGAGCGGCCCGCAATTGGTCATGGCCACCGAGAAGGGCTTGCCGGTCCGCGGCATCACCGGGGTGAACGGCGGGGCGGCGGCGATCACCGCCCGGATCTCGGTGAGCAGCGCGACCTGCTCGTCGCGCGCCAGCCGGCCGGGGTAGAGCACGAGGCCGGGGAGCAGCTGCGTGCGCGCAAAATCGGCCTCCGTAGTCATGTTCCGATCCCCACGGCGATGTATCCTGACGCCGTCGGCAGGACCGAACGGGAGGAGACGTCATGCACTTTCATGGCACCATCATCTGGAACGAACTGATGACCTCGGACGTCGAGGCGGCCAAGGCCTTCTACGGCGCCGTCCTCGGCTGGACCTTCGAGACCGTCGACAGCGCGGTCGGACCCTACACCCTCGCCCGCCGCCCCGGCGAGCCCCGCCCGGTCGCCGGCTTCATGCCCTGGGCCGCGGCCACGCCCGGCGCCGAGGACTGGTTCGCCTATGCCGGCGTCGACGACGTCGCCGCGGCGGTCGCGGCGGTGCGGGCCGCCGGCGGCACCGTCCATCGCGACGTGTTCGACATCGCCGGAGTCGGCACCTTCGCCATCGTCGCCGATCCGGTCGGCGCGGTGATCGGCCTGATGAAGCCGCTGCCGATGTGAGGCCACGACGGGCCGTGGGCGCGGCGGCGCGGCATCAGTCGCCGCCGCCGTCCCCTCCGCCGTCGCCACCGTCGCTCGAGTCCCCGCCCCAGTCGAAGCCGAGGTCGCCGCCGCCCCCGTCGCCGCCGGTGCGGTCGCCGACCCGGTCGTCGATCGCCAACAGCAACGCCAGGAAGGCGAGGAAGATCGCCGCGCCTTCGGCGATCCGCACCGCCGTGCCGGCGAGGTCGGGGAGGCGGACCTCGAACAGGCGCGGCAGATCGAGCGCCCGCGTCGCCATCACCGCGACGTAGAGCGCGAACAGCGACAGAATGAACACCCGCCCGAACGGGCGGGTGGGGGGGAGCGGAGCCTCGGGGGCGGGGCGACGCAGCGGCGACGGCATGGCGACCTCGAGTGTCCGGATCCGCGGAGAGCCGATCTTCGCCGATGATCGCCGGCCGGTCGAGGGCATCGATCGGTCCCTGCCGCGTCGCCGCGGCCCGCCGCATCGGCGCCGCGCGCCGGCGTGACGCGGTCGGCCCGGGTGAAGTCGCGCGACGGCGGCGGCTTTCCCGGCCTTGCGGCCCCGGATCGCCCCACTTATATACCCCGACGAAGCGTGTGGTGGTTCCGAGTTTCGGGGTCGACCATACGAAGTCCCGCAGATCAACGGCCGGCGTCCACGCGACGGACATCGGCGATTGGGGGCCGTGGCGCGGTGACGCGCCCGTCGGAACGCCCGTGCAGGGGTCCGGACGGCCTGCCGCAGAGGAGAAGCATGATGGGTAAGGTGATCGGTATCGACCTCGGCACGACCAACTCGTGCGTCGCCGTGATGGACGGCAAGACCGCCAAGGTCATCGAGAATTCCGAAGGCGCGCGCACCACGCCGTCGATCGTCGCGATGAACGACGACGGCGAGCGGCTGGTCGGCGTCGCCGCCAAGCGTCAGGCGGTGACCAACCCCGAGCGCACCTTCTTCGCGGTCAAGCGCCTGATCGGCCGCCGCTACGAAGACCCGATGGTCGAGAAGGACAAGAAGCTCGTCCCCTATACGATCAGCCGCGCGTCCAACGGCGACGCCTGGGTCGAGGCCGACGGCAAGCCCTATTCGCCCTCTCAGATCTCGGCCTTCACCCTTGGCAAGATGAAAGAGACGGCGGAAGCCTATCTCGGCCAGCCGGTCACCCAGGCGGTGATCACGGTGCCGGCCTACTTCAACGACGCCCAGCGTCAGGCCACCAAGGACGCCGGCCGCATCGCCGGCCTGGAAGTCCTGCGCATCATCAACGAGCCGACCGCCGCGGCGCTCGCCTACGGCCTCGACAAGAAGGCCGCCGGCACCATCGCCGTCTACGACCTCGGCGGCGGCACCTTCGACGTGTCGATCCTGGAGATCGGCGACGGCGTGTTCGAGGTGAAGTCGACCAACGGCGACACCTTCCTCGGCGGCGAGGACTTCGACATGCGGCTGGTCGGCTATCTCGCCGACGAGTTCAAGAAGGAGTCCGGCATCGACCTGCGCAACGACAAGCTCGCGCTGCAGCGGCTGAAGGAAGCCGCGGAAAAGGCCAAGATCGAGCTGTCGAGCGCCACCCAGACCGAGATCAACCTGCCGTTCATCACCATGGACGCCAGTGGGCCGAAGCATCTCAACATCAAGCTGACCCGCTCGAAGTTCGAGGCGCTGGTCGACGATCTGATCCAGCGCACCGTCGAGCCCTGCAAGGCGGCGCTCAAGGATGCCGGCCTCACCGCCGGTCAGATCGACGAAGTGGTGCTGGTCGGCGGCATGACGCGCATGCCCAAGGTCCAGGAGATCGTCAAGCAGTTCTTCGGCCGCGAGCCGCACAAGGGCGTCAACCCGGACGAGGTGGTCGCCATCGGCGCCGCGATCCAGGGCGGCGTGCTCCAGGGCGACGTCAAGGACGTGCTGCTGCTCGACGTGACCCCGCTGTCGCTGGGCATCGAGACGCTGGGCGGCGTGTTCACCCGCCTGATCGACCGCAACACCACCATCCCGACCAAGAAGAGCCAGGTGTTCTCGACGGCCGAAGACGGCCAGACCGCGGTCACCATCCGGGTGTTCCAGGGCGAGCGCGAGATGGCCGCCGACAACAAGGTGCTCGGCCAGTTCGATCTCGTCGGCATCCCGCCGGCGCCGCGCGGCGTGCCGCAGATCGAAGTGACCTTCGACATCGACGCCAACGGCATCGTCAACGTCCACGCCAAGGACAAGGGCACCGGCAAGGAGCAGCAGATCCGCATCCAGGCCTCCGGTGGTCTCTCCGACGCCGACATCGAGAAGATGGTCAAGGACGCCGAGGCCCATGCCGCGGAAGACAAGAAGCGGCGTGAGCTGGTCGAGGCCAAGAACCATGCCGAAGGCCTCGCCCATTCCGCCGAGAAGGCCCTGAAGGACTATGGCGAGAAGGTCTCGGCCGCCGATCGTTCGGTGATCGAGGCGGCGATCGTCGATACCCGCAAGACCCTCGAGAGCGAGGACGTGGCGGCGATCAAGGCCGCCGCCGACAAGCTCGCCGAGGCCCAGATGAAGCTCGGCGAAGCCATGTACGCCGCGGGTCAGGCCGATGGCGCCGCGCCCGGAGATGCTCCCGGAGCGGAGGCCAAGCCGCATCGCGAGGACGTGGTCGACGCCGACTTCGAAGAGGTCAAGGACGACAAGAAGCGCCATTGATCCTCGGACTCGCATCCTGATCGCAGGCGACCCGACGTGGAGACGCGTCGGGTCGCACCGCATGCCGGGGCCCGCCCCCACCTTCCGCCGGATACGGACCCGACATGGCCAAGCGCGACTATTACGAAGTCCTCGGAGTGGGCAAGACGGCCGACGAGAAGGAGCTCAAGGGCGCCTTCCGCAAGCTCGCCATGCAGTTCCACCCGGACCGCAACCCCGGCGATTCCGAGGCCGAGTCGAAGTTCAAAGAGATCAACGAGGCCTACGACTGTCTGAAGGACGGCCAGAAGCGCGCCGCCTACGACCGCTTCGGCCATGCCGCCTTCGAGAACGGCGGCGGTGGCGGGGGCCCGGGCGGCCCCGGCTTCAACGGCGACTTCGCCCAGACCATGTCGGACATCTTCGAGAACTTCTTCGGGGGTGAATTCGGCGGGCGCGGCGGCGGGCGTGGGGCGGGCGGGCGCGAACGCGGCGCCGACCTGCGCTACAACATGGAGATCTCCCTCGAGGAGGCCTATGCCGGCAAACAGGTCGAGATCCGGGTGCCGACCTCGATCACCTGCGACGCCTGTTCGGGCACCGGCGCCAAGCCCGGCACCTCGGCCCAGGCCTGTCGCACCTGCGGCGGCCACGGCCGCGTGCGGGCGGTCCAGGGCTTCTTCACCATCGAGCGGACCTGCCCGACCTGTCAGGGTCGCGGTCAGGTGATCCCCGACCCTTGCAAGAAGTGCGGCGGCTCCGGCCAGACCTCGACCGAGAAGACCCTGGCGGTGTCGATCCCCGCCGGCATCGAGGACGGCAACCGCATTCGGCTGGCCAACGAGGGCGAGGCCGGCACCCGCGGCGGCCCGCCGGGCGACCTCTACATCTTCATCTCGATCCGCCCGCACGCCTTCTTCCAGCGCGACGGCGCCGACGTGTTCTGCCGCGTGCCGATCTCGATGACCACCGCGGCGCTCGGCGGCCAGTTCGAGGTGCCGACCCTCGAGGGCGTCAAGACCAAGGTGCCGGTGCCGGCCGGCACCCAGACCGGCCGCCAGATCCATCTCAAGGGCAAGGGCATGCCGGTGATGCGCACCCGCGGTCACGGCGACATGTACATCCAGGTGACCGTCGAGATTCCGCGCAACCTGACCAAGCGCCAGCGGGAGCTGCTCGAGGAGTTCGAAGCCTCGGCCTCCGGCGAGACCCATCCGGAATCGACCGGCTTCTTCGCCAAGGTCAAGGATTTCTTCGACAATCTCGGCGGGTGACGCGCGTCCCGCCGGGGATCGGCGAGGGGTGTGGCACGGCCGCTGCCATGTTAATGTCGTCTCCCTCGGGCAGTGTCGGCATCCCTCCTCCCGCCCGTTCCCGGAGCCTCTCATGGATCATGCGAAGAAGCGCAGCGCCGTCGCCGTCATGCGCCACAAGGTTCTCGACGAGGTCCGGTTTCTGAGGAGTTGGATCGACCGGCCGCTGATGGTCGGCGCGGTGGCGCCGTCGAGCCCGCAACTGGCCAAGCTGATGGCCTCCTACGTCGATCCCGCCCGCCCGGGACTGGTCGCCGAGCTCGGACCGGGCACCGGCGTGGTGACCCAGGCGCTGATCGAGCGCGGGGTCGCGCCGTCGCGCATCGCCTCGATCGAGTTCGACGGCGACTTCTACCATGTCCTCCACCAGCGCTTTCCCGGCGTGCATTTCGTCCACGGCGACGCCTATCGGCTGCGCCAGGGCATCGCGCCGTGGCTCGACCCGACGCTCGCTCATCCGCTGGCGGCGGTGGTGTCGAGCCTGCCGCTGTTCACCCGGCCCCTGCCGGAGCGCCTGCGGCTGCTCGAGGACTCCTTCGCGCTGATGCCGCCCGGCGCGCCGTTCATCCAGTTCTCCTATGCCCTGGTGCCGCCGGTGCCCAAGGGCGCGGCGCGATTCGAGATCGAACGCAGCTCGTGGGTGGTGCGCAATCTGCCGCCGGCCCGGGTGTGGATCTATCGCCGTCCGGCCTGACCCCGCGGTGAGCCCGCCGACCGGGCGCCGCTCACGGCGCGATCGTCACCGTCGCTTCGGACGTGCCGAATCGCCGCGAACCGCTTATGACGGTCGCGCCGAGATCCGAGGAGACCCGCCATGCCCTTCGTCGCCGCCCACCCCCGCGACCGCCTGATCCTCGCCCTCGACGTGGCGACGGTCGCGGAAGCCGAACGCCTGATCGCCGAGCTGCGCGGCACGGTCGGCGTGTGGAAGATCGGCTATCGCCTGGTGTTCGCCGGCGGTCTGGCGCTGGCCGAGCGGCTGGTGGCCGAAGGCGAGAAGGTGTTCCTCGACGTCAAGCTGCTCGACATCGACAATACCGTCGCCGAGGGCATCGCCTCGATCCTCGCCACCGGCGTCGATTGGGTGACGCTGCACGCCTATCCCAAGGCGATGCGCGCCGCGGTCGCCGCCAAGGCCGCGATGCCGGCGGCCCGCACCCGACTGCTCGGCGTCACCGTGCTGACCTCGATGGACGACGCCGACCTCGCCGCCGCCGGCTACACCGGTCGGGTCGACGATCTGGTCCTCGCCCGCGCCCGCGACGCCGTCGCCGCCGGCATGGACGGCATCGTCTGCTCGGCGGCGGAAGCCGCAAGGCTGCGCGCCGCGGTCGGCCCCGATCTGGTCCTGGTCACGCCGGGGGTGCGTCCGGCGGGGTCGCCGGCCGGCGATCAGAAGCGGGTGACCACCCCCGGCGAGGCGATCCGCGCCGGCGCCGACCTGGTGGTGGTCGGTCGACCGATCCTCGCCGCCCCCGACCGTCGCGCCGCGGCGGTGGCGATCGTCGCCGACCTCGCCGAGGCATGTGAAAAACGCTGATCGAGAGAAGTCGCCCATTCATAAAGCAGCGCAATAGAGTTTCAGCTGCAGTGCAGCACAGACAAATTGTGGTTCAATCCCTGCGTCTTAAGTAGCTATACGAAGGGCGGGCTATCGCGGCCTTCCGGTCCGGGGCACATTTCTGCCATCGCGGTTCGCTTCGGGAGAGCGAACCCGCTCGTGTCTGGGGGGAGACCGGCACACGACGCGAAGAGACGAGCCGACCGTGGTGCGGACACTTCGAGTGACCGCACTGCGGCGCCGTGTCGATCGTGCGCCGGGACCCGACCCATTTTGCAGAACGTTCAGGGGAGGAATGCAGGTGAGTACCGTCATTTCACAAGTGAGAGCCAATCCGAAATTCGCCGAGTTGGTCAGGAAGCGCAACAGCCTCGCCCTGACCCTGACGATCGCCATCCTGGTGATCTATTACGGCTTCATTATTCTCGTCGCTTTCGACAAGAGCCTGCTGGCGACGCCGCTCGGCGCGAACCTGATGACCCTCGGTGTTCCGCTCGGCATCGGCGTGATCCTCGCCGCCTTCGTGCTGACCGGCATCTACGTCACCAAGGCGAACGCCGAGTTCGACACCCTGACCAAAGAGATCGTCGAGGAGATGAAGTGATGAGCCGTATTCTCACCCTCCTCACCACGGCGGTGGTCACCGCCCTCCCGACGCTCGCCTTCGCGGCCGGTGTCGACGCCTCGGACATCAAGCGCCAAGCCACCAACTTCCCGGCGATCATCATGTTCGTGATCTTCGTCGGCATCACGCTGGGCATCACCTACTGGGCCGCCAAGCGCACCAAGTCGGCGGCGTCCTTCTACACCGCCGGCGGCGGCATCACCGCCGGTCAGAACGGTCTGGCCATCGCCGGCGACTACATGTCGGCGGCGTCCTTCCTCGGCATCACCGGCCTGGTCTACGGCTCCGGCTACGACGGTCTGATCTTCTCGGTGGGCTGGCTGGTCGGCTGGCCGATCGTCACCTTCCTGGTCGCCGAACAGCTCCGCAACCTCGGCAAGTTCACCTTCGCCGACGTCGCCTCGTTCCGCTTCGCCCAGACCCCGATCCGGACGCTGGCGGCCTGCGGCTCGCTGGTCACGGTGGCCTTCTATCTGATCGCGCAGATGGTCGGCGCCGGCAAGCTGATCCAGATCCTGTTCGGCCTGCCCTACCTCTGGGCGGTGTTGATCGTCGGCGTGCTGATGATCGTCTACGTCACCTTCGGCGGGATGACCGCCACCACCTGGGTGCAGATCATCAAGGCCTGCCTGCTGCTCGGCGGCGCCTCGTTCATGGCCTTCATGGTCATGCTGCAGTACGGCTTCTCGCCGGAGGCGTTGTTCAAGCGCGCCGTCGAGATCCATCCCAAGCACGTGGCGATCATGGGGCCGGGTTCGCTGGTCACCGATCCGGTCTCGGCGATCTCTCTCGGCATGGCGCTGATGTTCGGAACCGCCGGTCTGCCGCACATTCTGATGCGCTTCTTCACCGTGAAGGACGCCAAGGCGGCGCGTAAGTCGGTGTTCTACGCCACCGGCTTCATCGGCTACTTCTACATCCTGACCTTCATCATGGGCTTCGGCGCGATCGCCCTGATCGCCGGCAACACCGCCTCCCCGGCCGACAATCCGTTCCTCGACCAGTCGCTGGTGGCGGCCGGCAAGGACGTGATCACGGCCATCCGCGGCGGCTCCAACATGGCGGTCATGCATCTGGCCAACGCGGTCGGCGGCGAATACTTCCTCGGCTTCATCGCCGCGATCGCCTTCGCCACCATCCTCGCGGTGGTCTCGGGTCTGGCGCTGGCCGGCGCCTCGGCGATCAGCCACGACCTCTACGCCTCGGTGTTCCGCCGCGGCCGGGTCAACGAGATCGACGAGATGCGCGTCTCGAAGATCGCCTCCGTCGGCCTCGGCATCCTCGCCGTCGGCCTCGGCATCGCCTTCGAGAACCAGAACGTCGCCTACATGGTCGGTCTCGCCTTCGCCATCGCGGCGTCGTGCAACTTCCCGGTCCTGCTGATGTCGATCTACTGGAAGGGCATGACCACCCGCGGCGCCTTCATCGGCGGCTTCATCGGCCTGATCGCCGCCGTGGCCATGGTGGTGATGGGTCCGACGGTGTGGGTGGCGGTGCTCGGCAACGCCAAGGGCTCCAACCCGTTCCCCTACGACAACGTCGCGATCTTCTCGATGCCGATCGCCTTCATCGGCATCTGGATCTTCTCGCTGCTCGACAACTCGGCCCGCGCGCAGGTCGACAAGGACGGCTTCGAGGCCCAGTACATCCGCTGCCAGACCGGCATCGGCGCCTCGGGTGCGTCCGCGCACTGAGCGACCTCGATCGGACGCGGCGGCCCGCCCGCCGCGTCTCCTGCCTCGATCGGCCGGGCCGCTCCGTCGTGAGCCGTCCGGCCGTTCGTCCATCGGGGCCCGCGTCGGCCCACCGACCGCCGCCGGGCCGTCCTTCCCGCCGTCTCCCCGCGCGCGGTCCGCGTCCGACGCGAGACCCGCCGCCGACCGATCCCACCGGGGCGTCCGAGCCGGACGATCGCCGAACCGGGTGCCGCCATGCCGAGATCCTTCGATACCCGCAGCCCGCCCTTCGATCGCCTCGGCGAGGCGGAAGCCGCCGAACTCGTCGCCGCCCTCGACATCGGCTATTTCCGCGCGGCCGAAGTGATCCTGGAGCGCGGCGCGGCGTCCGAGCATTTCCACGTCGTCCTCAAGGGTCAGGTCGAGGAGCTCGACGACGACGGCCATGCCGTCGCAGTGCTCGGCCCCAAGGAGGCCTTCGGCAGCCGCGCGGTGGTCCACGGCGGCGCCGGCGCCCGCTATGTCGCGGTCGAAGAGACGCTGACCTATCTGATCCCGCGCGCCACACTGCTCGCGCTGATGCACAAGAACCCGGGTTTCGCGGCGTTCTTCTATTCCGATCTGTCGCGCAAGCTCGCCGAAGTGGCCCGCGCCGACCACGGGCAGGGCATCGACGGCGTGCTGCGCGCCCGCATCGCCGAGGCGCGTCTGCGCCCGCCCTCGTTCATCTCGGCCGCGGCGACCATCCGCGAGGCCGGCCGGCGCATGGCCGAGGTCGATTCCAACGCGCTGTTCGTGCACGACGGCGAGCGGGTCGGTATCGTCACCGGCATGAACCTCGCCAAGGCGGTGATCCTCGACGCCAAGCCGCTCGACATGGCGGTGCGCGACGTCGCCCATTACGAGATCGTCGCGGTCGACGAGCAGGACTTCGTCTTCGACGCGCTGATCGCCATGACCCGTCACAACAAGCGCCGGCTGATGGTGACCCGCGACGGCGAGCCGAGCGGCATCCTCGAGGACATCGACATCCTCGGATTGTTCGCCGGCAATTCGCAGCTGATCCCCGGGCGGATCGACCGGGCGCGCGGGCTCGACGATCTCACCGCCGCAGCGGCCGACATCCAGTCCCAGGTCGAGCGCCTGCATCGTCAGGGGGTGCGGGTGCGCGACATCGCCGCGATCACCTCCGATCTCAACCGCCACCTGTTCGCCAAGCTGTTCGCGATGATCGCCCCGGAGTCGATCCGGTCGAGCGGCTGCCTGATCGTCATGGGCTCGGAAGGCCGCGGCGAACAGACCATCCGCACCGACCAGGACAACGGGCTGCTGCTGGCCGGGCCGGTACCGGCGGCCGATCTCGAGCGGTTCCGCCGCGAGTTCCAGGGGGCGCTCGCCGGCTTCGGCTTCCCGCCCTGCCCGGGCAACGTGATGGTGTCCAATCCGATCTGGTCGCAGCCGGTCGACGACTTCGTCGCCCAGCTGCGCCGCTGGGTCCGGATGCCCGACGCCGAGAGCCCGATGCATCTCGGCATCTTCTTCGACGCGGTGTCGGTCGCCGGCAACCCGGAGCTGCTCGCCCGCGCCAAGGCGGAATTCATCGACCTGATGGCCGGGGAGACCGCGGCGCTCGCCCATTTCGCCCAGGCGATCGACCAGTTCCCCGGTCCCGGCGGGGTGTTCGGCACGATCCTGGCGACGGTCGGTCGCGAAGAGCCGATCGACATCAAGAAATCGGGGATCTTCCCGATCGTCCACGGCATCCGGTCGCTGGCGATCGAGAAGAGCCTGTCGGAGACCGGCACGGTCGACCGCATCGAGCGGCTGCGCGAACAGGGATTCTTCGACGAGGCCTTCGCCCGCGAATTGGAAGGGGCCTTCGGCTGGTTCGTCGGTTTGCGGCTGAAGTCGCAGATCCGCGCCCATCTCGCCGGCACCACCGAGGGCGAGAGCCTGGTCCGCCTGTCCGATCTCTCGACCCTCGACCGCGACCTGCTGCGCGACGCCCTGCGGGTGGTCAAGCGCTTCCGCGACATCGTCCGCAACCACTACAAGCTCGGCATGTTCTGAGGCCCGCCGGAGGAGAAGAGTCCCGATGCACCGATGGCTGCGCCGCCGCCTCGACCGTTGGCGTCTGAAGGACCCGCGCTGGGCGTCGATGTTCGAAGAGCACCCGTCGGGCGAGGTGGTGTCGGTCGACTGCGAGACCACCGGCTTCGACACCCGCAAGGACGACGTCATCTCGATCGCGGCGATTCGCATCGCTGCCAACCGCATCGTCACCTCCTCCGCCTTCGAGGCGGTGGTGCGCCCGGAAGCGGCGATGCGCGCCGACGCTATCCGCGTCCACCAGCTGCGCGCCGTCGACGTCGAGGCCGGCCGGCCGATGGCCGAGGTGCTGCCGGAGTTCCTCGACTTCGTCGGCGGCCGGCCGCTGGTCGGCTACTGGATCGACTACGACGTGACGATGCTCGATCGTTCCGTCCGCGCGGCCTACGGTTTCGGCCTGCCCAACCGGCGGATCGAAGTGTCGAGCCTGTACTACGATCTGAAGTATCGCGGCGCGCCGCCCGGCACGCAGATAGACCTGACCTTCGCCGCCATTTCCCGCGATCTGGGCCTGCGCCAGTTGCCGCTGCACGACGCCTTCAACGACGCGCTGACCGCCGCCGAGATGTACGTGCTGCTCGACGCGATGGCCGCCGCCGGCCACACCATTCCCCGCGAGGTCACCCACGACGCCTCCTCCGGCATCGCCCACTGAGCGGGGCCGCGAGACCCGAGGAAAAGCACGTGTGGTCGAAAGCGGGACTTGCGTCCGATCGCCGGAGAGGCCAAGGTCTTCTGCCCCGGTCCAGGTGACCTTCCGCAAGTCTGGGCCGTCGCGTATACAGCGGCGCCCCAACGTGAACAGCCTTCGGAAAAGATCGATGAGAGTGACAGTCGAGCGGGCGCAACTCGTCAAGTCCCTGGCCCATGTGCATCGGGTCGTGGAACGGCGCAACACCATTCCGATCCTTTCCAACGTGCTGATTCGGGCCGAAGGCGGCGAGCTCAAGCTCAAGGCCACCGATCTCGACATCGAGATCTCCGAATCGGTGCCGGCGATGGTCGAAGAGCCGGGCGCCACCACGGTGCCGGCCCACATGATCCACGACATCGTGCGCAAGCTGCCCGACGGCGCCCAGGTGGAACTCGCCACCCGTCCCGACGGTGCGACGCTCGACATCCGTTCCGGCCGTTCGAAGTTCGCGCTGCAGATCCTGCCCGAATCGGACTTCCCCGATCTCACCGCCGGGACCTTCAGCCACAGCTTCACGCTGCCCGCCGCCGATCTGAAGCGCCTGGTCGACCGCACCTGGTTCGCCATCTCCACCGAGGAGACGCGCTACTATCTCAACGGCATCTTCTTCCACACCGTCGAGGTCGGCGGCGACCTGCGCTTCCGCGCCGTCGCCACCGACGGGCACCGCCTCGCCCAGGCCGAGGTGGTGGCGCCGCACGGATCCGAGGGCATGCCCGGCGTGATCGTGCCGCGCAAGACCGTCGGCGAGATCCAGAAGCTGGTCGAGGACCCCGGCGCGGTGGTCCGGGTCGAGCTCTCCGACAGCAAGATCCGCCTGACCTTCGCCCCCGCCGCCGAGCGCGACGACGCCTCGGCCGGAATCGTGCTGACCTCGAAGCTGATCGACGGCACCTTCCCGGACTATGGCCGCGTCATCCCGCAGGGCAACGACAAGGAACTGAAGGTCGACTGCCGCGACTTCGCCACCGCCGTCGACCGCGTCTCGACGATCTCCTCGGAGCGCGGCCGGGCGGTCAAGCTGACGGTCGGCGACGGCCGGCTGATCCTGTCGGTGACCAACCCCGACAGCGGCTCGGCGAGCGAGGAACTGGCGGTCGAGTACGACGACGACACGCTCGACATCGGATTCAACAGCCGCTACCTGCTCGACATCGCCTCGCAGCTCGAGACCGAGACGGCGGTGTTCCGCCTCGCCGATTCCGGCTCGCCGACGCTGATCCACGATCTCGGCCAGACCAACGCGCTCTATGTGCTGATGCCGATGCGCGTCTGAGGCGCCGCCGCGCCGCCCTTCGGGGTGGGCGCGGCCGCCGATCACCGACCAACTCCGCCGCTCGACCGGAATCCGGAAGCTTTTGCGCGTCACGACGCCGGGCGGCGCCGCGTCCGCGTCAGGCGTCGGCGAACTCCCCGCCCAGCCCTTCCATCAGACTCCGGAACGACGGGAACGAGGTCGCCATCACCGCGGAGTCGTCGATGGTCACCGGCCGGTCGGCGGCCAGTCCCAGCACCAGGAAGGCCATGGCGATGCGATGGTCGAGGTCGGTGACCACCGTGCCGCCACCGATCGGCCCCGTGCCGCGGCCCAGGACCGTCAGGCTCGATTCGCCCTCGCGGGCCTCGACGCCGTTGGCGGCCAGCCCCCGCGCCACCGCGGCGAGCCGGTCGCTCTCCTTGACGCGCAACTCCTCGAGCCCTTCCATCACCGTCGGCCCCTGCGCGAAGGCGGCGGCCACGGCGAGGATCGGATATTCGTCGATCATGCTCGGCGCCCGCTCCGGCGGCACCACCACGCCGGTCAGGCGCGAGGCCCGGACGCGCACGTCGCCGACTTCCTCGCCGCCCGAGCGGCGGGGGTTCTCGATGGTCAGGTCCGCGCCCATTTCGATCAGGGTGGTGAACAGGCCGGTGCGCAAGGGATTGAGCAGGACGTTCTCGATGGTCACGTCGGAGCCCGGCACGATCAGCCCGGCGACCACCGCGAAGGCCGCCGACGACGGATCGCCCGGCACCACGATGGTCTGCGGCTTCAGCTCGGGCCGGCCGGTCAGACGGATGATGCGTTCGCCGGCCGCGCCGATCTCGACCGTGAGGTCGGCGCCGAAGCCGAGCAGCATGCGTTCGGTATGGTCGCGGGTGGCGACCGGCTCGATCACCGTGGTCACGCCGGGCGCGTTCAGGCCCGCCAGCAGCACCGCCGACTTGACCTGCGCCGAGGGCATCGGCACCCGGTAGGTGATCGGCAAGGCCGTCTGCGGCCCCTTCAGGGTCAAGGGCAGGCGGTCGCCGGCCCGGGCGATCACCGCCACCCCCATCTGGCGCAAGGGATCGAGCACCCGCCCCATCGGCCGGCGCGACAGCGAGGCGTCGCCGACGAAGGTCGCGGCGACGGCATGACCGCCGATCAGGCCCATCGCCAGGCGCGAGCCGGTACCGGCATTGCCGAAGTCGAGTACGCCCTCGGGCTCCAACAGGCCGCCGACTCCGAGGCCCGTGACGCGCCAGCGCCCGTCGCCGTCGCGGGTCACGGTCGCGCCGAGCGCCCGCATCGCGGTCGCGGTGCCGAGCACGTCCTCGGCCTCGAGCAGGCCGTCGATTCGCGTCTCGCCGACGGTGACGGCGCCGAACATCAGCGAACGATGGGAGATCGACTTGTCGCCGGGCACGCGGATCCGGCCGACGAGCGGACGGCCGGCGCGGGCGGCGAGCGGGGAAGGCGGGAGGGCGTGCGCCATGACGGATCCGGACCGACGAGGGGGCGGGGACGAGCGAGGCGCCTCTCCTATCACGGATGCGCGGCGGCCGTCATCTCGGGCGACGCGACCGGCGGCGCGAGGGTCGAAGCGTGGCGTCGTTGCGCCGGTCCGTGGATCGTCTTGCGATCGATGCCGATTCGGTTTTGACAGAGGCTCCGCTTCGGACTAGAGGGGAACACCGTTTTCCTCATCTTCGCGAGACGCTCCGTGGTGAAACCCGAACTCGGCACCAAACGCCTCTGCCCGAACTGTGGCACCAAGTACTACGATCTCGATCGTGATCCGATCCTGTGCCCCAAGTGCGGCACCGCCTTCACGGCTGCGGCCGTGCAGCTGCGGGCCAAGGCGGTGGCGCCGGTGGAAGAGGACGAGGTCGAGGTCGAAGAAGCCCCCGCCGTCGATTTCGTCTCCCTCGAAGAGGCCGATGCCGAAGTGGCCGGCGGCGAGGAAGTGCCGGAGATCGAGGACGAGGAGATCGCCGACATCGAGGTCCCCGACGACGACACCTTCCTCGAGCCGGAAGACGACGACGAGGACATCGACGGCATCGACATCGATGTCGCCGGCGAGGACGAAGAGCGCTGAAAGGCGCCGATTCGCGCGACCGAATTCGGCCGCGCGAACGAGAAGTTTTCCACATCTCCTTTCGCCGGCTCGGAAAAAAGACGGTGTCGACAGAAAGGGGCTTGATCGAACGGCGAGGAGGCCTTAAGTCTCGCCGCCGTCGGCCGGGGGAACCCAAACCTCCGGTGAGAGCAGCGTGGGGCCATAGCTCAGTTGGGAGAGCGCTTGAATGGCATTCAAGAGGTCGTCGGTTCGATTCCGATTGGCTCCACCATCTCTCCTCTGACCGACGAGTCACGCGAGCCGCCTTCGGGCGGCTTCGTCGTTTCTGGGCTTCCCCGAAGACATCGCCACTCTTCCGAGGTTGGAGGTCGCGCCTCGGTCATCGTCGCCGCGACGTCACCCGATCCCGTCGCCCGGCCCACCCGATCGCCGCGGCAGCTGACGCGGACGACGGCGATTCGCCGCGTCGTCTCCGCCGAGCGGCCAACTGGGAATCGCCCCCGAGACGACGCATCATCGGCGCGGATCGCCGGGCGTCGGCGCCTCGGCGCGGCCCCGGCGAGCCGCGATCGTGCCGCAGAGCACGAGACCGTCGGGATCCGACGGGTCGAGGGAGGACAGACGATGATCGCCACATGGATGCGGGCGGGCCTGATCGCGGCCGCCACCGTCGTCGCCGGCGAAGCCGCGGCGCGCGACTTCGCGGTCGATTCGAGCTGCTGCGGCGTGCTCTATTATTCGCTGCGCGGCGACGGCGAGGTGTCCGGCCATTATCCCAAGCAGGAGGGCGTGATCCGCGGCCGGGTGGGGCCGGAAGGCACCGCCACCGGCCTCTGGACCCAACCGCGCAGCGATCACCCCTGTGTGCGCCCGCGCGGCGGCAGCTACGCCTGGGGGCGTTTCGTGATCTATGACATCGGCACCCGGCGGATCTCCGGCGACTGGGGCTACTGCGACGAGATTCCCAATCGCGGCTGGGGCTTCCGCTGACTGCGGCGGGCGCCGGCCTTCGGTAGACGCGACGCCAGTCGCCCGAGCCGCGGGCCGCAGGTCGCGACCTCGCATTCCCAGATCACCAGGACCCGGAACCCCAGGCGACGCAGGGCTCGGATCGCGGCGGCGTCGCGGCGGCGGTTGGCGGCGAACTTGGCGACCCAGAAGTCCCGATTGTTCTTCGGCACGGTCGCCCGGCGGCAGCCGCGGTGGGCGTGCCAGAAACAGCCGTTGACGAAGATCGCGAAGCCGCGCTGCCGATTGGCGAAGTCGGGCGAGCCCGGCAGCGCCCGCACGTTGCGGCGATAGGCGAGCCCGGCCGCCCGCAGCGCCGCGGCCACCGCTTCTTCCGGCGCCGTACCGCGTTGGCGCACCCGGCCGAGCAGGCGCGAGCGCTCGGGCGACGGGGCGACGGGGCGAGGGATCGGCGGCGCCATGGCGCTCACTCCGCGGCGGCGGCGGGGGCCTCGGCGAGGCCGCGCATCCGGGCGAGGTGATCGGCGATGCGATCGGCGAAGCCCGGCGGCAGGCGCAGGCGGGTGCGCCCCAGGCGCTCCAGGAAGCCCGAGGTGGCGCGCAGCGACAACGGTTTGCCGGGGTGCTCCAGGAAGGCGTCGAGGGGCGCCCGCGGGTGATGCCCGGGCCACTGCGAGATCTCCACCGCGACCCGCCGGACCGCAGCGCCGGTGCCGATCGAGCGCGCCGCCGGTGGCCAACGGCCGTCGCCGTCGAAGGGCCGGTCGCGGGTCGCGTCGTGGGCGCCCGGCCGCTCCAGCCGCGCGCCGATCCACGCCGCCACCGGCACGCTGACGGCGTTGCCGACCAGCGTCCAGCGCAGGCGTGCCGCCGGGGACGTCGCGGTCGCCGGGGCGGTCCAGTCGGCGGGAAAGCCCTGCAGCCGCTCGGCGTCGCGGATGTCCGGGGTCACCACCGTGCCGTCCGGCCGCAGGATCGCCGGCGGCGAGGGAATGCCGATGGTCGAGCCGTTCTTCAGCGTCGGAATGCAGTCGATGCCCCAGCCGAGGCCGCGGATGCCCTCGGTCCAATAGAAGCCGTGGGCTCGCCCCGCGAGATCGCCCGGCCGCTCGGCCGGTGGCTCGACCGCGTCGGCGAACAGCACCTCGGCCGGATCGAGGCTGCGACTGGCCAGGAAGAACACCCGCCGCCGCCGCTGCGGCAGGAAGGCCTGCGTATCGACGATCCGGTAGGCCCAGCGATAGCCGCGCTCCTCGAAGGCCGCGACCAGCCGGGCCATCGCCGCGCCGCGGTCGAGGCTGAGCATGAACGAGACGTTCTCAAGCAGCACATGGGCCGGGCGGCCGGCGTCGGTCAGGCGGAAGACGTGATCGACCAGCCCCGACTTGGCGCCGCCGATGCCGGCGGTGCGTCCGGCCTGGCTGAGGTCCTGGCAGGGAAAGCCGGCGGTGAGCAGGTCGTGGGCGGGCAGTGCCGCAACCTCGCGCACGTCGCCGAGGTTGGGGACGTCGGCAAAGCGCCGGGCGAGCACCGCCGCCGCCGGCGCCCACACTTCCGCGAAGGCGCGAGCCTCGTGGCCGGCTTCCGCCAGCCCCCGCTCGAGGCCGCCGATCCCGGCGAACAGTCCGGCGATGCGCATGTCTCCGCTCCCGATTCGCCGCCGATCCTCGAGGGTGCGGCGCGGGGCGTCAAGGCATGCGTCGAACGGGCTCAGGCGGGGGCGCCCTCGACCCCGACCGACCCTCGGCCGTCATCCCCGGCCGGAGCCGGCGTCAGCCGGCGGAGGGGAAGGGGATCGAGGAAACATGCTCGTGAGCCTCCGGCGTCTCCCGAGGAACCGTGGGTCCTCTTCCCTCGCCCTTCGGGCTCGCCGAGGACGACGGTGGGGACGGTGCCGAAACGACGGTGAGGAGGCCGGTTTCGAGATTTCCCGTGCCGACCGGCTCAGGCGGGATCGCGGGTCGCGGTCACGGCGCCGGCGCGGAAGGCGAAGCGCGAGTAACCGTAATAGGAGAAGAACATCGCCACGCCCGATCCGACCACCGCGGCGAGCGGCGGCGACAGATCGTCGGTGCCGAGGATGTATTCGGGCAGCGAATAGAGCGTCGCGGCATAGACCGCGTAGTTGACCAGCGCCGCGGCCACCGCCACCAGCCCGTAGCGCCCGCCCTCGGCGACCACGTCGCGGGTCTCGGTGACCCGGTCGTGGACCTTGAACGTGTAGCGGCGGTTGATCACCCAGGTGGTGGTCATGGCCACCAGGATCGCGAACACCCGCGCCACATAGGGGTTCACGTCGAAGACCACGGTGAGGAAGGACAACAGGCCGACATCGACGACGAAGCCGATGCCGCCGGTCATCGCGAAGCGGGCGACGCGCTCCAGACGGGCGGCGAGCAGCGGCGACAGGTTGCGGCGGAATTCGAACATCGAGGAGCCTCGAGCGGCGGGGTGCATGGGGTGGGGAGGGCGTGACGCGGGATCCCGATCACCGGGCCGGATCGAACGAGCGGTCGTCGCGCGGCTTTCGCCCCACCGCGGGGCAGGAGCCACCACACTAGGGCGAAGCTGTGACGGGCGGAAGAGATTCGGCATCCCCGCACGCGCAGTTGACCGCGCCCGCGCGATCGGCGAACAGTCGCGCATGGATCGCTCCCGCCGCCCCCCCGATGCCTCGCGCCCCGCCCGCCGCCCGCCGGCCGACGCCGCGCCCGCTGCGCC
>NZ_SJFN01000070.1 GCF_004328075.1 Siculibacillus lacustris | reverse complement strand
CCCGAGCGACGGTCCAGATACGACAAACCCTCCGCTTGTTGGGCGGAGGGTTTTTGGTCTGTGGTTGCGGGGGCCAGATTTGAACTGACGACCTTCAGGTTATGAGCCTGACGAGCTACCGGGCTGCTCCACCCCGCGGAAGGGTGTCGGACGGTCCCGCTTCGGCCGGAGGCTTCCGCGAGAGGGTCCAGATGCGATGAAAGCCCGAGGTTCCGGTGAACTCGGGCTTTTCGTCTCGTCGACGAGGGCGTTCGCGATGTCGTCGGGACGGGAAGTGACGGCATCGTGGAGAAGGTTGTCATCACGTTCGAGGGATGCGCTTGGCAGGCCTGGCAGCGACCTACTCTCCCGCGTCTTGAGACGAAGTACCATTGGCGCAGAGGGTTTTCACGGCCGAGTTCGGAATGGGATCGGGTTGGGGCCCCTCGCAAGAACCACCAGGCCGGCGAAGCGCATCCGTTGAACGTGTGTGAATGTATGAGTTGTTTCCGAACGATCCGTCGCTTCGACGTCGGCGGCCATTGGCCGCGGTCCAGTCGAATGGACATGGATTAATGAGAGTAAACGAGCCGATCGAGCTATTAGTACCGGTAAGCTGAACGCATTGCTGCGCTTACACACCCGGCCTATCGACGTGGTCGTCTACCACGACTCTCATGCGAGACCTTGTTTTGAGGTGGGTTTCCCGCTTAGATGCCTTCAGCGGTTATCCCGTCCGCACATAGCTACCCTGCACTGCCGTTGGCACGACAACAGGTCCACCAGTGGTGCGTCCATCCCGGTCCTCTCGTACTAAGGACAGATCCTCTCAAGTCTCGTACACCCACGGCAGATAGGGACCGAACTGTCTCACGACGTTCTGAACCCAACTCACGTACCACTTTAATCGGCGAACAGCCGAACCCTTGGGACCTGCTCCAGCCCCAGGATGTGATGAGTCGACATCGAGGTGCCAAACACTGCCGTCGATATGGACTCTTGGGCAGTATCAGCCTGTTATCCCCGGCGTACCTTTTATCCGTTGAGCGATGGCCCGTCCACGTGGGACCACCGGATCACTATGGCCGACTTTCGTCTCTGCTCGACTTGTCAGTCTCGCAGTCAGGCAGGCTTATGCCATTGCACTCGACGACCGATTTCCGACCGGTCTGAGCCCACCATCGCGCGCCTCCGTTACTCTTTGGGAGGCGACCGCCCCAGTCAAACTGCCCACCATGCGCTGTCTCGGACCCTGTTGGGCCGCGGTTAGACAGTCATGACGATAAGGGTGGTATTTCAAGGATGACTCCACACGAGCTGGCGCCCATGCTTCAAAGTCTACCACCTATCCTACACATGCCGACACGAATGCCAGCGCAAAGTTGCAGTAAAGGTGCACGGGGTCTTTCCGTCTGACCGCAGGAACCTCGCATCTTCACGAGGAGTTCAATTTCACTGAGTCTCTGCTGGAGACAGCGGGGAAGTCGTTACGCCATTCGTGCAGGTCGGAACTTACCCGACAAGGAATTTCGCTACCTTAGGACCGTTATAGTTACGGCCGCCGTTTACCGGGGCTTCGATTCAAAGCTTGCACCTCTCCTCTTAACCTTCCGGCACCGGGCAGGCGTCAGACCCTATACGTCGCCTTGCGGCTTCGCAGAGCCCTGTGTTTTTGCTAAACAGTCGCCACCCCCTGGCTTGTGCCCCCCACACCTGCTTGCGCAAGCATGGGGCCTCCTTATCCCGAAGTTACGGAGGCAATTTGCCGAGTTCCTTCAGCAGAGTTCTCTCAAGCGCCTTGGTATACTCTACCAGTCCACCTGTGTCGGTTTCGGGTACGGTCTATATTGGGAGGCTGTTTCCTGGAACCCCTTCACTGCCCTCTCAATCCGATAAGAGAAGACAATACACGGGATTCGTCACTGCTCCCAGGCCGGGGAATATTCACCCCGTTCCCATCGACTACGCCTTTCGGCCTCGCCTTAGGGGCCGGCTAACCCTGCGCAGATTAACTTTACGCAGGAACCCTTGGACTTTCGGCGAGGGTGTCTCTCACACCCTTTATCGTTACTCATGTCAGCATTCGCACTTCCCATACCTCCACGGCGCCTCGCGGCTACCGCTTCAACAGCTTAGGGAACGCTCCGCTACCGCTCTTTCGAGCCCGCAGCTTCGGCACGTGGTTTGAGCCCCGTTACATCTTCGGCGCAGGAACCCTTGTTTAGACCAGTGAGCTGTTACGCTTTCTTTAAATGATGGCTGCTTCTAAGCCAACATCCTGGTTGTTTTGGGATCCCCACATCCTTTCCCACTTAACCACGATTTAGGGGCCTTAGCTGGCGATCAGGGTTTTTTCCCTCTTCACGACGGACGTTAGCACCCGCCGTGTGTCTGCCCAATAGTACTTCCCGGTATTCGGAGTTTACTTAGGTTTGGTAGGTCTGTAGGACCCCCTAGCCCATGTAGTGCTCTACCCCCGGGAGTATTCATCGGACGCGCTACCTAAATAGCTTTCGCGGAGAACCAGCTATCTCCGAGTTTGGTTGGCCTTTCACCCCTAGCCACAGCTCATCCGAGACTTTTTCAACAGGCACCGGTTCGGTCCTCCAGTGCGTGTTACCGCACCTTCAACCTGGCCATGGCTAGATCACTCGGTTTCGGGTCTAATCCGCCGAACTGAACGCCCTGTTCAGACTCGCTTTCGCTACGCCTACACCTACCGGTTTAAGCTTGCTCGACAGACTAACTCGCTGACCCATTATACAAAAGGTACGCAGTCACCCAGGACGAACCTTGGGCTCCCACTGTTTGTAGGTATCCGGTTTCAGGAACTGTTTCACTCCCCTTGTCGGGGTGCTTTTCACCTTTCCCTCACGGTACTTGTTCACTATCGGTCGCTGAGGAGTACTTAGGCTTGGAGGGTGGTCCCCCCATGTTCAGACAGGATTTCACGTGTCCCGCCCTACTCGTATCCCGAAAATCTCGACACCCATACGGGGCTATCACCCACTACGGCCGACTGTTCCAAGTCGTTCTGGTTGGAGATTTCCAGGCATTGGCCTGGTCCGCGTTCGCTCGCCACTACTAACGGAGTCTCTGTTGATGTCCTTTCCTCCGGGTACTGAGATGTTTCAGTTCCCCGGGTTCGCCTCCCTTGCGGGATACCCTTGCGGGTGGGTTTCCCCATTCGGAAATCCTCGGATCAAAGCTTGTTCGCAGCTCCCCAAGGCTTATCGCAGCGTACCACGTCCTTCATCGCCTCTCAGCGCCTAGGCATCCACCGAATACCCTTATTGCACTCGTTCACTCTCATTATCGATGTCCACCCACTCTCCCGAGCCTGTGTCATCGACGGATCGAACGTTTAGAAAGACCTCATACATTCACGAGTTCCGTCCGACTTTTCTTCGTCTCACGACGATGAACACCGGGACGACCAATCTTGCGACCGGTCGATCCGATGATCGAACGAACCTTCTCTTCACGATGTCAAACCAACACGCCACGCCAGGGTCCCTTCCGGAACCCACGACGGGGCGAAACTTTTTTTAACGGACAAGCCGGGATCACCACCGGCACCAACACTTCAGAGAAATGGTGGAGCCAGACGGGATCGAACCGACGACCTCATGCTTGCAAAGCACGCGCTCTCCCAACTGAGCTATGGCCCCTGTCACAAGCCGGTGACGCGAGAATGGTGGGCCCGGAAAGATTTGAACTTTCGACCTCACGCTTATCAAGCGCGCGCTCTAACCAGCTGAGCTACGGGCCCAGGCTCTCGTCGACATCTAAGTCGACGCGGACAGATCTCGCGATCTGCCGAGCAGGGAACTCGTCCGAGAAGAAAGAGAAACGAAGACGGCGGATCCCGCGCTGTGTTGACTCGCTCGATCGCCTTCGTGAGACGACGATCGACGGTCGGTGTCCTAAGAAGTTCAGGACGACCGTCGGTATGGACCGATCTTGCGATCGGCGGACACCGGGATCGTGAGGAACTTTCCTTAGAAAGGAGGTGATCCAGCCGCAGGTTCCCCTACGGCTACCTTGTTACGACTTCACCCCAGTCGCTGAGCCTACCGTGGTCAGCTGCCTCCTTGCGGTTGGCGCACTGCCTTCGGGTAAACCCAACTCCCATGGTGTGACGGGCGGTGTGTACAAGGCCCGGGAACGTATTCACCGCGTCATGCTGTTACGCGATTACTAGCGATTCCGACTTCATGCACTCGAGTTGCAGAGTGCAATCCGAACTGAGACGGCTTTTTGGGATTGGCTTCTCCTCGCGAAGTAGCTGCCCACTGTCACCGCCATTGTAGCACGTGTGTAGCCCAGCCCGTAAGGGCCATGAGGACTTGACGTCATCCCCACCTTCCTCTCGGCTTATCACCGGCAGTCCCTCCAGAGTGCCCAACTGAATGCTGGCAACTGGAGGCGAGGGTTGCGCTCGTTGCGGGACTTAACCCAACATCTCACGACACGAGCTGACGACAGCCATGCAGCACCTGTCACCTTGTCCCCGAAGGGAAAACCACGTCTCCGTGGCGGTCAAGGGATGTCAAGAGCTGGTAAGGTTCTGCGCGTTGCTTCGAATTAAACCACATGCTCCACCGCTTGTGCGGGCCCCCGTCAATTCCTTTGAGTTTTAATCTTGCGACCGTACTCCCCAGGCGGGAAGCTTAATGCGTTAGCTGCGCCACCGAAGAGCATGCTCCCCGACGGCTGGCTTCCATCGTTTACAGCGTGGACTACCAGGGTATCTAATCCTGTTTGCTCCCCACGCTTTCGCACCTCAGCGTCAGTACCGGTCCAGTGAGCCGCCTTCGCCACTGGTGTTCTTGCCAATATCTACGAATTTCACCTCTACACTGGCAGTTCCACTCACCTCTACCGGACTCAAGACCGCCAGTATCGAAGGCAGTTCTGGAGTTGAGCTCCAGGCTTTCACCTCCGACTTAACGGTCCGCCTACGCGCGCTTTACGCCCAGTGATTCCGAACAACGCTAGCCCCCTTCGTATTACCGCGGCTGCTGGCACGAAGTTAGCCGGGGCTTCTTCTCCCACTACCGTCATTATCGTCGTGGGTGAAAGAGCTTTACAACCCTAAGGCCTTCATCACTCACGCGGCATGGCTGGATCAGGCTTGCGCCCATTGTCCAATATTCCCCACTGCTGCCTCCCGTAGGAGTTTGGGCCGTGTCTCAGTCCCAATGTGGCTGATCATCCTCTCAGACCAGCTACGGATCGTCGCCTTGGTGAGCCATTACCTCACCAACTAGCTAATCCGACGCGGGCACATCCTATGGCGATAAATCTTTCCCCCGAAGGGCACATACGGTATTAGCACAAATTTCTCTGTGTTATTCCGTACCAAAGGGTAATTTCCCACGCGTTACTCACCCGTCTGCCGCTCCCCTTGCGGGGCGCTCGACTTGCATGTGTTAAGCCTGCCGCCAGCGTTCGTTCTGAGCCAGGATCAAACTCTCAAGTTGGATGAGTTCAATCGGCTATATCTGATCGCGTTTGACGAGAGTCTCACACTCGCCCTTCTCGCGAAGGGCGGGTAAGAACTCGAAACGTAGACCAAGCCGTATCCCTATCCGAAACCCCCAGGATCGAAATCCATCGGGTTCCTCGCAAGGACCACGCCGTCCACGTTTCTCTTTCTTCTTATTCGATTGTCAAAGAACCCGAAGCCGAACCGACTTCGTACGCTCACCCTCTCTCGAGAGGAACGATTTGGCACATCCCTTCGGTTGCCCGAATTCAGTGACCTTCAACACCTTCCAGAACCGTTTGGCAAGTCCCTTTCAGGACCCGCCCTTCCAGACCGGAGAGCGAAGGATTTCGTCGCCAGCGGCAGCGCCGCCGTCGTTGATGCGGTTTATAGCCATCGACCCAACACCCGTCAACACCCGAAATGCAGA
>NZ_SJFN01000069.1 GCF_004328075.1 Siculibacillus lacustris | reverse complement strand
CCTGGCCTTGCCCCGTGTCTCGCGGTTACCGCCTGTCCCTGTTCACTGTCCGAGGGATTTTCCTGCGTTTCGTGCGGTTGCGAGGTTGGATGGGACGTTTGCGATCGTGTCGGAGGTGTTGTTGAGGAGTGTGAGGAACTTATAGAGTTCGTAGGCACCGGAGTTGGAGACGTAGACGACGTCCTTGTCGGCGAGTTGGAACTTCTGAGCGGCGAAGTAGCTCGCGGGGTCTCGCAGGTTTGCCTTGAAGATGACCGGGATCTCCTTCTGCCCGACCGGGAACTTGTCGAGCGGAACGTTGGCCTTGGCCATCCGCTCACGCGAGACCGTGCGGTAGAGATAGACATCGCGCGGATCGGCTCGGGCGTCGTCGAGACCGGCGGCCTTGCCGACGGCTTCGGCGAAGGAGATCTGGGTGGAGCCGAACTCGATGCGTCCGGAGGCCCGGACGGCGCCGAAGGCGAGGAAGCTGTGGGCCTCGCGATAGACGTAGATGGTGTCGGCGGGCTTCACGAAGATGTTTTCGCGGGCGTCGGCGAGGATGGTATCGAAGTAGACGGTCGCCTTGCGGGTGCCACGCTGAACCGTGACGTAGGTCTCGTAGCCGGGATGGATGATGCCGTTGGCCTTGGCGAGAACGTCGAGGACCCGATCACCGGCGGGACCGACGTTGACCTTGGAAGCGGTGTTGACGTCGCCGATCACCGACACCTGGCTCGAGCTCTGCGTACCGAGCGTGATGACCACCTGCGGCTCGATGGCGCGACTGGCCAGCGCCTTCTCGATGGCCTTCTGCAGATCGGGGATCGAGCGTCCGACGGCCTGGATCTCACCGGCGTAGGGCACGGTGATGGTGCCCTTCCTGTCGACCGTCTGGGGCGGCATGGTGACGAAGTTGCCGGCGCGCGACCCGGCTTCGAGCGGAATGAAGAGGCCGCCGGACTGAGATTCGAAGACGGTGATCTGGAGGATGTCACCGACACCCACGAGAATCTGGGGCGCGGGGCCGCGATCGTTGCCGAAGGTGGTATAGAGCGACGAGGCGGTCGGAAGCCCGAAGTTGGCGATGGCCGCCTGATCGACGTCCATCAGGACATATTGGAAGAGGGCCGCCGCGTCGGGGGCGCGCACGGTCTCGGTGGCGCCGGCATCGATCGAGCGGGTGGCGGGGCCGTCGCGGGAGAGTACGTCACAGCCACCGAGGAAGACCGCCACGGACAGACAGGCGAGCGAAGCGGAGCGGCGCAGGTTGGAAGAGCGCGACGCGTGGTGCTCGCCGAGCACCCGAGACCCGACACCGTCGACCACAAGATTTGGGATTCGAGACTGGTTCTGCATGTTGCCTACCGGCTCGTCGGTTGCGGGGCGGGTTGGGCCGGGGTCACGAAAGACCACCGACAACTCTCAGGGCAGCATTACAGCGCGAGGATCCTCCGACACAAGTGGCCAGACAGCGCCACCCGAGATTCGCCATATCGCTGTGGCGAGGTCGCATCAGAACGAAGCTCCCGCCTACCCCGAAGACACCGCCTCGGGCCGGCGCGTTGTCCCACATAAACCACGATCAGATTTAAACTTTGGTAAATTGCTTCAGATTAACATCGGGAACCGCCATCTCATGCAAGATCGTCATTTCATAGTCATCCCGATGGGCGAGGCAGGCGAAGTGTCGTGTCCGGTCCGGACGGTCGAAGCCCCGGGTGCGGGAACGTGTTTTCGAAACGGGTGATCCTCATGCGCGGTTCTTTCTTCGGTTCTTCTGTCGGGCTGGCGCTGATCGTCGGCGCAGCCCTCGGTGCGGTGTGGACCGAACCGAGTGTGGCACAGCCGGCCCCCTCTGCGTTGCGGGCACCCCGTTCGGACGTCGTCGTGCGGGGCTGGCTCGCCGATCTCAAAGCCTCCGGCGTAGCCGTCGAGACGGCATCGATCGACTACGACGCCGCCGGCAACACGGCGCGGGTGCGCGGTCTGAAGATCGTCGCCCCTGGACCTGCCCCCGTAGCCGGACAACCGCCGACGAGCGGTGGCCAGTTGGCGATCGCCAGCCTCGACGTCACCGACGCGCAGAGCGACAAATCCACATTCTCCGCCAAGACCCTGGCGGCGACGGGCGTGAAGTTGGAGGCCGGCGGCGTCGCCGGTTCGATCGCCACGCTCCGGCTCGACGATGCCGTGCTGCCGCAGATCGATCAGAGCCGCTTCGATCCCGGCAAGCCCTTCACCAGCCTCGTGGCGCGTCTCGGTGATCTCGCCCGCACCTCGATCGGCTCGGTAGCGCTGGGCCCCGTCGAGATCTCTGCTTCCGGAAGCCCTTCCCTCTGGAAGGCGGCCATCGCCGGCCTCGAGACCAAGGGGCTCACGGCGGGGCGCGTCGCCCAACTGAAGGTCGGCCGAATCACCGTCACGCGGGACGAGTCGAGAGCCTCGACGGAGATCGCCGGGGTCACGCTCGGCGAGTTCGATCTCACCGCCCTCACCCGGATCTTCGAGGCCCGCAGCTACATCTCCGGCGCGACCAACCGACCCTGGGCGGTCTTCGCCAAGAGCCTGGAGATCGGGGCGACCAGCAGTCGAGACGCCTCCGGCGTCGTGCGCTTCGAGGCCGTCACCGCCGGACCGGTCCGCCTGCGCCCCTTTTCGCGCAATCTGACGCCGATCCTCGACGCCACCTCGCAAGACCCGCAGTATTTCGTCACCCACAAGGACGAAGCCCGGGCGTTCGCCGACGCGCTCGCCGACTTCGCGGTCATCGACGCCGTCGAGCTCCGCCGCCTGATCGCCGACGACGGGACGACCGAGCCGAAGCGGCAGTTCGCCTTCGAGACCCTCACCCTCGACACCGTCGACCCGCGAAGCCTGAACGAGGCCCGGCTCTCCGGTGTCAGCCTCAAGGACGTGGACACCGCTGCCTCGCTCGAGACCCTGGCGATCGGCCGCCTGCGTCTGGTTCCGCCGCCCGCCTCGGAGGCCCAGGATGGCCCCAGAGGGTTGGTGCCGATCTTCGGTTCGATCGAACTCGGTGGTCTGCACGTCCTCAAGAGCAACCTCGATCTCAGCTTGGCGAAAGCCCGGATCGAGACGAGCGAGCCCATCGGGGTCGTCCCGACCCGCTCGAAGGTGAACGTGGAGGGCCTGACGCTCCCGGTCGCGGCGCTCACCAACCCGCAACTGCGCGGCTTCCTGACCGATCTCGGCCAGGACAAGGTGACGATCGGCCTCGAGATCGCCGCCAACTGGCAGGACGGCCCCGACGAGGTGACCCTCGAGACCCTGTCGCTCGCGTTCGAGAAACTCGGTCGCCTCACCCTGTCCGGCTCTCTCGTCAACGTCCCGCGGTCGCTCTTCGAACGCCCCGAGACCATCGGCACCGTCTACCAGCAGGCGGGCCTCAAACGCTTCAAGCTCGGCTATCGCGACGAAGGGCTCGCCCCGCGCGCCTTGAACCTGATCGCCGCGGTCAACAAGCAGCCGCCGGAGGCGATCAAGAAGGCGCTGACGGCCAACATGCCGTCGATCATGGCGCCGATCCCGGATGCCGCCGCCCGCAACCAGATGATCTTCGCGGCGATCGGCTTCCTCAACGATCCGCAGACGCTCGATCTGACGGCGACGGTGGTGGCGCCGATCCCGCTCACGACCCTCGTCGCCGCGGCGGCCGGAGCGCCGCAGGCCCTTCCCGGCCTGTTGAAGCTCGATATCGGCGCCAACCGCAAACGATGATCCGGCGGGCGCGAAGGCGCTCGTCTTGCACTGCAACCCGGATCGATGGTAAGCCCTCGAGGGTGAACATGAGGTCCGACAAATAGATCTGGGTCCATGTTCCCCATGAGAACAAAAAAATTGCAGGGCGGCGCGTTTATCGGCAGAGGGTCTGGTCGGCACGCATCCGAAGGTTCGTTCGTCGATTTACGACGCCCGAGTGTTTCTGAATCGGATGCGCGGCAACCCGGTCTTTCGAGTGACACGGGACGATTCTATTTGATGGACGATGCTGTGGAGGCTGCCGCCTGATGTCGATGAACGCCGAGAATTCGACGAGCGACTTCACCAGGGATGGGAGCTTTCATCCCGTTGCCGAGCGCGCTCAAGAAGGGCTGCAGACCATCCTGCAGGCCGCCAATCGCCAGAAGAAGTCCATCGGCATCTCCGTCGCCGTCTGCTTCGCCCTCGGCATCGGCTACCTGGCGCTGGCCGTTCCCCGCTACACCGCGACGGCGAGCCTGCTGATCGACGCCAAACAGGTCGGCATGACCGCGACCAGCGCGTTCGAGGGGGCTCTCGCCTTCGACACCGGCGCGGTCGACAGCCAAGTCCTGGTGCTCATGTCGGACAAACTCGCCGGCGCGGTCGTCGATCGGCTCCAACTGACCACCAATCTCGGCTTCGTGAACCCCCCTCGGTCGGTGTTCGGAGCGACCTTCTCGTGGGTGTCCAATCAGGTCGACGGTGCACTGCGGTGGCTGGGTATTGCCGACCCCACGCCTCGCTACGAAGATCTACCACCCGAATTGCAGAAGCTCGTCGTCGTCGAGCAACTGAAATATTATCTGAAGGTGACGCGCAACGCGCGCACCTACGTCCTCACCATCGAATACACCGACGCGGACCGCATGCTGGCCCGCACCATCGCCTCGACCTATGCGTCGTCCTACCTCGAAGAGCAGTTGGAGTCGAAGTTCGACGCCACCCGGCGGGCCTCGCTGTGGCTCGACGATCGCATCCGCGAGGTGAAGGCCAAGGCCAATGCCGCCGATCAGGCCGTCCAGGCGTTTCGGGCCCGCAACAACCTGACCGAAGCCTCCGGTCGCCTGATCAGCGAGCAGAACCTGACCGACGCCAACACCCAGCTGGCGGTCGCCAAGAACGATCTCGCCTCGGCCCAGGCCAAATATGAGCGCCTCAAACAGATCGTCGATGCCAAGGAATATACCGCCGCCGTCGTCGACTCGCTCACCAACCCCAATATCGCGCAGCTGCGTAGCAAATATCTCCTGTCGGCCAAGCAGAATGCCGACATCACCGCGAAGCTCGGCCCCCAGCATCTCCAGGCGCAGAATGCCCGCCAAGAGATGCTCCAGTACGAACATCTGATCTTCGAAGAAATCGTTCGCCTGCTGCAGAGCTACCAGAGCGACGTGCAGATCGCCGCCGACCGCGTCGCCAACTTCGAGCGCTCGATCGAGCGCATGCGCACCGCCAACCTCGCCGACTCCGATGCGATGGCCAAGCTGCGCGCGCTCGAACAGGAGGCCACCACCTACAATACCCTCTACGCGGGCTATCTGCAGAAGGCCCAGGACATGCTCCAGCAGCAGTCCTTCCCGATCACCGACGCTCGCATCATCACCGAGGCGGCGATCCCGCTCCTCCCCTCGAGCCCGAAGAAGCTCCTCGTGCTTCTCGGCTCGCTGTTCCTCGGCGGCCTCGTCGGCGGCGGTGTCGCCGCCCTGCGCGAGTTCCGTGAGCGCGGCTTCCGCACCTCCACCCAAGTCCGCGAGGAGCTCGGTCTCGACTTCATCGCCTATGTGCCGGAACTGCCGAAGGACACCTTCAAACTCCACCCCGAGGCGCACGCGGAAGGCAAAGGATCGCGCTCCGCCCGCGTGGTTCGCCCCGCCAACCCCGGCCTCGAAGTGGTGCTCGACGACCCACTGTCGCGCTACGCCGAATCCATGCGGGCCCTCAAGATCGCCACCGACTTCCGCTTCGGTGTGAAGCGTCCCCTCGTCCTCGGCTTCGTCTCGATGTTCCCCAACGAGGGCAAGTCGACCGCGGCGAAGAACTATGCCTCGCTGATCGCCGCCCAGGGCGAACGGGTCCTCCTCGTCGACGGCGATCTGCGCAATCCGCAGCTGACGCGCGATCTCACCCCGCAGGCCACCCTCGGTTTCGTCGACCTTCTCCAGTCCAAAGAGAAGGCCCTCTCGGACGTCGTCCACATCGAAGAGCGATCGAAGCTCGTCTTCTTGCCCGGCGCCACCCACAAGCGCATCGCCGCATCGAGCGACGCCCTCGGCTCCCAGGCGATGATCGATCTCGTCCAGAAGGCCGCGACCGCCTTCGATCTGATCATCATCGACCTTCCGCCGATCGGCGCCGTCATCGACGCCGTCGCCGCCTCCCGCTTCATCGACGGCTACTATCTCGTCGTCGAATGGGGCAAGACCCCCCGCAGCGCCGTCCGCGACATGCTCATCGCCGA
>NZ_SJFN01000068.1 GCF_004328075.1 Siculibacillus lacustris | reverse complement strand
ACCGTCGACGACAACGGCGGCGTGTACTTCGTGCCGGCCTTCTCCGGCCTCTATGCGCCGTATTGGAAGGACAGCGCCCGCGGCGTGATCGCCGGTCTGACCCGCTACGTCAACAAGGGCCACATCGCCCGTGCCGTGCTCGAAGCGACCGCCTATCAGGTCCGCGAAGTGCTCGACGCGATGGAGCAGGACTCCGGCATCGAACTGGCGAACCTGCGGACCGACGGCGGGATGATCCGCAATCAGCTCCTGATGCAGTTCCAGTCCGACATCCTGAACAAGCCGGTCGTCCGCCCGGTGGTGCAGGAGACCACGGCGCTCGGCGCGGCCTATGCGGCCGGTCTGGCCGTCGGCTTCTTCCAGGGCACCGACGAACTGGTCGCCAACTGGGCCGAAGATCGCCGTTGGAACCCGTCGATGCCCGAAGAAAAACGCGCCTCGCTGTTCCACTTCTGGAAGAAGGCGGTCACCCGCACCTTCGACTGGGTCGAATGAACCGTCACCGAAGAAGCTGAGCACTTCTGATTCTCGGAGTAACGACAATGCACGGACAGATATTTGGTGAATTTCTCGGAACGATGGCGCTCATCATCCTCGGTGACGGCGTGGTCGCCAATCTCAACCTGAAGAAGACGGGCGGCAACGGCGCCGGTCTGATCGTCTGCACCACCGGATGGGGGTTCGCGGTTCTCTTCGGTGTCATCATCAGCGTCGGCGTCGGCGGCGTCGCCCATCTCAACCCGGCGGTCACCGTCGCCGCCGCGATCACCAGTGGCGACTTCTCGAACGTCGTCCCCTTCATCGCCGCCCAGATGGTCGGCGCCTTCTGTGGTGCCGCGGTGGTCTGGCTGATCTATCTGCCGCACTGGGCGGAGACCGAATCGCAGCCCGCCAAGCTCGGCGTGTTCTGCACGGCTCCGGGGATCCGCAACCTGCCGGCCAATGCGCTGACGGAATTCCTCGTCACGATCATGCTGGTGGTCGCCGGTTTCGCGATCGGCTCGAAGGGGGTCGGCACGCTGCCGGCGGGCTTCGGTCCCTATCTGTGGGGCGTGCTGGTGTGGGGCATCGGCTGCTCGCTCGGCGGCCCGACCGGTTATGCGATCAATCCGGCCCGCGACCTCGGGCCGCGCATCGCCCATTTCGTGCTGCCGATCCCCGGCAAGGGCGGCTCGGACTGGGGTTACTCCTGGGTTCCGGTGGCGGCTCCGCTGGCCGGCGGCGTCGTGGGCGCCCTGATCTGCAAGGCGACCGGCATCTCCTGATCCTCTCCGACGGCTCGTGGACCAACCACGGACGACGGAGTCCTGCGGCGCCCCTCGGGGCGCCGCTTCTTTGCGCGCGATCGGCGGTCGTCGCCGACCCTCGACGGCGAGACCCATCCGCGGCGCGGTCTGGCGATCCTCGCGCACGTCGGCGTGGGTTGGGGTCGGCGCGATCACGCGTGCGGCAGGCGCCGCAGCTTGGCGTAGAGGGTGTTGCGTCCGATCCCGAGCGCTCTCGCCGCCCGCGAGATGTTGCCGCCGTGATCGAGGAGCGCCCGCTCGATCGCCCGCATCTCCGCGGCCCGCAGAGGCGTTTCCCGGCCGGGCGTCTTCGCCGGCGGGACCAGTTCCGGCGGCAGATGCTGCGGCGACAAGACGGCATAAGGGGTCACGAAATACTGGTTGAGGGCATATTCGACGGCATTGCACAGCGCGCGGACGTTGCCCGGCCAGGTGTGACGTTCGAGAACGGCGTAGGTCGCCGGATCGATGGTGACGCCGGGCAGCCCCATCTCCGTGCGCAGCCGTTCGAAGTGGTGGTCGACCAGCACACGCACGTCCTCGAGGCGATCGCGCAGCGGCGGCAGGGTGATCGTGGCGACGCAGAGCCGGTGGTAGAGATCGCTGCGGAAGCGGCCGGCGTGGACCTCTCCCGCCATGTCGCGATTGGTCGCGGCGATGACCTTGACGTCGATCGGGATCGGCGCGCGCCCGCCGATCCGCGTCACCCGCCGCTCCTCGAGCACCCGCAGGAGATTGGCCTGCTGGTCGAGCGGCAACTCGCAGATCTCGTCGAGGAACAACACCCCGCGATCGGCGCGTTCGAACAGGCCGGGGCGGCCGTGCCGATCGGCGCCGGTGAAGGCGCCGCTCTCGTAGCCGAACAACTCCGATTGGATCAGGTCCTTGGCGAAGGCGCCGCAATTGACCGCGACGAAGGGGCCGTTTCGTCGCTCGCCCTGGGCATGGATGCCGCGCGCCGCCAGTTCCTTGCCGGTGCCGCTCTCGCCGGTCAGCAACACCGTCGATCGGGTCTGGGCGAAGGCGGCGATCTGCCGGCGGATGTGACGGGCGGCCTCGCCGTCGCCGATGAACGGCGGTACGGCCGCCGCGGGTCTTCCGTCACGCTCGTGCGGAGCCGGATCCCCGGCCCGATCGAGACGGGAAACCTGCGGCTGCGACAGCGTCTTCTGCGTCGAGGCGCGCAGGCGGATCAGCATCCCGAGCCACAGGCCGGCCGGCGAGCGCAGGGGAACCGCCTCGGCCATGACCTCCGACCGGGTCCGTCCCTTCAACCCGATCCGCACCGGACCCGCCGGCAGGTCGGTCCGACCGGCGAACGGCCCGATGTCGAACAGATCCCCGACCATGCGGCCGACGATCCACCCGGACGCCGCACCGAGCAGCCGACGGGCCTGCTCGTCGATGCTCACGACCCGGCCTTCGCTCTGGACGACGACGTGCCCTTCCTCTTCACCCCGCGCCGGTAGGGCGGCCAGCAAGGCTTCCGGCCAATACTCGAGTTCGCGGGCATGGGATTGGAGCAGGCTCCGCTCGAAGCGGCTGACGCTCCACAGCACCAGACGCAGGGCCAGGCCATGATCGATTTCGGTGCCGCTGGATATGTCGATGCAGCCCATCAGGCGGCCGGAGGGATCGAAGAACGGAGCCGCGGTGCAGCGCCAGATGTGGTGCTCGAGGCAGAAGTGTTCCTGCCCGAAGATCTGGACGAAGCGGCCGGTCTCCAGCGCCGTGCCGATCGCATTGGTCCCGACGCTGCCTTCCGTCCAATCGGCACCCGGACCGAAATGCAGACGATTGGCCTGCCGGAGGGTCGCCGCATCGCCGTAGGTCCGGACCAGTCGTCCCTCGGCATCGGTGATGCAGATCATCATGCCGTTCGCTTCGAGAGCCGGCCGCAGCGTCTCGTCCAGCTGGCGGGACAGGTCGAAGATGCGCTCGTCGGTCGCCGACAGCGGCACCGAGCGGACCACCGGATGCTTCCGGGTCGGCGTCACGCCGAGATCGACGCAGCGCTTCCACGACTGGGCCAGGAACGGATCGATGTCGTTCGCCGTGCCGGTGTCGACGAAGCGCTTCCAGGTGGCGTAGTCGATCCGGCCGGTGCTGTAGCGGATCAGTGGCGAGGCGGACCCCGGCGTCGCGGTGTCCGGCGGGCGTCCGTCGTGCGACGGACGGCGCGGAGGGGTACGCGTGTCGGGTCGATGGATCAGCAGAGTCACGATGGGCCTCGCGCCATGCCGAATGATGGACGCCGCCCAGCGTTCGTCGACCGCGTGAACCTGTTCGCGTCGCAATCGATGACGCCGACGACCGTCGTGCAACTTTCTACCACGCGCGCGTGGAAGTGTACAATGTTCGAGAACTGAACACGTCTTTAGTCGATGTCGCGTAATATTATACTCTCCGCGCAACCTGTTGGGCATGCACTCGCCGACACACGGAACGGTCGATGCCCCAGGTGTTCGATTTCGACGCAATGCATCGCGTCGTCGTCGCGGTGCTGCGGCCGGAAGGGCCGGTTTTCGCCGGTCGCCGCGGCTGGCACGCGCGTTGCGATACCGCTCGGGTACGGCAACTCCAAGCCCCGAAGGCGGTCCGGACATGAGACGTTACGTCGTCGAACTCGGCACCGGCATCGATCTGCACGGCGCGGACGTCACCAAAGCGGCGACGCGCGCAGTCCGCGATGCGATTTCACGCTCCTGCCTGTGCGGACTCTTTGAGATCGCCGGGCTCGCGGATCCCGACGAGATGCACGTGCGCGTGCACGTCGCCTGCCCGTTCCCCGACCGGCTCGACGCCACGGCGGTCGGTGCGGAGGTGCCGTTCGGCCGGGTGACGGTCGACGTCACCGACGGCGGCATGGTCACCCGAGGGCTCCACGTCGATCGCCTCGGCGCGGGCGACCGGATCGTCGTCGCCCTGGCGGCCGTCACCGTGTCGATCGCCTGAGGCGACGACACGGGCCGTCGAACCGATGAACCAACTCCCGCCCTCCCGGTCGGCGTCGCCGGGCGGCAACGAAGGACAATCTGCGGTCGAACGCAGGAGGCACCCATGAAGGTCGATTCGGTACTGTTGCTCGGCATGTACGAGAGCATGCTGCGGATCCGCCAGTTCGAGAACAAGGCGATCGAACTGTTCGCGGCGCAGAAGGTTCCCGGCTTCGTGCATCTCTACATCGGCGAGGAGGCGATCGCCGTCGGCGTCTGCGCCTGTCTCGGCGATCGCGACTACATCACCTCGACCCATCGCGGGCACGGACACCTGATCGCCAAGGGTGGCCGGCTCGATCTGATGATGGCCGAGCTCTACGGCCGGGCCTCCGGCTATTGCCACGGCAAGGGCGGCTCGATGCACATCGCCGACGCCAATCTCGGCATCCTCGGCGCCAACGGCATCGTCGGGGCCGGCATGCCGATCGCCGGCGGGGCGGCCTTCGCCTGCCGCTACCGCGACACCGATGCGGTGGCGGTCGCCTTCTTCGGCGACGGCGCGTCCAACCGCGGCACCTTCCACGAGTCCCTGAACCTCGCCTCGACCTTCAAGCTGCCGGCGGTGTTCGTCTGCGAGAACAATCTCTACGGCATCTCCAACCGCCAGTCGCACCACATGAACGTCACCGACGTCTCCGATCGGGCGGGCGCCTACGGCATTCCCGGCGTGACGGTCGACGGCAACGACGTGGTCGCGGTCTACGAGGCGGCGTCGGAGGCGGTGGCGCGGGCGCGCCGCGGCGACGGACCGACCCTGCTCGAGTACAAGACCTGGCGCCAGCGCGGCCATTTCGAAGGCGACCCGGGCACCTACAAGGACCCGGCCGAACAGAAGGCCTGGATCGCCCGCGATCCGCTCCCCAGGCTCGAGAAGCAGCTGCAGGACTTCGGTTTCGCCGACGCCGCCGCGATCCGCGCCCTGCACGACAAGGTCGACGCCGAAATCGCCGCCGCCGTTCGCTTCGCCGAGGAGAGCCGCCTGCCCGGTGCCGGCGATCTCCTCAGCGACGTCTACGCCGCCTGACCGCAGCCCCGAGGAGAACCGTCATGACCCAGATGACCTACATGGAAGCGCTGCGCGACGGTATGCGCGTGGCGATGAGGAGCGATCCGAACGTGTTTCTGGCCGGCGAGGACGTCGGCGCCTTCGGCGGCTGCTTCGGCCAGACGAAGGGTCTCTACGAGGAATTCGGACCGAAGCGGGTGGTCGACACCCCGATCAGCGAGACCGCGATCATGGGGCTCGCGACCGGTGCCGCGGCCGTCGGCCTGCGCCCGATCGTCGAGATCATGTTCGTCGACTTCATGGGCGTGTGCATGGACGAGCTGTTCAACAACGCCGCCAAGATGCACTACATGTTCGGCGGCAAGATCACCGTGCCGCTGGTGGTGCGGGCGCCCTGCGGCGCCGGCTTCTCCGCCGCCGCCCAGCATTCCCAGAGCCTCGACGCCTGGTTCGCCCACATCCCCGGCATCAAGGTGGTCGCCCCGGCCACCCCGGCCGACGCCAAGGGCCTGATGCTCGCGGCGATCCGCGACAACAACCCGGTGATCTACCTCGAGCACAAGGGCCTGTTCGGGCTGTCCGGCGAGGTTCCGGACGGCGACTGGGAAGTGCCGCTCGGCAAGGCCGAGATCAAGCGCCCCGGCCGCGACGTCACGATCATCACCTGGTCGGCGATGGTCGGCAAGGCGCTGGAGGCGGCCGAGCGCCTCGCCGCGGACGGCATCGAGGCGGAAGTGCTCGACCTCAGGACCATCACGCCGCTCGACGTCGATGCGATCCTCGACTCGGTCGGTCGCACCAGCCGCGCGGTGATCGTCCACGAGGAGGTGCGGACCGCCGGTTTCGGCGGCGAAGTGGCGGCGGTGATCGCCGACCGCGGCTTCAACCTGCTCGATGCGCCGATCAAGCGGGTGACCGCGCCCGACACGCCGGTGCCGTTCAGCCCGGTGCTCGAGGCGATGTTCATCCCGCAGGCGGCCGACATCACCCGCGCCGTCAAGGAACTGTTCTGAGCCCCTCCCGCCCACCGCCGACGGCTTCGGCCGTCGGCCCTCGCGAAGGGATCGTCGCCATGAACGAAGTCGCGGTCGGCATCATCGCCAACCCTGCATCGGGTCGGGACATCCGCCGCCTGGTGGCGCACGGCACGGTGTTCGACAATCAGGAGAAGGTCTCGATCGTCCGCCGGATCCTGCTCGCCTGCGAGGCGGCCGGCGTGGCGCGGATCGTCTACATGCCCGACTACTACCGGATCGTCGAAATGGCCCGCGAGGGCATGCGCAGCGACGTCGCCTTCGGCGTGCGGCTCGAACCCGTGCCCCAGGTGCTCACCGGCCTGCCGCAGGACACCGAGACCGCGGCCCGGTGGATGGCGGACAAGGGACTCGGCTGCATCGTGACCCTCGGCGGCGACGGGACCAACCGGCTGATCGCCAAGGTCTGCGGCGACACGCCAATCCTGCCCGTCTCCACCGGGACCAACAACGTCTTCCCGGAAATGGTGGAAGGGACCATCGCCGGCCTCGCGGCCGGGGTGGTGGCACGCGGCGAGACCCTCGACGACGCGCTCTACCGTTCGAAATGTCTGACCATCGTCAAGAACGGCCGGACGGTCGATCAGGCCCTGGTCGATGCGGTGGTGCTCGACTGCCACTTCATCGGCGCCAAGGCGCTGTGGGAGACAACCGGGCTGCGGCGGGTCGTCGTCACCCGCGGCGAACCGCACAACATCGGCTTCGCCTCGATCGTCGGCTGCCTGTCGCCGATCACGCCGCACGAGCCGCGCGGCGCCTGGATCGACCTCCTGCCCGACGGCACCAACCTCTGCGCGCCGATCGCGCCCGGGCTGGTCCTACCGGTCGGCGTCTCCGACGTCCATTCGCTGGCCCTCGGCGAGGCCGTGGCGATCGAGGCGCCACCGTGCATCGTCGCGCTCGACGGCGAACGCGAGGTCGAATTCGCGCGCGGCGACGTCGGATTCATCCGCCTCGAAGCGTCCGGCCCGTGGGTTGTCGACGTGCGGCGGGCCCTCGCCGGGGCCGTCCGCCGAGGATTCTTCTGCGATCCCGTCCGGCTGCGGCGCCTCGCCGCCGCCTGACGGCGCGCCGCTCCGTCCCGAGATCCGCGACACCGAAAGAGGAACGCCGATGACCATCGAAGTGCGCGTCCCCAAGCTGGGCCTGACCATGGTGTCGGCCACCGTCGGAAAGTGGCTGAAGAGCGAGGGCGAGCCCCTGCACAAGGGCGACGAGTTGGTCGAAGTGACCACCGACAAGATCACCAACGTGGTGGAAGTCCCCGAGGACGGCGTCCTGCTGGCGATCGCCGCGCGCGAAGGGACGGAATTGAAGGTCGGCGATCTGCTCGGCGTGGTCGGCGCGGAGGGTGAGACCGCGGCGCCCGCGGCTCCGGCGGCGTCGCGTCCCGCCGCGGCGGCGGCCGCCGGGGCGCCCGGCGCGGTGATC
>NZ_SJFN01000067.1 GCF_004328075.1 Siculibacillus lacustris | reverse complement strand
AATGGGCGACCGTCTTCGGCGATGCCAAGATGACGACCGCGTTGCTCGACCGGCTCACCCACCACTGCCACATCCTGGAGACAGGGAACGACAGCTTCCGCTTCAAGAACAGTTCGGCGAAAACGGCCAAACCAACCAGGGAGAAGACGAGGAACTTGACCGCCAACTGACCAACCGACCATCATCAAGGCGGGTCAGTTCTCAGTGGAAAGCCTGGGTCAGTTCTCCGCGGAAATCAACATCCATGACGGGCGCCGAAAGCCTCTCTCTCGGCACTCAACCCGTCACGGAAAACCCATCTGCACTCTCACTCTGAAGGGGCGTTGCGGGCTGTCCCTGCCGAAGGGGTAGGCAGAGACCTTGGCTCAGCCGTAGGGGAAGGCTTTCCCTGCTGGCTCACGGTTGCAATCATCGTCACGTCGGGTGGGAAACACGTGGTCGATCCACTGCGAACAGGCCTCCAGAATTCCCATAGCCATGCCGGGGGAATGAATGTTCGCACTGCCATGAGAAAGGCCGTTCCGCAAAGCAACAAGCGCCTCAATGGGATCGTTCAGCGGCAAGTTGCCGGGAGCCGCCTGCGGGAGGACTCCAGCTTTCCGCGCTCGATCGACAAGATTTCGCAAGGTGCCGCGCGCCGATCCGCCATGACCGTTCATGCGAAATTTCAACGCCAACTCGAGGGCGCTAAGTGCCTGAACTTCGCCCACGACAAGAAGATCATAGTCAAAAAGCGCATAGATTATAGCATTTCTAGCTCTGTCAAACGCCGCCGTCACGTCGATCGGCGCGGCGCCGTTCAACTGAATCTCCGCGAGGCAAGCGTGATGATCGGCGAGCGTCATTTGACGCGCCATACCGTTCTCGACGACACACAGGCCGACGAACCGAGGATCGGGTTGCAAAATTGTGTCGAGCGACTTGAAGGCCATCGGTATTGTGCGCCCTTCTATGCGCCCCAGGCGGCGATGACTTGCGCCAACGGGAAGGGATCTTTTTCTTTCGACCACTCGTGATATGGCGCGGCAGTCTGGCTATAGGGTCCAGGCTCTGGCCGATCGAACTGAACTCGCGTCGGGATATGAAACGCGCTGCCGAAGACGATCGCTTCTCCTGACGACAGGATCGTCACCTGATCGAGCAGCCTCCGCGCCTGCATGGGAATAATGCGCCGGAAATGATCAATATCATCGGGGTTTTGGAGCCGGTGGCTGATGAAATTGGCGCACTGACTGATGATTGTCTGGCTGATCTCGCTCGGACGCTGGCTGGCAATGATCAGGGAGAGGCCGAACTTGCGCCCTTCCTTCGCGATCCGTTCGTAGGCGAGCCTGGCGAGGCGATGGCCACGATCTTCATCTGACCGGGCTGGCCGCGCATAGTTATGGGCCTCTTCGAGCACCAGAACCCAAGGGTGCTTGTAGCGGGACGCGGCCGGCAATCGCTCTCGCGCCTCCAGGAGAATGCGCCCGATGACGGCGCAGGCATAGGGAAGCACCTCGTTGCTCAGCATGGAGAGGTCGAGAACGGAAACTTTCGGCCCCGACGCGGCGCCCAGCCCAAATCCGGCGAACCAGGATGACAGGTTTTCAATTTTGGTTTCAGCCTCTTCATAGTTGAGGAAAGCGCGCCAGCGCTTGTCGTCGAGGCGGGTTTTCAAACGCAACTTCAAAGTGGTGAGATGTGCGTCAACGCGGAAGGTATCTTCCTTCGATACAGCGCGATTGATGAGCGACGGGTCGGTCAGTGTAGACCGAGCAATCAGAAGCGGGGAATCGGCCGTGCGAGCGCCAGCCTCCGCTATGCCGCTCCCGGCAGCGATCTTCGCCCGGATTTCATCCTTGAGCTTCTCGGCCGTCGTGGCAATCGCCGCCTGATTATTCATGACCTCGGTGTTGTAGTCGTTGGCGGTCCGGTGTGCGGTGAAGAGAGCTTCAAATGCCGTAGTATCGATATCCGTGCCGGCGAGGTGCCCGGTAACGGCATCACAATGAGAGCCGGCGGCCTTCTTCTTGATTTTGGTCAGTTCGCTGAGGAGTTGGTCCAGTGCGCTCATGGCATTCTGGAGTGAGCCCATACTCGCGGCGACCGTGGCATTGCCACCCTTGGCGATGGCCCACCAGTCTTTAAGCACTGGCTCCTGCGTTTGTTCTGACGCGCTGAGCCAGGCGCAGATTTCCTCAGCGTTCAGAAACCAAAGCGGAATGCTGAATTCTTTGCCGTTGAGATAAATGCGATCGGGTAAACGCGTTGCCGTTTCTGTAGGCGGAAAAGCTTTGGCGTATTCGCCATTGATGTCGAGAATGAAGACATGCGGTTCCTGGGTCGCGCCATCGAGCGCCTTCATGGCCTTTTGAATGAGGCTCGAAACCGAAAAGGATTTCCCCGAGCCGGTATTGCCGACAATCGCCAGAGGCCGCGAGAAAAGATCGTTGTATGATGCGCGCACGACGTTGCGGGCTTGGCCGGTTGGGAATCCGATTTTCAGATCGCAGTCGAAATCCTTTTCGTCATAGTCCTCTGGCTTGTTCCGCCGGGGAGGTATTTCGAAAACCGCCCGCAGTATATCGGGCGATCCGATCTCCGCCGGCGTGTCGAGCGTAGGAAGGACGGAAATGCCGGGACTGAAGGAAGGCTCGTCGTCGGCATGCTCGATTGTGCCCAGCAACTGCACACTGGCAACCCGGCGCGGTTTCATTAATTCCAGGCTGAGATCGTCGCCACTGGTGGGATCGAAACTTTCCCGTGCCTCCAGATCGGTGATGATCCCGATGACGGTTTCACCGGCGCCAAGGGAGAAAGTCAGATAGGCGTTGATGGCGATCGCGGTCTGAACACCGTCGAGGGTTGCGCGCATGGCGGATCGCGTTTCGGGCAGCAGCTCGACCTTCACGCGAAAGCCCTGAACTGCAACGATATGGCCAACGAGGCGCGGATTGTCCATCTCAGGCTCCCAGATCGGGTTCGACCGGAGTCGCGGACGAGGCAATCTGCTTTTCGAAACGCCGCAGGCGCAGGAAATCATTGAGCCACTGCACGTCGGGCATAACTGATTTGGCGAAATCATCGAAGGTCGCGTACTTGAACTTCGCTGCGGCAAAGGCGGATTCGGTTGGACACAGGACGAAGGCGCGCTTGCCGAGATCCTTGTATCGACGAATCCGCTCGATAACGGGGCTGGTGGGATTGGGCTCGATCACCAGCATGACCAGTGACGGGTTCATCAATGCGTTTTCGATGATCCGGCTGACATGGTCATCGCCGAAGCCATAACCGAGGACGAGCAGGAATGTCTGGGGAATGCCAAGACGGACCTGAAAGGACCGGAACAGATGCGCATAGGGCATCGTCAACGTCTGGGCGAATTTGTTGGCGGTGGGCAGGATGCCGACCGAGGGCGCGTGGCCTGAGAGCGTCGCAAGCGAAGTGGCTTTGTCCGCCGAACTTTTCGCCGCATAGGATTTAAACGGCGCAAGATCGGGGTGCCGCGCCCGCATTTCTCCATCCTGCTCGAACCAGTGAATGGAGCCATGCAGCTTGTAAAAATGCAGAAACTTGTCGAAGCGTCGAACGCGACCTTCCGCGACTTCGCCGGGATAATAGACATCCAGGCCATAGACGGACGGATCGAAACGGGCAGCCGCGCGGCCGGTGAAGCCATCGAAATACTGAATTCCCAGCAACTCGAGGGCTTGCTCGAACAGGGTATCGTAGTTCAACGTAAAGAGGTGGGTGCGACCGAGATTGCTGTCGCGGGCGACTAGCTTGGACAAAAACGCGAGCTGGGGCGCGATGTCGCTTGCCGATTTCGCCGCAGCCGTGTCGGGAAGCGACAACGCGCATTCGACAAAGATAGCCATGCGAAGTCGATCAACGAACCATTTCAGGTCAGCGGGACTTGGTGCCGGCGTTGCCGGCCACGTTACGCCAGAGAATGGCGTATCCGTCGATTCAACTACAACGAGAGCGTTGGCGATGAACGAGAGCCATGCCTCGAATCCCAATGTTCGTTCATCGAGCAAGTCAGCGGTGATGACAGCATCTCGCCGCGACTTGATGATAGGAGCAATAGAGGCCGGCAGGTCTGGCAAAGCCTCAATAGTGTCGAAAACCGCCGTTTCCAGATTGGCCATCGTCTTGCCGCCGGCGGAAACTGACGTTCCGGAGCCTGTCAGTACGACGAGGTTTTCCATGCGCAGCCACTCGGAAATGAGCGCCTGAAGCCGAATGCGCCCATGTTTCTGATCGAGCCCGAGTAACAGATCGCCAGCGTCACCGTCTTCGGTCAGACCGATAAGCTGGTATTCGATCAGAGGGATTGAAGGCGCAGTCATTTCTTTCTCCCACTGCGATCAACACTGGCGTTTAGGAACATGGGGAAGAAGCTACGCTGATTTTTTACCTTGATGATGTCGTCGGCCGCGATCGTATTGGCCTTCCGACGTTCCCCGCCAGCTGGTGTGATTACTTCCAGGTCTGGGTTTTCGATGATCGCGGCATGGATATCGTCGGCATGAGCGGGAGTGATATTGTAAATGCTCTCATGGAATTCTGCGACTGACATAGCGTCGCCGGCGTCGGTCACGAGACGAGGAATATCGCCCATAAGCTGCTCTTTCGCGGAGGATCGGCCGTCGTTGTCGAACAGATAGAGCCTGCCTTCGTCGTCCCGGGGATCGTAGGAAAGCATATTAAGACCTGAACGGCCAAAATGCGCCTGAAGCGTCGCGTTGTCGTGGAGGATGTTGTTGTAAACCTGCCGAGCGCGGCAGGCGTTGGCGAAATGAATGAACCAGTAGCGCCAGCCATCGGGATTATTGATCGAGAACGGGCTGACATAGGGAGCGCATCGCTGGAAGACCTCGAAAACCAGCTTCTCCGCGGTGCCCAGCCAGTCGTTCTTGCTCATGACGTCGTTCTGGGAAGTGATGTCAGCACCCTTAATACCAAGGTAATCGAGCCGCCTCGTAAGCTGCTCTGGTTGATCTTTCTTCAGGAAGGTCAACAGTGAGCTGATCATAAAGGTGTAGAAGATCTCCGCTGAGGCATAGGAGCGCATGATGTCGACAATCGTTTCGCGATTGACGTGGCTGTCTCCGCATTGATCGAGATTGAATAGGACGTTCTTGTAGCGTCCCCGCTCAAGAAGTCCTTTGATCTTGGGGTAGCCAACCTCGAAGAATTCGTTGAGGTATTCCACGCGCAGGTGCAACTTCGGGGATGTCGCGGCGATGTCGGCCTGCATCGCTGCGACATGAGTTTTTAGAAGTTCGACGGCATCCCGGCTGGCGTCGTTGAAGATCAGCAGGCATTCGACCTCGATTGTTCCAAGGCCCTGCACCACGCGCTGAGTGTTTACCGCCTCCACCGCACGCTTCAGTTCTTCGATGAAGATCAACGGCGATCCCGGAGAGCCGCATCGATATCGGCCACCGCCCGCAAAACCATCGACGATAGCAAGCCGGAAACGTTCACGTTGCGGTAGCTTGCAGCGGACGATCAGGTAGTCGAAGACATACTCACGCAAAATCTTGTGCTTACGGCGCGAATGCTCTTCGAGAGTCGCACCATCAGCCCATTCGTATCGCTTTTCGACCATCTTTCTTCCCCGCCCGTCCCCGACCTTTTACGCGACCACCCGAGGCGAGGCTGGCATTTCATCCCAGGTCTGTCCGCGATACTCGCGCCCATTAGCTTTCTTGGACCGCTTCTTGTTGTCCTTGCCCCAGGTGCCCCACTGTTTGAAGAAAAACGCCGTCCCCGCCGACAGACATTGAGCGTAGATTTCGTCGATCCAGTCCTCGCGGATCGGGCGGGCGAACTTGCCGCTTTCCCCGCCGACGATAGCCCAGTGGATACCCTCAAGATCGACAGCGCCGACAGGACCGATCAGCGGTTCAAAGGATATGAATCGGATCGCCGCAGGCGCCTTACGCAAATGCGCGATGCGGTCGACAACATCCTCGTTTTCGATGCTGGTTCCTAGCCAGACATTTGGTAGAATTTCACCGATCTTGCTTGCGACCAGTTCTACCATCCGCTCGGGGCGTTTGGTGAGGATTTGGTAATTGTGCCGAGGCGTGTCTCGCATCACCTGCCAGACGTCGAGGATGAAAGCATCGCTGACCCGTTCGTGGAACAGGTCGCTCATCGAATTCACGAAAATCTTTCGTGGCTTCCGCCACCGATGCGGGATTGTCAGCGCGTCCATATCCTCGCGCACAACGCCATTCCAGACGGTTCGCCGACCGGTCTTCCGCGTCAGCCCGGCATATTTTTCGACGCCCATGGCTTCTAGCCGCTTAGCCATCTCCATGGCATAGCAATTCGTGCAGCCAGCGGTGACGATCGAACATCCCGCGACGGGATTCCATGTGGAGTCGGTCCACTCGATCTGGGTTTCAGCCATACTGCCCTCCCGAGCTATCTTTTATCCGACACCACATCATTCCGATCCGCGCATAGGATTGACGAACGGGATACCTGCGAAGTCCTTTTCATTGTCGGTCACCACCACACAATCCATGGCGCCTGCGACTGCGGCGATGATCATGTCGAGCGCGCTGCGAGGTCGTCCTGTGGCCTTCCCTTCCGCCATGAGCCGCGCCCAGATCAAACCGGCTTTGTCGTCAAACGAGAGAATGCGGCCGGAGAAGATGGCTTGCGGCCCTTCGGGGCCGGCGAACCAAGCATCGAGAGCATCTCTCTTCTTCCCATGCGGTTTCTCCAGGATGCCGCGTCGGATTTCGGCGACCGTCAGTGAGGCGATAAACAGATCGTCGTCACGTTGCACCGCCATCCAACCAAGCAGCGCTTCCGATGGCTGCGGCTTTACGACATTGCTGATGATGTTCGTGTCGAGAAGATAACGTGTCACAGGTTGACCTTGCGCCCCTCTTCACGTGGGCGCGACAGGTCGAGTTCGGCCCCCACCAAGGGCGAGCGCCGCAGAGCGGTCAGGATGCCACCCGACTTGGGCGGTTCACCCGTGACGACCGTCTTCATGGCCGCGCGGACCTGCTCCGCCTCAGGCCCTTCCTCGGCGAGGCGGCGGGCAAGCGATCGGATCAAATCGCGATCAGATTCAAGCGCCATGATCTCAAAGCGCGTGAAACCGCGCTGCGTCAGGCGTGCGCGGTAGTTCTGAATTGCTCTCTTCTGTGCGGCGTTGCCCATGCCAGCCTCCATTCTATATCTGGATATATATCCCGAATTCCCCACGCTGACAAGCCACTAAGAGGCGTCGATGCGGCGGTTTGACTGATACGACGTCAGGCCGCTTGGCGCGTCGGCCCTTCATCCTCGCTCGGCGTCTCCCCCAGCGCTTTGGTCAGGAAGCGATCAAGGGCGGCTCGCCGTGAGGCACGGTCCAAGGCGTAAGCCGTCTGCTTGAACTCAATGCCATCCAGCAACCCAAGGATGTAGCCGGCGATGGTGTCTGCGGCCATAATAAGTGCCGTATCAAGCGTATGGATGTACTTGCTGGTCATCGTACCCTTGGAGTGGCCGACGAGTGCCGCGATGGTGATTTCGGTGAACCCAAGGTCGTTGGCTATACTGGCGAAGCTGTGCCGCAGGACATGAGGCGTCACGTCGGCGAGCGGCGACGCCCTGAAAATCTGTTCCCAATGGTTTGGGAAACTCCCAAACGCGGCGGCATTGCGCTCGCCTGGGAAGACGTAGCTGCTCACCTTCTCCTTCCGGCGTTCCTCGAGACATTCGACGACGGGCAACCCCGTCGGGCGGACTGAGTCGCCTTCCTTGCTGTCAACGAGGCGGAGACAACTGGCGTCGAAGTCCACTTCGTCCCACATCAAGCCGATGATCTCACTGCGACGGCAGCCGGTCAGGGCGATCAGCCGTATGATCTCGACCGTCATCGCGTACTTCTCATTCTCGGCGGCCTTGCGCAGCATTTGCCCAAGGGTTGATCGTGTCCCGAGAGGTGGTGTAGCTGACCGGTGGCCAGCGGGCGCGCCGATATGGGCGGCGTCCTCAGGCCGCCATGTTCGGCAGGCCGAGGACGGCAGGATCATCGTCGATGGCGGCGATCGTTTCCAGCGTCATGTAGCGGGAGCGTTGGACGGCCCATTCGTCGTTCTGTTCGAGCAGGATCGCCCCGACCAACCGGACGATGGCATCTTCGTTGGGGAAGATGCCGACGACCTCGGTTCGTCG
>NZ_SJFN01000066.1 GCF_004328075.1 Siculibacillus lacustris | reverse complement strand
GTCTTCTTGCCCGGCGCCACCCACAAGCGCATCGCCGCATCGAGCGACGCCCTCGGCTCCCAGGCGATGATCGATCTCGTCCAGAAGGCCGCGACCGCCTTCGATCTGATCATCATCGACCTTCCGCCGATCGGCGCCGTCATCGACGCCGTCGCCGCCTCCCGCTTCATCGACGGCTACTATCTCGTCGTCGAATGGGGCAAGACCCCCCGCAGCGCCGTCCGCGACATGCTCATCGCCGATCCCGTCATCGCCGACAAGGCCATCGGCGTCGTCCTCTCCAAGGTCGAAATCGAACGCCTCAAAATGTTCGATGCCCACTCCTCATACGGATACTTCGGGCAATACCAATCGAGGTATTATGGGAATACACACGGAAGCTTAACTGAGAACGGCTGATCGAGATATACGCGGATTGCACCTACACACAAGCCTCCGTAATTATTTACTTTCTGTCGTCACTCGCGCGCGTGTCAGGAGGCTTCCGACATGACCTCGGGGCAAAATGGGCCGGGAAGCCACGTTGAAAATCGTGCTCGATGATCCCTTGCGAGATGTGTGTTTCGGATTTCTACTTGGCCTGACAGCGAGGTCGATCCGAGATCACAGTGACTCGGGATTTCCAAGAAGACAAAGCACGGTCCGTTAAACATGGCTAGCGAGGAAACGGGCCGATTTCGTCGCTGACGCCCGTTCCCCGATTGCGCATTCGGTCGCAGCTCTCGAGTTTTTCGATCGGGCCTTTTACCCAACCTCGCAAGATCCTTGTTTACCGCTCCCGCATCGCGTCGTGCGCAACTTCCCGCAGGGGCGAGAGCAAGTAGTCGATGATTTTGCGCCGGCCGGTGATCACCTCGGCCTTGACCGCCATGCCCGGCAGCAGCACTGCCGGCCGGCCGTCGACCTCGAACCCGTCCGTCGTCAAGGCAATACGGACCGTATAGCGGAGGCGTTCGCTCGCTTCGACGTAGTCGGTCGCGTCCGCCGTACGTTGCGATCCGTTGACCACTTTGGCATCGACCGGCGAGGCTTCGGCATCTCGGTCGACGGCAGTGACGGTGCCGCGCATCAGCCCATAGCGGGTAAAGGGATAGGCATCGATCTTCAATTCGACCGGCTGTCCGACTACGACGAATCCGACGTCGCGATTCTCGAGCACAGCTTCGACCTCGATGCCGTTGCTGGAAGGAACGATCGACAGCAATTGCTGAGCGGGCGTGACGACGTTGCCGACGTTGGTCGGGTGAACTTGCTGCACGGTGCCGGCGATCGGCGCGCGCAAAGTGAGGAGATCGAGCCGCCGCGTCGCCTTGACCAGAGCTTCCGATGCCGCGCGCGCGCGATCGACGGCCTTGGCGCGCTCGTTCATCGCGTTCAGACGAGCGTCGGCGATGGTCGTCGTCCGCTTCTGATCGAGACCGCGGATCGCCGCGTCGAGGGCGAGGATCTTGGACAGGGTGATGTCCAGTTCGGCGCGGGTTTCGATGGCGAGTTGCTGGCTCTCGAGCTTGGCGGGGATCGAAGAATTGCCCATTGCCGCGGAAGCACGCTTGATTTCAGCGCGTTGATCGACGAGCGGCAAGGTCTGGCGCAATTTGACTTCGGTCAGTTGGGGGGACAATCGATCGGCGACTCGTTGTTCCCGTTCGGCCGCGATGGCCGCGAGCTGCCCCGCCACGGCCGCGTTCTGCGCGCTCAGTTGCGCCTGGGCGCGGGCACGCTCTTGTTCCGACGCCGTCGCTACGGTTTCGAAGGGCGCGGTCGTGGCGCCGTCGAGAAACGCGGTAAACCTCAGTTCGTCGAGTTGGGCGGCGATCCCGTCGTTCGCGGCGCGATCGCGTTCGGCCCGCGCCGCGGTCTTGTCGAGTTCGACCAGCGCGTCGCCGGCGGCGACCGCTTGGCCGTCACGGACCAGAACGGCTTCGATGCTTCCGGTCTCGAACGGCTGGATGACCACGGTTCGGGTATGGGAGACCATCTTGCCCGAGGCGACGGCGACGATGTCGACCTCGCCGATCGAGGCCCAGGCAAGCGCGGCGAAGGCGGTGAGGACGATCGCCAAGAGAAGTCGTCGCCCCAGCGGATTGGGCGGGGTCTCCAAGACGGCCAGCGCAGCCGGCAGGAAGGCTCGCTCGTCGCGCGACGGCGTCACCGCTCCGGCGACGCGCAACCGCGGCTCGGCGGCAGGAACATGAGCGGTACGGGCCGGCGAGGGCATGGGCGGATCTCCTCAGCGACCAGTCGACTGAATTCGGTGCAGCCGCGCATAGCGGCCCTGGCGTTGTATCAACTCTTCGTGGGTGCCGTCTTCGACGATCCGCCCGCCATCGATCGTCAAGATGCGGTCGGCATGGCGGACCGTCGACAGGCGATGGGCGACGATCAGCACGGTGCGCCCGACGACGATGTCGCGCATGTTGGCCTGGATGACGCTCTCCGATTCGTAGTCGAGGGCCGAAGTCGCTTCATCAAAGATCAGGATGCGCGGATCACCGACCAGCGCGCGGGCGATGGCGATGCGCTGCCGCTGGCCACCGGACAGCGACACGCCACGCTCGCCGATCTGCGTGTCGTAGCCGAGCGGTGTACGCACGACGAACTCATGGGCACCGGCGAGCTTGGCTGCTTCGATCACTCGTTCGATCGGCATCGCCGGATCGGCGAGCGCGATGTTCTCCCGGACCGTCCGGTTGAACAGAATGTTCTCCTGAAGGACGACGCCGATCTGGCGGCGCAGCCACGATGGGTCGAGCAGCGTGGCGTCGGTGCCGTCGACGAGCAGTCGCCCGGCTTCTGGCTGATAGAGACGTTGCACGAGCTTCGCCAGCGTGCTCTTTCCCGAACCCGAAGCACCGACGATGCCGACGACCTGACCCGCCGGGACGACCAGCGACAATTCCTGCAACACCGGCGGCTGGTCGAGCCCGTAGCGGAAGGTGATCCGTTCGAATTCGATGCGCCCGGCGAGCGGCGGCCGGTCGGCACCCCCGCCCGAGCTCGACGGTTCGACCGGCGTGTTCAGAATATCGCCGAGCCGTTCAACCGAGAGGCGGACTTGGTGGAAATCCTGCCAGACCTGGACCAGCCGCAACACCGGCCCGCTGACCTGGGAGGCGAGCATGTTGAAGGCGACGAGTTCGCCGACCGTCAGGCGGTTGGCGATGACCAGACCGGCGCCGAAGAACAGAGTCGCCGCGCCAACGCCCTTGTTGATCAGATTGGCGAATTGGGTCGCCCAATTACCGACCTGAGTGGCGGCGAAAGAGGCCCCGACGTAACCCGCCAATTGCTCTTCCCAGCGCCGCTTCATCTGTGGCTCGACCGCCATCGCCTTGATGGTCTCGATGCCGGTGACGCCCTCGACCAGGAAGGCCTGGTTTTCCGAACCGCGCCTGAACTTCTCGTCCAAACGCTTGCGGAAGGCGGGGGTCGAGGCGAGCGACAGCAGCGCGTATAGAGGCAGGCTGCCGACCACGATCCAGGCCAGCGTCGGGCTGTAGAGGAACATCACCGCGATGAAGACCGAGCCGAAGGCGAGGTCGAGAACCAACGTCAGCGTCGAACTGGTGATGAACTGCCGGATTGTCTCGAGCTCGCGGACGCGGGCGACACTGTCGCCGACCCGGCGGCTCTCAAAATAGGCAAGTGGCAGGTGCAACAAGTGGTCGAACACCCGAGATCCCAATTCGACGTCGATGCGGTTGGACGTATGGGTGAAGAGATGGGTGCGCAGACCCGAAAGGAGCGCATCGAAGCAGGCGATCAGGACGAGCCCGCCGACCATCACCTCGAGTGTCGAGAAACCTCGGTGGACCAGCACCTTGTCGATGACGACCTGGAAGATCAGCGGCGTGGTGAGCGCGAAGAGTTGAATGACGAAAGAGGCGAGCATCACCTCGGCGAGGATGCCGCGATACTTGCCGATCGCTCCCCAGAACCAGCCGAGATCAAAGCGTCGACCGTCGGTGCCGAGGGCCGCGCGCTTGGCGATCAGGATCAGTTCACCGGTCCAGTCGCGGGCGAAACCCGCGAGGCTCACCAATCGCGGCGCCTGATCGGCGGCGCCCTGCAGCAACACACCTTCCTCTGACACCCGTCCGACGACGACGAAGTCGCCGGAGCGCATGCGAGCAATCGTCGGCATCGGGATGGCGGCGAGGCGCCTGACCGCGATGCGTTTGCGTTTGACCTTGACCGGGAAGGACACAGCGGCGCGCAACAGATCGTCGATATCGAGGGGCTTCGCCGAGCCGATCTCATGCTGGATTCCGGCCGGATCGGCGACGATGCCGAGCAGACGTAGCGCCAGCGCCAGAGCCCAAGCGCCGCTGTCGGTGCAAACTCGCATGGAAAGCCCCCCCTCCGTCTTCATCGGGAAAGTGGGGCATTCTCATTAGAGTCCGGTTAACACTGGCCCCTGTGAGTGTCGCTGTTCGCGGACCTGGAAACTTCCGGTCGACGGCGGGGCTCGGCCGCGACCAGAAGCCCCACAAAGGCAAATAAAACAAAAAGGCCCCGAAGGGCCTTTTGAATGTCGGCGTCCGCCATGGGGCGGACGCCGAAGAACGGAGGCTCAGATGGAGGCTCCGGCGTTGCGACGACGCATCGCGAAGCCGACCGCACCGAGAACCACCAAGATCGGAAGACCGGCACCGGCGATCGGACCCGGAGTCGAGTAAGTTACGACGGGATTAATGCCGGGAGTGCCGGTGGCAGGGTTAAAAACGTTATAAGCGTACACATCAACAGTGATCGACTTGGTTCCAAGATTACCGACTGTCACCAGCGCATCGAAGCTATTGCCAGTGATATCGTAGATTAAGGAATCGCTCAGCGTGGCAAGATTGCTGTAGCCAACTCCGCCGTTATAGATGCCACCGAACGCCGACAAGAAAACAGTATAATCAGTGATAGCGGTAGTATAGTATCCGCCACCATAGCCGGTCAACTCCAACGCCGCCAAGGGGTCGGGCGTCGCGTTCGCACCACCTCCGCTCAAGAGCATGACGCTCAGAGCCACTGCGCCCAAAAGTTTCTTCATAGGTCACACCCTCTATTCAAGCCGTTAAAACGAATCTGATCAAGCGCATTCCGCGCCGGTGGCCGTGGCGGAACGCCGCCGACGCTTCAACAACAGGCCGGCACCGAGCACGGCACCGAGCGGAAGCAGACCAACCCCGGCGAGAGGCCCAGGAACTGCGGCAAATGTCAGATGGGTCAGCGTGCCGGAGGTGGTGCCGGGCGCTACGATATCGATGGTACTCGCCACAGAGTTGAAGGTGAGCTGCGTGCGCCAAATCTCACCTCTCACGAGATGGCTGACCGACGCCTTACTGCCGCCGCCGAACGCCGAGAGGATTGCATCGTAAGCGCCCGACTGATGGCTGAGCGTCACCAAGTCCGCCTGGAAAGTCGCGAGCGACGTCAGCGTGGACTTGTAGAGCCCGGTCGTCACCGCACTCACGCCGAGCGCGCTATCAACATCGGCCGCCGTCAGGGCGGTCGCATTGGCCACTGAGGACATCAGCCCCAAACTGCCGCCCAAGGCGGCGATCAAAATAGCTTTCCGCATCTGGATACCCCTTTATATCGCCTACTGTGAATTCGAAATGCCCGCCGACCCGAGAGCGGCCGCCCACTCCCCTTAAACACTTATTTACCGTCATGCGTACGTAGAGTCAACGGACCTTGAGTCTAGTCCTGTCAGTCAAGGTGAATGCAGGCGGTCGCTCCGATAGGTTAGCCGCGGTGTGCGCTCGCGCCCGAACCGTGGCGGCGGCATTCACTCTGGTCAATCCGCACGCTCTGCCATTTTTCTACCATGGATTCGTCGCATTTCGGGGGCTTCCGGCACAATCGTGGCATTAACGTTGACACCCATGGCGATCCATGAAGGTCCGCCGCCGCAGACCTCGGGGTAGGCCGGTGATGACCGAGCGGCCTTCGACCTCGACGACGATCCGCCACCTGCGCGGTCAACCCGAGTTCGAAGCCGACGCCGGAGTCCCGGTCGCTGCGGGCTTTCGCCCACAGATCGCACACGCGGGAGCCAAAGCATTTCGCGCCGGTCGACATCGGCGAAGGACTTTCGTCGCTACATGCCGGCGGTTCCGCACGACAAGCGCTCAAATCCAGGCCCTTCAGCCGAATTCGTTCGAATGCGAAGAATTATACGAATTGGAAATACCAAACGGGAAGACGAGACCCGCCATAGTTCAGTTCGGTGTCCGAGTGCTCTTTCCGAGCGACCGCAAATTCGAACCGGGATCTCATCGCCATGTCACTCGCTCTCAAGGTCTCCGAACGATCGAAGTCGACGCGTACCGCGACTCAAGACTACTGGAGCAAGGACGACGGATGGACCGATTCCAACGGTGCGTCCGACGTCGCCTTCGGCCTCGACGCTTGGGGTAATTTCGCGGCTCAGGCACCACGCGACGCCGGCCCCTCGCCTTCGGTGTTCGGCCTGAGCGCCGCCACTGCGGCGACAGCCACCACGACGACCGCAACGACGGCAGCGACGACGACGATCGCCCCGGCAGCGGCCACCACCTCGACCACGTCGACGATCCCGCCTTGGGTTGCCACATTGAAGACGGCTTCGATCGCCACCGACATGCGTGCCGCGATCTCCAATGGAACGGTGACTTTCTCCGGTCTCACAAAGGTGTTCACCGATCTTGCGGCCACCTTGACATCCAGCGGAACCAAATTGACGGCAACCCAACTCGCCGACCTGAAGACGATCGTAGCCAACCTCGGCACCGGTGTGCAGACGTCGATCTACCTGACCTCGATCGCCAAGTCTCTGGTCACCGGATCGGCGAGCAACCTGACTTGGACCGGCGGCGCGGCGACATCGACGATCGTCGGCAATCTCTATGCCGGTTCGACCACCGGAACGCAGTTCACCGAGTTGGTCGGCAAATGGTTTCTCGGCACGGATCTGCCGAGCAGCAAGGTGACGATGGGCTCGACGACCTTCACCGTGTCCTATTCGACAGTCTCCAAGCCGCTGTTCGCCTCTACCGGGGCGAGCATGAGCGACGTCAACCAGGGCAACCTCGGTGACTGCTATCTGTTGGCGAGCCTCGCGGAAGTCGCCAAGCAAAACCAAAATCTGATCACATCGATGTTCAATGACAACGGCAATGGAACTTATGGCGTCCGCTTCTATGTCAACGGCACTGCGACCTGGGTGACGGTCAATTCCAGCCTCGCCAAGGGCGGCACCTTGTTCAACTCCGGTGCAGACCTGTGGGCGAGCCTCGCCGAGAAGGGCTACGCCCAACTCCAGGCCTCCAGCGTGGTGACCGGCAACTGGATCAATGCCGGCAACAGTTGGACGACGATCGGCAACGGCGGCTATGTCGAGTATGCGCTCGCCGAGATCACCGGTGCCTCCCAGATCACCGATTTCTGCGCCGCAGGAAAATCCTGGACCTGCAACGTCTATAATTCGAACCTGGCTCGGACCGGTTCGAGCGGTGGTCTTTCGACGGCGTCCGTTCTGTCGCTGCTGGTCGATGATCTCGCCAAGGGCTACGATCTGGTACTGACGTCACTGACCAATGCGCGCGACAGCGCCGGACGGGCGACACTGATCGCCAACCATGCAATGTCGATCTACGGCTACGATACTGCCACGAACATGTTGGAGATTCGCAATCCGTGGGGAACGGCGGCGGGGCAGACTTGGGCAACAACCTTCGAAGTCGGTTTGTCGACTCTGTTGACCGCCGGTGACATCATTACCGTAGACAACACCGCCAAGGTAACACTGACCGCGGCAACCGGCTCGACGGCGACGGCGGTGAAAGCGGTCGAATCCGAGACCTCGGGGACTTCTAGCCTCGTCGACACGACGATCACCGCGGCAGCAACTTCTTTTGTTCAGGCCCTCGCCACCGCCACCGCGGATACTGGCGCGACGAGTGTGAGCATCGGCCAACTCAGTTCGACTGCGGCCACGTCGTTGGCGACGCCGCTGAGCTGATCGGACCATTCACGAGAAACCGCGATGAAAGTCTACGATGAACCGATACCTGCGTAATTCTCTCGATTCTGACAAGTCATAGAGAGAATTACGTCGCGGCGGCAGCCGGTGCGACCGACTTCTTCGATGCGCCTCCGGACCCACAAAATTCGAAAGCTCACAACGCTTCTCACCGGGGCGACGACACGCCGACCCCGGTGGGAAAAAGCGGCCATGCCGCAGGTCCACTCGCCCCGTCTCGGCGCCAACCGCCCGTCCACTGATCAAACGCGATCCATTTGCCACGGCCTGCGCCGCCTGAGCATCTTCATTCCCGCGCCGACGACCACTCGCCTTGTGCTGGCGGGATCTCCATCTTTGGCCGATACCCAATGGCCGCACGAGCGGCTCCGAACTTGCGGATTGGGCTGCCCCTCGCCGATACCTGGCCTTGCCCCGTGTCTCGCGGTTACCGCCTGTCCCTGTTCACTGTCCGAGGGATTTTCCTGCGTTTCGTGCGGTTGCGAGGTTGGATGGGACGTTTGCGATCGTGTCGGAGGTGTTGTTGAGGAGTGTGAGGAACTTATAGAGTTCGTAGGCACCGGAGTTGGAGACGTAGACGACGTCCTTGTCGGCGAGTTGGAACTTCTGAGCGGCGAAGTAGCTCGCGGGGTCTCGCAGGTTTGCCTTTGCCTTGA
>NZ_SJFN01000065.1 GCF_004328075.1 Siculibacillus lacustris | reverse complement strand
TCCTCGCCGACCTTGACCACGCCACGCTCGACGCGGCCGGTCACCACGGTGCCACGACCGGAGATCGTGAACACGTCTTCGACCGGCATCAGGAACGGCAGATCGACCGGACGGTCGGGCTGCGGAATGTATTCGTCGACCGCCTGCATCAGCTTCAGGATCGACTCGTGGCCGAGCTTGGGGTCGCCGTCCTTGAGGGCTTCGGTCGCCGAACCCGGGATGATCGGGATGTCGTCGCCGGGGAAGCCGTAGGAGGACAAGAGCTCGCGCACCTCGAGCTCGACGAGCTCCAGGAGTTCGGCGTCGTCGACCAGGTCGACCTTGTTCAGGTAGACCACCAGGGCCGGCACGCCGACCTGACGGGCGAGCAGGATGTGCTCGCGGGTCTGCGGCATCGGGCCGTCGGCGGCCGACACGACCAGGATCGCGCCGTCCATCTGGGCGGCACCGGTGATCATGTTCTTGACGTAGTCGGCGTGACCGGGGCAGTCGACGTGGGCGTAGTGACGCGCCTTGGTCTGATACTCGACGTGGGCGGTGTTGATGGTGATGCCGCGCGCCTTTTCTTCGGGCGCCGCGTCGATCTGGTCATACGCCTTGAACGTCGCGCCGCCGGTCTCCGCCAGGACCTTGGTGATCGCCGCGGTCAGCGACGTCTTGCCATGGTCGACGTGCCCGATCGTGCCGATGTTGCAGTGCGGCTTGTCGCGATTGAACTTTTCCTTGGCCATCGACGTCGCTTCCTACTCTCTATCTGACGGGTTCCGAACGCCTCGGGCCCGTCGGCATCAGAATCGCCTCGTCTCGGGTGCGGAAATTTCGCACGTCCTCCACGAGTTCGGCCGGTCGGTGGAGCGGGTAGAGGGAATCGAACCCTCGTATTCAGCTTGGAAGGCTGCTGCTCTACCATTGAGCTATACCCGCACGTCTGAGCCATGAGCACAGACGCTCGGGACGAAGGTGGTGGGGGAAGTAGGACTCGAACCTACGAAGGCTTAGCCAGCGGATTTACAGTCCGCCCCCTTTGCCGCTCGGGACATTCCCCCAACTCTTCGACCGTGAGCGCTGCCGGACCGGCACCGAACGTTCGGACGAACGAAACATCCCCGCCTCGTGTGCGGCGGGGACTCCCGTTGCGGGCGGTGTTATGGCGACCCGGCCCTCCCCTGTCAACGGTGAAACCATCGCGGGGGTCATGGGAATCGCGCGGGCGGTGCGCGAGGCCCGCGGGCCCGGCCTGCCGGGCGGGGCGGCCGCGGGGGTCGGGATCGCTGCGGCGGGCGATTGCTTCACGACCCGGTTCCGGCTCATAACACGGCTTCCGCGCCCGTCGCCGCCACAGGAAACCACCTCATGTCGCCCTCCGATTCGCCCCCCTCCTCGGCTCGTGCCGGACGCCATCCGACCCGCCCCCCGGTCGCCCGGCGGCGGCCCGGCCGGCCCGGCGGCGGCGCCCCGGAGGGCCGGGTGTTCCTCTACGGGCTGCACACGGTCGAAGTGGCGCTGGCCAATCCGCGGCGGGTGATCCACGCGATCTACGTCAGCCGCAACGCCCAGGCGCGGCTCGTCGAGCGCGGGGTGGTATTTCCGGTCGAGCCGCAGGTGGTCGATCCGCGCTGGATCGACGCCCGGGTCGGCGAAGACGCGGTGCATCAGGGCGTGCTGGTCGAGACGCGGCCGCTGGAGCCGGTCGAGCTCACCGACCTCGGCCGGGCGCGGCTGGTGCTGGCGCTCGATCAGGTCACCGATCCGCACAACGTCGGAGCGATCATGCGTTCGGCGGTGGCGCTCGGCGCCGACGCGCTGCTGACCCCCGGCCGCCACACGCCGCAGGAATCCGGCGTCTTGGCCAAGGCGGCGTCGGGCGCCGTCGATCTCCTGACCCACATCGAGGTGGTCAATCTGGCGCGCGCCCTCGGCACGCTGCGCAAGGAGGGCTTCACGGTGGTCGGGCTCGACAGCGAGGGCGCCGCGCCGCTCGACGCCACCGAGGTCGGTCCGCGCACCGTGCTGGTGCTCGGCGCCGAGGGCAAAGGGCTCAGGCCCGTGACCCGCGAGGCCTGCGACACGCTGGCCCGCATCGATCTGCCCGGGGCGATCAAGTCGCTCAACGTGTCGAACGCCGCGGTGCTGTCGCTGTGGATCGTCGGCCGCCGCCACGCCCAGGGCTGACGGCGGCGGAGGCGGAGGCGCGGGCGATCGGCCGCGGCCGCGGCCGGCGGCTCTTGGAAGCGGCGGGCGCGGCGTGATAAGGGGATCGCGCGCCGGCGTAGCACAGCGGTAGTGCAGCGGTTTTGTAAACCGAAGGTCGGGGGTTCGATCCCCTCCGCCGGCACCACATCACGGCACAGATTTGGCTGTTTTTCGCCATTTCCTGCTTGGCTACGCGTCGCCATCCACCATTTCATCCACCACTCGGCGCCGGATCGTGGCAGACAGCGATGGACAGGACCGCGATGCGGCTTCCCGCTATTCCGCAGGAGCCAGCACCGACACCGGCTCGGCTGCGTCCCAAACCCGTTCAAACTCGCGCTCGAATGCGGCTGCCGCGTCACCACCATCCAGCACGATCAGATCATTGTTCTGCTGCTTGAGCCCGCTCGCCGTGAAATTCGCGGATCCGGTCCGTAGGACCTTACCGTCGATCGCGTAGCTCTTCAGGTGCATGATCGGCCCGCGGTGCTTCTTGCGGGCCGCGTCGAACAACGGCGCCAGCCTAGCCAGGTCGTGCCGCTGCGCCGGGTCGAGGATCAGCCGGACGGCCACGCCACGCTCTTGCGCCGCCACCAGGGCGTCAATCACGGGGCGGTCGGTGATCACGTAGCCGGCGAGGTCGATGGTCTCCTGCGCGGTCGCCAGGAGCGCCACGTCGACATGCTCGAGGTTTTCGCTTGGGGCGTAGTGAATCGCGACTCTATCTCCCGCGCGAGAGGCGTTCGAGACGCCAAGGATCGCCAGTGCGACAACGGCTCCGAACAGAGAACTTATCCCCGCGTGACGAAGCCGTGGCATTATATGGCATGCGCCATCAGGGGTGGAGTTCATGTCCGAACAATCCGAATCTGCCGCAAGGGTGATCACCGTCGCATTGAAGGAACTCGTCCGAATCGCGGAAGAGGGTAACCTGTCGATGCTCGCGTACTTACTCGACTTGGCATTAATCGAAGCGCGCGCGGAGCTCAGAGAGCAGGGTGCCGAAGCGATCGGTATTCTATCATTTACGCGCCAATGATAACTTGAGTAGCGCCAGATTTGCGGATGGACTTTCCTGCATTCGGTACGACTTCAGTGAAGCATCGACTCCGTCAGCTTCTTCTGCAACCGATCTAGGAGGAGAACGAACGCCAGCAACATTTCGGCGGCAATCGGATCGTTCGTATCGTCGATCGTCTCCTGCATAAAGGCGACGCACGCCCTACCAAATTGCACGATAGCTCTCAGTTCAGCCGACCTCTCCGCTCGTTCGCTCATACCGCATCCCCAACGAGGTTGGAGGGGAGACACTAGCGCACGGGGGCTCAATTACAACAAGAGGGTGTGGCCGGGTTGTACCCGCAGGAGGCTTCAGGCGACCAGAAGTCGCACCTCTACGCCGTCGGAGGCGGAAGGCATGGAACGCCAGCGATGCACCGCGCCTCGAGGCGAGCCATCTTCATGAGGTAGGCGAGGAATTCGAGATCCGCCGATTCCGCCTGGGTGACCAGTTCACTCAGGAATTCGGCAATCGCCGATGCGACGGTTTCTTTGGTGTTCGGCATGGGAGGCCCCTGATGCGATGGGTGGCAGAAATCGAAGAGGCAAGCTTCGATCACTGTCATTTTGGTTGTTGTTTGCGTAAATTCCCGCTATGGTGGATCTAAGTGAGAGGCGACTGCAGCATTTGGGGAATTTTCGATGATGGTCGAAGAAGGACGCAGATTGGCTCGTGTTGGCTTCGAAGACGGTAGTAACCTGATCGATACTCTGGAGATCGTTCGCAGGTTGTTCGAGGCAGCGAACGCCTCAGGAAAGGTCACGTCAAATCGTTCTTCTGGGTCCGCGGTGGATGAGGGCGAGGTGCAGCCTCCGGTGCAGAAAGTGGTAGTAATGCTCTGATCAGTTCATCTCGACCCAGACATAGACAGAATGCGCTTATAGGGTTAGAGGATTTGACGCGTTCGATGATGAGGTTGAGGGCGGCGATTAGTGACCGTTGATCCCCTTCGGAAGCGTATTCCGTAATTTTTTTGATACCTTTTGATTCATCGATGTTCGACATGATTATGTGTCTCATCAATTTTTTAGTTCAAACACACCTTCTCGGCCCCATTCTCCTTCACGGCGTATGAGAACGTATCCGCCGGAATTCGGCGTCAACGCATCCGGCGCGGGCTCGATGAACAGATCTCCCTCGCGATAGGAACGGTCCGTCATGTAGGAAAGCGGATCTCCGTTTCTGGGCTGAAAGCCAAAGTGTCGCCAAAGGGGAACGACGGCATCCTCGGCTTGACCATAGAAACGGGTATATCCTTTGGCTCTACAGAACCCGATGGCGGCCTCGATCAGCTTGAACGAGAGGCGCGTCCGTCGAAATTTTGGCAGAACTGCCAACCGCTCGATCTTTACAAAATCGGAGAAATACCGGATCCGAACGCAGCCGGCTGGCTCGAGGCCTACATATCCAATGAGATGCGTGCCGGACAGATCGTTGCCGTCGACGTCTTCGTCATAGGGAATCCGCTGTTCCCCGATGTAGGAGACCGCCCTTATGGCGAAAACCTTCTGAAGCTCATCGACCGTGTGAACTGCCTTGATACCGATCGAATTGCCGGACGCAGCAGCGGGATCAAAGCTGTCGTAGATGGGACGGGGTGCCTTGACTACCTCGGTGGCCCTATGTGTGAAATTCGATACGCGGCGATGGTAGTGCAAAACCTCTGGCTTGTAGTGACCGAACTGCGTCGACCCTTTCGAGAAGCCAAGTGTCAAGAAGAAGTCCTCGGCCTCTTGTGATGCCGCTTTGCAGAAGATGGGCGCATCCCGATACTTTCGCGAACTCAAACGTTCCATTATCAGCGAGACGCCGCCGGACAGACGCGGCGGTGTATAGATCGCCCAGATATAGATCGCTGCCGGCTTTTCACTTTGGCGGCAAATATACCCGACGTCGGGTGCATTCGTTTCCAGGCGGCCGTCGAAAAGCGCCTGATAGCCATCCGCCGTCAGCGGGAGCATCGCCACGAAGCCCTCGGGGACCGGTTCGTTGAACCCCGTCGGGTCGTGCTTGGCAAAAACAGTGACGCACTCGGGATTGTGAAGGTATATCCGCTTGACACAATCGAGCGTAGAAATTCCAGCGATCAACGGTGCCGCCCTCGAAAATAGCTCTTCGACCATCGGCATCGACGGGTTGAGCGCGATCACAGACCGCGCATACTTTTCGAAATCCATCGTATCCAGATCGCGCGGCGTCTTGGCTCCGGATCCGTGTGCTTGAAAGTGGCCTGCCGAATCCATTCGATTCTCCGTCGACTGGTCTGGAAACAATGTGGTATCGACGGGGTAAGGCTATCGCGAAGGGGGGCGACGGACGCGATGGTGAATGGAACACAGGTGGATCCGTTTTCGGAACACGGGGAATTGAAGGTCGCGTTCAATTGGGACGATGTCCGCGTGTTCCTGAAGGTCGCGGAACTAGGAAGCGTGCGCGCTGCCGCCTCGGAAACGGGCCTTTCGATCAACGCCATACGGCGACGCATCGAACACCTCGAACACGAGATCCAGGCCATTCTGCTTGTCCGTGGCCCGTCGGGTGTTGAACTGACGGAGGAAGGCGAGCGCGTATATGCAGTCGGCGTCGACATGTACCGGCAGGCAACGCTGTTACGCCGGTTCCCTGGCGCCCGGTCAATTGCTCCCTCCGGAACCGTTCGCATCGGCATCACGGAAGGGTTGGGCTCTTTCTGGATGGCGCCTCGGCTGCCGGAGTTTCGTAAGCGTCATTCGGGGATCCAGATCGACCTGCGTTGCGAAATGCGGTTGCAGGATATCTCTCGTCTGGAGGTGGATTTCGCCGTTCAGCTAGATCCGCCTCAAGACCCGAACCTGATGGTCGCACGGCTGGGCTACCTGCACATCGGGCTCTTCGCGTCGCGGGGCTATGTGGAGCACTTCGGAAAACCCGCAGCATTCGAGGAACTGTCGAAATTTCAATTCGTCGAAATTGCCGCAGAACAGATCAAAGCCGCCGCGTTGAAGGAAAAGGTTAGATCCGACCCGAGCTTCGGTTTCGTCGCGGTCAAGACGAACAGCAGCGCCGCTCATGCTATGGCGATCGTGCAGGGTGGTGGGATCGGAGCTCTCCCAACCTACGGCACGCAATTGTCGTCCGAGCTTGTGCGGATCATGCCGGAGTTTTCCCTCAAGAGAGATATCTGGTTGGTCTATGCCAGTGACATCGTGCGGATTGCCCGGGTCAAAGCGGCGATGGATTGGACGAAGAAAATTTTCGATCCGATCAAGTACCCCTGGTTCAGGGAGACCCCGCCTCCCGCTCAAGATACCGAGAGCGACTCCTCTCTCACGCGAACATCTGATCTGTTGCCAGCGCGAATCTAAAAAGTACAAAACAGCGCCTTTGGAACGTCTCCGAAAGCCCGTACCGCCTGAACTAACCGGCGCGCCGCTGGTAGTCTGGCGAGCCCCCGTTTGTGTCAGAGGCATTTTCAAAAATATGTAACGCAAAGTCATGAACCAAAGAATATGTCCATCCTCTCGCAAGGCTGAGAGCGGATTCTATTCTCTTCCACCTATTTTCATCGCGGACCGCATCCAAGAACTCTCGACCGGCTGCTGTTATTTCATCCTTTGAATAAATAAGTCCGGCCAAATGCAGCCGGCGAACACATTCAGAAATCTCTGCGGATGAGATATTTGATTCGAGATCGGAGATGTACACGCCGGACGGGCGTGCCTCGATGTTCAGCAACACTTTTCGATCCAAAATGAAGCTGCGCTCCATCGAATTCTCCTCGATCCGAGTACGGCGCAGATGGTACCAAAAACGATTTGGACAACCATTGGTAATGTGACGCATTCGTATTGCCGTCATCCGTAGATTGGCATGCCGCTAAACACCACCCCTGAGGGTGCGATCTTCACGATAGAAGCGCCGCTGCTCGTCGAACCACCGAACCCACGAGACCGGCGTCGAGCGCGCTCTGCATAGCGCCTTCGCAGAAGCGCTCCCTCTGAACGATGCTGACCAGCAGGTGGCGGACATCGACGAGCGACACGGACGCGGGAAGGGAGCCGTTCACGAGGAAGGCGGCGCAATCCGCCTCTCGTTCCCATGCCTTCCAGTCATCCGCCGAGAGGCCGTTCCCCACCACATGACCGAGGGAATGGAAGCGCTCACCGGTCTTGTTGAAATCGAACCGTGGAAGCGCCCAATTCTTACCCGCTCGCCTCATCGGGATCATTTCGCCAAAGCTTGCGCCGTCGGCTTCTAGGTCAGGCAGCATGGCGACGAGAGAACGGAGGGCGTCGATTGCGTCGGTCATCCCGGCGTTCCTCTGGCACCCGTTGAACGAGGAAAAGGGAGGCGCGACCGGCGTTCTTGGTTTTCTAGGGGATGCACCGGCCGCGCGGCGCCTAGCGCCTAGCCGGATACTCCAAGATTCCCGCTATGCGCGCAACCGGGTTGTAGTCCGGAAAATTGCATAGAGCGCTTCCGACGCCTCTGCGTTCACTAGTCGTTCAACGCATTGAGGACTGCGGAAGCATGTGGTGAGCGATGGCATCACGCCGGTAGTCCGCATCGGCGGCAATGGTGGTCGCGGGCGCACCGAAAGCGATCAGCCGCATTGCGCGCCTTTGGGAGATCGCCGAGAACCTGCACCGGGCGGAACTCACCGTGCTCGAGCACGACGAGCACGTGTCGGAATGGGTGCGGCTGACGGAGGAGCGCGAAGTTTCGGCGCAAGTTGCGCCGAAACTTCCGAGTGTCGGCGTCGGGCGCGGCGTCGGCGGCGGCCGTCCGGAGAGCGGCATCAACGCCGCCGTTCGCGAACTCGGCATCGATCGCACGGGCGCACAGCGTGCCGTGAAGGTCGCCAGCATCTCTGAACAGGCCAAGGCCGCGGCGCGAGAGGCTGGTCGCGACGAGGACGGAACCCTTTCATCGGCGGTGTTTTCGCGCGGTGAGCGGGTGGACCCACTTTCCGCTCGGGTGCTTCGCCACGCAGGAAGACGTTTTACATCGTGAGGTCGCAAACCCATAGGTCCGACCCGAGGAGCGGTAAGAACGGGCCTCGGAATCGGATGGTGCAAGCAATATTGCCGATACAGCAATTGCGACGACGGACATAATGCGCATGTTCCCTCCTGCTTTAGCTTCGCCGCGCCACACGGCTACCCAGACCGCGGCGCCGTCGGCCGAAATTTCATGACACGGGCGTGGGCTTTGGTTTTCGAATGCGCGGCCCCGGCTTTGTTTCGGTCGGAATAGGCACCATCAGTGCATTGACCGGATTTGGGGTGTGATTCAGCGTCGCGCCGGTCGCAACATCTGTCCCCATTCCGATCAGTCCGCCGAGGAGGATGTTTCCTGCGAAACCCGCAGCACCATTGCCGGCCACATCCGTCGTCACGTTGATTTCCTGCTGAACATAGCCGGGAAGCGTGAAGATTGCGGTGAAAGCTGACTTGCGAGAAATGTCAAACGTGCAGGGTGTCGCAGGACATGCGAGCCCAATGGAGGTCCGGACTGCTGCGCCAGAAGGTTCCGATGTAAAGTTTACTTGCTCTGACATGCCCCGCGTGACCGTCGCACATCCCCCCAATGTTATAGCGCCTGCGATCAGCGAAAATACTAATTTGAGCGTCGACATTTCCCCACCCCGCGTCAGAAACACTGGCGGAAACTGAAGCGTGAGTTCCGAAGAGTCAATGCTACCAGAGGTTAAGTACGCCGGGTGCGGTGAAATGTAACGCCGGGACAGCAGTTTGCGCGCGATCGCTGAGTCGCGGTCACCCCCAGCGGTCTGCGACCATGTCGACGGTGAGCGGGCGGCCATCATTCATCTCTGAGCCTCCTCGTCACCAAACGTACGCCGACCCCGTGGCCGGCATCATCCGGATCGATGAATAGAATACCGGCCTCTTCGAGGGCCGCGGTGATTTTCGCGCCCGTCTGGCTTCTCCCCCCGAGGTCGCCGTTTGACGCCTCAAGGCGCTTCACCGTCGGCTCCGACACGCCGGACGCACTAGCTAGGTCGGTCTGCGACCATGCGAGAAGCGCACGAGCGGCCTTCACCTGTCGAATTGATACTTTTCGTATTGACATCTCTGCCCCTCCGATCGATACTATTAGTATCACATCGGCCCCGAATGGGCAACCGAGTGCCGAAGCGACAGCCTCGGCAAACGCCACAACCTTGCCTCGTCACGAGGGAGATTCACCGATGACCACGCTCCTCACCGCCGCCGGAACGATCGATCGCGCTGCCGTCATGTGCCGGGCCTGGGATCTCATGAAGATCAATTACAACTTCGGCCGGCTGCCGTTCCGCTCGATCGGGCGAAAGTGCTTCGGGTCGTGCCTACGCTGCGCCTGGGCCGAAGCCCGCCAACAGGCCGCGGTCGCGGCGATCCCGCCGGCCGTTCGGGCGGAGCGTATCGCCGACCTGAATTCCGAAATGTCGAACCTTCGCTATCTCGACGACTGGCGCCATGTCGCCGTCCGCGAGCGCGAAATCCGCGACGAGCTCCACCGGCTCGCCGCCTGAAACCGCGGTGCTACGATGGCCCGCGAACTGGACCTGACCACCCCAACCTGGGAGATTCCCATGTCAAACTCGACCGAAACCGACGGCTTTCTCGTTCTGGCCGGCGCCTACAAGACCAACCTCGGCAACGTTCATCTCGCCTACAAAGACGATGAAGTCGACCAGACCGCCGACCTGTTGATTTCCGCGGAGAACTGACCCAGGCGGCAGGGATTTTTCCATCGAGAATTGACCCATGTTTGAACCTCCTCCCTCGCCACTGGTGCGGGGGACAGCGGAGTGATCGACATGGAGTTATTGAGCGTCATCCGGCGCTGGCACTATCGGGATCATTTCTCGATCCGAGAGATTTCCCGGCGCACCGGGCTTTCGAGGAACACGGTCCGCAAGTACCTGCGGTCCGACAGCGTCGAGCCTCGGTT
>NZ_SJFN01000064.1 GCF_004328075.1 Siculibacillus lacustris | reverse complement strand
GTCCGTGTAGCGATCAACGGGTTCGGCCGCATCGGCCGCAATGTCCTGCGGGCGATCGTCGAGTCGGGACGCACCGACATCGAAGTGGTCGGCATCAACGATCTCGGCCCGGTCGAGACCAACGCCCATCTGGTGCGCTACGACAGCGTCCACGGCCGCTTCCCCGGCGTGGTCACCGTCGCCGGCGACACCATCGACGTCGGCCGCGGCCCGATCAAGGTCACCGCCATCCGCGATCCGGCGACGCTGCCCTGGGGCGAACTCGGCGTCGACGTGGCGCTCGAGTGCACCGGCATCTTCACCGCCCGCGACAAGGCCGCGCTGCAGCTCGCCGCCGGCGCCAAGCGCGTGCTGATCTCGGCCCCCGGCGAGAACGCCGACCTGACCGTGGTCTACGGCGTCAACCACGACAAGCTCACCGCCGAGCACCTGATCGTGTCCAACGCCTCGTGCACCACCAACTGCCTGTCGCCGATCGCCAAGGCCCTGAACGACGCCATCGGCATCGACCACGGCTTCATGACCACCATCCACAGCTACACCGGCGACCAGCCGACGCTGGACACCCTGCACAAGGACCTCTACCGGGCCCGTGCCGCGGCCTTGTCGATGATCCCGACCTCGACCGGTGCGGCCAAGGCGGTCGGTCTGGTTCTGCCGGAACTCAAGGGCAAGCTCGACGGCGTGGCGATCCGCGTGCCGACCCCCAACGTCTCGGTGGTCGACTTCAACTTCGTCGCCAAGCGCGCCACCACCGTGGAAGAGGTCAACGCCGCCCTGGTCGCGGCGGCCGACGGCCCGCTCAAGGGCGTGCTGGCCTACACCAAGGAGAAGCTGGTCTCCTCCGACTTCAACCACGACCCGGCGTCGTCCACCGCCCATCTGCTCGAGACTCGGGTGATGGCCGGCGACTTCGTCCGCGTGCTGTCCTGGTACGACAACGAGTGGGGCTTCTCCAACCGCATGGCCGACACCGCCGTCGCCATGGGCAAGCTCGTCTGAGCCGCCCGCGGCCCCAATCGGGGCCGCGCCCATCGTCCGTCTCTCCGCCCTCGCCGGCGCCGACGCACCCCGTCGGCGCCGGCTTCGTATTCGTGCGGACCCGGCCCCGCCGGCTCCGCTCGCGACACCCGGCCGGGGCCGTCCCGCGACCGGCCGATTCGCCCGGAAAACCGCCCCATCCGCGACGTCGTGCCGCGGCTGCACGCCTCGTCCGAACCTCTTTCCACGGCGTTCACGACCCCGATCGAACCCGTCGCGGGCCTCTCGCGTGATCCGTCCGATTCGCGTAGAGTTGACGTCGGTGCATGTCGACCATGTCGCGGCGGGGGAGGGGACCCTCGTCCACACCATCGACGGGCACGGCCCGAGATCGCGCGCAACGCGCAGAAACGGCGAAACATCGCCGTTTTTCGAGGATTGCGCGCCCTTCGCGGGCTCCGCCGGGCGGTTCGGTGGGGACACCGGCGGCGGCGCGAGGGATGCGCGGAGCGACCGACTGATAGGTGTGGGCCCGCATGGCGGGCATTAGACGAAAGCAGTATACAGCACGTCATGAACTGCGTGAGCCCGTCGAGCCCTCCAAAGGTCGATGTGCCGGGCGTCATCGAAAGAGGTGAGACAATGAACATCCAGTTGCGCGACGGGATCGAAGAGGCCCAGGCAGTCGGGACCGAGCTCGATCCCTGGCGGGGATTCACGGTCGGACGGTGGACCCAGGAGATCGACCTGCGCGGCTTCCTGCTCGACAACGTCACGCCCTACACCGGTGACGCCTCCTTCCTCGCGTCGGTCACGCCGCGCACCGCCGCTCTGTGGGCGACGCTGAAGGACCTGCTCAAGGCCGAGCGCGACGCCGGCGGCGTCCTCGACGTCGATCCGACCGTGGTCGCCTCGATCGTCTCCCACAAGGCCGGCTACATCGACCGCGACCTCGAGCAGATCGTCGGCCTGCAGACCGACCGGCCGCTGCGCCGCGCGATCATGCCCTTCGGCGGCTATCGCATGGTCAAGAGCGGCCTCGACGCCTACGGCTTCGCCGCCGACCCGACCTTCGACAAGGTCTTCCCGTCGCTGCGCAAGACCCACAACGACGGCGTCTTCGACGTCTACACCCCCGAGGCGCTGCGCTGCCGCAAGTCCGGCGTGATCACCGGCCTGCCGGACGCCTACGGCCGCGGTCGCATCATCGGCGACTATCGCCGCACCGCCCTCTACGGCGTCGCCCGCCTGATCGAGGACAAGAAGGCCCAGGCCAAGAGCCTCGAGCTCGACCAGCTCGACGAAGAGGTGCTGCGCCTGCGCGAAGAGATCGCCGAGCAGATCAAAGCCCTCAAGGAACTCGTCGCGATGGCGAAGTCCTACGGCTTCGACATCACCCGCCCGGCGGCCAATGCCCGTGAAGCGGTGCAGTGGACCTATTTCTCCTATCTCGCGGCGGTCAAGGAATCCAACGGCGCGGCCATGTCGATCGGCCGTGTGTCGAGCTTCCTCGACGTCTACTTCGAGCGCGACATCGCCGAGGGCACCCTCGACGAAGCCGGCGCCCAGGAGATCCTCGACCATTTCGTCATGAAGCTGCGCATCGTCCGCTTCCTGCGCACCCCGGACTACGACGCGCTGTTCTCCGGCGACCCGACCTGGGTCACCGAGTCGATCGGCGGCATGGCCATCGACGGCCGCACGCTGGTCACCAAGTCGAGCTTCCGCTTCCTCCACACCCTGGAGACCCTCGGCCCGGCCCCGGAGCCGAACCTGACCGTCCTGTGGTCGGAGAAGCTGCCCAAGGGCTTCAAGGACTTCTGCGCCGAGATGTCGATCCGCACCTCGTCGATCCAGTACGAGAACGACGATCTGATGCGCCCCTACTGGGGTGACGACTACGGCATCGCCTGCTGCGTCTCCGCCATGCGCATCGGCAAGCAGATGCAGTTCTTCGGCGCCCGCGCCAACCTCGCCAAGACCCTGCTCTACGCGATCAACGGCGGTCGCGACGAGAAGTCCGGCGAACAGGTCGGCCCGACGCTCGCCCCGGTCACCGGGGACGTGCTCGACTACGAGGACGTCAAGGCCAAGTTCGTGCCGATGATGGAATGGCTCGCCCGGGTCTACGTCAACGCCCTCAACTCGATCCACTACATGCACGACAAGTACATGTACGAGCGGATCGAGATGGCGCTGCACGATCGCGACATCCTGCGCACCATGGCCTGCGGCATCGCCGGCCTGTCGGTCGCCTGCGACAGCCTCTCGGCGATCAAATACGCCAAGGTCTCGGTCGTCCGTGACGACACCGGCCTGGTCAAGGAATATGTGATCGACGGCGAATATCCGGCCTTCGGCAACAACGACGCCCGCGTCGACGACATCGCGGTGTGGTTGGTCGAAACCTTCATGGGCTGCATCCGCAAGCAGAAGACCTATCGCCATGCGATGCCGACCATGTCGGTGCTGACCATCACTTCCAACGTCGTCTACGGCAAGAAGACCGGCAACACCCCGGACGGCCGCAAGGCCGGCGAGCCCTTCGCGCCGGGTGCCAACCCGATGCACGGCCGCGACTCCAAGGGCGCTCTCGCCTCGATGGCGTCGGTGGCGAAATTGCCCTACCAGCATTCGCAGGACGGCATCTCCTACACCTTCACCATCGTGCCGAACGCGCTCGGTGGTTCGCAGCCCGACCGGGTCGACAACCTGACCGGCCTGCTCGACGGTTACTTCGCCCAGGGCGGCCATCACATCAACGTCAACGTCTTCGATCGCGAGACGCTGCTCCATGCGATGGATCACCCCGAGCTCTATCCGCAGCTGACCATCCGGGTGTCCGGCTACGCCGTGAACTTCATCAAACTGACGCGCGAGCAGCAGCTCGACGTCATCAGCCGGACGTTCCATGGGATCGAGTGAGCACCCTTCGGGTCGTTCCGCGGCGCCCGTCCCTTCGGGGGCGGGCGTCGTGCGTCCGGCCATCCGTGGCTGGGTTCATTCCACCGAGACCGGCGGCGCCGTCGACGGTCCCGGCATCCGTTTCGTGCTGTTCCTCGCCGGCTGCCTGCTGCGCTGCCAGTACTGTCACAACCCCGACAGCTGGCACATGCATCACGGCAAGCCGACGACCTCCCGCGAGATCCTCGACGAGATCCGCGGCTATGCCTCGTTCCTCAAGCGCGCCCGCGGCGGCGTCACCCTGTCCGGCGGCGAACCGCTGGTCCAGCCCGACTTCACCGCGGCGATCCTGCGCGGCTGCAAGGAGATGGGCCTGCACACCGCGCTCGACACCGCCGGTTTCCTCGGCCTCCACGCCGACGACTTCCTGCTCGCCGACGTCGACCTGGTGCTGCTCGACATCAAGGCCTTCACCGAGGCCACCTATCACGACCTGACCGGCGTCGCGCTGGCCCCGACGCTGGCCTTCGCCGAGCGCCTCGCGGCGATGAAGAAGCCGGTGTGGCTGCGCTACGTGCTGGTCCCCGGCCTCACCGACAAATTCGACGAGATCGACGGACTGGCCGCCTTCGCCGCCGGCCTCGGCAACGTCGAGCGCGTCGACGTCCTGCCCTTCCACAAGATGGGCGAGTTCAAGTGGGCTGCCGAGGGCGTGCCCTACCGCCTCGCCGACACCGAACCGCCGAGCCGCGAGTTGATCGACCGCACCCGCGCCGCCTTCCGCGACCACGGCCTCAACGTCGCCTGAGGCGCCGCTGGCCGGCATCCCGCCCGTCCGACCCGTCTCGACCCGTCGGAGCGCCGAACGGCGTCGTGGCCGCCCGCGGGTATCCCGAGGGGGGCCGGTACGCCCGGGCGGCGATCAATGGCGCGAAAACAGATCGCGCAACTTGCACAGACTGGTGGTGATGTCGAAGCGCTGATCGGCGAGCGCCTCGCCGGCGGCGAGCTTGGCCAGCGCCGCGGCCGGATCGGTCTCGCCGGTGAGCAACACCTCGCTGCCGCGGGTCTTCATGTGGCGGATGAAGCCGTCGCCGGCCGACGCCGTGACGACCAACGCGACGCCGTCGAGCGGATGCGGCCGATCGTCGTGGAAATGGTGGATCACCTCGTCCCTGGCGAGCTCGACGCGCGCCGGCGCCGGCAGCGCCGCGCCGGGGGCGAGTTCGGCGAGATCATAGACCAGCCACGAGCTCGCCTTGCCGGCATGACCGGCGACCGTGGATCCGTCGCGGGTGGGAAAGGCGATCTTCATGGGGCGGCTCTCCGGGCTGTCTGCCCGGAGAATTAGCATGGCCGATCGGTGGGCAGGGATCGGGGAGACTGCGGAGGGGGAGTGCATCGAGGATCGTAGGGTGCATCGAGCGCAGCGAGTTGCACCGTCCGCGGCCGTGGTCATCTCCGCCGGTGCAACTCGCTGCGCTCGATGCACCCTACGGGACCCCACGGCTCGCCCTGCCTCACCGCTCGCCGAAGTCGCCGGGTCCCTCGACCGTCCCCGCCCAATCGGCGGCATAGACCCCGTCGCGGACGGCGCGGTGAAACGACGAATGGGGCCAGTCGGCGACGCGATCGACCAGCCCGTGTTTCATCGGATTGATGTGGCAATAGTCGAAATGACGCGCGAAATCCGCGTCGTCGCGGATCGCATGTTCCCAGAAGCGCCGTTGCCACAGCGCCCGCTCGCCGGGGCGTCGCCCCTTCGGCACCGCGATACCCGCCGCGACGAGCGCCGAGGTGAATTCCGCCTTGATCCGTCGCCAGCGTTCGGAGAAATCCGAGTCCCCGTCGGGCAGCGTCCAGACGGCGTGGAGATGATCCGGCAGGACCACCATCGCGTCGATCTGAAACGGTTGCCGGCGATGCGCCACCGCGACCGCGGCCCGTAGATCCGCGATGCGTTCGACGAGGAGGCCGCTCCGCCGATCCTGCAGAGCGACCGTGAAGAACCAACATCCGCCCGGGATTCGAAGACGCCGGTAGTTCGGCATGGCGGGCACTCGCCGTCGTGGGGCGGAGCCATCGTCCCTCGTCTAAGCCGCCGGCGCAACCCGCCGACCGTAGGGTGCATCGAGGATCGCAGGGTGCATCGAGCGCAGCGAGTTGCACCGGCGGCGCCCGTGGCTGCGCCCCAAGGTGCAACTCGCTGCGCTCGATGCACCCTACGGCGATGCACCCGTCCCCTCACGCCGCGGCGAAATCCCCCACGAAGCTCTCGACCACCCGGCGCAGGTCGACCGCCTGTTCGGACAATCCGCCCGACAGGGTCATCAGCCGGGTCGAGGCGGCGCCGGTCATTTCGGCGGCGCGGCCGACGCCGGAGATGTTCTCGGTCACCTGATGGGTGCCGGTCGCCGCCTGCTGGCAGCTGCGGGCGATCTCGGCGGTCGCCGCGCCCTGCTGATCGATCGCGTCGGCGATCGCCGAGGCGGTCTCCTTGATCACCGCGATGATCTGGGCGATCTCGCCCATCGAGGTCACGGTGCCGTCGGTCGCCTGCTGGATCTCGCCGACCTTGGCGCCGATCACCTCGGTCGCCTTGGCGGTCTGATCGGCCAGCTGCTTGACCTCGGCGGCGACCACCGCGAAGCCGCGACCGGCCTCGCCGGCGCGCGCCGCCTCGATCGTCGCGTTGAGCGCCAACAGATTGGTCTGGTCGGCGATGCCCTTGATCAGGTTGATCACCTCGCCGATCGCCGAGGCCGCGGTGGCCAGCGCCCGGATGCGGACGTTGGACGATTCCGCCTCGGCCACCGCGGTGTCGGCGACCTTGGTGGAATGGCCGACGCGGCCCGAGATCTCGCGGATCGAGGCGGACATCTCCTCGGACGACGAGGCGACGGTCTGGACGTTGGCCGCGGCTTCCTCCGCCGCGGTGGCCACCGACTGGGCCTGACGGGTGGTCTCCTCGGCGGTCGCCGAGAGGTTCTCGGCGGCCGAGGCGACCTCGCCGGAGGACTGGGTGAAGCCGGCGGCGAGTGCCTGCATGCGGCCGACGAAATCACCGGCCAGCTGTTCGCGGTGGAGGGAGCGGCGACGCTCGCTCTCCTCGCGTTCGCTCTGCTCGCGACGCTGGCGCTCGGCGGCGATCAGACCGTCGCGGAAGGCCAGCAGCGCCCGCGCCATCTGGCCGATCTCGTTGGTCGTCTCGGCGAAGGGCACCGGCGTGTCGAATCGGCCGCCGGCGATCCCGGTCATCGCCACGGTCAGCGTTTCGATCGGACGGCTGACGCGGAAGATCGAGAACAGCGCCTGGGCCGAGGCGACCATCAGCAACAGCGCGCCGCCGGATACCACCATCCACCAGGCCGAGCCGTAGGTCGCCTGATTGGTGCCGTCGACGACGGCGGCGTCCTTGATGTTGTAGGCGACGAGTTCGTCCAACATCTTGCCGACCGTTCCGTAGATCTCGTCCATCGTGCCGATCACCAGCACCCGGCCATCGTCGATGCGGCCGCCTTCGGTGAGCGAGATCAGATCGCTGGTCATGTCGCTGTATTTGTTGAATCCGGCGACCACTCGATCGAACAGGGCGGATTCTTCGCCCTTGTCCATGTGGAGGGCATATTTCTTCTTCTGCGTGTCGAAGTCGCCGCGCGCATCGGCGATGTCCTTGAGCTTGCTCTTGCGCGCCGCCGGATCGACGACGGTGACATATTCGAGGCTGGCGATGCGCAGATTGCCGAGCGCCACGTTCATCTCTTCGGCCTGCTGCAGCCCGGGGAGGATGTCGCTGTAGAGCCGCGTGGCGCCGTCGTTGACCATGCTCAGCCGCGACGTCGCGACGAAGGCGACACCCAGACACAGGACGATGGTGAGGACCGAAGCCAGGACGAGCCCGGCCTTTACGGAGAGGGATTTCATGGAGCCCCCAGTTCGGTCCCCACCAGTGCGACCGGAGCCGACACGCCGAAGAGGCGTGCGACGTCGGGGGCCGGGGGGATCGAGGTGATGATCACGTCGAGGCTCATGATCGACGGAAATGATCAAACGGGCCTTAATGTCGGGAGAAGCCGGTCGACGTCTCGTCAAAAACTTCCAAGAGGTAAGAATAAATGGATCGAGGTGGCGACAATTACGTTGCGTAATCTACGGAAAACCATGAAGGCCGGTCACGGCGGTGACGATCGTCTCGGCCGTAGGGTGCCGCCGTAGGGTGCATCGAGCGCAGCGAGTTGCACCGCGGGCCAGAGGGGTCGGACGAACGCGCTCCCGGAGACGCACGGGCCCCGCCGGCGCGAACCGGGGCATGAGCCGCTCGGCTGCCGGTGCAACTCGCTGCGCTCGATGCACCCTACGGCGGCCCCTGGGGCCCGCCCCTCCGCCTCACACGCCGAGGGCGCGCCGCCGCACCTCATACAACATCACAGCCGTCGCAACAGCGAGGTTGAGGCTGTCGGCCTTGCCGGCCATCGGGATCTTGACCAGCCCGTCGCAGACCGCGACGTAGGCCTCGGGCAGGCCCGACTGCTCGTTGCCCATCAGCACCACGCAGGTCTCCGGCCAGGCGACCGAGCGATAGTCGACCGCGCCCTTCAGATGCGTCCCCCACACCGGCAGGCGATGAGCCGCGGTCCAGGCGGAAAACTCCTCGAGGGTCGCGGCGGCGATCGGCACGTGGAACAGCGAGCCCATGGTGGCGCGCACCGCCTCGAGCGCGAAGGGATCGGTGGTGTCGCCGATCAGGATCACGCCGGCGGCGCCGACCGAATCGACGGTGCGGATGATCGTGCCGAGATTGCCGGGGTCCTTGACCCCCTCCAGTGCCACCCACACGCCGCTCGGCGCGGCGAGATCGGCGAGGCGGGCGATCTTCTGGACGAAGGCCGCGACCACCATCTGCGGATTGTCGCGGCGGCAGATCTTGACCAGCACCTCGTCGGAGACCTCCAGCACCAGGGCGCCGCGGGCCTTGGCCGCGGCCACGGCGCGCACCACCAGCGGCTGGTCCTTGACCCGGGTGGCGTGCACCAGGGTGCGGATCGGCCAGCCCTCGTCGAGGGCGTCGGTGACCAGCTTCAGGCCCTCGGCGAGGAACAGTCCCGAGGCCTCTCGCTCCTTCTTGAGGTGGAGCGCGCGCAGGTCCTTGACCACCGGGTTGGTCAGGCTGGTGACCTCGCGGGCCGGCGCCGTCGACGGGGCGGGCGCGGCGGCCCGCGGGGCGGCGGGGCGGTCGGCTCCCCGGCGGTAGAGGTCGCGAGGCGGGCGGGTCATGGGGCGGTCTCCGGGGTCCAGCGGACCCACAGCGAAGTGGGAAGGCGGCGGATGATGTCGGTGCCGGGCGCCGGCGCCTCGGTGAGAAAGAGTTCGCCCGATTCGAGGCGGCCGGGGCGGCGCGCCATGACCTCCGCGGTCAGTTCGTGGAAGGCGGCATAGGACGCGCGCATCGCATAGACGGTGAGGATGGTGAACAGCGGCGCGTCGGAGAGCAGATCGCGGGTGGTGCGCAGCATGCCGCCGAGATGCTCGAACAGCTGCCACACTTCGCCCTCGGGGCCGCGGCCGTATTTCGGCGGATCGAGCAGGATGGCGTCGTAGCGGCTGCCGCGGCGCGCCTCGCGGGCGACGAACTTCTGGGCGTCGTCGCAGATCCAGCGGATCGGCAGGTGATCGAGGCCACTCTCGGCCTGATTCTCGCGCGCCCAGGCGATCGATTTCTTCGAGGCGTCGACATGGGTCACTTCGGCGCCGGCCGCCGCGGCGATCAGGCTGGCGAGCCCGGTGTAGCCGAACAGATTGAGCAGGCGCGGCCGGCGGCCGGCGGCGACCGCCGCGGCGACGCGCTCGCGCATCCACAGCCAGTGGGCGACCTGTTCGGGAAACACGCCGGTGTGGCGGAACGAGGTGAAGCGGCAGGAGAAGCGCGCCGGCGCGAAGCTCATCGGCCAGGACGGCGGCAGGGCGACGGGGAAGCGCCAGCGGCCCGGCCCCTCCTCCTCGACGTCGCCGGTGAAATGGGCGTCGGCGCCCTCCCACACGGCGGCCGGCAGACGCGGCGCCCACAGCGCCTGTTCCTCGGGGCGGACGATGCGGATCGCGCCGTAGCGCTCGAGTTTGCGCCCGGCGCCGCTGTCGAGCAGCGCGTAATCGGCCCAGCCGGCGGTCTCGAGGATCGTCGGCGTGGTCGGCGAGCCGGCGAGCCGGCGCGGCCCGAGACCCTCCGGCGGCGGTCCATGGACGATCGGCGGCGGCTCGGCGGCGGCGGGGCGCGGCGTCGAGCGGCGCGGCGCAGCGGGCGCGGCGTCGG
>NZ_SJFN01000063.1 GCF_004328075.1 Siculibacillus lacustris | reverse complement strand
CCTCGCCGCCCGCCTCGCGGCGCTCGACGCCACCGCCGCCCGCCTCGCCGGCGAAGACGCCGCGGTGGTCGCCGGCGCCGAGGAGGCCGCCGCGGCGCTCGCCGCGCTGCCCGATCCCGCGAGTTTCGAGGCGCCGATCGCGCTCGCCCGCGGCCGGGTCGGCGAAGGCCGGGCGGTGGTCGCCGAATTCGGTGCCGTCGCCCGGGGGCTCGCCCGCGAGGTCGAGGCCCGCCGCCGCCGGCTCGAGGCGATCGCCCGGGAGCGCAGCGGCTGGGTCGGCCGCGCCGCCGCCGCCGCCGATCAGATCGCCGTGCTCGCGGCGCGGCGCGACGAGGCGATCGGCGAACGCGACGATCTGGTCGAACGCCCCGCCGATCTCGAGATCGAACGCGCCCGCCTGCGCGACGCCACCCTCGGCGCCGAGGCCGAACGCGCCCGCGCCGCCGACGCCTTGGCGATGGGCGAGCGCACCCAGGGCGACGCCGATCGCGCCGCCCGTCAGGCGCTCGATGCGCTCGCCGCGGCGCGCGAGGTCAAGGGCCGCGCCGAGGAACGCCTCGCCGCCGCCGCCGCCCGCCGCAGCGAGATCGAGGCAGGCATAGCCGAGGCCTTCGCGGTGGCCCCGGCCGGCCTGGTGGCGCTGGCCGAAATCGACGTCGACGCGCCCTTGCCCGATGCCGAATCGGTCGATCGCCGCCTCGACCGGCTGCGCCAGGAGCGCGAGCGCCTCGGTGCGGTCAATCTGCGCGCCGACGACGAGGCCCGCGAGGTCGAGGAGCGCCGCGACCGCCTGCTCGCCGAACGCGACGATCTGGTCGAGGCGATCCGCCGCCTGCGGCTCGGCATCCAGACCCTCAACCGCGAGGCCCGCGAGCGCCTGCTCGCCGCCTTCACCACCGTCGACGGCCATTTCCGCGCCCTGTTCACCCACCTGTTCGGCGGCGGCGAAGCCGAGCTGCAACTGGTCGACGCCGAGGATCCGCTGGAGGCGGGCCTCGAGATCATCGCCCGCCCGCCGGGCAAGAAGCCGACCACCATGACGCTGCTGTCGGGCGGCGAGCAGGCGCTGACCGCGCTCGCCCTGATCTTCGCGGTGTTCCTGACCAACCCGGCGCCGATCTGCGTCCTCGACGAGGTCGATGCGCCCCTCGACGACGCCAACGTCGAACGCTGCTGCGATCTCCTCGACGCCATGGTCGGCCAGACCGACACCCGATTCATCGTCATCACCCACAATCCGATCACCATGGCCCGCATGGATCGGCTGTTCGGGGTGACCATGTCGGAACGCGGCGTCTCGCAGCTGGTCTCGGTCGATCTCGAACGCGCCGAGAAGATTCTCGCGCCGGTCTGAAGCATCGCCGCACGAGGCTTTCGCAGCCCCTCCGGGGAGGGCTTTCGCCGCAGTGCGAAAAACTTTCGCTCGAGAGCAAAAGTTCTAGACATTTCATGAGTTTAAACTAAAGTCTGGTGTTCTTGACAGGGGTCTGACGCGCAACTATGGTGCGCCCGGCTTCGACGTGGGGCGCCTCCGGCGTCCTCTGCTGCGATGCCGTCGACGCGAAAGCGGGGAGCGGGACCATGGTCGATCGACCGGACGGTGACCACCCTCGGCCGAGCACCGGCGGGGATCGGGCGGAGGGGGGCGAGGGGGCTCCCGAGACGAAGCCGGCGCTCGCCGCACGGCTCGAGCGCCTCGGCGCGAGCCTCGAGGCGCACCGTTCGGAAGTCGCGGCGGCGAAGGCGAAGGGGCGACCCTCCGGCTTCGGCCAGGCGATCAAGATCGCCTCCGAGTTCGTCGCCGGCATCGTCGTCGGGGCCGCGCTCGGATGGGGGATCGATCGGGCCCTGGGGACCTCGCCGTGGGCGTTGATCGTGTTTCTGCTCCTGGGCTTCGCGGCCGGCGTCCTGAACGTCCTGCGTGCCGAGGGCAAGGTCGCCGATGCCGGAGCGCGCCTGCGCGCCGCCGGCGCCGAAAAGTCGAGGTCGCCGTCGGAGCCCTCCGACGAATGACCATCGCCTAATTTCGCAGATCGCGCCGGCCGTCCGGCGTGCTATGCGGAACGTCGGAGAATCGAGCGGCACGGTCGGGGGCGATCGTGACGTGTGAGAGCGGGCCGTCCGGCGCGCGTCGGGTTCGCCGGGTTCGCGAGAACCGGTGGCCGAAGAGAGGTGGGGACTGACAGGTGGCAGCCGACAAGGTCGATCCGATCCATCAGTTTCAGATCACGAAGCTCGTCCCGATCCACGTCGGGCACGTGGATCTCTCCTTCACCAATTCGTCGCTGTTCATGGCGGCGACGGTGATCGTGGCGACGCTGTTCCTGGTGTTCGCCTCCTCGGGGCGCTCGCTGGTGCCGGGGCGCTGGCAGCTGGTCGCCGAGATGTCCTACTCCTTCGTCGCCAATACCCTGCGCGACGCCGCGGGCAAGGCCGGGATGCAGTTCTTCCCGATGGTCTTCTCGCTGTTCATGTTCGTGCTGGTCGCCAACCTGCTCGGCATGATCCCCTATTTCTTCACCATCACCTCGCACATCATCGTCACCTTCTGTCTGGCGATGCTGGTGATCGGAACCGTGGTGGTGTTCGGCATCTGGAAGCACGGCTTCCACTTCTTCGGCCTGTTCGTGCCGCAGGGCGTGCCGATGGCGCTGGTGCCGCTGGTGACGATGATCGAGGTGATCTCGTTCCTGTCGCGGCCGATCAGCCTCTCGGTCCGTCTCTTCGCCAACATGCTGGCCGGACACATCACCCTCAAGGTCTTCGCGGGCTTCGTCGTGACCCTGTCGGCGGCCGGCGCGGTCGGCGTCGCCGGGTCGATCCTGCCGCTCGCCATGGCGGTGGCGCTGACCGCCCTCGAATTCCTGGTCGCCTTCCTGCAGGCCTACGTCTTCACCGTCCTGACCTGCATGTACCTGAACGACGCGATCCACCCCGGCCACTGAGCCGGACGGTCGCGATCCGAGACCTACCCCTCCAGTACTCACCGAAGGAGCATTCTCATGGATCCGCAAGCTGCGAAGTACCTCGGCGCCGGTATCGCCACCCTCGGCATGGCCGGTGCGGGCATCGGCCTCGGCACCATTTTCGGCAGCTACCTCGCCGGCGCGCTGCGCAACCCGGCCGCCGCCGACGGTCAGTTCGGCCGCCTGATCTTCGGCTTCGCCGTGACCGAAGCGCTCGGCATCTTCTCGCTGCTCGTCGCGCTGATCCTGCTCTTCGCCTGATCGCCCGACGCCGACGACGACCCGTATCCGGCCGTCCCTGGTGACGGCCGGCGACGCATGGGGTCTCACGCGAGGTGCGCGAGGCCGGATCATCCGGGACGGTCACGATGGCAGAAACAGCCCATACCACGGCCGAAGTGCAACACGGCGGCGGACACAGCGGCGTCTTCCCGCCGTTCGATTCGACCACCTTCGCCTCCCAGATTCTCTGGCTGGCGATCACCTTCGGTCTCTTCTACGTGCTGATGGCCAAGGTCGTGCTGCCGCGGATCGGCGGCATCCTCGAGGTCCGGCACGACCGGATCGCCGGCGATCTGGAAGAAGCCAACCGCCTCAAGGCCGAATCGGAAGCCGCCGGCGCGGCCTACGAGAAGGCTCTGGCGGAAGCCCGGCGCAATGCCCAGGGCATCGCCGCCGAGACCCGCGCCAAGCTCGCCGCCGAGGTCGATGCCAAGCGCCACGCCGCCGAGGCGGGGCTCTCCGGCAAGATCACGGAAGCCGAAGCCCGCATCGCCGAGATCAAGACCAAGGCGCTCGGCGAAGTCGACGGGATCGCGGTGGACACCACCGAGGCCCTGATCGCCGCGCTGATCGGTGAACAGGTCGGACGCGACGACGCCGTCGCGGCGGTCGCCGCCGTCACCGGCAAGTGAGGAGACCGACATGGACGCCACATCGCTCGCCACGTTCTGGGCTCTCGTCTCGCTGCTGATCTTCTTCGGCGTGATCGCCTATCTCAAGGTTCCGGCCAAGATCGGCACGGCGATGGACGCCAAGATCGCGGCCATCGAAAGCGAGCTGGCCGAGGCCCGCACCCTGCGCGAAGAGGCGGTCGCTCTGCTCGCCGCCTTCCGCCAGAAGGCCGCCGACGCCGAGCTCGAGGCCCAGTCGATCGTCGCCGAGGCCAAGGCCGAAGCCGATCGCCTGACCATCGAGACCAACAAGGCGCTCGAAGACCTGATCGTGCGGCGCACCCGCGCGGCCGAATCGAAGATCGCCCAGGCCGAGGCCCAGGCCGTCGCCGAGGTGCGCGCGCTCGCCACCGACGTCGCGGTCGCCGCCGCCGAACGCATCCTGGCGGCCCGCGCCGCCGGCCCGACCGGCGCCGATCTGGTCGCCAAGGGAATCGCCGAAGTCGCCGCCAAGCTCAACTGAGCCGGCAGACGACACGGACGACGCCTGCGAACCCGCACCTTCGAAAGGAGGGGCGGGTTTTCTTTTGCGGGGTGCGCAGGCTGCGATCGGATCGATGCGGGTCGATCCCATCGGCGGATGCGGGTCGGGCTCGCGCGACGGCGATCCGCGACCTGCATCGCCGCGATCGGCAGGCCGCCGTCAAAGGCCGCCCGTGCGGGCGATCGCCTTGGCCACCGGTGCGAAGCTCCGGCGATGGATCGGCGAGGCGCCGAGCCGCTCGAGCGCCTCGAGATGGGTGGCGGTGCCGTAGCCCTTGTGCCGTTCGAAGCCCCAGCCGGGATGGTCGACCGCGGCCAGCACCATCAGCCGATCGCGGATCACCTTGGCGACGATCGACGCCGCGGCGATCGACATCGACCGGCCGTCGCCGCCGATCACCGCGGTGCCCGGGCAGATCAGCCCCGGCGGCACGTCGACGCCGTCGACCAGCACGTGCTCGGGCGGGTTGGCGAGGCCGGCCACCGCCCGCCGCATCGCGTCGAGGGTCGCCTGGCGAATGTCGGTCGCGTCGATCCGCGCCGTCGACGACAGCGCCACCGCAACCTCGTGCCGGGCGAGGATCTCCTCGAAGAACCGCTCGCGCGCGGCTTCGGAAAGTTTCTTGGAATCGTCGAGTCCGACCGGCAGGCGGGTGGGGTCGAGCACCACCGCGGCGCACACCACCGGTCCGGCCAAGGGCCCGCGGCCGACCTCGTCGACCCCGGCGATCCGCCGGGTACGCGCGCCGAGCTCGCGTTCGAGCGTGAAATCGGGAAGCACCCGCGGCAGCCGCTTCGCCGGGCGGGCGGTCGTGTCGGTCGCCATGACTCAGGCCTCCGGCAGGCGCAGGGCGCCGCGTTCGTCGAAGGGGAAGCCGGGATTGTCGGCGACTTCCCACAGATGCCCGTCGGGATCGGCGAAATAGCCGGAATAGCCGCCCCAGAAGGCCCGCTCCGGGGCCTTGACCAGCCGCCCGCCGGCCGCCACCGCCCGGGCGATCGCCGCGTCGACCGCCGCCGCCCCGGTGACGTTCCAGGCCAGCGCGAGGCCGCGGAAACCGTCGCCCATCGCCGCCACACCGGCGTCGTCGGCCAGTGCGGCGCGGCCGTAGAGGGCGAGGATCACCCCGTCCATGTCGAAGAAGGTGACCGCTGCTTCGCTCGGCGCGCCGCGGACGAGCCCGAGCGCCTCGTAGAAGGCGGTGGCGGCGGCGACGTCGGCAACCCCCAGGGTGACCATCGACAGACGCAGGGACATGGGAAACTCCGTGAGCGACGGCGCCGGCCGGGCGCCGGGTGTCAGAACAGGCTGAGTTGGATACCGGAGGCGGTCGGCGGCGTGAAGAGGTCGGTGCGCAGCGCCGACCGCTGGACCCGGTCGAGCCCGAGCCGTTTCATCGCCACGTCGAAGCGCAGCTTCAGGGCCGCCGCATAGGGGCCGGTGCCGCGCATCCGCTTGCCCCAGTCGGCGTCGTAGTCCTTGCCGTCGCGCATCGAGCGCAACAGCGACAGCACGTGGCGATAGCGGTCGGGGGCGTGGTCGAGCAGCCAGCCCTTGAAGATCTCCGAGACCTCCAGCGGCAGGCGCAGCACGATGTAGCCGGCCTCGCGCACGCCGGCGGTGGCCGCCGCCTCGAGGATCCGCTCGAGCTCCGGATCGGTCAGCGCCGGAATCACCGGCGCGACCATCACCCCCGTGGGGATGCCCGCGGCCGCCAAGCCCGCCAATGCCGCCAGCCGCCGCTCCGGGCTCGCCGCCCGCGGCTCCATGGCGCGGGCCAATTTGCGGTCGAGGGTGGTGATCGAGATCGCCACCTTGACCAGACCGCGCGCCGCCATCGCCGAGAGGATGTCGAGATCGCGCAGTACCAGGGCCGACTTGGTCAGGATGGTCACCGGATGGCCGGTGCGTTCCAGCACTTCCAGCACCTCGCGCATGATCCGCCAGCGCTTCTCGACCGGCTGATAGGGGTCGGTGTTGGTGCCGATGGCGATCGGCTTCGGCTGATAGCCGGGCCGGCCGAGCTCCTGTTCGAGCAGGCGCGCCGCGGTCGGCTTGGCGAACAGCCGGCTCTCGAAGTCGAGCCCCGGCGACAGCCCCATGTAGGCGTGGGTCGGACGGGCGAAACAATAGGAACAGCCGTGCTCGCAGCCGCGATAGGGGTTGATCGAGCGATCGAAACCGATGTCGGGCGAGGTGTTGCGGGTCAGGATGGTCTTGGGCTTCTCGATCGTCACCGTGGTCGCGAAGGGCGGCAGATCGTCGGCGCTGCCCCAGCCGTCGTCGACGGTCACGCGGGCTTCCGATTCGTAGCGCCCGCTCGGATTGGCCACCGCGCCGCGGCCACGCCGGCGCCGATCGTCGACCGCGACGACGTCGCTCGGCGCGGCCTCGGCGAAGCCGCCGGCCCCGCCGCCGTCCCCATCGTCGAAGCCGGTGACGACGTCCGGCCGCGGCGCCGATTCGACGTCGGCAGGGCCTCGCCCCCGCGCAGCGGCGGTGCGGCGACGCGGTCTCGACGGGGAGGGGGACTCGCTCTCGACCTTCATGCCGGCATCATCCGACAGAGAAGAGAACAAGACAAGAACATTTGCCGCGGCGCGCAATTTTTCGGCCGTCGATCGGCTGGTCGATCGCGAAATCAATGTGTAAGAGACGATTGTCCTTCCCGACGGTGCCGCCCGGCGCCGCCGGGGTCCTCGTACCGGGCCCAAGGCGTCGCGCGGCATGTTGTCCGTCGTCATTCCGACCCGCAATTCCGAAGAGGGGCTGGCCCGTACGCTGGCGTCGCTGGTGCCGGCGGCGGCCGAAGGCGTGGTCCGTGAGGTGGTGGTCTGCGACGACGCCTCGACCGACGGCACCCGCATCGTCGCCGATGCCGCCGGCTGCACCCTGGTCGAGGCCTCGGGCGGCTGGCTGCGCCGCGTCGAGACCGGCGTCGCCGCGGCGCGCCGCGCGCCGTGGTTCGCCATCCTCGCCCCCAACGTGTTCCTCGAATCCGACTGGTTCCGCGAGGTCGCGTCCTTCGTCGACCGGGTCGAGCGCCGTGGCCGCGCCGACGTCGACGTCGGCTGCTTCCGCATGGGCTACGACGCCTTCGGCTGGCGGGCGCGCTTCGCCGAGCGTCTGGTGGCGATGTCCGGGGCACTGCTCGGCCGGCCGTTGCGCGAGCAGGGCCTGGTGGTGTCGCGCCGCCACTGGGAGCGCATCGCCGCCCGCATCGCCGATCGTTCCGCCGGCCACGGTGCCGTGGTGGCGCGCATTCCCCGCCGCGCCATCCGGGTGCTGCGCGCCGACGCCGTGCTGCTGACCAACGGCGACGGCGACGACGGCACCCCGTCCTACGGCCGCCTCGCCCGCATCGCCGGCACGGCGATCGGCCTGCCGCTGCCGACCGACGGCTGGCGCGAGGACTGATCGCTTTCCGCGCGTCGCGACGGGTCGACGCGGCGGACGAATGCGGCGATCATGGCGGCATGGACATCGCCTCCCTCTTCGACGCAGCGCTCGCCTGGATCTCCGATCACCGGGCCTGGGCCGGCGTGGTCTATGGCCTGATGGCCTTCGGCGAATCGATGGTGGTGCTCGGGGTGCTGATCCCGGCCACCGGCGTGATGATGGCCGCCGGGGCGCTGGTCGCCGACGGCACGCTGCCCTTCCTCGATCTGTGGATCGGCGGTGCGGTCGGCGCGGCGCTCGGCGACACCGTCTCCTACCGCATCGGCCGTTGGCTCGGCCCCGGCGTCCACCGGATCTGGCCGTTCTCCACCCGCCCCGAGATGCTCGCCGCCGCCGAGCGTCTGTTTGCACGCTGGGGCTGGATCGCCGTGGTGGTCGGCCGCTTCATCGGTCCGCTGCGGGCGAGCATCCCGACCGTCGCCGGCATGGCGGAGATGCCCGCCGGCCTGTTCCAGGCGGCCAACATCGGCTCGGCGATCCTGTGGATCCCGGTCCTGGTGTTCCCCGGCACGATTCTCGGATGGGCCTGGGCGCTGGCCGGCTCGGGCGACACCGCCACCGCCGCGTGGGTCGCCGGTGGCCTCGTCGTCGCGGTCGTCGCGGCGTGGGTGGCTTGGCGGCGCTGGTCGCCGGCCCTGTTCGCCCCGCCGCCGGATGGCACGTAGGATGGATCGAGCGTCGTAGGGTGGATCGAGCGCAACGAGTTCCACCGGCCGAGTCCGCGACGGATCCCGGCCCCGCCGCGCTTCCGGACGCCATCACCGCCGCCGGTGCGAGGCGCTGCGCGCCATGCACCCCACGGCACGCACCCCGCACCCCGCGCCCCGCACCCGACACGACCCGCGTCACATGTTCGGGTAGTTCGGCCCCCCGGCACCTTCCGGCACCGTCCAGGTGATGTTGTGGTTGGGGTCCTTGATGTCGCAGGTCTTGCAGTGGACGCAGTTCTGGGCGTTGATCACGAAGGTCGGCTGCCCGTCCTTCTCGACCCACTCGTAGACCCCGGCCGGGCAGTAGCGCGTCGACGGCCCGGCGAAGACCGCGAGTTCGCTTGTGGTCTGCAGCGCGAGGTCGCGAACCTTGAGATGAATCGGCTGATCCTCCTCGTGGTTGGTGTTCGACAGGAACACCGAGGACAGTCGGTCGAACGAGATCTTGCCGTCGGGCTTGGGATAGACGATCGGCTTGAAGTTCGCGGCCGGCTTCAGACTCTGGCTGTCGCGCTTGCCGTGGTCCATCGTGCCGAAGAACGAGACCCCGAACAGCTGGTTGGTCCACATGTCGAGCCCGCCCAGCGCCACGCCGAGCACCGTGCCGAACCGCGTCCACAACGGCTTGACGTTGCGCACCGGATAGAGATCGCGGCCGACGTCGCTCGTCCGCCACGCCTCTTCGATCTCGATCGGCTCGTCGTGGGCGCGACCGGCGGCGAGCGCCGCGGCGATCTTCTCCGCCGCCAGTTCCCCCGACAGCATGGCGTTGTGGCTGCCCTTGATGCGCGGCACGTTGACGAAACCTGCCGAACAGCCGATCAGCGCGCCGCCCGGGAAGGTCAGCTTCGGCACCGACTGCCAGCCGCCCTCGGTGATCGCCCGCGCGCCGTAAGCCAGCCGCTTGCCGCCCTCGAACACCTCGCGGATCGCCGGATGGGTCTTGAACCGCTGGAACTCTTCGAAGGGCGACAGATAGGGGTTCTCGTAGTTGAGGTGGACCACGAAGCCGACCACCACCTGGCCGTCCTCCATGTGGTAGAGGAACGAGCCGCCGCCGGTCTTCAGATCGAGCGGCCAGCCGAAGGAATGCTGGACCAGCCCCGGCTTGTGCTTCTTCGGATCGACCTGCCACAGTTCCTTGATGCCGATCCCGTATTTCTCGGGGCAGCGGCCCTGGTCGAGCCCGAACTTGGCGATCAGCTCCTTGGCCAGCGAGCCGCGCGCGCCTTCACCGATCAGCACGTATTTGCCGAGCAGCGCCATGCCGCGGGTGTAGGAGTCCTTCGGGCTCCCGTCGCGCCCCACCCCCATGTCGCCGGTGGCGACGCCGATCACCGTACCGGCCGCGTCGTAGAGCACTTCGGAGGCCGCGAAGCCCGGATAGATCTCGACCCCGAGATCCTCGGCCTTCTTGGCCAGCCAGCGGCAGACGTTGCCCAGGCTGACGATGTAGTTGCCGTGGTTGTTCATCAACTTCGGCATCAGGAAATTGGGGATGCGGATCGAGCCGCCGGGGCCGAGCACCAGGAAGTGGTCGGCGGTGACCGGGGTCTTGAACGGATTGTCGGGATCGTCGCGCCAGTCGGGGAACAGCCGGTCGATGGCGATCGGATCGATCACCGCACCGGACAAGATGTGGGCGCCGACCTCCGAGCCCTTCTCGAGCACCACGACGGAGATCTCGGTGCCGCTCTCGACCGCCATCTCCTTGAGGCGGATCGCCGCCGCGAGACCGGCCGGCCCGGCGCCGACGATCACCACGTCGAATTCCATGCTCTCCCGCTCGGGAAGGTCCGCCGCATCCATGCCTTCGGGCTCCTCGTCTCGACCGTGCCGCCTGCCGCCGCCGCCGTCCCGGGCCGAACCGCGCGCCCTGCCCGGCGTCCGGGCCGGCGGTCCGATCCGCCGGTCGGCCGCCGTCGCTCGCGCGCTTCGGAGTCGCCAGGAGGGGCGCCGATCGCTATGCTCCTTCGACCCCTTAGACGCTTTGTCGCCTTCCGCCAAGGTAGATTAAAGTGTCGTATACGGAATGAAACGGCATGGATGTGCGATCCGATCCGACGATCGCCCTGCTCGACTGGTATCTCGCCGCCGGCGTCGACGTCGCGGTGGACGATGTCGCCGTCGATCGCTTCGCCGCGACCATCCGTGAGGCCGCCGAGGCCCGCGACGCCGCGGCGCGCGATCGCTCGGCGGCGGTCGCTCCGCCCCCGGCCCGCCCGCCCGAGCGCCCCGCCGAGGCCCGCGAGGCCGCCGAGCCGC